>JBBSAB010000135.1:0-19904 GCA_038252755.1 Polyangiales bacterium | reverse complement strand
TGGCGAGGCTTTCGCGAGGACCGGAGCGGAACGTACGTGGGTACGTGAGCACCGGACCGGAGCGAAAACGAAGCCAGAAGCCAGGATCAGCGGGCGTGGCCGCCAGCTGAAATGAGACCAATGACAAGCCGCCTTCCTGTTTGCTCGATTCTCGAGCCGCGCGTCACCGCAAGACTTTGAACACTAAGACGAGGATGCCGCGCTTGTAGCTTTGGCCGGCTACGATGAAGGCTTGACCGGGGCGTGCCTTCACCTCGAGCAGTGGCAAGAAGTCTTTGGCGTCGGGGCGATTGATGCTGGCGACCAACCGCGAGCTACCGTCGGCCAAGATGTCCTCGAGGCGCGCCTCGAGCAAGCGTCCGTTGGGCAGCTTCAACTGCCGCTTGCCACCGCGACTGAGCCGCAGCTCGGAGCGTGAGAGCAGCGAATAACTGGCGTATTTTGCGAACGGTCCCTGGCTGAGCTCGGGCATGTTGCCGATCCGCGGGTCCGGGTCCTTCGCCTCGTGCGTGCCGTGCAGCACGCTGACCTCGATCACCGTTTCAAGCTTTTCGGGCGCGCCAGCCAGTGGCTTGGCAGCTAGCGCGGCGTGTGAGGCGGCGACGCGGGGCTTCGCGCTCGCGGCGTTCGTCCGGGCAAACTGGCACAGGGCGCCAAGCGCCAAAGCGAGCAAGAGGCGGCGCATGCTCAGCCCGGGCCTTGCTGCTGGGCAGCATCGTCATCCGTAGCATCGTCGGCCAACCACACCACAGGCGTCGTCGAGCTACCGAGCACGAACACCTGCGCCTGTTGGTCGACCGCTTCGACGCGTTCAATCGCTGCGCCGGCCGGCAGCGTCACGGCGCTTGGTCCCACCGAGCCGATCAGCTCCGGAGCCCGTCGCGACCAAGGCAGCGCGACCAGCAGGAAAGCGGCCAGCGCGTAGCCGAGCGTGTTCTGGCGCCGCCGCTTGCGCTCACTCTCGCGCACGCGCAGGAGCGTCGGCTCGACCAGCTCACCGGCGCGCGCTTCGGTGGCGTTGGCCCAGCGCCGCACCAACGCCCCGACCCGCTGCATTTCCTGGAGTTTTTGCCGTAGCGCGGGGCTCTCGGCCAAGCGCGCGCGAAATTGCTCAGCCTCGTCGCGAGACATCTCTCGATCGAGATAGCGAAGCAAACGCTTCGTCTCTGGGTTCACGCGCTCTTGGCTCCAGCGCATTCTTCCTCGTGACAATCCGAAAGCGCCCGTTGAAGCTTCTTCCGGGCGTGAAACAGCCGACTCATGATCGTGCCCTTAGAGACCTGCATCGCTTCAGCCATCTCCTCGTAGCTCATGCCCTCGACCTCGCGCATCAGAATGACCCCGCGATGGTAGGGCGGCAGTTGATCGAGCGCGTGCTGGATACGCAGCGAGATTTGACCGCGACGCACCACATCGTACGGGTCCGCGTCGGAGGCCGGCAAGAGCGGCGATTCGCCGTCGTCGATCTCGAGCGCGAAATGAAGCTCGGCCTCGCGCCGGGAAGGCTTGCGCATGAGATCGATCGAGAGATTGGTGACGATGCGGTAGAGCCAGGTGAAGAAGCTGGAGCCGCCTTGGAACTGCGTGAGCCCCTTGTGCACCCGCAAGAAAGCCTCTTGGGCGATCTCACGCGCGTCTTGTTCATCGCGCACCAAGCCGAGGGCGATAGCGAACACACGCCGCTGGTGACGTTCGACCAGCTGTCGGAACGCACCCGTATCGCCAGCCTGGGCGCGCTGGATGAGGCACTTGTCTTGCTCGGATTCGTTCTCACGTTCCAGCCGGTTGGACGCGGGCTGCTGCCCCCTATTCACCCCTCTGACATTTCGATCACGGGGCAGCTCAGCGGCGCCGGAATCGAGCTCCAAATCCCCAAAAACTAGCTGGGGAGCAAGAATACTTTGCGACATCTCCCGTCGTCATACGGGAACCACCCCAAGAACCTCCCCACCCGCCGAGCGCATGAAATTCAACAGGGAGTCGGGGAGGACAGGGGAGGACTATTTTACGTGGTCTTGCCGACAGAAGACGCCGCGCCGCCCTGACGCGTGGAGGCCGCCCGCTCACACACCCCCAAATCTCCCTACCTCCCCGTCTCCCTGTTTAATTCATGAGCCGTTACGGGGCGTCGTCGTCGGGGGCTTCGAGGGGGGCCGCTGCCGGTGGACGTTCCGGCAGGGCTTCTAGCTTGACTTGAAGGTCGAAGAGGCGACCGCCGCGCACGACGCGGAGCGTTACCGTCTTACCTACACCAGCCAGGCTTGCCACCCAGCGCAAGCGATCGGGGCTCGGCAACGCCTCACCCTGGAACGACATGATCACGTCGTCGACGACCAAGCCCGCTTTGTCAGCGGGGCCGCCCGGCACGACCACGCTGACGAGCACGCCAGACTCATCCGGCAGCTTCAAGCGCTCGCGATCTTCGGGCATCAACGGCGCGACCACGACGCCGATCGCGCTGCGCTTCACGCCGCCGTCGGCGAGCAAGCGCGGCAGCAGCTCCTTGATCATGTTGACCGGGATCGCAAAGCCGATGTTGTTCGCGCTGCGACGGATCGCCGTGTTCATGCCGACGACGCGCCCGGCCATGTCGAGCAACGGGCCGCCCGAGTTGCCCGGGTTGATGCTCGCGTCAGTCTGCAAAAAGTCGTAATAGCCGGCCTCGTCTAGGCCTTTTACGTCCTGAATCGTGCGACCGCGCGCCGAGATGATCCCGGCTGAAACCGTGTGCGATAGCGCAAACGGATTGCCGATCGCCACCACCCAGTCACCCACACGCACCGCTTCCGAGTCGCCGAGCGGCAGAAACGGCAGGCCCTTCTCTTCGACGCGGAGCACCGCGACGTCGGTGCGCGGGTCGCGACCGACGACAGTGGCTTTCACCTGGCGCTTGCGGCCGAACACCACGTAAATCTCGCTCGCGCCGTCGATCACGTGATTGTTGGTGATGATCAAACCGTTTGGATCGTACACGAAGGCACTGCCGACGCCTTCGCCGACGACCTGGCGACGACCGGTGATGCCGCGACGTTCCTGCAGTGTCTTCACGAACACCACCGCAGGATCGGCCTTGGCGGCCAGATCGGCAAAGCTGCTGGGCGCCTGGACACCCGGCGGCGCCACGACCTGCACCGATTGCGTGACGATCGGCGAGCCGGTCACCAGCACCGCGCCCGACGGCGGCGCCGCGGGGCCAGTCCCGGCGGGAGCGCCCGGCCGCTTGCAATCAACCAATACGAGCGGCAGCAGCGCCGCCGCCAAGAGCGTCCGATAGCGGCGAGTCACTTGCCCTGCGCGACCTCGACGAAACGCATGCGAAGGTCGTAAATCGCCTGAGAAAGCACGCGTTCTTCGTCGCCGCTCAAGTTGCCGCGCGTCTTGTCTTGCAACATCGCCAGCAGATCGATGGTCTGGCGCGCCAGCGGTAGGTTCTTCTCGAGACCGCCGGTGGCGGGATCGGGCGCGTCGCCCAAGTGCAGCAGAGCCGAATGGCTCATCGACACGACCAGGTTGAGAAAGTCGACAGCGGGGAGCTCTTTGGACTGAGCATACTCCGAATAGGCGTGCTCAGCCGCATCGTGCTCCCCGTTCTCGCTCACGCCTTCTCTCCCTCGGGGGGCTTCACTTTTTCCGCGTCGTCATCGTCGTCATCGTCGTCGTCATCGTCATCGTCATCGTCATCCTCGTCGTCGGCGGCGGCAGGCTCGGCTGCTGCAACGACTGGCGCCTTCGGCTTGGCCTTCGGATCGAGGACCTCTTCGTCGTCGTCCTCTTCTTCGAACGGACGAATCGGAGCCGGACGAGCCGCTGGCGCGGGACGCGAGATGCGCGGACCGTCGATGGCGCGCTCGGATTCTTTCTGGAGCGCGGGCTGCTTCAGCTCCAGCGTCACTGCCTTGTCTTCCACGTCGAGCAGGGCGGCGTCCTGGCGCTCGACCTCGTCCTCCGTGAGCAGGTTCTTGCGCATGAGGCGATCGCGCACTCGGATGTCGTTCTTCAAATAGTCGAGCATAGGCATCGTTTTACCGTCGTCGTCCCCGGCCTAGGCGCCGGAAGGGTCCTTCTCGTAGCGCCGGGTAGCCCCCCGAAGCAAGCTTGCAACCGGAATTAGCGGCGCTTCTGCGGATTCCTCGGCTAGCACGGCGGCTTCCGCCGCGAAAATCTCGCTCTCCTCGGCCGGTCTGACCTCCAGGACCTCGACGTCAAAGCGCACCTTCTGACCTGCGAGGGGGTGGTTGCGGTCCAAGATCACGCTCTCGGGGGTCACCTCCAACACCCGCAACAGGACCATGCCGCCACGAGCATCAGCGCTGTCGTCCTCCTCGGCATCGAAGATGTCGCCCTCAGCGACGTCTTCCGGGAAGTCATCGCGCAGCACCTCGAGCACCGCCTTCGGGTCGCGCACACCGAACGCGTCTTCGGGCTTGAGCGTGACCGATTTTTTCGCACCCTGTGGCAAACCTTCGATGCCCACCTCGAGCGCGGGCACGAGTGAGCCGAAGCCGAACACGAAGCTCGTCTCGGTCGGCTCGGCTTGCACGGCTTCGCCTTCCGCGTCGTGAATCATCACGCTCAAACGCACCCACATCTCGGGTCCGATCTGAAAACCTTGCGACTGACCGCGACGACTCACGGCACGCTCCGTTCTGCGCTACCGACCGACGGTGCTCGTAGCTCGCCCCACAGCGCGCTCTCGGCAACCACCCACGGGCTCGCCAGATAGACACGACCCGGCCCGCTTCGGCCAGGCAAGTTGCGGTTGACGGCGCTGACCGTCACCTCGTCAGCGCTGGTCGAAATGCCAGGACCTGAGCCAATGCAAGCTCCGCACGCCGGCTCGACCACGGTGGCGCCCGCTTGCTCGAACACCTCGAGGTACCCGCGCTCCTCCGCGTAACGACGGATTGCCAAAGAGCCGAGCTGGATGAACAGCCGCACGCCCGGCGCCACACGGCGCCCGGCGCGCAGCCCCGCCGCCAAGACAGCGGCGTACGCGTCGATATCGGTCGCTTTCGAGCCCGTGCACGAACCCCCGTAAGCGATGTCGATGCGCACGCTGCCTTGATCTTGGGCCTCGCGCAGACTGCAGCCATTTCGCGGGTCGCCGGGCAGCGCCACCATCGGTTCGATTCGCGAAAGGTCCAGCGTCATGACGGCGGCAAACTGCGCGTCGGGGTCGGAGGCGAGGCCAACCAGTGGCAAGTCCAAATCGCTACCGCGGCGCGCGGCAAGCTCCGCGCGAGCACGCCGGTCGAACGCCACGATACCGGTGAACGCCGACGCCTCGACCGCCATGTTCGTGAGCGTCGCACGCTCGTCCAGATTAAGCGTCGCGACACCGGGCCCACAGAACTCCAGAACGCGCCCCAAGAACGCTCCGGCGCGCTGCTCGGGTGACGACAGCAACGTCAGCATCGCGTCCTTGGCGCAGGTGCCGGGCGGCAACTCGCCCGTCAGCTCGACCCTGACCGTTTCTGGTACGCGCACCCGCACATCGCGCGTGTAAAACGCGTTGGCCATGTCGGTGCTGCCGACCCCGAACGCCAGCGCCCCGAGCGCACCGGCCGTACACGTGTGCGAGTCGGTGCCAATGATCACGCTGCCCGGCACGCCCAGCTCGTCGAGCACGACATTGTGACAGATGCCGTAGCTCTGCACGCCGTGCTCGCTCTGTACCTCGTCGAACAGCTTGACACCGTGTCGCTCGGCGAAGCGCTCCTGCGCGCGCTTCAGCTCTAGCGCGTGATCGTACAGCTTGAGCTCGACATGCCGTGGGGTCAGCGCCTGTTCGAGCAAGGTCAGGTGATCGCGAAACAGGACCAGGCTATCCGGATCAGCCACGCGCGCATCTTCACCGAAGCCGGCCCGAAACAGCGAGTCGGCCATCGCGGTTACATAGTCGTGTGAAAAGCGCAGATCGGCGCGGATAAAATACGATTGCCCCGGCGTCACGCTCGGCACTCCGAGCTGGCCGTGGGCGCGAACCACGTGGCCGGCGATCAGCTTCTCGACCAGCGTCATCGGCCGCCGACTCGCCGTCACGGTCGCGCTCTGCAGTTTGCCGACCAGGCGCTGCACGTTGTAAGCAAAAAGGCCGCCTGCCTCGGCAACTTCGCGAGCGAGCCCATCGACCCCGCGCAGAAGATCCGCCACTTCGACGCTTCCGGTCTGCAACAAGCGCGGCAACAGCTTGAAGTCGGTCGACACGTAGATGCCGAGGTTCTGGCAATTCTGGAGAAAGATCTTCTCGACGCTCTTGCAGATGATCAGTCGAATGCCGGCTTCGCGCAGCGCGAACGGCGCGGTCTCGCGCGAAGAGCCGTAACCAAAGCTCTCACCCGCCACCAGCACCTGAAAGCCGCCGGCTGCGACCTGCCCCGCCTCGACCTCGCCCCCCGCCAGGCCGACCAAGCAGTAGCGCGCAAGCGTTGCGTCGAAGTAGTAGCAAGCCCACGCCGGCGTGATTTCATCGGTCGAAACACGATCGCGCAGCGGGCCTACCGCGGAAAGCTCGACCGAGCGCCCGTTACCCTCGAGCTGCGCCTTGAGCACCTCAGGGCTCTCGCACAGCACCAGCACGCGCCCCGTCAGGGAAAAACCGCCGCTCAACCTGCAGCCTCGACAACGGACATACCCCAAGAGTATGCCGGAAGCCGTGCCCTTGCCGCCTCGGAATAGCGTAGCCCTGGCCGCGTCGATTTTTGCGCTGCTGGTCGCCGGCTCGGGCGTCAGCTGCCGTCGAAAGCAGCCATCACCAGCGGCCGCGACCACCGCCAACGTGGCCCCTGAAGCGAGCGCCATTTCGCACCGCCCGACCGGCGAGCCCTCGGCCCGGCAGATGACTCAGATCGCGGGCGGAACGCTGCGCGCGGGCAGTACCCCCGGCGACCCGGGTCGCGTGCCGGAGCTGGAGGCTAAGAATCAGGAGGTCGAGCTCGGCCCGTTCGCCATCGACCGCCTGCCTTACCCGAATGATCCGGCCCAACCTGCGCTGCTGGGGAAGACCAGGGATGACGCTCGCAGGCTCTGCGCGGAGCAGAGCGCGCGGCTTTGCACCGAGGTGGAGTGGGAGCGGGCCTGCAAGGGGCCGCGGCAGGACGAGTATCCCTCCGGGGTGATGTGGGACCCCAGCTGCACCTCCGGAGCCAAGGCGTGCGCGACCGGCTTCGACGTGCTCGGCCTGGGCACGACCGCCGGCGAATGGGTCGCCAATGACGTGACCATCGACGAAAAACGCCGCGCGGTGGTGCGCGGGGGCGCCGTCGGTGCGCCGAGCACCGACCATCGCTGCGCCGCGCGCCACCCGACCGAAGCGACGACGCAGAGCCAAGAGATCGGTTTTCGCTGCTGCCAAGGCGCGCCGAATGCCGCCGTCGTGAGCGAGCCCAAGCAAGGGCCAATCTTCACCAAGGCCAAACTGACGGCAGAAGAGCTGCAGCAGGCGCTCGCTGCCGATCCAGCCGGCAAGGCGCTCGCCCACGACATCAAATTTTTCCGTGAGCCCGAAGGCGCCAATACCGTCGTGTCTCGCGGCCCCGGCGAAAAGAAGGGCTTCGACTTCACGGTCGCGCCGCTGCTCTGGAATCCGACGCCCGGCGCCGAGATCTTGCTCGTTGCCGCCCGCTCCGGCGAGACCACCTCGTTCGTTGCAGCCTTTCACGTGCTGCCCGGCGGCAAGTACCGCCTCGCGTCGACGTTCGTCCTCCAAAACGAGCCTGGCCCCGTCGCGCTCGCCTACAGCCCGGACATCAAGCCGCGGGTGCATTTCTCAACCTGTTGGGGGTGTCCGGGCGAAACGGGCAAGGCGCTCTTCAGAAAGCCTGAGACCGTCGTGATCGTGCAGCCGTGATGGCGGCGGCGCACCAGAGGTCCAAGCGCGGCCCGACGCTCCCCGCGCGGATCAACGTACTTGAGCGGCTGGCGCCGAAGCTGCCAACTCCCAACTGCTAACTGGCAACTCAATCCTGGAGCTGCTGCGCCAAGTAATTCTCGCGCCCGATGTCGCCGAGCTGATGCAGCTGCGCTTCGAGCCAGTCGATTGAGTCTTCTTCGTCGGTGAGGATGTGCTCGGCGAGCTCACGGGTGCCGCCGTCGTTCTTCGTGAGGCACAGCTGAATGGCGCGGTTCAGGCGCGCGACGGCTTCAAGCTCGAGCGTGAGGTCGAGCTTGTGCATCTCGATCGGCTCTTCACCGACACGCACCGGCGAGAGGCGTTGCATGTTGGGCACGCCGCCCAAATACAAGATGCGCTCGATTACCTGGTCGGCGTGCTTCATCTCTTCAATCGACTCTTCGCGCTTCTTCTTGGCGAGCCGCTTGTAGCCCCAGTTTTCACACATCTTGTAGTGGATGAAATACTGGTTGATGGCGGTCAGCTCGGACGTGAGGATCTCGTTCAGCGCGTCTAAGACTTCGGCATCGCCTCGCATGGTGCGCCGACCCTAACACAGCGCCCCCGCTCCCTGCGGTAGCCCCCCAACGCAAAAAAACCGCACAAAACCTAGGAAGATCCATGGTTTAGAGAATGACTTTGACAATCACTTTCAACAAGCTACGTTGATTCTCAGCCGCCATGATCGTCTGCCACTGCCACGGCGTAACCGACCGCGAAATCAAAGCCAGCGTGCAGAACGGCGCGCGCACTTGCGCTGACGTCGCTGACTGTTGCGGAGCCAGCACCGGCTGCGGCGGCTGCAAATCGCTGGTCGCCGAGATCGTGCAGGGTGAACGCCGCCGCCTCGCCATGGTGCGAAATGACGCGGCGACGTCCCAACTCGCCTGCTTGGCCGGACTGAGCGACGGCTCGGGCGCTTTCCAACCAGCCTGAACGCGCGCCGCGCCCCTTTACGACCGGCGTGCTCGGCCCCAGGTGTTGGCGGCATGCGTGCGCTCCAGCGGTTCTTCGACGCGGCCTTTGGGCGCTATGCCTTGACGAGCGCGCTGGCAACGGTGACCGACTTCGCGCTGGCCAGCTGCTTGCACGCCCTCGGCAGCTCCGCCGCCGTGGCGACGTTTTTCGGCTGCGTCGCTGGCGGCGCTGTGGCGTTCGCGCTCAGCCGCCGTTGGACCTTTCATGCCGGCTCGCGGCGGGCGCTGCCTCAGGTGCTGCGGTTTCTGTTCGTTTGGGCGACCAGCGCTCTGCTGAACTCGTCAGGCGTGCTGGCGCTCATGTCCTGGGTGACGTCCTTCCCGCTGGCGTGGTCGCTGGTGCGCGCAGCCGTCTATCTCGGGTGGAACTACCCGTTGTCGCGCTGGTTCGTGTTCTCGCCGGAAAAGCCGGGAGCCGAGCTCAGCGCGCGGTGACGCAGAGCTCGAAGCGTGCTTCCACGGCCGGCGCGGTACCACCACGAACGGTAGCGCCGGCCACACGTGCGGCGATCCGCGCGGCGTACAGGCCGAGGCCACGACTGTAACGACCACCCGAAATGTTCTTGGTCGAGAGTTGCCCCTCGGCGGTGAACGCTTGGTCGCCCATCTCGCTCGAGAGCGGCGTGCCGCTGTCGGTGACGGCGATGATCAGTTCCGCGCCTTTTTGCGAGGCGCGCACCGTCACCTTGCCGGTCTCGCCCGCGTGCTGGATGGCGTTCCTGATCAAGTTCGATAGCGAGCGGAGCAGCATGTCGCGATTGGCCAGCGCGCGCAGACTGCCGCCCGACTCCGCATCCACGTCCAGGTTCACACGGTAGCTCTCGGCGAAGCGTCGCGACTTTTGTGCCGCCTCACGCAATAACTCGCGCAGCTGAAACTCGTGCGCCTCACGCGGCTTGGTGCCGTCGAGCTCCATCGCGAACAGCTCGAGGTTGTCGGTGATGTGGCCGAGCGCGTCGCTGGACGCGGCGACGTCCTCGAGCGCTTCATGCGCTTCGGTGTCGCTGGCGGCCACGACCGAGCCGAGGAAACTGACGTTGCTATGCAGCGCGGAAAGCGGATTTCGAAGATCGTGGGCGAAAAGCCCTAACAGGGCACTCACCAACTCCGAGCTGAGCTCTTCCTTCATCGGCAATTCAAAATCGGGCGAGCAACGCCCCATTTCCGGAGCGTCTACTATCTCACAAGGAGGCCAGAAAATCGCGCAGCACTTCGCGCAGCTGGTCCCGCTCTTCGAGCGGCAAAATGTGAGAACCGCCGGGAATCAGCACCAAGCGTGCCCCGGGAATGCTCTCGGCCATGGCCACCGAGACCTCGGGGGGCGTGAAAGTGTCCCTCGAACCGGCGACTACCAGCGTCGGTACCCGAATTTGAGCCAGCAGATCCTCGGCAGAATGTTCGCCCGCAGCGCGCAGCATGCGGACGAACAGCTCGAAATCCACGTGTAAGGCGTGCCTGAAGTACGGCTCGACGTCCTCGACGCGCACCTTGCTCGGATCGATGTCGCCCATCATCACACCGAGCTTGATCGCGACTCGAACTGGGACACGCGCCCACAGTGCGCGCAGCAGCCGCGGGTGTCGCGCACTGAAATCTTGGATGTTCGGCAACACCGACGACAGCACGTCGGACCCTTTGAAGGTGTGCGTGATGCGGCCGAAGCTTCCGCACAGCAGTACCAACGCACGCACGCGCTCCGGTCGCGCCCGATACGCCTCCAGGCAGACCTGCGTGCCGAGCGAATGTCCCACCAGGACAACTTCGGGATCACCGAGATGGTCACGGACCGCATTCAGGTCAGCGCCGTGAGCGACGACGTCCACCTGTTCGCGATCAACCGGCAGCCCGCTGCGCCCATGACCACGATAATGGAAATGGGCGACCGGCAAGAGCTCGGCGAGCTCATCCCAGAGGTACCGATAGATGTACCCGTCGCAAACGAGGCCGTCACAAAGCAGCGCCGTTGGCGCAGCTTTGGCGCCAGCGGCGCTTGCGTGCTGCCGGACGTAGAGACGAGTGCCGTCGCGAGCTAGCGCGAACGACTCGAGCGCCGAATCAGGTGGCGGGGGCCTCGTCCTCGTCGTCACTGATGTCGTTCACGCTCGGGATCTTCTTGATCTCGAGCCGAGCCATCTTCCAGGCGCGCTGCACGACCCAAGACAGTGAGCGGTCGAGCCGCGCTGCCTCGTCCTTGATTTCCTGCAGCATTGCCTCAGGAAAGTACAGGCTTTGTTTGCGCTTATCGCTACCGGCGGTCTTGTTGGTTTCGTTGTCGGCCACGCATACCCTCGGTATGTAGTGAGGTGTCGCGAGACACCGTCAAAGACGCGAACCTCATCACTACCACCCACAGACCCTCGGAATCAATGGGGATCCGCACGCTCGCCGGCGGCTCGCTTTCGGTCGCGTCGGTCGGTGGGGTCCTTACCCCACCTCGGGTCGCTCTTTTGCGGGGTTTCGTGACGCTTCGGTAAGCGGGAGCGGCCTTGCGCTTCTGCGCGGTTGGACAGAAAACTCGGGCATGCGGATTTTTGGCGACGCTCGATCTCGCCGGTTTGCGGAGCTGGGAGCGGCGACGCTTTTGGGAGGCCTCGTCACTGGCGGCGCCCTCCACATTAAAGAGGCCCAGGCCAAGACCGAGTGGGACAACCCCTACTTCCCCTTCGAGCAGCTGGGCCGTGTGCTGGCGTGGGTCGAAAACGAGTACGTCGACCCGGTCGAGCGTCGACGGCTGGTGGAGGGCGCGATCAAGGGCATGGTCGCCGAGCTCGATCCGCACTCGTCGTACTTGCCGGCGGAGGACTACGGCATCTTCCAGGCTGACACGGAAGGGCACTTCGGCGGCATCGGCGTCGAGGTCGACTTCGGCGACGAGTTCATCACGATCATCGCGCCGATCGACGGCTCGCCTGCGGCGCTCGGCGGCGTGCTGCCCGGCGATCGGATTTTGGCGATCGACAACCAAGCGGTGCGCGGCAAGAGCGCGGCGGACTTGGTACGGATGATGCGCGGCGAGCCGAACACCAAGGTGTTGCTCACGGTGCGCCGTAAGGGACAGGAAAAATTCCTCTATTTTCGGCTGACGCGCCAGATCATCAACGTGGCGAGCGTCGCTAGCAAATCGCTCAAGGGCGGCGTCGGTTACCTGCGGATCAAAACGTTTCAGACAGGCACGCACAGCGAGCTGCTCGACCAGGTAAAGAAGCTGCGCGAAGGCGCACATGGCCAGCTCACCGGCGTGGTGCTGGACATGCGCAACAACCCCGGCGGACTGGTCAACGAAGCCACCGCCGTCGCCGACGAATTCCTGTCCAGCGGGGTCATTTTCACGACGCGCCGCCGCGGTCAGATCGTCGACGACCTGCGCGCCGACGGCATGGGCGTGCTGCGGCGCGGTCCGGTCGTGGTGCTGGTCAACGAGTACAGCGCCAGCGCGGCCGAGCTGGTCGCCGGCGCACTGCAAGACAACAAACGTGCAGCGATCGTCGGCGCCCCGACCTTCGGCAAGGGGTCGGTGCAGACGATCGTCGATCTACCCGGCGGCGCCGGCCTGCGCCTCACCACCCTCCGGTATTACACGCCGAGCGGTCGTCCGATTCAGGCGCAAGGCGTAAAGCCTGACATTTTGGTCGGCGGCGCGAGCGTCGCGCTCGGCTACGGCGTGTTGAAGGAACAAAACCTCGAAGGCTATTTGCCGCCAGTCGAAGGCGGCCGCGCGCCACTCGTCGGCCCGCCGCAGCCGCCCGAAGACCACAAGGCCGCCGCCACCGACGCTCCCCCCGGCGAAGAGACCGACCTTGGCATGTCACGCGACGTGCCGATCGACCCAGAGACTGGCGTCGATGAAGCGCTCAAGATTGGTTACCGCGTCGTTACGGGCAGCTACAGCAAGATTCCGTTGAAGCCGCCGGCGGAGCATCCAGCCAAGAGTCACTGACGAGGACCGCGCGCGACCGACGGCGCCGAGCGCTGCGGCTTTGACGCGATCGTGGCCCGAACACCTGCCCAGGGTCGCGATCAACGGTTTCGAGGTCGCGACCCGAGAGCGCGCTCGAAGCCTGCGCCCGGTGGCGCACCGCGAGCCGACTTAGCCTCGCCTGGTGCGGCTGGGACGCCCTATGGAAATCGCTTTGACCATCATGTAGCCTCCGCCAGTGAAAACTCGCCGGTGTGGGTGGCTCGTACTGGGTTTGGTGGTCGGCGCGGCGGCAGCCACCGGGGCGTGTGGCGACGACAGTTCGGTGCCCAACGACTCGAAGCCGAGCGGTGGATCCGGAGGCGCTGGCGTTGCCCCAACCGCCAATGGCGGCAAGGCAGGCGCGCAAACGTCAGCGGGCTCGAACGTTGGAGGGAGCTCGGTCGACACCGGCGGCGCCAACGTAAGTGGCGCAAGCGGCTCAGGAACTCTTTTCGGCGACGCCGGTGAGGCCGGCGTCGGTGGTGCTGCGGCGGCAGCTGGTGCAGGCAGCGCTGGCGATACCGGGTCGGCTGGCGACACCAATCAAGGCCTGGGCGGAGCAGGCGGCGCGTCCAACGGGTACGTGCCGGGTGCCTGCACAGGTAACGGTACCGTACAACCGACACTCGTTCCGTCGTGCTCTCTTTCGGTTCGCGACTCCGATTGCCGGGCATGCATCAAGCAAAATGCCTGCTCGGAGTGGCAAACCTGCTACGGCAGCCTACCCACGTCGGCTTGCGGCTACGGTCTGCAAGATGACGATCTGGGCCAGTTCGACTGCATCATCGAATGCTTTGCTGACGGCGCATCCAACACCAACGATCCGGATGCCCTGCTCGTTTCGTGCGCAGCAGCCTGCCAAAACCAATGTGCTGCTGGGATAAATGCGGACACGAACGACCTAGTCGCGGCTGCCTACGCCGAGTGCACCGTCGAGTGCTTTCCGTTTAACTGAAAGCGCCCGCGTCGCTACAACTCGACGTGGCCTGTAGCCAACCGGGTCGACGTGCGGAGAGGGAGGGATTCGAACCCTGCAAACGGCGTTTGCAAAAACCTTAAGCGGCACGCGACCTTGCGAGCCAACGCCGTGAAACTGAAAGCGAAATGGGTTCGGATCCTTCTCTCCGCCGATCGACGTGAGTCGACGTGAATCGACTGGGTTTGGGCAGCGGATGGGCAGCGGGCGAGCGACCGACCGCCGCGCGACGTGACCTGCACGGCAGCTCGACGTCGTACGGAGCTGCTGCTAGTTTTCGAGCATGGCTAGCGAAAAGGCGCCTGTCTCGACCGCAGAGCTTTCGGCGAGAGCCGAAGAGCTCGTGAAAAGCGTGCACGATACGGGCGATGCAGTCGTTGTGCTGCAGGGAGGCGAACCGGCGGCCGTGCTCATCGGTGCAACCGAGTTTGCGGCACTGCGTGAGCACCGGCGCTTTTTGGCGGCGATTGGCGAAGGGCTCGCGGACGTCAACGCTGGGCGCGTGCTCACGACCGAAGAGTTCAAGAAGTCGTTCGAGGCAGAGTTCGGACCCATCGCTTGGCAGTAGGCTGGTCCCAACGCGCACGCGCAGATCTGGGTGCAATCTTCGCGCACATCGCAACCGACAACCGAGGCGCCGCTGAACGCTGGATCGGGCGGATCTTGGAACACGCTGACTTGGCCGCCGAGGCGCCACTTCTCGGCAGAATTGTTCCGGAGCTTGGCCAGCCGGACATTCGCGAAACCTATTTGCGAAGCTACCGCATCGTGTATCGAACCGACGGACAGGACCTGTGGGTCCTGACGGTATTCGAGGGAAGCCGCCAGCTGCGCACCATGGACATCGACGACGACGGTTGAGAGCGTTGCCCCAAAGCGCCCGACACAGCGCTGCTGCCCAGCCGTGCCACTGCGCCTGTACCCGACGCCTGGCCGCCGCCCCCCAGCGATTGGCCGGGTGCCACAACCACGAAACAACGGAGATTCGTCGCCGGCACGCTGTTCGCTAGTGCGCGCCCGTGGGGAACGCCGCACACGCCACGGCGCGGCACTACGAACAGCGGCGACCGGAGACGACTCCGCTTTATCGGCTGATCGCGACTCACCTCGAGACGTTTCTGGCCGAGGCTGGCGCCGCCCACGACCGCGGTGTGCCGCGCTACGTCGAACGCGAGCTGCGCGCCTACCTGGCTTGCGGCATCCACGCGCACGGCTTTTTGCGCGCTCGATGCGCCACTTGCGGCAAGGAAATACTCGTGGCGTTTTCCTGCAAGTTGCGCGGAGTCTGCCCTTCGTGCAACGCGCGTCGGATGTGCAGCACGGCCGCACATCTCACGGACCGAGTGTTCCCAGACGTGCCCATCCGCCAGTGGGTGCTGAGCGTTCCTTTTGAATTGCGGCTGCTCTTAGCACGCAACGCCGCTGCGTTGAGCGCCGTCGGTCGCATCTTCGTGCGCGAAATTTGGCGTTGGCAGCGCGAACAGTTCGGGGCGTCGCTCATGCACGGCCGAAAGGGAAAAGCGTCGCCTCCGCCGAACATCCGCGGCGGCGCTGTCTGCTTTCCCCAACGCTTTGGCGGCAGCCTCAACCTCAATGTTCACTATCACGTTGCCGTGCCGGACGGGGTCTTCAGCCGGGAGCCCGAGGCCGCGCCGGGCGTCGTGTTTTATCAGCTGGCCATCCCCAACCGCTCTGATCTCGAGACGATAGGGCATGCGGTTGAGCTCAGAGTGCTGCGCTGGCTCAGACGCCGGGGCCTGCTCGACGTCTCACGCTGATGATGAAGAGCTCGAGGACAGCGTCTTGACGCGAGCGGTACCTCAACTGCACGCAAACGGTCCAAAAGAATCCGGCCCTCAACGACTGCAGACGAAGTGCTGAGCGTCTCGATCCGGCGGCGCGCTGACGGTTGATTGAGAGAACTGGTTGCAGCTGTCCGCTTCAACGATGACGACGGATTCAGCGGCACGCTTTGTTTTTATGTCAGGGTTCAGAACAACACCGGTCTGCCCCTTTGGGCAGATTCGTGTCCACGGGCGGCGGGCCTGCCGTCTTTCGCATGCTGCCTGCGTGCCGGCAATGCGGGCCGCCGATCAACGTGGCCCTAGTAGGTTTCCCAAAAAGGTGGCCTTTTCGAGGCTGGATCCCCGGCCCGCTGATCCGCCCGCCTAAGCTTCGCTTCGTGGGTCAGCCCCACGCCAGGGGCTACGGAACGGAGCGCCTGGGTACCAATCGCGCTAAGTGCGGCCGCCGTCGCCATGCCTATCCGCCGGCGCGTTCGTGGCTCGCGGGGACTGACGGAGTCTTGGTCGCGCGAGCTGGCATTGCGAATGTTGCAAGGCTGCGTTGCTCGATTCGTCTCACGGCGTACCGTACAACCCCGTCAATGCGCTTTGATCTTTGCGGAGTAAGAATTTCGGTAGCGTGGTGTCTACCGAAATTCATTCGGCACTGACGCTTCGCCGCGCTCGTGCGCTCGTGTCGATAGTCGTTCTCGATGGCGTCGCGTTGCCACGTTTGGGTGTGCGGCCGGCACGGTGCGCTGAAACCGGTTCCACAAATACCTGGTACTGGTGCCGGAAATTCGAGCGTCAGTAACGCGTGGGAATTGAAATTAAATCGTGCGCTACGAACAATTTGAGTTGCGCGTTAAAGTGTCGTCGCCTATCACATCGCGAAGGACGGAGGAGGAGGAGCGACCAAGGGGGCGCTCGTCCCTAAGCGAAAGTGAGGAGCGTTTGATACTCGATAGTGAACAGGCGGTCGTACGTGAACCGCGAGGGACAGCCGCGTTGTCGCCCATTCAACGGCGCTTCTGGAACGACTATGCACGCGTCCGTGGCGCAAATTGGGCCAATATCTTCGGTATTTTGACGCTGCCGGCGCAGGTCGACTTGCTCGCTCTCGGGCGTGCGCTCGACGTGCTGCTGCTGCGACACGATAGCTTGAGGACCACCTTTTCGATCGTGGACGAGAGTCCGCGGCAGCGAGTGGCGGCCAAGCTCGAGCTGCCCTTGGAAGTTACGGACGCTCGTGAGCATTTGCCAGAAGCGAGTGAGCGGATCTTCGAAGAGATACGTGCGGGCGAAATTCGCCGGCCCTTCGACTTAGCCAAACCGCTCATGCGCGCCCATCTCGTGCGCTTCGAGCGCCGCGCCGAGCTGATTCTTACGTGGCATCACCTGATTGTCGACGGGTGGTCACGCGTAGTATTACTGCGTGAGCTGCGTCAGCTTTACGCGAGCTGCTTGGCCCACGAACTAGCTGATGCGTTGCCGCCGTCGAAGGAGTACATCGAGTACGCTCGCTACGCCAACGAGCAGCAAGCCTCCGGCGTGTTGCGGGCATCCCGCGAATACTGGGCTGGTACGCTGGCTGCCCCGTTGCCCTCGTCGCCTTTCGATCGCTTGGCGAGGCCGAGCACGGGACAAGAAGTGCCCGGCGAGAGGCCCGGCGCGACCTTCAAATTCGTGATGCCAAACGAGCTGGCGCAAGGCGTAAAAAGCCTTGGTTGGCGCGGCTTTACCGCAATGATGGGGGCATTCTGCCTGGTGGCCCACCGCTACCAATCGACGCCTGACTTGATCGTGGGCTCGCCGCTCAACGGTCGTGACGAGCAGCAGCGAGAGCTCGTTGGGCTGCTCATCAACTTGGTGATGGTGCGGGTGCGCTTGGATACCGGCGACACGTATGCCAGCTATTTGCGCCGATTGCGCGAGGCATTGCATTCAGCGAAGGACCATCAAAGCTACCAACTCGACGAGTTGGTAGACGACCTGGGTCTGGGCAGGGATAGCTTCGACATTACGCGCACGTTCTTTAGCGCCTTGGAGACGGACACGTCCGTCCCGTCTTCGATGCGCGCGGTGAACGCGCGCCTCGAAGAACTGCCCAATTCCGTCCGTTTCGACACCATGTGGTACGCCATCCGTCATACCGACGGCATCGTCATGGACTGTCGATATTGTAAGTCGGTGTTCTCAGAACAAACGATTCGTCAGCTAGCTGACGCCTACACGTCGTCACTGCGACTCATCGTGTCTGATTCTTCAGCTCGTATCATTTGAGTAACTAGTCTTCAGCTCGCTCGCTCGATTGCCGCCCGCACCAGGTGCGACGGAGTGGCGCCCGCATGCCGATACGGAGGCTTGCGGCCGCTCCGTCGCAGCCAGGGCGGGACCAGAGCGGAGCCTTGTCCAGAGTCATAGGGGTCACGACCATGCTTTCGTCCGATATTCCAGTTGTTTCCGTCGACTACGTATTCGAGCCCGAACTCGGCCGGCAGCTGGCCGCTGAGCTGACGCGCCCGAACGTCAATCCATACACCCACTATCCGGCGTTCTTCGCGCACGTGCGCGAGTTGATCGACACCAAACGTGTGCCCGAGTCGTTCGTTTCTTTTTGCCGACAAGCGCGCGAACGCAACCTGGTGCAGCGACCATTCTTGTTCATCAAAGGTTGTCCAATCGACGAGGAGTTGCCGGTCTTCGATTTCGACGAACCGGTCAAGAGTAAGTACGCGCTCAAGAAGACGTTCGTCGGCGAGGGCTTCCTGGTGCTGTTCGCCAACCTAATGGGTACCCCCGCGATTGGTTACAAGAACGTCAACGGCGGCGACATCGTTCACGACATCTACCCGCAGAAGTCGCTGTACGAAACGCAGTCCCAGAAGACGCTCAAGCAGATTGGCTTTCACAAGGACCTCGCGAATCACTTCGTTCGTCCGGATTTCGTCAACATTTTGGCGATGCGCAGCAGCGAACAGAACGAAATCTTCACCACGTTCGTACGCTGCCAAGACGTCGTGAAGTTCTTGGGTAAGAGCGTGGCCGCTGTGCTGCGTGAGCCAATCTTCTACACGCCGTACGACGACCTTTCGGTTCACGGCGACAAGGGGCAGGAGCTCGGGCGTGCGAAAATGCACCCGGTGTTGCAGGGCGAGGCCGACCTCGTCTACTTCGAAAACCGCACGATCGCCGAGACGGAAGAGGGCCGAGCGGCCCTCGAGAAGGTCAACGTGGCGCTGCACAAGCTCAAGGCCCGCGTCTTGATGCAGCCAGGTGACTTCGTGAGCTGCGCCAACAACTTCAGCCTGCACGGCAAAGACGTGGGCGTCATTCGCGACCCGTATCAGCAGAAGATTCGCTGGAGCATCAAGACCGTCAACGTCGCCAGCCTCGAACCTCATCGACGCCACTTCAAGCAATACGAAGCCCAATACAGCTACGCCGTCGTCGACGGCTGACTGCCGATTGGCAGCGAAAAATTAGGGAGAAGCTTACAGATGCGCATTTTAGTAGGAGCCTTTTCTAGGAGCAGTCTCGGACACGTCATTCGTTCGGCGCGTGTCGCCGCTCACATGGCTAGTCGCGGTCACGAGGTAATCTTCTGCTGCGCCGAAGAGGCACAGCAGTATCCTCGTGCGTTGGGCTTGAAGGTGGCGTTGGTGCCCGAGCTCACTCCGCTCGGCCCGTGGAAAACCTGGCGTACGGAGGACGAGCTGCGTCAGGCCACCAAGGGCCGGATGGCGAGCCCCAAGTTCCTGGCCGACTGCATCGCGGTCGAGCGCCCGATCATCGAGAGCTTCCGGCCCGACGTGATCGTCGCGGACCTGCGCAACACGCTGTGCGTTTTGGGAGCGCTCAACGACATCCCGGTCATCAATTTGACCAACATGAAGCTGCTCACCTTTCCGATGCCGATCGTCTATCCGTGCGTCGTCGAGAGCCTGCTGGAGATCGGCATCCCCGAGGCCGCCGCAAAGAAGGTGTTGGGCGACGTGATCGCGATTCCAGGCTTCTCCAGCCACGAACCGCTGTCGGACATCGCACCGGGTATCTGGAGCTTGGCCCACGAGGGAGTGCGCGAGATCCGGCACGCTGGGCCCATCTTGCCGAGCTACGCCGCCGCCGGCGAGCCACCCGCCCACGGCAGCATCTACTTCTCGCTTGGGGGCGCGGTGGGGTGGGGATCACGCTCGGAGCTGAGCAGCTTGGCTCGTCAAGTCTTGGATACTTCCCAGGTTTTTCCGGCGATCTCGCGCACTACGCAGATCTTGGCAGCGGAGCACGCTAGTCAGCGTGACGCGCCGGGCAGCGCTGC
>JBBSAB010000134.1:0-19964 GCA_038252755.1 Polyangiales bacterium | reverse complement strand
GGCCGCAAAAGCTCGGCGGCGGTGGTCGTGATGAGCGCGAAGAAGCAGTCGCTCATCAACGTTTTCCACGGCGTGGCGCGGCGCTCGTCGGAGCGCTGCGTGACGCTGCGGAAGAGCGCAAGCAGAGTGTAAGCGAAGCGACGCAGCGCGATGGCGTAGGCGCGGCTCTTGTCCGCGAGCGTTTGCCGAGCCGCACCCTCCGCGGTGTTGAGCACCGCGCTCTTGGCGCTCTTGCGAGCTTGCTGCCGGAGCTTGCCGGCTGCGAATTTGTGCAGATCCGAAACCGCTGCCCCGGCCGATCCCCATCCCGCTGCCGATCAGCCGATCCCCAACCCGAACCCGGCCCGATCACCAATCAAGGCTGGCCCCCTGCCCGGCCGAAAAGGCGGGCTCCGAGATGGCGCGGCGAGCTCCCAGGACACATCCGAGTTGGCCGGGTCGGTTCATCTCCGAATCCCCGATTGAGAGGAATTCCCTTTAGGAATTCTTGGTTGAATCCCTGGAGGTTGGCGCGAACGCTCGCGCTCGTTCGCGCCCAAAACCGGCGACCGGCTGATCGTGCTGGCCGAAGACGACGGCTAGCTGCGCTCGCGCACGGTCATCGTCTCGTTCGGGTCGCCTTCCTTGTAGGCGACCTCGATACTGTCGACGACGCCTGGAATCGACAGCTCCCACAGCGCATCGACCAGCGGTTCGACGTGCTCCGCATCGTCGAGGCGCGTGTACGGAATGTGCAGCACTTTGTGTGACGGCAACATCTCGACGCGCCGCATGTGGCCGGCGTACACGAAGTAGGTCGCCGACGCAGCGCCATGCCGCTCCACGACGAAACCGTCCCTTTGCAATCGATCAACGGTCATGCCGCAGCGTACCCCGGTTTCGAGCACGCCGCGGAGACTTGTGCCAGACGCGCTTTCTTGCCTGGAAGCGCTATTTCCAGACGCCGGTCGCGACGAGCTCGTAGCCGGAAACTGCCTTGGCGGCGCCGGTGTACTTGACCAGCACGACGCCGACATTACCGTCTTTGAAGGCATCCTTCGAGTAGCCGTCGACTTCGGTCATCGTCACTTCGAAGAACTGACGGCTCATGCCCATCGGATCGTTGGGGAGCTGCGGCGTGTACTCGAGCGCCATATCGAAACCGTCATCCTTCAAGTTCACGAGCGGTCCCGTGAATAGCAGCCACTTGCCCCGCGCGATCTTGTCGAAGGCCGTAACCGCTGCTTTCTTGTCCTTGAGGCTCTTGTCGGCCTTGAGCTTGGCTTGCAGCTCAGTAACGGCAAGAAAACCTTTGGCCGGCGCGTACTTGGCTTCGATCGCGGAACGCCGCGCGGGCGTGAGGTCCATGTCGACTTTGCTGGGACGGTCACCGGTTTTTGCGGCGGCCTTTTCGAGTGCAGGCGCGGCGCTCGGTGTCAGCGCTGCTACCGCGCTCGGCACCGGCTTGCTCGGTGCAGCAGGCTTCTCGTCCTCACAGCCCAAAAGCAGAGAGAGCATGCCAGCGCCAACCACGCAGCCAAGCTGCGCTCCGGAGCCGGCGAGGCCGGCGACACGAGACTGCCTTTTCATGACCGCCACGACTAGCAGGGTCGGTGTCGGATCGCAGCACTCGCTTGACAGACGCGGTGCTCGCGCTCATCCTAGGCCCAACGAAAAGGATGGTGTTGGGCTTCTAATCTTCGGTTTCCTGAATTAAATCAAAAGCGTCGCTGCCAAATTGCTTCGTGCATTTGGATGTGGGACGCCCAGGGAAGATTAGAGCGCGGCTGGCGTATAACGCCGGCGACCGCCTTATTGCGGGGTAGTAGGAGAGGAACCTACGCCGGAATAGCCTTCCGGAGAGGCTCGTTCGATTCGAGCCCCCGCTACTGCGTAGCTCCAATGGGGGAGCACGATACCTCGCGCGGCACGCTCGTCGTGAAGCGCTGCGCATGCCTTCGGCCTGGTGCCGATCCGCGCGTTCAAATTTCAACCGCCTCGCCCCGATATCCGGCGAGCGAGGCACTTTTACAATTCCAAACAAGAAAATAAATCCTCATGAATTTCGAAATCAATCATCACCTGTTGCGCGCGGACCTTCGCGCCCTTTCCGCCGCAATTCGCGGACTAAAGCGCGTTTTGCGCGCGCCTTGGCTGCGACCGATGGCGGAGCAGCAGCGCGAGCTTTGCAAACTCAAGCTGCGAGCTACCGAGCTGTGCGCGCTGCGTGCATTCGCGCGTGGCAAGCTGCATTTGCAGAAGGCGCCGCGGGGCGCTGCGAGCGACTGGAGCGCATCCGAGTACCATCGCCGCATCGCCGCGCGGCTGCTACCAAGCTACGCGACGGCCTTGGAGAAAAGCGCTTGAACGAACCGCTGATCGACATCGGCGTGAACCTGACCAGCAAGCAATTCCGCGAGGACTTGCCGAAGGTCATCGAGCGCGCGCTCGGCGCGGGCGTAGGTTACATGATCGTCACTGGTCTGACCGCCCCGCTCAGTCAGGCTGCGCTCGAGCTAGCGCGCACGCGGCCACAGGTGCTGTGCTGCACCGTGGGCGTGCATCCGCACAACGCCAGCACCGTCGACGCCCACACCGTGGGCGAGCTACGCAACCTGGCGCGCGCGCCGGAGGTCGTGGCGATCGGCGAATGCGGCCTCGACTACGATCGTGATTTTTCACCGCGCCCGCAACAACGCGCCGCTTTCGAAGCACAGCTCGAGCTGGCGATCGAGCTTCAAAAACCGGTATTTTTGCACCAACGCAGCGCGCACGAGGACTTCGAGCGCATCTTGAAAAATGCGCGACCGAAGCTGACGGGCGGCGTTGTGCATTGCTTCACCGGCGATGCGCGCGAGCTCGACTGCTACTTGGAGCTCGGGCTATGCATCGGGATCACCGGCTTCATTTGCGACGAGCGACGCGGCACCCACCTGCGCGAGCTGGTGAAGCGCATCCCGCCCGACCGGTTGATGGTCGAAACCGACGCGCCATTTCTGCTGCCGCGCGATCTTAGGCATCCCGGCGGCCGCCGCAACGAACCCGCGTTCCTACCGCACGTCGCGCGCAGCGTCGCGCGCTACGCCGGCCGTGACGAAACCGAGCTACGCCGAACCACGACCCGCACCGCCTTCGAGCTGTTCGGCCTCGCAGCGCGGTTTGGTAGCGCCGCCTAAGTCACTTTGGGTACGGTGTTAATCGGATGCAACCGGCCCGACGAGAGCCCGGTGGCCCAACGCACCGCCATCTGCAAACTGCCGAATTTCTTGCCCTTCAGCACCCGGCTAGCGATGATTTGGTCGATCGACGGCGTGTGCGAAAAGCCCAGCACATCGCCGTTCTTGACCTGAATACTGCCGGTCAGAAACGCGATGATGCCAGCCTGGTGTTGCTCGCCGATCGCGCTCTCACAGCGCAAGCCCTTGGTGACAATCAGCTTCTGCAGGCTGGGCTGGAGCGGCGCCAAGACCGAGCTCAGCACCGGCGCGGTCTCGGTACCGGTCGGGAAGTAGCGATCGCGCACGCAGCCGCCGGCTCGGAAAACCGAGATAAAGTGCTTGGCGGGTGCGGCATTGCCTAGCGCCTGCGCGCGCGCCACCTGCTCTTCGCCACCCATCGCTTCGAGCCACGGCAGCGCCACCGCCAGGCTGCCGGCACCCCGTCGCGCCATTGCCCGACGGCGTCGTAGTTCTCGAGCGCGAACCCGATCGGATCCATCAGCTGGTGACATCGGGGTGAGCTCCGCGCGAACTCGAGGAGTCCGCTTCAGGGAGTCCACGCGAGCGCTTGCCGAGGTTCACAATACGCGCCGGGAAAACCTGCACCAGCACGGGGTGCCCCAGCGGACACCCCTGACGCAAACCCGACTCAGGCCGCGCGGCGACGGCGTAGTGCGGCTGCACCGACCAGCGCGGCGGCGAGCCACGCGAGGCGCGACGAGTGTTGGTCGTCGCTGCCGATGCGGCAGCTGCAGCCGGCGGCGTTAGAACCATCTTTGCTGATTTGGCGGGGTGCGACGCTGTTAGTTCCGCCCGTGCCGGGGGTCGACTTCGCGCCGCCGCCCGGGAAGCTGATCGAACCGCCTGGCGGGATCTGGAACGCGCCACCGATGTCCGTCCCGCCCGTGCCGCCGTTTGGCATGTCGGCGGCTGGGGCCATGCACTGGCCATCGACGCATGCCGCCTTGCCCGGGCACACGGCGCCCTGGCAGGCATCGATACACGCGCCGCCGTTCAAGCAAACCTGCCCTGCCGGACACGTCGATTTTTCACAGCCGGTCGCGACACACTTGCCGCCGTCGCCGCAGACTTTGCCCTGACCGCAAGCGCGGCAACCGCACTCGGCCATACACAGGCCGTTTTCACAAACTTGCTTGTTCAAGCACACGACGCCGGCGCACAAGTCGACGCAATGGCCGAGCTGGCACTCTTCGCCGAGCGGGCACGTGACGCCGTCGCAAGCGCCCACGCATTCTCCGGCGCGGCAAGCCTTGCCGGCCTCACACACCTTGCCAACGCACTTCGGGTCGACGCAGAAGCCGTGGTCGCAGTCCAGGCCACCGGGGCAGCGAAACTCACCGGTGCCGCACGCGCCGACGCAGCTGCCGTGATCGCAGACCAAGCCTGGGCCGCACAAGTTGCCGTCGTCGACCTGACCATTGCAGTCGTTGTCGACATTGTCGCACTTCTCCTCGGTTGGCTTGACGACTTCACGGCATTGCCC
The DNA here is from genome assembly GCA_038252755.1 of Polyangiales bacterium. Classification (GTDB taxonomy): domain Bacteria; phylum Myxococcota_A; class Polyangia; order Polyangiales; family Polyangiaceae; genus PMG-095. The sequence continues at coordinate 15,263 of JBBSAB010000134.1, read as the reverse complement.
GGCCCTGCCGGCTTCGCTGCAGTCGGTGCGACCCACCGCGCACGCGCCCACTTTCCCCGTGTCGCACGGCTCGCCACCACCCGCGCAAACCAAGCCGGTGATGTAGAAGACGAAGTCGTTGAAGTCGCCGTCGTTGTTGGCTTTGAAGCTGGTCGGGGTGACTGGCAAGTCCTCGAACGCCAGGTAGTAGGCATTCGGCTCCTTGGTGCTGGCGTAAACGACGGTGGTGATGAACGGCTCCATCGGGGTGCAGGAGGTGCAGACCTGGTTGAGCGAGCGCTGCGAGTACTTGTTCTGGCTGCAAGCGCCGCCGCCAAGCATCACGAAGCCAATTTCGCCGCCCTTGTAGCGCGGGTCGTTGCGGATGTCGGACGCCGTGAACGTCTTCAACGGCAACCAAGGACCGTTGGTCGCTAACGGTGCGAACGCACCCTGCGAATACACCGTCGGATCATCCGCCGGGATCAGCGGGTAGAGCTCGTTGGCGGCTGGTGGAGCACCGCCGCTTTGAACGGCGTTGTACCAACCGAACGCCACCTTGCAGCCACCGCCGCGCAGCACGAGGGTGCCGGAAAAGCTGCACAGCGGTGAGAACGTCGCCGGCTCGGTCTTGGCGTCTTTTTGGAAGTCGATCGTCTCGCCGCGGAAGGTAAACAGCGAGGGCAACGTGACGAATTGGCCGGCGTTCGGGATCGTCGGATTGAAGCCCTGCACGTCGGCCATCTCGCCGGCGCCCACGGGTATAGGGATAACGAGCGGCTGCGGATCGAGCGGCGCCGCCGGCTCCGTGAGCGCGTTGGCAGTTGGAGCCAACGTGAGGAGAGCACCTACACCCGCGACCCAAAGCCAAGCTGCAGCACGCATGCCACGGGGTTTCCGGCAGCGCGCCGAATTATCACGAATTCGACGGAATTGTGGTCAAGCAGCCGCTCGCTTGTAAGAACCGCTCAACGCGGTGCGTGAAGTCCGACCACGTTGCCTTCCGTGTCGCGCACCAGCGCAATGAAGCCAGGGTCGCCGATATCGGTCTTGGGCATGACGACGCTGCCGCCCGCCCGCTCGATGCGCGCGAGGCTCGCGTCGAGATCGCTCGAATGCAGGTAGACGAGCGCGCCGTCAGCCACGGGTTTACGGCGCTTGTCGGCGATTAGAGCGCCGCGAACGGATGCCTCGTCGCCCGGAAAGATGGCCATGTGCATGTCCGTGTTGGCGAAGTGCTCGCGCTTGAGCGAAGTGGCGAGTACCACTTCGTAAAAGCGGCTGGCGCGGTCCAGATCGGTGGTGGGGATTTCGAACCAGTTGATGGTGTTGGTCATGAGTGCGGTCTCCGTAACGCCGCGGGGTTTGGTGCGGCGTGGAAGAGAGTCGTATCGGTCTCGCGTGACAGCGTATTGTCAGTGTTTGCCGAACCGCACCGAACGGGCAGAGCGGCCGAATTCTTGGGCTGCTGCAGACTTTCAGGCGTGCTCCGCAGAGCCGGTCCCAGGTTCTGATCTGTACAAGTTTACGAGAAGAACGGCGGCAATTGATTCGGCCTCGGCGGCTACCATTCATCTATCCTCATGAAGTCGACGGCGGCGAGCTTGGTTCTGGGTTTGGGGTTGAGTCTGGGACTCGGGCTCGGCTGCGGCGGCGGGCAGGACGGCCCGCGCGTCAGCGCCGACAACACCTCTGGCGCCGGACCTGTCGGCGGCCTCGGCGGCACGAACCCAGGCACGGCGGGCAGCCCGATCAGCGCAGCGGGTAGCACCGGCGGTGGCACCGTGTCGTCAACAGCCGGCGCGCCGAGCGGCGGCGCTAGCCAGGGCAAGCCGTGCGGGCCGGCGTGGGTCGCCGGAACCGCGTATGCCGAGGGCGCGGTCGTGCTGTTCCAGGGCGCCTACTACGTCGCGGTGCACGAGAACCCCGGCTACGACCCGGTCATCAGCGACTATTTCTGGGATCCATACAGCTGCGCGAGCGCCAGCACCGGTGGCAGCAGCAGTGGAGCCGGCGGCAGCGCACCGCTCGGCGCGAGCGCGCTCGACGACATCTTGAGCGAGCAAACGTTCAACGAGTTGTTCCCGGACCGCAAAGGTTTCTACACCTACCAAGGGTTGGTCGAGGCGACCCGCAAGTACCCGGCCTTCGCCGGCAGCGGCAGCGCCGATCAGAAGAAACGCGAGGTCGCGGCATTCCTGGCCAACGTGGCGCGCGAGACCGGCGAGCTCGTCTATGTCGAGCAGATCCAAAAGGACGTGCTGTGCTCATCAAGCGCCAAGTGCCCGTGCGAGCCCGGCAAGTCCTATTACGGGCGCGGCCCGATCCAGATTTCCTGGAACTACAACTACTGCAGCGCGGGCGCGGCGCTCGGCTACGATCTGCGAGCCCAACCGGAGCTGGTGGCCCAGAACGCGACCATCGCTTGGGCAACCGGCTTGTGGTTCTGGATGACGCAACATGGTGCAGGGTCGTTCACGCCGCATGACGCGATCATCGGCGACCACGGCTTCGGCGAGACGATTCGCAGCATCAACGGCGACGTCGAGTGCAACGGCGGCTCTTCGGAAGGCGTCAACTCGCGGGTCGCCTTTTACCAGCGCTTCTGCAGCGTGCTCGGCGTCGCGCCCGGCGACAAACTACCGTGTTGACTGTTGGTTCTCGCGGCAGGAGCTGGCATGGATGCTCAGGCGTGCAGGCTCGCGCCGAGGCCCGCCAAGGCGACGATGTCGCGGTTTTCCAGCACGCGCTCGGCAGAACCGCCTTTCAGCAGCTGCAGCATGGCGCGCCCCAGCTCTTCGGTGGTGGTGACTTGGCCGGGAAACACCCGCTTCAGAGCTGGGTAGAGCGGGCCGACTAGCGCGTAGAGCACGCGGTACCAACCCGTCTTCGATACGATGCCATGCAGCGGGCGAATGAAGCCCGGGCGCAGCATGTAGGCGCGCTCGAACGGCATCGACAACAGCGCGTTTTCGGTTGCGCCCTTGATGCGTGCCCACATCACCCCGCCGCGCTCGGTGCTGTCGGTGCCGCCGCCCGAGACATACACGAACGTCATCTTCGGATTGAGCCGCTCGAGTGTTTGCGCCACCTTGAGCGTGAGGTCGTACGTGATGCGCTTGTAGTCCGACTCACTCATGCCGGCGGCCGAAACGCTTAAGCAGAACAAGCACGCGCCGTAGCCACGCAGCTCGTGCTCGAGCATCGCCAGGTCGCCTACATCTTCCTGCACCAACTCTTTGAGCTTCGCGTGGTGTTGGCCGGTCGCGCTGCGACCGATCGATATCACCGCCTCGACATCCGTGTCATTCAGGAGCTCGCGGAGCGCGCCCTGCCCCACCATGCCGCTCGCTCCGAACAAGATCACCTTCATGTCGCTTCGCCTCCTGGCTGGTAGCTCTCGTAGGACAAACTTGACAACCCCAGCACCGATTGTCAATTTCGACGGCCTTGAGCAAGCCCAGCGTCTCGCGCGGCCGACTGCGGCGACTGACGCTACGCGCGTTGCAGCTGTTTTTGTGCCTGTTTCTAGGATTCGCGGGGCTCTTGTTGGTGCAGGGCTGGACCGCGTTTGGCAAGCACGCCACAGGCGCGCGGCTGGTGCGCATGCAGCACTCAGCGAATTTTCGTGACGGTCATTTCGTCAATCCGCAGCCGCTGTTCAACGACTACTCGGGCATGTTGAGCGCGATGTGGCACGTCAGTGACCACGTCAACCCGAGCGAGCCCGTGGCGGTAGCCAAGCTCTCTCCACAAGCTTTTCGGGAACCGCCGCCGAGCGGATTGCGCGTTACCTGGTTCGGTCACTCGTCGATGTTGATCGAGCTCGACGGCGCGCGCGTGCTGACCGATCCGATGTGGAGCGAACGCGCTTCCCCGATCAGCTGGCTCGGCCCTCAGCGCTGGTACCCAGCGCCAATCGCCCTCGAGGACTTGCCGACGCTGGACGCCGTCGTTATCTCGCACGATCACTACGACCACCTCGACTACGGCAGCATCGTGCGTCTGAACGCGCTCGGCGTGAAATTCGTGGTGCCGTTGGGCGTCGGCGCGCACCTCGAATACTGGGGTGTGCCGCCCGAGCGTATCGTCGAGCTGGATTGGTGGGAGAAGACCGAGGTCGGTGGTTTGACGCTGGTCGCGACACCGGCACGCCACGCTTCGGGCCGCTTCTTGTTCGACAACGACAGCAAGCTTTGGGCCGGCTACGCGCTGCTCGGCGCGCGGCACCGCGCTTACTATTCGGGCGATACCGGGCTATTTCCGGCCCTGCGCGAGATCGGCGAAAAGCTCGGCCCGTTCGACGTCACGATGATCGAAACCGGGCAGTATCACCGCGCTTGGCCGGATTGGCACAGCGGGCCCGAGCAGGCAGTGCGAGCGCACCAGCTGGTGCGCGGCCAAGTGATGCTGCCCGTGCATTGGGCGCTACTCGGCCTCGCCATGCACGGTTGGACAGAACCGGTCGAGCGCTCGCTGGTCGCGGCGCAGGAGCGGCAGGCGCTATTACTGACGCCTCGCCCCGGTGAACCGGTCGAGCCAACGTTGCATCCCGCGTCGTCACGCTGGTGGCCACGCCTGGCGTGGGAAACCGCCGCTCAGCATCCGATCGTATCGACGAACGCGCAGTGAACGAACGCGGTATCAGCGACGTTGCAGCCAACGAGAACGCGGCGCAGGTTCGGATTTTCCGCCCAATTTGCTGCGCGCGCGCGGAGCAACAGCCAACAGCCGCGCTTCGAAGTCGATATCGTCGCGGGTCACGAGCACCACCTCACCCAGCGCAACCAGAAAGGCCGGATTCATCTCGCCGCCGCTCCACGCCAGCAAACTGATCTGCTCGAACTTCTTGCGATGCTCAGTGACGACGCGCACGAAAGCGCTGCGCGCAAGCAGATCGTAGCTTTCGAGCGCGCGGCAGTCGGCGAAGTACTTGAGGGTGCCGGTGGTTGGCAACGAGGAGCGCAAATGGGTGGCGAACGCCGCGCCGAGCCGCGCCGACAGGCAACGACTGAAGCGCGCGTAGTACACGCCTTCGTCCGCCCAGCCGAAGGTGACGGAGCCTGCGATATCCGTCAGCAGCTCGAGTGGCGCGATGTAGGACATGCCCTTGCCCGTCGATAACGGCCGTTGCGCGGGGATGCTTAAGCAAGCGGTGAGTGGTGAGGATCGACGATTGAGTGCGCTTGGTGGCAATATGTAAAGTTGTCTTGACAACTTAGAAGTAATGGGGGAGCGTTCGGCGGCAGGATCGATGCTGAATCCCGGATCTCCTTTGCCGCTCTACCAGCAGCTCGCCGAGCTGTTGAGCCGCGAGATTGCCAGTGGGGCTTTGGAGCCAGGAGGCCGTCTGCCGTCCGAGCCGGAGCTCGCGCGGCAGCACAGCATCGGACGCCCAACGGTGCGCCAGGCGACCGAGCTACTCGTGCAGCGCGGCCTGATCGAGCGGCGCCGCGGCTCCGGGACGTTCGTCCGCAGCGCGCCGCGACGGGTCGATCTGTTTTCGCTCGGCGGCACGCTGTCGAGCTTTCGCGCCGGTGGGCTCGAGCTGAGCACGACGTTACTGGGTAAAGTCAGCGAGCGACGTGTAACGAGCGATTCGGACAATCCGTTCTCCGAGCGGCGCGCGTTCGTGGTGACGCGCGTCAGCAGCGTCGCCGAAAAACCGGTGCTGCTCGAGCGGCTGTATTTCGACCCGGATGTGTTTCCAGGGCTCGAGCGGCTAACGCTGGCTGGCGTGTCGCTGTCGCGCGTCGTGGAAGAGCGGTACTACTTGAAGGCGACGCACGCTGAGCAGAGCTTCCGCGTCGCAGTGCCGGTCGACGACGTGCGCCAGGCGCTCGGGCTCGAGGCCAGCGCCCCGGTGCTGCTGGTGAAGCGGTCGCTATTTTTTCCGCGCGCGCCGCGCGCCGTGTTCGGCGAGCTGTATTGCCGCACCGAAGAGCTAGTTTTCTCGCAGACGATAGGAGCAGAGTCACGACATGACTGAGTCGATTCGAGCCGCAGGCGGCTATTTCGAGGGCTTTGGAGGCGCGTTCATTCCCGAGGTGTTGCACGCCACGTTCGAGGAGCTGAAGCTGGCGTTCGAAGCTGCGCGCCAAGATCCGAGCTTTTGGAACGAGTACGCGGACCTGATGAGCACGTATTCTTGCCGGCCAACACCGCTGACGTTCGCCGAGAACCTGACGCAGCATTTCGGCGGCGCGCGCATCTACATCAAGCGCGAAGACTTGAACCACACCGGCGCGCACAAGGCGAACAACGTGATCGGCCAAGGCTTGCTCGTGAAGCGCATGGGCAAGAAGCGCGTAATCGCCGAGACCGGCGCCGGGCAGCACGGCGTGGCGACCGCCACGATGGCTGCCAAGTTCGGCTTCGCCTGCACGATCTATATGGGCGAGGTCGACGTCGAACGGCAACGCCCGAACGTGTTCTGGATGGAGCGGTTGGGCGCGACGGTCGTGCCGGTGAAGGACGGCTCGCGCACGCTGAAGGACGCCATCAACGAGGCCTTTCGCGACTGGGTGTCGAACATGGACGACACGCACTACGTGCTCGGTACCGCGTGCGGGCCGCATCCGTTCCCGGAAATGGTGACGTACTTTCAGTCGATCATCGGCCAGGAAGCGCGCCGACAAATTCTCGACCGCACCGGCCAACTGCCGAAGCGCGTCTACGCTTGCGTCGGCGGCGGCTCGAACGCGATGGGCGTGTTCAGCGGATTCTTGAATGATCCGGGCGTGGAACTAGTCGGTGTCGAAGCCGGCGGCGACGGGGTGAACACACGCCGCCACGCGGCTCGGCTGTCGAGCAAAGATGCGTCGATTGGCGTCGCGCAGGGCTACAAAACCTATTTCTTGCAGAACGACGACGGGCAGATGAACGAGACGCACAGCGTGGCGGCCGGCCTCGACTACGTCGGTGTATCGCCGATCTTGGCGCACTTTCACGATACCAAGCGCGCGCGGTTCGAAGCCGCGACCGACACCGAAGTGGTCGAAGCTTTGAAGCTGACGATTCGCAAGGAAGGGCTGATCCCGGCGCTCGAGTCGTCACACGCGTTTGCGCAAGCCTTCAAGGAGGTTGGCACGTTGTCGCCGAGCGACGTCGTCCTGATCAATCAGTCGGGCCGCGGTGACAAAGACATCTTCACGATCGCCGATGCGTTCAAAGATTCACTGTGGGAAGCGTTCATCCAGAAGAAGGCGGAGGGCTACCGTCGTGCTTGAGCAATATTTGAAAGACCGCCTTCAAAAGCAGGAAATCCTGCTGATGACGCACATCGTGCTCGGCCACCCGCATTTCGACACCAGCTTGCGACTCGTCGAAAGCATGGTGCAGGCCGGTGTCGACTTGATCGAGTTGCAGATCCCGTTCTCGGAGCCGATGGCCGACGGCCCGGTGATTCTGCGCGCCAATCAAGAAGCGCTGAACGCCGGCTCCACCGTCGAACGTTGCTTCGAGGTCGCTACCGAGGTCGCGCGGCGCTTCGACATCCCGTTCTTGTTCATGAGCTACTACAACGTGCTGTTCAAGCGCGGCGTCAGTAGGTTCGTGGCGCGCATGCAAGAGTCGGGGTTGCGCGGCGCGATCGTCCCTGATCTACCGCCTGAAGAAGCCGGCGACTATCTGACTGCGATGCAAGAGAATGCCCTCGCGCCGATCTTCATCTACTCGCCCAACACGACTGACGAGCGCCTGAAAACCATCGCCGACTACGGTCGCGGCTTCGTCTACTGCGTCGCGCGCAAAGGCGTCACTGGCAGCGCCACCGCGTTCTCGGCCGAGCTGTCGAGCTACCTGGCACGCGCGCGGGCCGCCACCACCCTCCCGCTCGCCGTCGGCTTCGGCGTCAAAGAGAAGGCCGACGTCGACTTTCTGCGCGGCAAAGCCGACATCGCCGTCGTCGGCAGCGAGACCCTGCGCGTGCTCGAGCGCGGCGGAATAGCCACAGTGGGACCGTTTTTGAGCGGGCTGCGCTAAGACGACGTTCAGCGCGGCGCGACTCGCTCGACCCATTCCCAGCCGAGCGCGCCGCTATGCGTCGTGACGGTGACCGGATCGCCCGGCTTCAGGTTGAGGCACACGACTCGGCTTCGACCGGCGTTGCACGTCAATCGTTCTTCGGTGCCCGGTTTGCGCCACGACGCGAAGCGCACGCGCCTCGGACCCTTTTGCGGGTGGTGGTAGCCGAGGAATACCGCGGCGTGCGTCGCGGCTGGCGAACCATCTAACAGCATGTTCGTCCCGAGGCCCACCCCGACTGCCAAGCACGGCAGCCAGCAAATGACGGCAAGCCGCAGAAAGCCAGGCGGCACCGTGCTGGGCAGCAGCTTGTCGAGGCGCCAGACCCCGAACGCAACAGCCGCCCCGCCCGCCAAACACACGAAGTACGGTGAGTAGTCGAGCGGATCCCAAAGGTTCCACGCCAACAGCAGCGGCCCCACGAACAGCGTCATCACCAGCCAAACGACCAGCGAATAGACCCAGCTGCCTCGCCAGCCAGTCGGCTTCACCGCGTCATTCGCCACCAGAAAACCCCGCCATGAACGCGTCCGCGAAATGATAGCGGTCGACGGTGCCATCGAGCGGGCAAGTCAGAAAGCCGCCGACCGCGAGCAAGAGCACGCTGTACGGCTCCGTCGTCCCCTCGAGCGCGTGATCCCAAATTTTCGCGGGCAGCTGCCACTCGAGCACGTTGTCTCCCACCTTCACCGCGGCGTCGCGCTTGGTCAACTGCTTCGTGTTGCCCAACACCCACAGCGTTGCGCTACCGGCGCACGGTGCCTTGAATTTCAGCTCGCAGCGCAGCGGCGCGCCCTCGACGTTCCAGGCGCTGCCGTCCGGGCCGCCCGAATGCCAGGCGCCCAGCGACTCAGCCCGCTTCTCCTCCAACGTCGAGAAACAATCGAACGCGACGGCGAGCGCGGCGGGGTCACGGGGGACATCAGGCTCCGCGGGCGGTGGGCTCGGAGCGACCGCCACCGCGGACGCCGCCACCGCAGGCGCCGGCGCGCTTGGCACCGCCGTGCACGGCACCGCCCGCTGCTTAGCCACCGGCGCCCTCACGACCGTGCTTGAGCCACATCCGACCAGCAGCGCCAGGGCAAGAAAGCGAAACGTTGCAAGCATCGCGAAAAGGCGACGCTATCACGACCGACCGCGCGCCCAGAATTCAGCCGCGGCTGCAGTGAAGCGTCTGGCCGGCGTCGAAGTTGCCGTTGATGCTGCAGGGGTCGCCGACGTCGAACGTGTTCAGGCCTTGAGGTGTGAGCTTCCAAACGACAGTGACGTCTGGCAAGTTCATGAAACCGGGGCCATGCGCGGAAAGCGGCCCGAGCTGTTCGCTCGACCTGGAATGCGCCAACGGCTACTGCGCCACCGAGGGTCAATGCCCAGGCGCGTGCGCACCACGCGGCAAAGCCGGCGATACCTGCACCCCGCGCGGCTGCGCAGACGGCCTGAGATGCATCACCAATCTGCAGGACGCCGGTCACTGCGTCGAGAGCGTCGGCTTGGGCGAGACGTGCAGCGCGCAGCAACCCTGCCGCGGCTACACCGTCTGCGCCGGCCTCGGCGACAATACCGTGAATGACACGGGCACCTGCGCCACGCGCGCCTCACTCCGCACCGTCAAGCAGGGCGAGCTGTGCGAGAGCCTCGACGACCTGCTGTGCGAAGAGAATCTGGTGTGCGCGACGACGTTGGAGAACGGCATCGTGGTCGGACGCTGCCAACCGAAGGCCAAGTCGGGCGCAGCATGCACGTATTCGACCCCCGATCAGTGCCCCAACGGTGAGTATTGCCGCATCAGCAGCGCGACCGGCGTGAAGCCCGCGACCGGTGAGTGCCGTAAATCCCCGCTGGTCGGCGAAGAGTGTCGCTACGGAACGGTGTTCTCGGCCACCTGCCCCGTTAACGCGTACTGCGACATCGACAGCAAAGTCTGCACCCGCACCAAGGCCCTCGACGAGGCGTGCAGCAGAGCCTCTGACTGCGCGAGCCGCAGCTGTCGCGACGGAAAGTGCGCGCTCAATCTCGATTGCAGCACCGATAATTGATGGCGCGACGCGCAAGCTAGACGAATACGATGGTCGGCTGGCGGCTGCGTCGTGGCAGCCCCACTTCTATCGGCGGCCCTACGCCTTCAGAATCTCGGGCAATTTGCCGACTTTGTTGCCGGTAGGGCTGGTGCCGAAGTCCGTCGCGCCGACGCCGAAGACGTCGTTCATCAACGTGAAGTGTAGATCGCGCAGCGGCTTCTTCGGGTAGACGACGTGTTGGTCGGTGTGGAGCTTGCCACCGCCGCCGCCGATTAGCGCGGTCGGCAGGCGATCACACGAGTGGTCGGCGCCGTGCATGCAGCCGCCGAGCAAGATCACGCTGTTGTCGAGGATGCTGCGGCCGTTGGCTTCTTTGATCGCGTCGAGCTTGGTAGCAAGCTCGGCGACCTTGCCGACGTTCCACCACGAGATGGTGGCAAACTCGTCCTGCGAGCCATGCTGGCTGCCGTGGTAGTTGCCGCAATTGCCCATATCGGAGGTCGAGGCGGTGGCGGAGAATTTGCGGCGCGGCACGTGGTCGTAGGTGAACTCCGAGCGTTCGTCCTCGAGCATGTAGCTGATGATGCGCGTCACGTCGCATTGCAGCGCCATCACGATCAGCGCGTTCATGGCGTTGGCGTGGTCACCCTTGTTGTAGGTGCCGGTCGTCTGTTTGATGCCGTCGGGCGTGACCGTGGCCATCGTCGGTTTGACGGCCATTTGGCAGCCGCTCGCCGCGATGCCGCCCATGCCAGCCGACACGCCGATGGCCTGCATTTCCGCCGTGCGCACCGCGGCGAGGAACTCGTCCATGCGCTGCTGGTCAGCAGAGCTGAGCAGCGCGCGCGTGTTGGTGGCGTTCTCGAGCACGCCGTCGAGCACGCTCTTCTTCAACGCCAACCGCGCTTTCGCGGCAGCGTCGTCGACCGGGGTTCCGCCGGGCATGGCTGGTGTGCTGCCGGTGATGGTGTTGAACACCGCCAACGGATCGACCTGCTTGTACATCGGCTGCGTCTCGGTCTTCCACGACACGCTGCGGCTGTTGGAGCACTGCTTGCCGTCGCACGCCGCGTACACGGTGGACAGACCGACCTGCAAGGATGGCAAGATTGTCTTGCCTTTGAATGCCGCGCTAGCCGCCATGATCTGGTCGACCGAGACGCCGTTGGCTTCCTTGACGCCGAGGCGCTTCGCGACGCTCTCTGGATCTGTGCACGTGAGCCAGGCGCCGGGTTGACGACCATGGCTCGGCTCGACACTGGCGCCGCCGTTGGCGTTGAAGGACGAACCATTTTCTAGGTTCGTAATCACCTGCGTCTTGGCCTTGAGCGCAGCGAGCGGCTCGAGCACCGAGCTGAGCGTCCATGCGTTGCCCTGGCCGCCCGGAGTCCAGACCTCGGCGGAGCCGTTGGGCAGGAAAATCGGGATGAAACGCAGCGCAGGTGTGGCCGCTTGCGCGCCGGCGAGCCGTGGCGCAAGCGACTCGAGCCACGGCAAGGTGAGCGCCACGCCTGCTCCGCGGAGCAGGTTGCGGCGCGAGAGGGTCCGACTCTTCAGACTGCTGCTACGGAAGCTCACTTGACGTCTCCTGAATTGCGGAACGGTACCGACCCGGCGACACTCGAGATCAGCCGTTTGATCGTCAGGTCACCATGCTCCCATTGGCCTTCGATCTGTTTGATCCACGCGGCGTCGTCGCCCGCTGGGCTGCGACCGAGGCCGTAGGTGAACAGCTTGTGGGTAAAGCAGCTCTTGAACGCCGGGTCGGCGGTGACGACGTCGGCGGCGCCGCTGAGGCCCTGAAACGGCGCGCCGTTGAGCGTCGCCGAGGGATCGATCGCCGAGCCGTCGCCGTACTTGTCGCGGTAGCGACCGACGGCGTCGAAGTTCTCGAGCGCCAAGCCGAACGGGTCGAAAATGGCGTGGCAGCCAGCGCAGTCCGGCCGCACGCGGTGGTCGGTGAGGATCTGCCGAACGTTGCCGTTGTCGAGATCTTTGCCGCCGACCTCCAGCTTCGGCACGTCCTTGGGGGGCGGCGGTGCCTCTTGGCAGAGCAGGCTGCCGAGTACCCATTTGCCGCGCAAAGTTGGCGACGTGCGGCGATCCATCGACGTAAGCGTCAAAAATCCGGCTAGGCCGAGGAAACCCGCGCGCTTGTCGGTCGTATTCATCACCCCCACCAGATCATTGCTGGTGCTGGTGATGCCGTATAGCGGCGCGAGCGAGGTGTTCACGAAGTTGATGTCGGCCTTCAAGAAATCCGTCCAAGGCCGGTCGTTGCGCAGGAACTCCTCGAAGTACATGTACATTTCGTTCATGGCCGCCTTGGCCACCGGCGGCGTCCACATCGGGAAGCGCTCGGGAGCGACCGCGTGCGAAGCCACCTTGCGCGCGCCGAGCCATTGGCCCGCGAAGCTCTCGGTGAAGCGCGTCGATTTGACGTCGCCAAGCATGCGGTCGACAGCGGCCTGCACGTCGGTGTCCTTGCTGAGCGCGTTCTTGCTGGCGGCGTCGAGCAGCGCGTCGTCGGGCGCGCTGCTCCACAAGAAGTACGACAAGCGTGACGCCAGTTCGAAGCCGTCCAGCGCGCGCTTGGCTGTGCCCTTCGGTAGCTCGATGCGGTACAGGAACTCGGCGCTGGACAGCAGCGACCAGAGCACGGCCTTGACCGAACCATCGTGATCTTGGCCCAATTTGCGGGCCGCGGCGTAGACCTTTTGGTAGGTCGTCACCTCTGCCGGGCGCAGCGGGCGACGGAAGATGTGCAGACCTGCCTTGGAGATGACCTCGGAAACGCAGGCGTCGTCGGCCTTGGCGCAGGTGACGAACTTGGCTTTGAGCGCCGGGTTGGCGAAGACGTCGTTGGCCAGCTGCTCAGCGGCGTCGACATACAGACCGAACTGGGTGTCGTCGATGCCGAGCACGGAGGCGACGTTGTCGAAGCCTTCAATCTCGCCGCCGCGCCAGTTGGCGTTGGCGGGCTTGAGCGTCGTACCGAGCACGTCGCCGATCGTGGCGTTGTACTCGGTCGAGTTCAGGCGATGCATTTCGCCGCGACCGGGCTTGATCGGAGCTCCGGTCGTGCCGGTTCCCGGGTTGTCGACGCCGGTACCGTCGCCTGAGCCAGACGGCGTTTCGCCGCCGACAACGCCAGTACACGACAGCGTTCCGAGCAGCGCCGCGATTCCTAGATAGAGCTCCGCCTTGGCGAAGCCGCCAGCCACATCCCGCATAACCAGTCAGTGTCCGGCGGTCTGGCTTCTTTTGAAAATCGATGATCAGAAATGAAAACGCCGGACAACGCGGCGACCCGCCTAGGCTGAGGCTTGATAGAGGTGTCCGAAGCCTTCTTGCTCGAGGGCGCGGCGCACAGCGGGGCGCTGGAGCACGCTGCCGGCGAGCCGCCCGTAACGACGCAGCTGCTCGGTCGCCAGCTCGAAGCGCCGCGCCCACAGGAAAAATACCGTCAGGTACGCATCGCACAACGAGTACCGCTCGCCGAGCACGAAGCCCTGCTCGGGCAGGCGACCTTCGACGTAGCGCAGCATGTCGAAGAAGCGCTGCTTGCCGTCAATCTTGAGCGCCGCCCGCGCCGCGTCGTCCGCGGTGTAGCGATCGGGCCGGAAGAAACTGATGAAGGTGACGTGGACGGCGCTGGCGAGCAGGCTCATCCATTCGTTGGCACGCGCGCCTTCAAGCCCGTTGCGCGGCAACAGGTCGAGCGCCGGCGCCAGCTCCGCCAGGTAGGCCAGCAGCGCTGGGGTCTCGGTCAAGATCACCCCGGGCTCGATCTCGAGTGCAGGCAAGCGACCGAGCGGGTGGATGCGACGGTACTGCTCGGTCAGCTGCTGGCCTTCACGGATCAGCACCGGCTCGAGCGCGTACGGGATGCCGACCTCTTCGAGGGCGATGTGGGTGGCCATCGAAACGGCACCGGGCGAGAAGTAGAGCTTGGGCGTGAACGTCATGCGCTGATTGCTAGCGCTCGACGGGTTATGAGAGAAACGCAATGATTTCATGAGAACCATCACGGCTACTCATGAAGAGACACCCGGCACGGATCACGGCAGCCATGCACGCCGCGCATTGATTTTGGTCCATCCATCAGCTTTACTCATCGATGTGACTGCCGCGAACGCCGGATCGCTTGAAACGCGTGATTTACGCCTGGTGCAGGCCATCGCCGAAGCCGGCGGCGCGACCCAGGCCGGCAAACAGCTGCACTTGAGCCAATCCGCCGTCAGCCATCAGCTCCGCGGCCTGGAAGAACGCCTCGGGCTGGAGTTGTTTCGGCGCCAAGGCCGGCGGCTGTGCATTACGGGCGCCGGCCAAAAGCTGGTCGACCTAGCGCGGCAGGTGCTACTGCCGCTCTTGCAAGCCGAGCTCGAGCTCAAGCGCGGCCTGTTTCGCGACCGGCCCAAGCTGCGCGTCGCCACGCAATGCTACACCGCGTATCACTGGCTACCGAAAGCGCTGCAGGCGCTGATGACCGAGCACCCCGAGGTCGATCTGGTGCTGCAGAGCGACATCGTCGGCAACGCCGACGAGCCCTTGCAGGACGACCGTTGCGATTTGGTGTTGTGCGTCACACCGCCAACCAAGGGCGGTTTCGCGCGCGTGCCGCTGTTCAAGGATGAGCTGGTGCTGGCAGTGCCGCGGGGCCACGCGCTCGGACGCAAGAAATTCGTCGAAGGTAGCGATCTAGCGGAAGAGACGCTGATTCAGAACAACGTCTCGGCGATGGAGCGTGACCGCGTCAAGAAGGTGCTGTTCGGCGAGCACGGCGGCGTGAAGCGCGTGCTGCGCCTGCCGGTGACAGAAGCCGTGCTCGACTTGGTGCAAGCCGGCATGGGCGTGAGCATTCTGGCGGGGTTTACCCTGACCGCGCGCGTCCAGCGCGGAGAGCTCGAGGCGGTGCGGCTGACGAAGCGCGGCTTTCCGCGCACTTGGAGCGGCGTATTCCGCAAAGCTTCGCCGCTCGACGCACCAATCCGCACGCTGCTCGGCACCTTGAAACGCCAAGGCCTACCGCGCGCGCACGCCTAGTCATCTGTAGCTGCCACGCCGCAGCTTCTGATGATTCATCGCATCTTGCCCGAGTGAGCGGGGACAACAAGAAGGCGGGAAGGCGGGAAGGCGGGAAGGCCGAGATTTAGGGTGGGTGGTACTGGCAACTGGACGCACGGGGATCGCGATTGGGCCTCAGGCGCCTGCTCAAACAACAGAAATCTTCCCGCCTTC
>JBBSAB010000133.1:0-20693 GCA_038252755.1 Polyangiales bacterium | reverse complement strand
GAAGGCGGGAAGGCGGGAAGATTTCTGTTGTTCGAGCAGGCGCCTGAGGCCCAATCGCGATCCCGCTGCGTCCAGTTGCCAGTACCACCCACCCTAAATCTCGGCCTTCCCGTCTTCCCGCCTTCCTGTTGTCCCCGCTCGCTCGGGCAAGATGCGATGAATCATCAGCCGCCTCCCTGATGGTCGGCGATACGTTCGATTCACCCCCGCCCGTAATCAAGATGGGCCACCACTGGCAGCGCATCACGCTGATCCGACCCCGCGCGTCAT
The DNA here is from genome assembly GCA_038252755.1 of Polyangiales bacterium. Lineage (GTDB taxonomy): Bacteria > Myxococcota_A > Polyangia > Polyangiales > Polyangiaceae > PMG-095. The sequence continues at coordinate 20,423 of JBBSAB010000133.1, read as the reverse complement.
TCGTCGTTGAAATGCTCAAATCCGTCGAAGTGCTGTGACCGGACAGATGAAACATGCCTCGGTTGCTGCCTTCGCTCGCTTCGCGCGGCAGTTGCAGTTGCAGTCGCAGTCGCTCGGTGCTCCGTCCCAGCTCGTCTAGCTCACGACCCAAGCGATGGTTGACGAGACGCGGCGCACCACCCCGTGCTGCAGCGGCTCCTCGCGCCGTCGCCGACGACGAGACCCGGCGCGCCGGGCTAGCGCGGCGCTTCGTGAGCTGGGCGCTCGAACGCTCGCCCCAGCAGGTGAGCGGCATCCTGCAGAACGAGCTCGCTAGGGCCGCCAGCCAATCGAGCCCAGACCGCGCCGCCGCAGCACCGGCGCCAACCTCGGCCGACCAGCTGGCGGCGTCGGCCTTCGGCGTCTTGCCCGAACGTCAACGGCAAGAGCTCCAAAACGCCGCGCTGCGTTTCGGTGGTTCGGCCCTGCGCCGCCGCACTTTTGCAGCGCGCGGCGGCCGGCGTACCGGAAAATCAAGTCCTTTCGGCCTGATCCGCTGCCCCGCGCGGCGCGTTCTGATACGCTTTTCGCCTGGATGGCTACGGTCCGCTACTTCCCGAATGATGGTCCGCCGATTTTGACTGCGCTGCACAAGCCGGTCACGACCTTCGGGCGCGCGCTTGGCAACGACATCCACCTGCCGGACGCCAGTGTGGCGCACCACCACGCGCAAATCGTCTTCAACGGTCGAGACTTTCAGCTCGAGGAGCTCGACCGCGACGGCGAAATCCTGATCAACGGTAAGAAAAAGCGCCGCGCCCGGCTCGCCAACGGCGACCGCTTCACGCTCGGCAAAGCTCAGCTGGGCTTTAGTTTTTTCACCGAGGTTTCGACGGTCTCGACCGAGACGAAGAGCGAGAAGAACGACAAGAGCGACATCGAGGGCATTCGCCGCCTGCAGGCGTTCAGCGAACGCTTGATGACCAGTCGCTCCGTGGATGAGCTGCTTGAAGCGCTGCTCGACGCGATCATCGAGCTGACCGGCGCCGGTCGCGGCGTTGTCTTGCTCGTCGATCCGGGTGACGCCAAAGACAGCGTGCCGCGCGTGCGCGCCTCGCGGAACTTGCAGCGCGAGGCGATTCAAGATGCGTCTGGTGCGATCAGTGACAGCATGGTGCGGCAGGTGATCGAGTCGCGTCGGCCGGTGATCGTCAGCGACGCCTTGACCGACACCACCTTCGGCAAGAGCGAGAGCGTGATCGCGCTCAAGCTGTCGAGCGTGATGTGCGTGCCGTTGCTGAGCCAAGGCGAGGCGATTGGCGCTTTGTACGTCGCGAACGACGAGGTTAAGCATCTGTTCGAACGCCCGCAGCTGGATTTGTTGCAGATCTTCGGTGCGCAAGCGTCGCTGATCTTGCAGAACGCGATGCTGTTGTCGGCGCTGCGTGCCGACAAAGAGAAGCTGAGCGCCGAGCTGTCCGACAAGCGCTTCGGTGAAATCATCGGCAGCTGTCCGTCGATGCTCGAGGTCTTCCGCAAGCTGCAGAAGGTGGCCAGCACCGACATCAACGTGCTGATCACCGGCGAAACCGGCACCGGCAAGGAGCTGATCGCCCGTGAGTTGCACCGGCGCAGCAACCGCGAAAACGGGCCGTTCATCACCGTCAACTGCGGTGCCATCCCCGAGAACCTGATCGAGAGCGAGATGTTCGGCCACGTGAAGGGCGCCTTCACCGGGGCGATCGCCAGTCGCGCCGGCAAGTTCCAGCAGGCCGACGGCGGCTCGCTGTTCTTGGACGAGATCGGCGAGCTGCCGCAGCCGATGCAGGTGAAATTGCTGCGTGCGCTGCAAGAACGCGTCGTGATCCGCGTCGGCGACAACCGGCCGGAGAAGTGCGACATCCGCATCATCGCCGCCACGAATCGCAATCTCGAGGAGATGATCAAGACCGGAGAGTTCCGGGAAGATCTGTATTATCGGCTCAACGTCGTCAACCTGTGGCTACCGCCGCTGCGTGACCGCGGCGACGACGTGTTCATCATCGCCAAGGCGCTGCTCAGTAAGCACGCCGACGAGCTGAATAGCCCGGTGCGTGGCTTCGCGCCGCAAGCGTTGGCCGCGATCAAGAAATACGCCTGGCCCGGCAACATTCGCCAGCTCGAGAACCGGATCAAGAAGGCGCTCGTGCTGTGCGACCGTACGTTGCTCGGTCCCGAAGATCTCGATCTGGGCCCGGAAGCGGAGCAGCCGATCGTGCCGCTCGAGAAGGCCAAGGAAGACTTTCAGCGGCGTTACGTGCTCGAAGTGCTCGAGCGCAACAACGGCAACCGGACTCAAACGGCGCGCGATCTCGGCGTCGATCCGCGGACGATCTTTCGCTACCTCGAGAAGGAGCAGAATCCGATGCCGAGCGGCGCCACGACGAGCGCGCTCATCGATCCGGAGTAGCGTGGCCGGTGCGTTGACGGTAGAGCCGCTCGAGCTCGATCTCGGGTTAGCTGTTGCAAGCGCCGGGTTTGCGGTCGTCGATCACGAAGCGATCATCGCTGAGCTCGGTGCGCTGGAGGTCGAAGGCATGCCGGGGCGCGCGGTGGCCAAGCGGCGCGCGGAATTTTTGGCCGGTCGCTGGGCGGCGCGCCGTGCGCTCGCGGCGCTGGGAATCGAGGGCGCGCCGGGTCGCAATCAAGACGGCAGCCCGCGCTGGCCGGCGCAGATCGTCGGCTCGATCACGCACGGCGCCGAGCGTGCGTTGTGCGCGGTGGCACGCAGCAGCGATGTGCGTTCGCTTGGCATCGACGCCGAGCGCTTGATGAGCCCGGCCGCCAAAGACGAGCTGCGCGCGCGCATCTGCAGCGACGAAGAGCGCGCGGTCCTGGCTGCTGGTCTGACCGCACCGGAGCACCACTTGGTGACGTTCGCGTTCTCGGCCAAAGAGAGCCTGTACAAATGCTTGTACCCGCTGGTCGGGCAGTTCATGGACTTCAGTGCCGCGCGGGTCGTGGCTGCAACGGGCCGGACCGCGGGTGAGCGATTGGTCGGAGAGCTAACCCTCGAGCTGGGCGTCGACTGGTCGGCCGAGTTCCGCCAAGGCCAGCAGCTTTCAGCGCGCTTTCTGGCGTCCGAGCGCCACGTCGAGAGCGCGGTCGTGCTGCTGGCTTAACGCTTCTTACCCTTCGCGGGGCTTGCGGTTGGGGGGCTCCGCATTATGTGAGCCCGTACTCAAGAAAGCCGTGGCTCACCTTGTCCCGACTCCCCGTTTCCAAACCTCAGCCTGCTGCCCAGACTGAAACCGCCGCAAAAACACCCGCGCGTGGCCGGTCGCGTGGCCGGCCGCCGGTCATCTCCACTGAGCGCCTGCTCGAGGTCGCGCGCGAGGTGTTCTTGGAGCTGGGCATCCGCGCCACCACCTCGGAGGTCGCGAGCCGCGCCGGCATCGCCGAAGGCACGATCTTCCATCGCTTCAAGTCGAAGGAGGAGCTGTTCCGGGCGGCGATGAACTTCGACCCCGACGCCGCGCTCGCAGTCGTCGAGGAGTTGCCGGCACGCGCCGGCAAGGGCGACCTGCGCGGGACGCTGGTTGAGTTTGCGGAACGCTTCATCGCCGTCGGGCGCGTGGCGATGCCGGTGATGATGATGTCGTGGTCGAATCCGGAGAACCTGTGCGCGGAGCGCAGCTCGGAGCGTTCTTCGCGTTACCAGCGCGTGCTCGGCGCGCTGTGCAGCTTCTTCGCGCTGGAGATGAACGCGGGCCGCTTGCATCGCAGCGAGCCGGAGGTGATGGCGCGCATGCTGATCGGCAGCCTGCATCACTTCTGTATGACCGAGCTGTTCGTCGGCGAGCCGCGCAGCCGGTTCACCCACCGTGAGTTCGCCGAACAAGTCGTCGATGTGCTGCTGGCTTCAGGGGTCGTACCTGGTGGCCAGGCGCTGGCCGTTCCAGCCCGGGGCGGAGAAAGATTGTGATGAAACGCTATGGATTAGGCTGGGTTTCGAGCGCGACGGCCTTGGCGCTGCTCTGCGCAGGGCGCGCACAGGCCACCCAACCGCTGGATTTGTTTCTGGAGCGCGCCAAGACGCAGAGCTTCGACGCGCGCGAAGCGACTGCGACCGTGCATCAACGCATGTCCGAAGCCGACGCCACGCTCGGGCGCCTACTGCCGTCGTTCTCGGCGCGCGGCGTGTACACGCGCAACCAGTATGAATCGGCGGTGCAGCTGCCGGGCTCAGCTGCCAAGTTGGTGATCACCCCGCTCAATCAGCTCGACGCCTTCCTGCAGCTCGAGGTACCGATCATCGATCTGGCGAGCTACCACCGCTACAAGGCGTCGTCCGCGTTGGCCGAAAGTGCCAACGAGCAGAAGAGTGCGACGACGATTGACGTCTCACGCAGCGTGGCGCGCTCGTACTATCAGTTCCTGGGCGCTGACGCGCTGGTGCGCTCGGCGCGCGAGTCGACCAAGGCCGCCGAAGCCAACCTCAAGAACGTCGACGATCGACGCTCGGCCGGTGCTGCGACCGATCTCGACCACGAGCGCGCGGCCGCCAGCGTGGCGCGTGCGGAGCAAGATTTGGCCGATGCCGAGCTCGGATCGGCGTTGGCTGGTCGCGCGTTGGGGACGCTCAGCGGCCTCTCGCCCGAGGTAGCTGATGGCTTTCCGGAAGATGATTTGCGCAGCGAGGGCACGCTCGGCAATTGGCTCGGCCTAGCGGCGGTGGCGCCCAGCCAGCACGTCGCGCAGAAACTCGGTGAAGCCGCGGAACAGAATCGTAAGGCCGCTAGTCGCGCGCTGTTGCCGACGCTCACGGGCTCGGCGCAGGAGCGCGGCACCAACGCCACCGGCTTCAGCGGTCGCAACAGCGCCTACACACTGCAACTAATCCTGGCGTGGAAGCTCGACTACGGCACGCTCGCCAGCAGCGACGCACAGAGCGCCGCGCTCGAGGTGCAGCGCGTCCGTGTCGAGCGCACGAAGCGCGGCGCCGAGGACGCCGCGTTCGAAGCCTTTCGGCGCGTCGAAGCCGGCGTGGCCAAGAGCCGCGCCGCGGCCGCGCAATCCAAGGCCGCGACTCGCGCAGCGGCGCTTTCGTCTGATCGCTACGCCGCTGGGGTCGCGACCCAGCTCGACGTCACGCAAGCGCAGCGCGACGCGTTTCTGGCCGTTTCGGCCAAAATTCAGGCCGACGCTGACCTGGCTTTCGCTCGCGCTTCGCTGCGGCTCGCCGCCGGCGTACCAGTAACCGATAAAAGGCCGCGCTGACGCCGCTCTAAAATTCCATGAACGCACGCTCCCGCTTTAGCTCTTCGCCTCTGTCTTGGACTGCCTGTGCGCTGGTTGGAGCGCTGGCAGCTCTGTCCGGCCTGGCCTGTAAGGGCAACACCGTCGACGCCGCGGGCGCCGTGCATGAGGAAGCGCCAGTCAGTGTGCAGACGGAGGCCGTGCAAATAATCGAGGTTCCGCGCACGCTCCGGCTCACCGGTACGCTCAAGGGTGATCGCGAAACCGATCTAGCTGCCAACGCCAACGGTCGTGTGCTCTCGACGTCCGTCGAGCGTGGCGAGCAGATCAAGCCCGGCCAGGTTCTGGCCAAGCTCGACACACGGGCGGCATCGCTCTCGGCGGCTGATGCTCGCGCTCAGGTCGACAGCATCCGCGCCCAGGCCGGCCTCGCGCGCGTGGAGTGCGATCGCTACGCGCAGCTCAAGGCCAAAGGCGCGATCAGCGATTTGGAGTACCAGGCCAAGATTGGCCAGTGCGAGACCTTGCCGCTGAACGTGCAGGCGGCTTCGGCGCGCGCGGCTCTGGCCGCACAAAACGTGGGCGATGGCCTAATTCGTGCGCCGTTCGCGGGCGTCGTTACCGAGCGCTTCGTCGAGGTCGGGCAATTCGTTCGTCAGGACTCGCGCGTCGTGACGATCGTGTCGGTCGACCCGCTGCGGCTCCAAATCACGGTGCCCGAAGCGCAGGTGGCGAACGTCAAAGAGGGCGCTGACGTCAGCTTCGCGGTCGCGGCCTACGTCGGACGGCGCTTCCAAGGCAAAGTGCGTTTCGTCTCCGGTGCGCTGCGCGCGACCACGCGTGACCTCGTTGCCGAGGCGATCGTGCCCAACTCCGACCGCGCGCTGATCCCGGGCATGTTCGCCGACGTCGAGCTGACGATTGGCATGCAGCGTTTGCCCAGCGTGCCGGCGCGCTCGCTCAAAGAGCTCGACGACCAATCGCGGGTGTTCGTGGTCGCGAACGGTCGGCTCGAAGAGCGGATCGTCGCGCTCGGTCCGAAGGTCGGTGAGCGCGTTTCGCTGACCGGTGGCGTCAAGGACGCGGATCAGGTCGTCGTCTCCGACCTAACTGGCTTGGGTAACGGTCGCAAGGTGCGCTAGGCGCCCAAGGAGCAATCAGCATGCAGTGGCTCGCCCAAGTCTGCATCCGACGCCCGGTTTTGGCGGGCGTTCTGATGTTGGTGATCGTGGTGCTCGGCGGCGTTGGATACACGCGGCTCGGCCTCGATCAATTCCCCAATATCGACCTGCCGTTCGTGCTCGTCACCACCACGCTCGACGGCGCCGCGCCGGAGGAGGTCGAGACCGACATCAGCGACAAGATCGAGGGTGCCGTCAACACCGTCGATGGCATCGACGAGCTGCGCTCGACGTCGAGCGAAGGCTTCTCGCAAGTAGCGATCGCGTTCAAGCTCGACAAGCCGAGCGATATCGCCGCCCAAGACGTGCGCGACAAAGTCAGCTTGGTGATGAAGGACATGCCGCGCGGCATCGATCCGCCGGTGATCAGCAAGGTCGATCCGCAGGCGATTCCGGTGCTGCTGATCGCGCTTCGTTCGAGCTTGCCGATCCGCGAGGTTACCGAGATCGCCGACAAACGCGTGCGCCGGCAGATCGAGAGCATCTCGGGTGTCGGGCAGGTGACGATCATCGGCGGGCGCGCGCGGCAGATCCACGTCCGCATGGATCCGGTCAAATTGCGCGGCTACAACTTGAGCGCCGTCGACGTGCAGCGGGCGCTGGTGTCGCAGAATCTGACGACCCCGGGCGGTAGCGTGGACACGGGCCCGCAAGCCGTCACGCTGCGTATCGCGGGGCGCGTCGGCTCCGTAGATGCGCTCGAACGCATCGTCGTCAAGAACGACGCCGGCTCGAGCGTCCGCATCAGCGACATCGCGGTGGTCGAGGACGGCGAGGAAGAGCTGACCAGCATCGCCAGCTACGACGGCGAACGCACCGTCACGCTGTCGGTGCGCAAGCAATCCGGCACCAACACCGTCGAGGTCGTCGACACGGTCCTGAAGCGGCTGACCGAGGTCAAGAAGACCCTGCCGGCCGGCATTAACCTGGAGGTCGTACGCGACAACTCGGCTTCGATTCGCACCGGCGTGGGCGCGGTAAAGGAACACTTGGTCGTCGGCGCGCTGTTGGCAGCCGCGGTCGTGCTGTTGTTCCTCGGCAACGCGCGCAGCACGTTGATCGCCGCGATCTCGATCCCGATCTCGATTGTTGGCACGTTCGCTTTGATGTGGTTTCAGGGCTTCACCCTGAACATGATCACGCTCTTGGCGCTGGCGTTGGCGGTCGGCATCGTGATCGATGACGCGATCGTGGTGCTCGAAAATATCGTGCGCTACATCGAGGAAAAGGGCGTCAAACCGTTCCCGGCGGCGCTGCTCGCCACGCGCGAAATTGGGCTACCAGTGCTGGCGACGACGCTGTCGTTGATGGCCGTCTTTGTGCCAGTGGCGTTCGTCGGCGGCATCCCCGGCCGTTTCTTGAAGAACTTCGGCTACACGATGGCGTTCGCGGTCGGTGTGTCGATGTTCGTGAGCTTCGCGCTCACTCCGACATTGAGCGCGCGCCTGCTCGGCGGGACGGGCCACAAGCCGGGGCAGGGGTTGAGCCGGATCGTCGATTGGTTCTACCGCCCGGTCGAGCGCGTCTACATGGTGATCTTGGCTTGGTGCATGCGCCACCGCTGGGTGGTGGTCGTGGCGTGCTGCGTGTCGCTCGGCTCGTGTACGCAGCTGATCAAGCACGTGCCGACCGGCTTCGTCCCGGTCGACGACCAGGGCCAGTTCGAGGTGGACATTCGCACGCCGGAAGGCACCAGCGCCGATGAGACCGCGCTGATCTCCGAGCGCGTGGCGCAGCAGGTGCGTCGGCTGCCAGGGGTGGTGCACACCGTGACGACGGTCGCGGGCGGCGACGCCAAGGTTCAAAACCTGGCCGGGGTGTATGTCGCCCTGAAAGATCCGCGCGAGCGCGGTGTCTCTCAGCTGCAGTTGATGGACATCACCCGTAAGCAAATCTTGGCCAAATTGCCTGAGAACTTGCGGGTCAGGGTCTCCGAGGTCGCGGCGATCAGCACCGGCGCGTCGTCGGCCGCAGTGCAATACGTGCTCGCCGGTCCCGATCTTCACGAGCTTGAGGCGCTGGCGGCAAAGATGAGCCCGGACATCAAAAAGAGCCCGGCTGTGGTGGATTTCGACACCAACCTGATCACCGGTAAGCCCGAGCTGCGCGTGGCGATCGACCGCGACCGCGCGTCGGACTTGGGCGTCAACGTCTCCGACGTCGCCGATACGCTGCGCATGCTGGTGGCGGGCGTCAAAGCGTCGTCGTACGCCGAGCACGGTGAGGAGTACGACGTTCGGCTGCGTGCGCAGAAGGAATTCCGGCGCGACGTGAGCGGCGTCGCGCTGATGACGGTACCGTCACGCAAGTACGGCACCGTGCCGCTGTCGTCGGTGGTGAACGTGACTGAAGGCACCGGGCCCTCGCAGGTGAACCGACTCGGCCGCCAGCGTCAGGTGACATTCATGGCCAACGTGGCGCCCGGCTTCGGCGAGAGCGACGTGGTCAAGGCGGTCAAAGCCGCGTTCGAGAAGCAGCACACCGGGCCCGCGTACCGCCTAGTGCCGACCGGACGTTCCAAGTCCTCGTCGGAGCTGGCGACCGGCTTCATGCTGGCCTTCGGGCTCTCGTTCGTCTTCATGTACCTGATCTTGGCGGCGCAATTCGAGTCGTGGCTTTACCCGTTCATCATCTTGATCTCCTTGCCGCTGACCGTGCCGTTCGCGCTGATCTCCTTGATCATCTTCAAGCAGAGCCTGAACCTGATGTCGGCGCTCGGTCTGCTCGTGCTGTTCGGCGTCGTGAAGAAGAACTCGATCCTGCAGATCGATCATACGAACCATTTGCGAAAAAACGGCCGCAATCGACTCGATGCCATCTTGGAGGCGAACCGCGACCGCCTGCGGCCGATCTTGATGACGACGATGGCGTTCGTGGCTGGCATGGTGCCGCTGGCGTTGTCGCGCGGCATCGGCTCCGGCAACAACCGCAACATCTCCGGCATCGTGATCGGCGGGCAGACGCTGTCGCTGCTCTTGACGCTAGTCGCCGTGCCCGTGTTCTACGCGCTGTTCGACGACGTCGTCCAATGGTTCAAACGCCGCAGCGCCGGCCCCATCGACCGCGGCGAGCGCGAGCTCGACCAGTTACTGGGCGACGCCGAAGCGCCGTCAGTGACAGCCGAGGAGTAGCTGTGAGCTGTGAGCTGCGAGCTGTGAGCTGCGAGCTGCGAGCTGCGAGAGCGAGCTGCGAGAGCGAGAGCGAGAGCGAGAGCGAGAGCGAGAGCGAGAGCGAGAAGGCGGCAGCGCGTTTCTCGTCTCGGAGCTCGGAGCTCGGACCTCGGAGCTAATGGACGCCGCCAACCAACCACGCGAAGGCGGGCACCAGCACCTCTTCGGGTGACGCACCGCCGCTCTTGGCGGAGGTCGTGCCGGAGTCCATCGCGTCGAGCTTGAAGCCGTGGTCGCCGAACACGATCGCTAACGTGCGCGCCGGCAGGCGCGCCAGCTGCGCCGACAACACCTCGGCCAGCTCGTCGGCGAGGTCGTCGAGGCGCGCGGCCTCGCTGCCACCCGGATCCATCAAGCGCGCTTCGACCAAGTCGAGCTTCAAGAGATCACGGTGCCCGACCTTGACCCGCCGCGGGGTGCGCGCGTTCTGGCCGCGAGCCACCGGAATCTCCGTGGAAACCTCGCCGGTCCAGGTCTTGAGCGCCTCGGCGCCGCGGCCCAACAGCTCCAGCTGCACCGCGGTCGTCGACGGCAGCGCGCTCCAGAGCAGCAGCCGCTCGGTCAACGCGACTTCCTGTGCCATGCGCCAGCGCACTCGCTGTTCGACGCGCAAGCCGAGATCGAAGCGCATGCCGTCTACGGCGATCAGCTCCACGCGCCGCGCGCCGTGCAGGCGGCCGATGCGCAGCGCGATCTCGGGAATGTCGAGCACCATACTCGGCCGCTTGCCGCGCACGCGCAGGGCGGCAAACGCTTCCTTGTAGCTCTGCTCGAACGACGTCGCCCAGGTTGTCAACACTTGGCGGGCGGAAGCGTCGCCGATGCCGCGCGCTACTGCGTCGGCGAGCGGCACGTAAGCGCTCACGAACATGCGCTCGATCACGCTCAGCGGCTTCGGGCCGCGCGCCAGCGTCAACTCGTCAGCCCATGCGCGCCAGTCGGCAGGAGCCGAGGCGTAGAGCGGTCCGCGCGCGAATGGTTCCGGCGGGATCGGGCTCGGCTCGAACGGCGCTTCGTCCTCGGCCAGCGGCGGTGGCAACGCTTTGGCCACCACCGGTGGAGGCGTCGAAAACGCCGCCAAATCCGGGGGTGACAGATCGATCCCCGACTCGGAGCTCGGCGGCGGCGTGAGCGCTTCGAGCACCTCGCGGGCGGCCCGCGTCTCGGCGACCTGGACGTGCGGCGGCACCAGAGTTGCGGCTTCGAGCTGCTCTTCGTCGAACTCTGCCGGCGCGACCTGCGGCGGTTGTTGAGTCTGCTCCATTGCCGAGGAGCTACGGGCCACCGCAGGGGCGACCTGCGGCGGCTGCGCGGTCTCGAGGCAAACGATCGCGTGTGGCGCGCTACCGGGCATCAGCTCGTGGAGCGCGATCGGCACCGTGAAGACGCGCAGACCGCGGTCGGCGGCGTTCAGGTACAGGCGCAGCGGGTGGAGCGCCGCGGCGGTGAGCAGGTAGCGCAGGACTGCGCTGTCCTCGGTGTCGAGCGTGTGGTCGATGTCGGCCATGCCGCCGAGCGTGCCCAAGCCGAGCGCGACACCGCGCAGCTCGACCAGTCGCGCGCGGTACATCTGATCGGCAAGCGACAGCGCCAGGTCGGTCGCAGCCGCTACGCCGGGCGGGCAGGCCCCGCGCCGTTCGAGGGCGTGCTCGATGGCCGCCTCGATCATGACTCCCAGCCGTCCGCGATGGCCGGGGCCGGGTGAGTCGAGCTGGACAGTGAGGAAGCCCTCGGTGTCCGCTTCAGCTAGCAGCTCGGCCAAAACACCCGGGCCGACGAACCGCGCTTCACCCGCATTGGCGCCTGACTACAAACCCTTGGCGGAAGCTCCCGGCGAGCCGGCCGTGGTCGCCGGAGCCTGCGCGGGCGTCGGGCCGGAAGAGTTATGCGGGGCGGGGGCGGCGGGGCCCGCGTGACTGCCGGACTCGATCATGTCGCCAAAGTGCAAACTTTGCTGAGTTTGGCCCAGTTTTCGGCAGTCTCACCTCGGCGTGCCCGTTGACGGATCCGTTCCGCATCCATAAGATCGGACTTGGCTCCCTCTGCAGGGCGCGCGAGTCCGTAGTAACGAATCCCGATAAGTAATCGAACCGGGAGACGAGTCTCTGGTGGAGTGCAAGCCCGGATTTTCTCACCGGGAAGCCAGAAGCCGGGGAATAAGAGTCTCCCACCTAGCTACGCTAGGGGTTCGGACTACATCCATTAACTCGCGGCCCAGGTGGTAAGTTGCCTTGAACGGGCTGGCGTTTTTCGCTAGCCCGTTCGCCTTGGTACAGATTACCGTGCCACGGCAATGAGCACGCTTTGGTCTCGGTTATCGCCACGTTGGGGTACAGGGGTTTGCCTATCGCTGCTCACGTTGCTCGTCGCGCCTGCGAGCGCTGACGCTGCACACGTTAAGGGACGCCTCGAGGGCTTTCGCTTGCTGCGCAACCCGGTCTGGGCCGAAGCGAATGATTCGTCGAACCACGGATTTTCATTTCGTGAGCCGGTGCCGACGGTGCGCGCCGAGTTTCGGCGGCCGTTCCCGCACATTCCGAAGGAGCTGTGCGTCGCGCTGATCGCTGCGACGCCGCAGCCCGCGCCGAAGCCGATCCTGATTCGGGTCGGCGGCGGGCGTACCTCGCCCGTGACGATCGTCGTCACGCCTGGCACGCGCCTCACGTTTCAGAATACCGACCCGTTCAAGCATCGGCTGTACGGCGTCGACATCAAAACATTCGCGGCTGCCGAGCAAGGTGTTGGCGCGACGCGCGACTGGACTCCGGCGACCCCGGGCGTCTACGAGATCCGCGACGAAGCTGCGCCCAGCTTGCGGATGTGGATCGTCGCTGAGCCGAACGTTGCCAGCATCAGCTACCCGTCGATGAAGGGTGAGTTCGCGGTCAACGTGGAGCAGGCAGGTGAGTACACGGTTCAGGCATTTTTTGCGGGGAAGAAGGTCGGTGACGCAGTCCCGGTCAAGGTGGATGCCGCCGACGTGGACCTCAGGGCCGTGATTCGAGTGATGGATCAAAAGACCGCCGACGCCGAAGAGAAGGCCGCCGACGAAAAAGCCGCCAAGGCTACCAAGGCCACTAAGGGCTCCAAGTAAATCATGCTGCTTTCACGCTTCTGGTACGTGGTTTTGGGCCTGCTCGTCGGCGTCGCCACGTTTCTCTTGTTCCTGGCGACCAGCATGTACAACCGCGAGGGCGCTCACGCGATGGGCGAAGCGCTCTCGTCCGACAGCCAGGTCGTAAACTGGTACCTGAGCAATGACGCTCGGCAGCGCTCAGCTCAGCTGATCTCGTTCGGTGTCGACGCTGACGTCGCCCGCTCGCTGTCCAAGTCGAGCGAGAACGATCAAAAGGTTCCGGACGAGGCGCGCGAGAAGGCCTTGGCGGCGCTCAAGAAAGTGAGCGCTACCATCCCCGCCGACCAAGCGTTCGACGCCGTGTTCGCGGTCGACCAGCACGGGCGTGTCGTGGCTCACTTGGGCTACGAGCAGGCGTCCGGCAACCAGGACTTCGAGCTCGGTGGTTACCCGGTCGTGGCTGACGCGCTGCGCGGCTACATTCGCGACGATACCCTGGTATTGGACCGAATTTATCGCGTCGTTGCGCGGCCGGTCGAGGCAGATACATCGCAGCTTCCGGCCGGTGCGATCGTCGGGGCGCGCATCCTGGACGACCGATTCGCGCGCGAGTTGTCGGCGCGAACCGGCGCGGCGATCGCCTTCTACACGGCGGGCGCCCGCGTGTCCTCGGGTGCGCCGGAGTCCTTCAACTCGGCGCAGCTCGATCAGATCGTCAGCGATTTTTCGTCGCTCGAGAGCGACGAAGAGTACCAAGCCAAGGGACGCAGCAAGATCCGCACGATCGCCGGGATGGTGGGCGTGCAGTACTCGAAGCTGCCGGGCGAGGCCTGGAAGCTCGGGGCCGGCTACGCCGTTGCGCGCGAGCCAAAGGCCGTTGCGGGGCCGTTTGGCTTCTTCAAGACCGCCGACGACCAAGACAAGGCCAACGCCAACGTGGCTCTGGCGGTGGCGATCGCGCTGGCGGCCGCCATCATTGGCATCGGCTTCAGCGTGCTCGAGCACACGCGGCCGATTCACAACTTCCGGCTCGAGGTGTTGAAGCTGGCGAAGGGTGAGAGCGATCAGCTGCAGCCCAGCCGTTTCCGCGGCGCGTTCCGCAAGATCGCTTCCGACTTGAACGACGGCGTCGACAAGATCTTGGCCAAGGGTGGTGGGCCACGGCGCGGTCCGGCCGACTTGCAGGAGGTGCTCGGAGACTTGCCAGCCGAGCCGCAGATGAGCGCGTTTAGCTTTCCGGGTGAGAACATGCCGGCGGCAGCCTCCGGCGGCTCCGGGCCGCACACGGCGCCGGTCATCACGCCCAAGGGGTTGCCGACGGCGCCAAGCAATCCGCGCCTACCCAAACCGCCACCAACGCGTGGCGCGGTCAACCTGGACTCGACGATGGAGGCACAGGGCGACGCTCCGTCGAGCGGCAGCCCCGCCACGGCTGCGTGGGGCGCAGAGGCGTCGGAGCCTGCCGAGTGGCGCGCCGTCTACCAAGACTTCGTGGCCTTGAAGCAGCAGTGCGGCGAGAACACCGACGGCTTCACTTACGAGAAGTTCGAAGCCACGCTAAAGAAAAACCGCGACACCTTGATGACCCGCCACGGCGCCAAGCGCGTGAAGTTCAGCGTGTACATCAAGGAAGGTAAAGCCGCGTTGAAGGCCACACCACTCAAGGACTAACGCGGACGGGTTGGCAGTTAGCAGTTGGTAGGTTCGGCGCCTCCCAACTCGCGGGCATCAGCGCGCAAACCCAATCGGTCGAGAGCGGCGTGGCCTTTCGCGAGACCGCAAGCGGCCCCACGCCGACGCGAAAAACTGCCAACGGCCAACGGCCAACTGCCAACTCCCAGCGCTACGATTGACGCTGGTTCTGGGGTCTGCAAGGAAGCCTTCGTCCATGTCTGATCCTCGTTTGCACAAGGTCCTGATCGTTGGTTCTGGCCCCGCTGGCTTGACCGCGGCCATCTACGCCGCGCGCGCGAATCTGAAGCCGTTGTGCGTCGAAGGCTTCAACGCGGGCGGGCTGATTCCGGGCGGGCAGCTCATGTTCACGAGCGACGTGGAGAATTACCCCGGCTTCCCCAGCTCGGTGTCGGGACAGGACCTGATGCTGCGCTTCCGGCAGCAGGCCGAGCACCAGGGCACCGAGATCATCACCGCCGACGTGCAGAAGGTCGACCTCTCGCAACGGCCGTTCAAAGTCTGGGTGGGTGAGGACGAAAACATCCTGCACCTGGCTGAGACGATCATCATCGCCACTGGCGCGCGCGCCAACTACATCGGCCTCGACAGTGAGCACCACCTGAAGAACAAAGGCGTCAGCGCCTGCGCGGTCTGCGACGGCGCGCTGTTCCGCGGTGAAGACGTGGCCGTGGTCGGGGGCGGTGACACCGCGATGGAAGAAGCGAGCTACCTCTCCGGGCTTTGCAAGAGCGTGACGCTGCTACATCGCCGTGACGAGTTCCGTGCCTCCAAGGCGATGGAAAAGCGCGTCATGGAAAATCCGAAGATCACCGTGCTCCGTTCCCACGTAGTGACCGAGGTGCTCGATGTTTCGCAAGACAAGGTCACCGGCCTCAAGATCAAGGACTTGAAGTCCGGCGCTACTCGGACGCTCGACGTGGGCGCGCTGTTCGTCGCGATCGGCCACACGCCGATGACCGAGTTGTTCAAAGGCCAGCTCGACATGCACCCGAACGGCTATTTGAAGGTGGAGCCGGGTAGCACGAAGACCAACATTCCCGGCGTGTTCGCGTCCGGTGACGTGGCGGACTTCACGTATCGGCAGGCGGTTACGGCGGCCGGTACCGGCTGCATGGCTGCGCTCGACGCCGAACGGTTCCTCGCCGCTCACCACTGACCCATGACCGCCGAGCTCGACCCACCGTCCGAGCTCCGCTTCCTCACCGAAGCGCTCCGCGCGCACGCGGAATGGCAGCAAGCGTGCGGCTCGTCGGCGTTGCCGCCGAGCAGTTTGGAGTTAGCAGTTGGCAGTTCGGAGCTCCGGACTCCGGTCTCCGCACCGCCTTCGGTCGAGCCGGCCAGGTCCGAGCCAGCTGAAGCGCCTCGCGAGAAGGCACCCAGTCCGCCACCGGCCCCGAAACTCCCAACTCCCAACTCCCAACTCCCAACTGAAGAGCGCTCGCGACGCCTCACGGCGCTCGCGGACGAGGTCAAAGCCTGCACGAAATGCGTCTTGCACGAGGCACGCACTCAAACGGTGTTCGCCCGCGGCAACGGCTCTTCCGGGCTGTGCTTCGTCGGCGAAGGACCCGGGGCCGACGAGGACGAACAAGGTTTCCCGTTCGTGGGCGCGGCAGGTCAGCTGCTCGACAAGATGATCGCAGCGATGGGTATCGAACGCGACGACGTCTATGTCTGCAACATCGTGAAGTGCCGGCCGCCCAAGAACCGCACGCCCGAGCCGGAAGAGATGAACGCCTGCATGCCGTATCTGACCGAGCAGCTGTCGTTGCTCGAGCCGCAGGTGATCGTGGCGCTCGGTAAGACCGCCGTGCAGGGCATGTTTGGCACCGCGGAAGGCATCACCCGCATCCGCGGCCGCTGGCGGCTCTACCAAGGTCGGATCGCCGTCATGCCCACGTTTCACCCTGCGTACCTGTTACGCAACCCCGCCGCGAAGCGCGACGTGTGGGCGGATCTGCAGCTGGTGCTCAAGCACATGGGGCGAGCGCTACCGACCAAGGGCGCATGAGCCTCGGTGCGGTGCGAGCCGTGCGATGGCTAGGCCTGGGCGTGTTGGTTTCAATGGCGTTTTGGCCGCTCCTGCCGCTCGCGTCGCGCTGCTGGGCGCCGAGCGTGTCGCTGGAGCGTGCACTCGGCGCGTGGTTCGACGTGCACTGCCAGCGTGATCCGACAAGAACCCCGATCGTGCTCGGCGTGGCGCTCGCAGTTTGCGCACGCTGCTCGGGCATCTACTTCGGCCTCGGTTTGGGCGCGTTGTTCCGGAGACCACGGCTCGCGCCGGCGGCGTTACGACTTTGGGTCGCCGTCGCCGCCGGACTCATGCTGACCGACGTCGTGCTCGAACGATTCGGTCTCCACGGCGCCTGGACCGCAGCGCGCCTGCTGACGGGGGTACTGTTGGCGTATCCGGTCGGTGCGGGGCTTGGCGATGCGCTCGTGCCAGCCCCAATCCGCGCTGCTGCTCAGAGCCCGTAGACGAGACCGAGCGAAGGCTCGATCACCGGACCCGACGAGCCGAGCATGTACATGAAGTTCACGTTGGCCTGGATGCCGATCTGCGTGGTGAAGGCGAATACCGCGCCGCCACCAGCTTCAGCAAAACCCTGTCCCAGCTTCTTCCAGGCGTCGATCCGGCGCTGCTTCAGCGTCGCCTGGTCAACGCCTGGCGCCGCTCGCTCGCAATCCGGCGATGCCGGCGGCTTGCCGTTCACGTCGGGCTGGCTGCAGTCGTAGACCGTGACGGGCACCTTGGCGTCGACCTGCGCCATACCGCCGCCGGCAAAGATGTATGGGCGCAGGCCCTTCTTGCCGAGCGCGCCCTGACCGAACCAGTAGCTGACGCGGGCCTCCGCGTGGATCGGCAAGAAGGCGATCGTCTTGTTGGTGTCGCCGGGGATCGTCGGATCGGCAAAGTGCGTGATCGCCGGTGGACCGCCGCCGAGCGCGTAGCCGACGCGCAAACCGGCCATGATGTTGGGCGTGAACGCGCGATCGTAGGCCAGCATGATGCGCTGCGTGCCGATGGCGGTACCGGTCGCAATGCCGGTGCCGGGGTAGGGCGGACCGCCATACGGCGAGTTGGTGGTGCCGGCGTCGTAACACTCGTAGCCGCCGCCCGAGCCGCACACGTTCGACCCGCCGATCACGGCGACATCGAGACCGAAATGCAGACCGATCCAGTTCTTCTTGTACGGACCGGCAGAGCTCGCGACGTCGTCACCCACGTCGCATTTGCCAGCCGTGCAGACGCCCGTGGTGCAGTCCGCGTTCGTCTCGCAGCTGGGCGCCGTCTCGCAAACGCCGCCTTCACAGAGCAAGCCCTGCTTACACTCAGTGGAGTTTTCGCACTTTCCGCCCCAATCGGTATTGCCGCGCTTGGCACCGCCACCGCAGCCCGGGAAATCCGGCGGGCACTCCGACGAGTCCGCGCAACGATCGGGAGCTTTTTCGCCAGTGTAGGCCGGGGGCTCAGCAGTGACCGACTCGCCCATCGTGTAGTTGATCGGCTTGTTCTTCGAGCCCCAGTTGTCGATTGTCTCGCCCGCTGCGTCTTTGGCGCGCGCGTAGACCTTGAGGTCGCCGGCTGACTTGGTGTCAGTGCAGGGCACTTCACCGCGAAAGCTGTCGCCCTTCTTGGTCATCTTGACCGTCTTCCACTCGCCGCCGAACGGCTTGTAGCGGAGTTCGACGCTGGCGGCCTCTTCATCCGATTTGCATTCAACCGGGATCGGACGGCGCGTCTGCACCTCCATCGCGTCGGGCGAGCACTTCATGCCGCCCGGGCCCTCGTCTTCACCGCCGCCAGCCGCAGGCGCTGCCGGCTCGGCCGCCGTCGGCACCGGCGCGGCAGCGGAGCCGCCCGTGCCGCCCGCGCCGTCGAAGGTCTTCTGCGTCTCGGGTGTGGCGAGCGCACTGTCGAGCTTGACCTGCGGATCGGTCGAGATCGCCTTTTGGAACGCTTCCTTGGCGCCGGCTTGATCGTTCTTGCCGCTGCCGCGCACGATGCCGACGTACATCCACGCCCGCGCGATGACCTGCGGGCTGCACTTGTCCCCACAAGCCTGGACGGTGCCCGTCAGGACACCTTCGGCCTTGTCGAAATCGGTGGCGAGGTAGTGCTCGTTGATGGCCTCGTCGATCTTCTTGTTCGCCGCGTTGTCGCGGGTGAACTGGGCAGAAGCCGGCAGGGCTAGGCTGAGCAGGAGACAGAGCAGTCGGAGCGACAAGCGACGGTACACGTGGGTTCCTCTTGGGGCGGTGCTGGGGTGAATCAGGGCCCGCGGTCGCGGGAAAAATGGGGAAAGGAGGGCTGCCAGCCGGCGATCAGCCGCCGGACGGTTTCGGGCAACCTTCCTTCACGCCTTCAGTACGCACGAACTGAACGCGGCGGTTGAGCGCGCGGTTCTGTTCGGTGCTGTTGTCGACCAAGGGCCGCTCGAACCCGAACCCGTGAGACGCCAATCGACTGATTTCGATGCCGTGCTCGAGCAGGTACTTCATGACCGATTTGGCCCGGCGGTCGGACAGGTTCTTGTTGTACGCAGCCGCACCCTTATTATCCGTGTGACCCTGCACTTCGATCTTGATGCTCTGAATTTTCTGCAGGGCTTCAACGACCGCGTCCAAGACCGGGAAGCTCTCGGGTCGGATCTTGTCCTTATTGAACTCGAAGTGGATCTGCTGAGTGATCTTCACTTCACAGTCGGTCACGACAACCAACGCAGGCTTGGTCGGACAACCCAGCGGCTCTTGTGAAGTCGAGCCGATCTCGTTCGGGCACTGATCTTTGACGTCGGGGACCGTGTCCTTGTCGTTGTCAGGATCGGGGCAACCGTCGTCGTCTTCGAAGCCATCCGGATCTTCGGCTTCGAGCGGGCACTTGTCGGCAGTGTCGGCGAGGGTGTCGAGGTCGTTGTCGAGCTCGGGGCAGCCGTCGTCGTCGAGGTAGCCGTCCTTGTCCTCGGGCTCGAGCACGCACGAGTCTTTGGAGTCGGTGATGCCGTCGCCGTCGGTGTCAGGATCGTCCGGACATCCGTCGATGTCTTCGAAGCCTTGATAAACCTCGGGCTGGTCCGGGCACTTGTCCTTCGGATCCAGGATGCCGTCGCCGTCGCGGTCACCGGGACCAGGAATCACCTGGAAGCCGCGCTCCGCGCAGTATTGCGGGGGGGACAGGAAATAGGCTGCGTGCGCGTTCGGCTCGGCTTTCCAGAGGTGCCCGTTGGCTTTCGAGATGAAGCCTTGATCAAGCTCGAGCGTCGCGAACTCGAGCTGGCTCTTGGCCACAGCGAGCTCTCGTGGTGCACAACGAATCGCGCCGTTGCGCTCGGCTTGTTCGACGATGTCGCTCAGCCCGGCGATCTTTCCACGCAGCTGCGGACCTTGCGAGCATCCGACCATCAGCGCGAACCCACACAGACAGGTGACTGCCGCTTTCATCGTCCGGCTCCTCGGTGCGCTTCGCGCGCCAAGCGGATCGCTTTGTCGGCGTGCTCCTCAGCCTTCTCGGCGAGGTTTGCAGCATCGCTGTAGTCAGCCTCAGACGCTTCGGTCTGCGCCTTCTGCAGATGCTCCGTCGCTAAGTAGAAGTCGTAGGTGGCGTACTGCTCCGCACCGAGCTCGCGCGCCTCTTCCACTTTGGTCGACGCGGAATTCGCCGAGATGGCGTAAAGCGCGTTGCCACAACCGGAAGCGGTCATCACGAGGCCGACGCTGAGCGCCAGGGAGCGAAACTTCTCGAAACCTTTGGTGCTTGCCACCGCTTGCCTTCCTCGATGCTTTGGAGGCTCTCTGAGACCGCCTATTTGCCCGCGAACGCTAGCAATCGGGGGCTAAACCCGTCAACAAGCGTCTCGCATTTCGGTCACGCCTCGATATCGTCTCCCCGCGTCAACTTTGCCTACATTTCCCCGCATCTCGGAGGACGAGCAGGGAACAACAGGAAGGCGGCTGATGATTCATCGCATCTTGCCCGAGCGAGCGGGGACAACAGGAAGGCGGGAAGACGGGAAGGCCGAGATTTAGGGTGGGTGGTACTGGCAACTGGACGCAGGGGGATCGCGATTGGGCCTCAGGCGCCTG
>JBBSAB010000132.1:0-20967 GCA_038252755.1 Polyangiales bacterium | reverse complement strand
TTGTTCGAGCAGGCGCCTGAGGCCCAATCGCGATCCCCCTGCGTCCAGTTGCCAGTACCACCCACCCTAAATCTCGGCCTTCCCGTCTTCCCGCCTTCCTGTTGTCCCCGCTCGCTCGGGCAAGATGCGATGAATCATCAGCTGTCTCCCTGTTTGCTCGCGCTCACTGGGCCGGCGGTTTGCTGGTCTACGGCTTGGCGAGGCCGAGCTTGCAGGGCGTGCCGGCGAGCGCCTTCGCGCCAGTGTTTTTTGTGCCGGTGACGTGCGCGAACGCCAGCATGCTGAACGGCTTAGCGGTGCGCTCCAAGATGTAGATGCCGCCGACGTCGGTCGCGAAAATGATCTCTGCCGTCTTGGCGGTCATGACGGCGTCGAGGTCGACGATGGCCACTCCAGCTTCTGCGGCCGGCCCTTCAACGACGGCATGGTCGACTGGGATTCCATCTGCGAATGCATGTTTCACACTATGAAATAGTCTTGTTCTCCTCCGTGCTCCGCCGGGTGCGTCCGCCGGGGAGAACTAGACCATTTCGCAATAAACCTTGATTGCCCGCCTGGAACGCGGAAGAACGTCGCTCGTCTGCGAAACGAGCCCATTTGAGCACCGATAGTCAGGCCGAACGGCGCGCGCTCCTGCCCATTTTCTTGATCGTGCTCGTCGACATCTTGGGCATGACGATCATCTTGCCGCTGCTGCCGTTTTACGCGCAGGAGTTTGGCGCGTCGACGATGCAGATCGGTCTCTTGGTGGCGACGTTCGCCGCGTGCCAGCTCGTCTCGGGGCCGCTGCTGGGTCAAATGGCCGACCGGGCGGGGCGAAAGCCCCTGCTGTTGATCAGCCAAGTCGGTACCTTGATCGGATTTTTCGTGCTCGGCCGTGCGACGTCATTGTGGATGGTGTTCGTGTCCCGGGCGATCGACGGCAGCACGGCTGGCAATTTGTCGCTGGCACAAGCGTACGTCTCCGACGTCACGGCCAAAGAGAATCGCGCCAAAGCCTTCGGCATCATCGGCATCGCCTTTGGTATCGGCTTTCTGATCGGCCCGGCGATCTCCGGCTACCTGTCGCAGTACGGGCACCGCTACCCGATTTACGCCGCGCAAGGCTTGTCGGCGCTCAGCATTTTGGCCACGGCCGTGCTGTTGCCGCGCGCGCGGCCGCAACTGCCGGACGGTGCGGGTGGGCCTGGCGGCAAACGCTTGACGCTGCTTTCTTGGGGCCGCTACGGCGAGTACTTTGCCCGGCCCGAGCTCGGGACGCTGCTGTATCAGTTCTTCGCGTTTGCGTTTGCGTTCGCGATGTTCACCTCCGGCTTTGCGCTGTTCGCCGAACGCCGCCTGACTTGGCACGGCGCGCCGTTCGGCGTGAAAGAGGTCGGCTACGTGTTCGCGTTCGCTGGCTTTCTCGGCATCATCTTCCAGGGTGGCTTGGTCGGGCGGCTGGTGAAGCGTTACGGCGAGGTCAAGCTGACGCGCGCCGGCTTCGCTAGCTTCGGCCTCAGCTACGCGATTTTGGCGGTCGTGTATCGGGTGCCGGAGCTGCTCGGCAGTTCGGCGTTGTCGTCGTTCGGGCAGAGCTCGCTGCGGCCGGCACTCACGGCGCAGATCACCCACAACAGCGGGCGCGACGAGCAGGGGCTGGTGCTCGGCATCACGCAGTCGCTGACGAGCGTGGCGCAGATCACGGCGCCGCTGCTGATGGGCTTCCTCCTCCGGCATGACTTGCCGGCGGTTTGGGCGCTAACGGCTGCCGCCTCGGCAGGTGTGGGCCTGTGGCTCAATCTGCGGCAGAAGACGTAACGGAAGCCTATCCGGCATGGCTCATCGCACTTACCGTCTGTCGATCAGTCCGGAAGACGTGCCGGAGGTGCGGCGCGTGTTCGCGGTGGATGGGCGCAGCAGCCTGGATGATTTGCACCAGCTGATCGTGGAAGCGTACGGACTCGACGACGAGCACTTGCATGCGTTCTTCTTGTCGGGGCGGTATTGGGACAAGGAAACGGCGTACTGGGATCCGCGTAGCGACGGACGCAGCACGTCACGGGCGCTGCTATTTCGCCTCGGGCTCGCGCCCGGTAAGAGCTTCGCGTACCTGCTCGATTTCGGGACTGAGCAGCACTTCACGGTGACGGTTGTCGCCGTCAACGACGTTGAAATGCCGCTTGCCTCGGCGGTGCTAGTCGAGTCCGTGGGTCAGGCGCCGACCAGCGAGCTAACGCACGACGACGATCCGGAAGGCGAGCCATCCGAGCTGGGCGAATTGGTGCCGTTGGCCGAGCAGTTCCTCGATCTCGACGATGAGCTTGATGAGTTGGACGACGAGTCAGTGCTGACGGCGCCGCGAGACACGGCGCCCCTCGCGGGTGCGGCGGCGGACGCCGGCTTGGCGCTGCTCAGTGCGGTCGGCCAAAATAGCGCACGGTTCTTCGAACTGAACGAATGGTTGCTCGAGCGCTCGCTCGCCGTGCGGCTGCTCGATTTGCCACTGCAGCTCGCCGAAGCCGGCGAAAACGAGCGCGCGATCGCGTTGGCGCGAGGCCTCGTTTTCGTCGATCCGGAGCTGATGCAAGGTGATCTGGCGATCGTGTTGGCGAAGGCTGGCCGCCGCGAAGAGGCTTTGGCGCAGCTGGATTCGAACTTGTCGAACGCGCGTGACGCGGCGCTCGTCGAAAGCAAAGCCGGCGACACGCATCGCGCGCTCGGCGACCTGCCAGCCGCCGAAGCATACTACCGGCGCGCCGTCATCGAATCCAAGACCTCGTCCGAGCGCTTGGAGGCACTTCTGCGCGTCGCCAGCTGTTTAATGGATCAAGGCCGCGAGTCGGAAGCCCACGAGGTCTTGCAGCAGGCGCGAAAGCTCGAAGCCGACGCCGAAGCCAAGGCCAACCCGCCCGTGGTCGGTCGCAATGACCCGTGCCCGTGCGGCAGTGGTAAGAAATACAAGAAATGCCACGGCTGAGTTGCTTGTTCGCTTCCGTGGCCTGCTCGTCGTTCTGCATTACAGACATTGAGGGTCGGCACTGGCGATCAACACGACAGCGTGCGCGGGCAGATTGAGCCCTTGCGACAGATTGGCCCAGGCCGCCGTGTTGCGCCTAAAGCCAGTGGCATCGATCTGGCTGACGACCGCACTCTCGGTCGCACTCGGTGTCCAGCCCGACATCGCAACCCCAACTACGCGCGCGGAATCGCGGCGATTGATCAGCAACACAGCGTGGCGATCACCGTTTGCGACCGCAAATGCCGCGACGTCATCCGGCTTGTCGCTTCTGCTCTCGACGCGTTGCCCCACCAGCCAATTGTTCATTAGGTAGTAGAGTTCAGCGGTGACACGGAGCTTGTTGTCCGGGTCCATCTTGCCATAAAAGCCGTCTTTTTCGTTCCAGCTTGAGGTCCAGTCAACTCCGTTGTCGAGCGCGCTGGTGATGGCCAACGCGTCCCACACGGCGCCCTTGTTGCTGGTGGTGCGCGGATCCTTGCTCTGCCAGTCGTAAGTTACGGCGAACTCGTCGTACCAAAGCGGGATCTTCCGGGCAGGGCTCGCGTCGGCCAGGATCTGCGAGAGTGAGGAGCCGTACCCGCCCACCCATTTCGCCGCAGCGGTGTAGGCGTCGTCGTCAGAGTTCCGACCGTCGCCACCATAGGAATGAAACGTGAAGAAATCCAACGTAGTGGGGTTCGCTTGCGACGCGGTGCCGCGCGCGAAGCGCCCCACCAAGTCCTTCAGATCCGCTCGCGAGGTGGCGGGACCACCAGTCAAGATCGTTGGGTCCACCACTTTCATCGCCTTGCACGCTCGGTTGTACAGGTCGACGACCTGACTCATCTGCTCGGGCTTGGTGAGCAGCTCGAAGCGGTATTCGAGCTCGTTCGTGACCTCCCAGTACTTGACGTTGAGCTTATTTTCTACGTTGACGATGCGTACTAGATCAGCCATCAACGTGGCGAACGCATCGAACTTGTCCGAGTCGAGCTTCAAATCACTGTTGGTATCCATCCAGTCTGGCCAGTGAGGGATGTTGATCATGAGGTTCAGGCCCGCGTCGGCCAGGGGCTTGAGTGCTTTCGCAATCTTGGGGGCATCCCAGGTCTTGGCGACACTGTCGATCCAGCCTCCCGGACTTTGCGCGCTGTCGCCGATAGCAGCCATGTTGTGCAGGCGCACGATGCCCGGCTTCATGTGGAGGACGCTGGCCAAATACGCGGGGTCAGACGTTTGCAGCGGGTCAAACGCGTTGAAGCCGTTCATCCCGTACGCCATCGGGCTGATCGTCCGCTGGACAACGTTCCACGCGACGGCGACCTGATGGTCGACGGGGCCGCCGAATAGGCTCGCCTCCGCGGCAGCGGGACAATCACGGCTTGCGTCACCGCCCACGCCCGTTGGGCTGCCACCCGCTTCAGTTGCTCCTGCGCTGCCGGAGACCGAGGCGCCACCCGTCGTCGTGAGCCCTCCGGCACCGCCGCCCAGCGCTGCTCCGCCACCGGTCGACGTCGAGCCCCCGGTGCTGAACGGCAATGCTCCCGCACCTGACGACGATTGGCCAGTCGACCCTGCGCGGCCCTGGTCGAACTGTCCACCGGCGTTCTGTCCGCAAGCCGCGCTAGCGAGCACAACCGCGGCGAGCAGAACGGATGACGTCGGCAAACCTTGATATCTGTAACGCTTTACGTGCACGAGAAATCCTTCTTCAAGCGAGACACTCCACTCCAACGCGGCTCAGCCTCTCGAATCTCGACTGCAGCGGTTGCAAAGACGATGCCATCCTGCTCATCGCGAATGCGTCGGGTTTCGAAGCGAGTCGCGCACAGGCGTTGCTTCAGAGCTGAAGCACTTGCTGCGTCAGCTGTGCGAAGCTGACACACGTCGTCGGCTAGGTCTTCGGTGCGGCGTTCGCTACGTCAATAGCTCGCTCAACACGTGGTCGCCGTCACGCGCAAACCCTGTCGGATCGACGCCGAGCGCCTGACACAGCGTGACCAGTAAGTGGCTATGACGCTCGAGCTTCTTCGCAGAGCCGGAGACCCACCGTAGCGCTTGACCACCACGAAACGCACCACCTGCACCGCCGGCGACGATCCACGACAAGTCATCGTAGGAGTGGTTCGGATGATCCGAGTCGCGGTTGGCAAGAACGACCAAACTGTTGTCGAGTAGCGTCCCGTCGCCCTCGGGAATCGCGTCCATCTTGGCCAAAAGCGCGGCGTAGCGCTCGACGTACCAGCGGTCGACTGTCTTGGTTCTAGCCGAGCGATTGTTCTCGCCCATGTGACCGACGGTGCCGTGCTCTTCGCCTCCAGCCGCATCCGGCTCGGCGGTTTGTGAGGTATCTTGTGGGATCTTCCAGCCGTAGCCTTCGCTCGGTTGGCCTCCCCAAGCGAAAGAAATTACCCGCGTCGCGTCGCAGCGCAGCGCCTCCACCATCAACGAGGCGTAGACATCGAAACGCTGCGCGGGCGCGAGGCCCTCGGCGGACGGCTTGGCGACAGCGTTGCACGTGGGGGAAAGCGCCGTCGCGGCGACTTTGGCTTGCTGGACGGCTGCCAGGTGTTGCTCAAGCTCGCCCTTCTCTGCGCCCGTGAGCCGAGCACCGTACTCGCTGAGCAGGCGCTCCACGCGCGGGTGAATCAGCCTTCGCCGCACATCAGCCGGCGCTTCGGCCATGCCTTCGGTTGGCTGTTGTCCTTTGAACAAGCGTTCCCACACCGCCAGTGGGCTATCCGCCGTCGGTGTCGAGTTCGGAAGTCCACCGACTGGCGCGCCAGCGTACGAGAAGAAAGCGTTGATGTTCGAGTCCGGCGACTCTCGGATCGCGAGGCTGGGTACCGGCGTGCCGGCGCCAAGTTTCGCGGCCACATGCTGGTCGAGGCTCACGCCACCCGCACTGTAGCCGTAGGGCGCCCCGCCACCGTCCCAGCCGCCGTCGCTTACTTTCACGCCTTCGCGACAGGTCAGCACGTAGGGAAACGCTAGGTGCGTGCCGAAGCCGGAGGTGCCGGTGAAGTTGTCCAACGTCATGCCGCTCACCACTGAAATCTTCTTCTGGAATGGCAAGAGAGGGCTGAGCGCGGATGCGGCCGAAATGTTGAGCGCTCCGCTGCCCATAGGTATGAAATCGCCCTCGTTTTGCGCGTTGCCGTGGGTGCGTACCAAGACGACTAGTCGCTTGGGCACAGCAGCGGCACCGGCGGCTCGGGCTCGCATGGATTTCAAGAACGACAAACCACCCAGGCCAAGCACGCCAGCGCCCCGCAATAGATCTCGACGATGCATTGGCAGATCCTTTTTGGTTCATTCAGTGACGGGGTCGTGGAAGCGCAGCCAATCGGAGGTCGCGAGCTGCAATAGCGTCTGCTGGATGTCGCCGCCTCCGTCTTGCGCGACGGTTCTGAGCCGCGCCAAAGTCGAGGAGTCCTCAGCTACTTCGCCGCCCGTGACCTGCCGCAACAGCTCCTCCGCAAAGCACGCTTTGACCTTCGAGCTGTCGGCCAAGCGTCGGGCAAGGTCCGCCGCGCCAGTGATGGTCGCGTCTTGTCCGACGTCCAACTCAACCACCGTGCCGGAGGTGTCCGCATCGGGGGATTTGAAGCGCCCGAGATGATCGAAGGAAAGCGTCACGAACCCGATCGGATCAAGTTGCCGATGGCACCCCGAACAGGCGGGATTTGTCTGGTGCTGTAGCAAGCGCGTGCGGAGATCGGTCGAGTCCGCGGTCGTGCGGAGTTCTGTCGACACGCCAGGCGGCGGAGGCAGCACGGGGTCGCACAGCAAACGCGTGCGTACGAACTTTCCGTAGCGCGTTGGAGAGGCTTCGTGGTTGCCCGAATGCGAGGTGAGCACCGCTCCCAACGTCAGCAGCCCCGCGCGTCCGCTGGCGCCACCCGGCAACGCCAAAAAATCGGCTCCTTGCCCGCCAGCGAGGCCGTAGTGCGCCCCCAGCGCGCCATTGACCATGACCACATCGCTCGTCAGCAGCCCACGCACGCTCGGGTCGTGACTCATGACATAGCCCACGTACGCCTTTGCTTCGCCGATCATGGCTGTGCGAAGATCATTGGTCAGCGCCACGCCGTCGGTCGTTGGTAGCTTGATCGCGGTGTCGAGCTTGGCGATCTCGAGCCATTCAGGAACGAAGGCGTCGACGACGTATTGAGAGCGTGGGTCGGCTAGCAACCGCTGAGCCTCAGCCTGCAACGTCTCGTCCTTCATCAGGGCTCCGGCGTCGGCTAGAGTGCTCAGGGCCGCGTCCGGAACCGTGCCCCAGAGCATTCGAGCCAGCCGCGCGGCGCGTTGAAAGCTGTCAGACACGGCGCGGGTGCCCTGGAGGGTCTCGCGGTTGGCTGGAGATTGCTCCCATGCGTAGAGAAACTGCGGCGAGAGCAGCGCAAGCTCCAACATGCCAGACAGCGCGTCGCTGTAACCGAGATCGTCGGGAGCGAGTCGAAGTTCGTCATAGGCGGCGACAAGCTCAGCCAGCTCGGCCGGGGAGGCCGGCCGCCGAAACGCCCGACGCGCAAAGCGCTCAGCGAGCGACCGCGAGCATTGCGTTTCAGCCGTCGGCGTTGCGTGACCAGGTGCGCAGCTCACTGCCCAGTCACCAGCAACTTCGGACCAGTGGGCCTGCACCACGAGCTTCTCGATTGCGGCTCGCAGGCCTTGGTAGTCAGCGAGCTGGAGCGGTCGCGGAGCCAGGTAGCCGTTGGAGCGCGGAAGATCGCGCGGGAGCTCCGACGCGATACCGTCCGCTTCGTCGGACGTTAGCCCCAGTAGGTCGGCCGTGCTGCGCACGATCTCTCGGCGGAGCAGCCGTCGGAAGCTGGCCCGGTCGGCGGTGAGCGGCGTCGCACCCGTAGCGTTGCTTGCCGACGGCCCGCTCACGTCGACGCCCGGTCCAATCCCAACGGCGCCAGGCTCACTGGTGCCAAGAAGGCGCTCCTCACAGCCCGGCAGCGCCAGAGTCCCGGCGCAAACGAGCAGGGCCATCGCCACGCTGCGCCACGCGCCAGCGGCTTGGGCTTCGTTCATCGAGCGTGCGCAAGTGCAAACACGATGCCACCGTCCGAACACGTGGCTTGACTCGCAGCTGAGCCACTGCGAACGGCGATTGAGTCAAGGCTGGAGCAGCCAGCTGGAGCAACTGCGCGAAACTGACGCAGCGGCCTCAAGCCAGAAGCGGAAAGGGGCTCGCGGGGTTTCGGGAGAATGGTACGCTCAAAGTGTGCGTGAAGAGCCGACTCGGCGTGAAAGCGTGCTGCAGGCCGAACGGAGCCTGCGGGTACTCTGGGACGGCGGGAGCATGTTCTTGCCGCTACCAGAAGCTGGAGTCATCAGTGTCGGGCGCGGCGCGGCGAGTGTCATCAGACTGCCGCTCGACAGCGTGTCGCGCACCCACTGCCTGCTCCACGTGGCAGACGGCGTTGATGTTCAGGACGTTGGGAGCTCGAACGGGACGACCCTTGGCGGCAGGCGAATGGCTAGCGGCGAGCGCGCACCGTTCCCGGCCGGTGTCGCATTGGGCGTCGGCGGAGCGGTCTTGGTGTTGGAAGAATCGACGCACGCCACGCTCGATTCCTCTCTACCCTCGGGGGGGGCCGAGGAGGCCAATCCCGTCTGCGTTCCGGGTAGCGCGTTCGCGCGCGCGCTAGCCCGCGCCGAGCAGCTGGCTGTCGGCATGCTCTCCGTGCTCATCGCGGGCGAAACCGGCGTTGGTAAAGAGTTCGTCGCCGAGCGCATTCGCAGCCGGTCGCAGGTAGCCCACGGTCCGTTCGTTCGCGTCAACGCAGCCGCGCTCCCGGAGACCCTGGCCGAATCGGAGCTGTTTGGGCACGAGAAGGGAGCGTTCACCGGCGCCACGCAATCCCGACCAGGCCTGATCGAGCTAGCCGACGGCGGCACTCTCTACTTGGACGAGATCGGCGAGCTCTCGGTGTCGCTCCAACCCAAGCTACTCCGCGCGGTCGAGGCCCAAGAAGTCACACGGGTTGGGGCACGGACGCCCAAGAAGGTTCGCGTACGGTTCATTTCGGCAACCAACCGGAACCTACTGAACGAGATCGCCGGCGGGCGTTTTAGGGCCGACCTCTACCATCGGCTCTCGGCCGCGACCGTCGTCGTCCCGCCTCTACGCGAACGACGCGAGGAGATTGCGGCGCTCGCGCTCCGCTTCCTTTCACAGGCCCAGCCAGCAGGCGTGAGCTTTTCCTCAGAAGCGCTCAACGTTCTTTCGGCCTACGCCTTTCCTGGCAATGTGCGCGAGCTGCGCAACATCGTCGAGCGCGCCGTCCTGCTTTCGTCGGGAGCCGAGATCCTTGCGAGCGCGCTCGGCATCGACGCCGTTAACGACGGAGCGGGCAGCCCCGCGACCGGCCTGGCACCGCGGGCAGCTTTGGACTCTAGGCAAACGACGGATCTGCGCTCGGAGCTCGCGCAAGAAGAGCAACACCGCATCGAGACAGCACTGGAGCGGGCGGGGCGTAACCAGACGCACGCTGCCGAGGCGCTGGGGATTTCGCGCAGCACCCTGCTTCGACGCATGCGCCAGTACGACATTCGGCGCTAAGCCGAGCAAAAAGCCGTTAGGGCCCGGCCAACGTCACGCGACCCCAACCATCCGGATTGCGATCCGACTCCGAGCTGGCGCTGGCCCAGCTCAAGGTAGCGAAGGTGGACCCGTCCTCCGTGTCGTTGACGCGCCATTCGAAGCCAAGCTCAGCGCCTGCGGCCACCATGAAATTCGGCAGGGTCTCCCACGCGATCGAAATTTCGAGCGAGCTTGTGACGCTAGCGCGACTCTGGGCGACGAACACTTTGGAAAGGTCGAATCTCGGCCAACTCTCGAAGTTTTGTAACTCGCGTTGGCCGGGGACCATCCCGAACAGCAGCTCGTCGCTCGCCCCGTCACCCGGAGTGGCATCGAATCCGAGCCAGAATGAGTCATTCTCGTACCAGGAGAACCTGTCAGTGTAGACCTGATCGTCGACCATCTGGAGCGCCAGATAAAGGTGCTTAGCGTCCCAAAGCAGTCGGCCGGTTCCGGCAAGCTCGGGCGACTTGCGATCACCGCCCACGTGTCGCAACGAGAACGCGCGTGCTTGACAGAAAGCCGGGTCAATCTCGCCGTCGATCGTCGGCGCTACTAACACGTGGGTCGCTGTCAACGGCGGCACGGCGTTGGGCTCGCCCAAAGGAGGAGCGTCGTTGCACGGCGGCTCGCCTGGCACCCCCGCTTGACCCCCGCTTGGGCTTGCGCCCGATGCACCGGCGCCGCCATGCGAGCGTGCCCCCGATGGATCGGCGCCGCCACTCGCGCTCGCGCCGGACAGCCCGGCACCGCCCCGAGACGCGGGCGTGTCCTCAGGGCGCGGGCCTACATCATTTAGGCCGATCAGGGTCTGGCAGCCGAGCGGCGCAAGCCCGACGAGCAAGACCAGCGGGTCGAGACGTGCGTGCCACTTCGGGCAAAGCTTCAAAACTGGCCCCTGACCAACAGCGCGGCCGAGCCGCGCGGCCCCGGGGACGCTAGCAGCGCCATGCCCACTCCCCCAGCGGCGAGGATCGCCCCACCACCAACGAGCCAATTGGCGGCACGGGCCGCGCGCGCAGCGCTCGCATACCCCGAAGGCTCGCAAAGCGCGGCGCTGCCGCAGGCGGTGCGCTTCGATTGCCAAGCTGCAACGCCGAAACCAAGTCCGACCGCGACGAACGCGCCGCCCGTGATTCCCAGCACCGTACCCCAGGTTTGCGCGCTGGAGCTCGTGGGAGCAGCGGCCTTGCTGCCGGAAGTATTCGCAACCGAATCGCTCGCGCCTTGGCCAGCCAAATCGATGACCACTCGGGTGTGATCTCGCTCGGCGAGCAAAATTCGAATCCTGCGCTCCGCACGGCCCGCAACTTGAAGCACGAGGAGGTGGGATCCGGGATCGACACGTAGCGAGCCCTGCTCGATCACCGCGCCGTCGAGCGTCAAAAACGGCTTGGCCGCGGACACTCCGCGCATCTCGACGGTCAGTACCGGCACTCGGGGCGCCAAGTCGTTCAGCTCAGCCTGAGCGAACGCCGCCCACTGTCGCCGAGTAGGATCGGTGTGGCTTGGAGCAACGCGAGTCAGTTCGCGAAAGGACGACTCTGCACTGGCCAAGAGCCCCAATGATTTCTCGATGAAAGCTCGATTCCGCAGCGCGCCAAGCGCCGTCGGTGCGGACGCGTAAACGCGACTGAATTGGCTGCGTGCGGCGAGGCAGGCGGCGGGGTCCGTTGGACGCTCGTCGAGACAATGCGCTTGTTGCATCTGATGCACAGCAGCGACAAAGAGTGCGTCCGCCTCTGCAGACGGAGCCTGCAGGCTTGGCTGCGCGAAGGCGGCTGAAGGCCACAGCGAGATCAAGG
Organism: Polyangiales bacterium; assembly: GCA_038252755.1. Lineage (GTDB taxonomy): Bacteria > Myxococcota_A > Polyangia > Polyangiales > Polyangiaceae > PMG-095. Next base: position 9,581 of record JBBSAB010000132.1, on the reverse strand, counting down.
CAAGCGCGCTCCGACAAAACAACAACTCGAACCGCACTAGTCGGCTCATTCACATCTCGCCCGGATCCAGCCAGCCGCGTTTGGCTGCTGGTGTCTTGGCTTTTACGCGAGGCGACAGCGTGCGGGCGGTGCCGCGGGCGGGCTTGGGCGACGCGCTCGGGCGGACGGGCGAGCTCGCGGCGGGGGCGGGCTGCTGGGTGCCAATCGGAGCAGGTTCGGTCGCGGATCCGCTTGGAGTGGCCGCGGCAACGCTCGGCGAAGTAGTCGAAGCCAACAGCGCCGGGATTCCGCGCTGGGATGCTGACGAGGCCGCCGTCCGGCCACCGCCCCTCCAAAAGAGAAGCGCCACGGTAGCCATCCCCGCGATGGCGAGCGGCCACAGCCGACGTAGCTGGCGGCGACGAGGTACTGGGGCCGCTAGCGCGGTTTCAACCTCGGCTGTCGTCGCGACGAGCGACGTCTCCGCGGGCCACGCGCCCCCGGCCATGCTGTTCACCGCGGCTGAGAACGCGTCAGCTAGCGCCTCGGCGGTCTGGAAGCGTTCGCCAGATGAGCGCGAAAGCCCACGCAAGATGAAGCCATCGAAAGCGGTCGAAAGCGCCGGGTTCACCTTCGATGGCAGAGGTGGAGCTTGCCAAAGCGCGCGCGCCGTTACCTCTTCGAAGCTGCCCCTGCCAAATGGCGGAGCCAGCGTCAGCATGCGGAAGATGAGGGCGCTCAGACTCCACAGGTCGGAACGCGCGTCCACTTCACCACCCGTAATCTGCTCCGGGCTCATGTACCCGGGCGTGCCGATAGCGGAGCCCGTGCGGGTCATGCGATCGCTGGAAAAATCGCGAGCGATACCAAAGTCCAGAAGTTTGGCGCAAAGCGCCCCGCCCGGCTCGCTCACCAAAAATATGTTCGAAGGTTTCAGATCTCTATGCACCACGTTCGCAGCGTGAGTGACGGCCAGGGCCTGGGCGACCTGCCGGACGATCGCGTCGACTTCTTGCAGCGCGAGATGTGGCTCACGCCGCAGTCGAGCCGCGAGTGTTTCACCTTCCAGCAACTCCATGACCAAATACGGGTGTTCAGTCGCGCCATCCGAGGCGCAAAACCCGTGATCTTCAACGCGCACGATGTGCCGGCAGCTGCGCCCTAACTTTGCAGACAAGCGCGCTTCTTGAAAGAAACGATGCCGCGACACTTCGCCCTCCGCGTCACCCGCCAGGACTTTGATCGCGACTTCGTGCCCGAGATCAACGTGTCGCGCGCGCCAGACTTCCCCTGCACCTCCCGAACCGATGCGCTCCTCGAGCCGGTAGCGGCCCACCTGCACCCCGGCTGTTGGGCGAGGACCTTTGGTTGCGTCGACCTGTCCCGCTGACATTCCGTCACTGCACGATAGCATTCGTAGCCTGCCGAGGAAGCCAGAACCACCCGGCGCCGTGGCGCCGCCATCTGAGATTTCCCTGAGCGGTGACTTTACCGAGCGTGCGCTCAGAGCGGTTGGTAGGCAAATGGGAGCGTCGGTGCGAGGGGCGCCAATGCTGCCGTACCAGCGGTCGCAGTAACTCCACAAGCTTGCCGTGTCAGCCGACCTTCGCGCGGAGTCGCCCGAGCTTCGTCGCGATGCCGTCGAGCACTTGCTCTTGGTCGACCGAAACTAGGTAGTCGGCGTAGGCCTGAAAGCGTTCACGGAAAGCGTGGCCTTCGGGCGTGTCGCTCTCGCAGTGACGCGCGTCGTCGTCGCTGAGGTCGAAGTTGATGAAGCCGCGGCAATTCTTGGCGCCGCAGCGGCACGGATCGCGTGCGGGGTCGTTGAGCGTGACCCAGCCGTAAAAGATCGTGACCTCTTGGCCCGGGGCGATCGGCCGCAAGCATTGAATACGGCCGGCGCCATCGGAGTAGATGGCCGCGTTCGGGCTGCAGCTGTGATTACACAGCCAGCCGCCGGGCACGCTGGTGTCGGGCACGATCACCCAGGCGTCTTCGGAGACGAGCGTGAGCTTGGTGTCGGCGGCGGCGCTCGCTTCCGGGTCATCGAGGCTCAGACGGCGCTGCTGAGGCGCGTACGCGGTGATCACGTTGCCCGGTGCGAAGTGCTTGCGCGCGAACACGCCGCGACCCTCAATCGGGCTGTCGCGAAACTGGACTGGCGCGAGGCTGAAGCGGGCCGTTCCGGCCTTGGGCTGACTCATGACTGAAGCGCTGCAAAGGACTCTAGCTTTGCGTCGATTCGGTGGGTACTGATTGCGCTCTGGAGCGATCTGGGGGCAAGTTGCGCGCCTCATGAGCGACCAAGACGAGCCGAAGGACACCGGACGCGACAGCGACAGCGACGAAGATCGCGACAGCGATGCGGGCGTTGACAGCGAACGCGAGCCGGTCAAAGCCGCTCCCAAGAAGGCGAGCGGCAAGTCGGGCGCCTCGGCCAAGCGCCGCGAGCCCGCGGCAGCCGCGCCCAAGGCTGCGGCGACGTCCAGCTCGACGGTTGGGCTGATCGCGGTGCTGGCACTAGCGGCTGGCGCTGCCGGCGGTTGGTTTGGGCACATCCAGCAAGCCAAGGCAGCCTTGAAGGCCGACTCGGCGGCAGCTCCGGTTGGCAGCGGTGTCCCGGCCGGCCCGTGTGGCGCGTGGCAATCGTTGATCTGCAAAGGCGTCGGGGGCGACACGTCGGCGACGTGCTTGCAAGCCAAAGGCGCGGCCGAGTTGTTGACGCCTTCGACGTGTGAGGTCGCGTTGGTAGCCGTTCCGGCGACGCTCACCAAACTGAAAGCAGCGCGCGCGTCGTGCGACAAGCTCGTCGCGAAGATCTGTGGTGACCTCACGCCCGGCTCGCAGACCTGCGCGATGGTGAAGGAGCGCACGCCCAGCTTCCCGACCCAGCGCTGCGACGAGATGATGAAGCACTACGACGAGGTGATCGGCCAGCTGAAGCAGGTCGATCAACAGGGCGGCATGCAGGGTGGCCCTGGTGGTCCCGGTGGTCCGGGCGGCCCTGGTGGTCCGGGCGGCCCCGGTGGTCCGGGCATGTCGTCGCCGCACTGAAAAACAGCCGTTGCGCGCATGCCTGAGCGTGGTTAGGGGCAGGCGCGCGCGAACAGGTCGAGCACCAGGCGATACGAAAGCAGGGCCAACTCTGGGTCGTAGCGCGGCCCTTCGTCGCGCAGAAACGCGTGGGCGGCGTTAAATTCGTGCCAGGTGAAATGACGCCCGGCCTCGAGCAAGCGAGCTTGGATCTTGGCGCGGCCTTCATCGGGCACGTGCGGATCCTGCCGTCCCCACGCCATCAACAGTTCGCCCTGAATCTCAGTGGCGCGCGCCAGCGAGTCGTCTCCGCCCGCGCCCAGCGAGCCCTTGTGTAGATCGGTCGCGTAGAAGCAGGACGCCGCGCGCACTCGCGGGTCGAGCGCACAGCGAAACGCCAGGTGCCCGCCGATGCACACGCCGATGCTCAGCAGCTTGCCGTCGCAGTCTTCACGCGCCGCTAGGTGGTCGAGCACCGCGCGCGCGTCCTCGTCGTAGGCGGCGACCGGCTTGCCGACCTTGTGCCGATTGCCGGCGTCTGCGCCGGCTTGGTCGTAGCCGAGCACGGTGCCGGCCGGCTCCAACTCGTGAAAAATCTCCGGCACGGCGACGACGTAGCCATTGCCGGCGAGCAGCGCGGCCATCCTGCCGATCGGCCCCGTGCGCTGAAAGATCTCCGAGAAAAGCACGACGCCTGGGCGACGCCCCGGGGCTTTCGGCCGATACACGTAGGTGCGCATTGTTCCGCGTGAGGTCGAAAGGTCCACGCTCGATTCTTCGAGGATCATGCTTTTCGCGACTTTACCGCAGATTCGGCCGCGATAGGCGGTCTAGGGATCATGTCCGAAAGCGGCCAGACTGCGCTTGTGGCGAGCGCTAAGCTGCGATCGTGAGCTTGGATCCGACGCAGTGTTACGAGGTCGTCAAGGCGCGAGACGCGCGCTTCGACGGCGTGTTCTTCGTGGGTGTTTCCACGACGGGCATCTACTGCCGCCCGGTGTGTCGGGTGCGCACGCCAGGGCGGGATCGCTGCTCGTATTTCGCCAACGCGGCCAGCGCGGAGGTGGCGGGCTTCCGGCCTTGTTTGCGCTGTCGTCCGGAGCTGGCACCTGGCTCGGCGCCGGCCGACGCCGTACGCCGCGTCGCCAACACGGCAGTGCAAAGGATCGAGGCGGGCGCGTTGAGCGGCGCTAGCGTCGAGCAATTGGCGGCGGAGCTGGGCGTCAGCTCACGCCAACTGCATCGGGTGGTCGAGGCCGAGTACGGGGTGAGCCCGCTCGCGCTCGCGCAGACGCAGCGGTTGCTGTTAGCCAAGCAGCTGTTGACCGACACTTCGTTGCGCGTGATCGACGTCGCGTTCGCGAGTGGCTTCGCCAGCGTGCGGCAGTTCAATCGCTTGTTTCGTGAATCGTACCGGCTCAATCCGTTGTCGCTGCGCAAGCAGAGCGCGGGCGCGGGCGCGGGCTCCGGCGCGGGCAAACCGAGCGCGGGCAAAACGGGCGAGCAGCTCCTGCTCAAGCTGGGGTTTCGCGCGCCGCTCGCGTGGCAGTCGCTGATTGGGTTTTTGGCAGGGCGGGCCGGGACGCGGACTGAAAAGGTGAATGGCGATAGCTATTTACGCACCGTACGCCTGGGCCGGCATCACGGCTTCATTCGCGCATTTCCGCTCGGTCCAGGCCTTTTGGGCGTCGAAGTGGCGCACTCGCTCTTACCGGTATTGCCCGAGCTACGCATGCGCTTGCGGCGCTTGTTCGACTTGGACGCGAATCCGCAGGTCATCGACGGCTGCTTGCGCCGTCAGCCGGAGCTGCGTGGTCACCTGAAACGTACGTCAGGGCTGCGCGTGCCGGGCGCGATCAGCGGGTTCGAGTTGGGGTTGCGGGCGGTGCTGGGTCAGCAGATCACCGTCAAGGCGGCGACGACGGTGTTCGGTCGCTTCGTCGAGACCTTCGGCAGCAAGCTCGAGACGCCGGACCCCGATGTCGATCGTTTGGCGCCCGACGCCAGCGACGTCGCCAACGCCAGCCTGCAGCAAATCATCGATCGCGGGCTCACGCGCAAGCGCGCCGAAACGGTGCAAGCCTTATCGCGCGCGGCGGCCGACGGCAGCGTGAAGCTCGATCCGCCCGTCGACTTGATCGCGATGCGCGGCGCGCTGCAGGAGTTGCCCGGGATCGGTCCGTGGACGGCCGAATACGTGGCGATGCGCGCGCTCGGCGATCCCGACGCCTTCCCGCACTCTGATTTGGGGCTGATGAACGCGCTGAAGCTCGAAAAGCCGGCAGAGTTGCTGGCGCGGGCCGAGGCGTGGCGACCCTGGCGCGCCTACGCGGCGCTGCACCTTTGGCACGGCTATTCGGCAGGCGGATGATCGATGAACAAGCAAACCAACGCGCCCTTCTACAGCGAGCTACCGTCTCCGGTTGGCAGCCTGTGGCTGCTCGGTAACGAACAGCGACTCACTGGTCTGTACATGCACGAGCAGCGCCACCGCCCGCCATTGCCTGACGGCTGCGAGCGTAACGACAAAGCCTTCAAGTCAGTGAAGGAGCAGCTCCAAGCCTACTTCGCCGGCAAGCTACAACAGTTCGAGGTCACGCTGGCGGGCGAGGGCAGCCCGTTTCAGCGCACGGTTTGGCAGGCGCTGTGTAAAATCCCGTTTGGCGCGACCGAGAGCTACGGTGGGCTCGCCAAACGCATCGGCAATGCCAATGCGTCGCGCGCGGTGGGCCTTGCGAATGGCAAGAACCCGATCGGCATCATTGTGCCGTGCCACCGCGTCGTCGGTGCGAATGGGTCACTGACAGGCTACGGCGGCGGCCTCGAACGCAAGCAATGGCTGCTCGAGCACGAGCGGCGTAACGCATAATTCACTGCAGCGGCAGGGTGCCGCCCTGGCTTCTGTAGCGCCAAAATGCCGGCAACAGTGGCACACACAGCGCGACGCCCAGCACGCACAAGATGCCGCCCGAGACGATTGACGTGCGGGCGTCGAAGCGCGTGGCCAGGTAGCCAGCGCGCGCGTTGCCGAGCAGGGGCCCGGTCATGTAACTCATCATCTCTAAGCCCGAGAGGCGGCCGCGCAGCTCGGTCGGGATGGTTTGGTTCCAGATTGTCTGTCGGAACATGCCACTGACCATGTCGGCCGCGCCCGCGATCGCCAGGCAGGCGACCGCTGTCGGCAAGTTGGGGGCAAAGCCGAGCGCCACGATCGCGACGCCCCAAATCGCTGCTGCCATGACCACCATTGCGCCGTGGCGCGTGATGCTCTTGGCCCAGCCGCTGAACAGCGTCATCGCCAGGCTGCCGATCGCCATCGCTGAATAGAGCCAGCCAGCCGCCGTGGCACCCGACCATTGCTCGCCCATTAGCGGAAACAGCGCCATCGGCATCGCGAAAATCATCGCCACGATGTCGATGACGTACGTGCCGATCAGCTCCGGGCGACTCTTGGCGTAGCGCACGCCTTCCACGATGCTACCGAGCGTCGATTCGGCCGCGACGGGCTTGCGCGGCAACGATAACATTGCCCACAGGCACGCCAAGGAACCGCCGAACGACAATACGTCGATCAAGTACACCGCGGACGTGCCGTACTTTGCGATCACGAGCCCGGCGCACGCAGGCCCGCCAATTGCCCCGAGGTTGAAACGCAGCGTGCCGAGCGCGGAGGCAGCTGGCTGGTCATCACGCGCGACCAGTTCTTGCGTCATCGCTTCGAGCGCGGGCCGGTGAAAGCCGTTGACCGCGCTCATTGCCGCCGAGAGCGTGAACAGCAACCACAAGCTGGGCTGCGCTAGGCAGGCGTTCAGCACGAGCCCAGCCGAGCACGTGGCCATCACCAGCTCTGACACCAGCAGCAGGCGCCGCCGATCGAGCGAATCTGCCAGCGCGCCGCCGAGCAATGCTGCGATCAACAGCGGCACGAGCTGGGCCGTGCCGAGCAGCCCGACGTAGAACGACGAATGCGACAGCTGGTAGACCTGATACGGAACCGCGACGTACGTCAGCATGCTGCCGAAGAACGACACCGTCTGCCCGGTGTAGAGCAGCCGAAACTGGCGTGATTTACGCAGCGGCGACAGATCCAAGAACATGCGAACGACGATTTGTAGTGCTGCCGTTCGCAAGCAACAAGCGTGGTAGGCCGAGGTTTCCTGGCGCGGTCCAGGCCGCGCGCGCCGCGGCTTCTGTTCGGGGAATCAGGCTGCTAATCTGCGCGCGTGACCCCTGCAGTCAGCCGCCTCAGCCGTTTCGCGTCAGATCTGGGCGTTGACCGAGAGCGGTCGCGCGGAGTTCTGCCGCGCCGTATGGTGCGCTAGCCGATGGCTGCGAACCAGGCTTCGCCGACCAGGGTCAGGTCGTCTTCGTTGATCGCGTCGCCTTCGGGCACGCCGTTAGCGGCGCCGAACGAGTAAATGATGCGGCCGACTGGCACGCCCGCGACCAGCACCGTGTAGCTGTCGTCGCCCAGCGCCTGGATCTGGTAGGTCTTGCCGCCGAAAGCGACGGTTTTGCTAGTGAGATCGGCTACGGCAGATTCGGTCGTCATGCGGCGGCTCCTTGGCATGACGGGCGGCCGCGCTCAACGGAAAAGCCGTAAGTTGGACGATTTCAGGCGTCCGATGTCGATTCCTGTGACCTTCCGGTAACGCTCATTTCGGCAAAAGCACGCTAACCGGTGCAGGGCGCGCAAGCCGTTGCACACGGCTGCCCGCGCTAAAAGCCGTAGTTGCGAATCACGACGAGCCCGCCTATTGGAAATGGCAAGAGTTCCCGGGGAGCCACATGTCTGTTCAAATGATTTTTCCGGTGGTGTTTATCGCGTTGGCGCTCGTCTACACGGTGTGGATGAAGGGGAAGGCCAAGCAGGGGTTGGCCGATGCACGCCCGGCTTTTCACAGCTTCTTCGAGCGCACCGGCTACCGCTACGCGGACATCGCAGAGCAACCGGTCGAGGCGCAAGTCGAGCGCGCGTACCACGACGCCGCGCATCCGGATCCCTCGGGCAACGTCGACCTGCACTACGTGCGTGATTTTCACGGCGTGCGCGTCCACTACCGCTCGAAGACGTGGGTCGAGAAGGGCGCTACCAAAACCACCTATTACCGGTCCAATCAGTGGGATGCGGATGTGCCGGCCCCGCCGCGGATCCCGATTCACATCGCGGACAAGAAGTTTGCTTCGGTGATGAAAGCCGCCAAGGAGTTGTTCAGCAACAGCTCGCGGCAGTTCACGCCCAAGTGTTCGCAGAAGGTCGTCACCGGCATCCCCGCCATCGATGATCGGTTCGTCGTTTACGGCGAGAACCCGGATGCGGTGCGCCACCTGCTCCAGCAGAACCCGGCGCTGCCGCAGCTGCTGCAAGACTGGGCCGAGGTCGACGTTTGGGTTACGGCTGACGGCTCATGCTTCAATGACCCGTCGTACGCCAACATTCAGGCGGCGATGGGCGGCATGGTCGGCAACATGGCGATGGGCTTCGACTACGGCAAGCGAACGGAGCTGACGATTCCGGTTCACGAGCGCGTCGCGGAGCTGCTGGCCACGTTGATCCGAACCACGGCATGAGCGGCTCCGGGCTGCCGGAAGGCACGCCGATTCTATGCCGCAATTGCGGCGGCGGAATGGCGTTGCACGCCGATTCGTCGATCGTCTGCCAATACTGCGGCACGCGTGATCAGCTTCCGGCGGACGAGCTGGGGCGCGTGCTCGAGATCAAGAATCGGCTCGCGCAGGCCGAGCAGCGCGCGTCTCAAGTCAAAGGCTTCGACGCTACGTTCGCCAGCGTGTTCGAGAAGCCGGGTTCGTTCGTGCGCGTGATGGGCGTGTACGTGGCGATCGGCGTGTTGATCGCGGCGATGTCCGGCTACCAGCTGTTCACGACGTTCCTGCCCAACGCCGACAAGCTCGACGACAGCCTGGTTATCGAGGTCATTCTCGGTCAGCTAATGGGGCCGATGATAACGCTCGGCATCGGTTTTTCGCTCGGCGCCGCGTTGTTGACCGGGCGCCGGCACTACCGTCGTCGCGTTCGCCCGCTGTTGATTGCTAGCCGGCCCACGCAACCGAACGCGCCGTTTGCGTGTCGAGCCTGCGGCGGCAACCTGCCTCAAGCGCGCAGCGCCGACGTGCACTGCCCCTACTGCCGTACGCTGAACCTGGTGCCGCAGGAGCTGCACGGTAGCCACGCCGCCGCGCTGTTTCAGGAGGCCGAAACCGCCAAACAACAGCTGCATCGCGCGCACGGCGCCCTGATGAGCATCTCGGGCAAAATGCGCACGACGCTGATTCTTTGCGGCATCGCCACGTTCGTGATCGCCTACGGCTTACCGATGGTCGGGATGGCGCTCTTGGGCAAGCATTAGCGGGCACTGAGCCTTCATTGCATCTTCGCCGCAACGAGGAGGGGGACAACACGAAGGCGGCTGACCATTCATCACATTTCGCGATTCGAGCACGAGCGAACAGGAAGGCGGCTCATCATTCATCACATTTGGGGCTGCCGCGCCGCAGCCTTCTTGCAGAAACTCACGTAGCGTCTCCGGGCCAACTGCGTCACCGTTTCG
>JBBSAB010000131.1:0-21155 GCA_038252755.1 Polyangiales bacterium | reverse complement strand
GCTGATCCTGGCTTCTGGCTTCGTTTTCGCTCCGGTCCGGTGCTCACGTACCCACGTACGCTCCGCTCCGGTCCTCACGAAAGCCTCGCCAGAAGCCAGGCTGAGCGGGCGGGCAGCTGATAAATGAGACCAATGCTCAGACGACTGCGCCCGTTTCGCCGGGGCCATTGGCGTGGGTGACAACGACGCCGTCGGACTCGAGCTTGGCGCTGCCCAATAGGCTGAAGCCAAAACGGTCGAACGAGTTGCTCGACCAGATCGCGGTTTCGAGCGGTTCAACGGTGTGAGCCGCTCCGGCGACGCCGGCATTCGTCGCACGCGGGCTGCGAATTCCCTAAGAAAACGCGCCTGGTATTGCCCCTCTCCACCGGGCCCAGCCGGCCGTTTTCAGCCGTCCGTCTTCTGTTTGGCCTTTTTCTGCTGAGCCTGTTTGGCCTTTTTCTGGCTGTCCTCTTTGGCCTTCTTCTCCGGATCCTCCTTGGCCTTCTTTTCTTGGTCTTCCTTGGCCTTTTTCTGGCTGTCCTCTTTGGCCTTCTTCTCGGGATCCTCCTTGGCCTTTTTCTGGCTGTCCTCTTTGGCCTTCTTCCGTTCGTGCTCTTGCTGTTTCTCGCGCTCGCGGTGGTCGTGCTCGCGTTCGCGTTCCTTCCCGTCGTGGTCCTTCCCGTCGTGCTCGTGGCGGTCGTGGTCTTTCTCGCCGTGCTCGGCGAGCGCCCCACCACTCACCAGGAAGATCCCCACGCCCACCACCCAGCCCAGCCTATTTACCCTAGTTTGCATGAATTTCCCGATCGTGATCAGTTGTCCGTGTCTGTAACGGAGTCTTACGGGTCGTAGCAGCAGCGAAAGCCGATCAATTCGTCTTTCGTGTTGCGCTTCGCGGTCGCGGCGTTCGGCGTCGCATCGTTGAGTGTCGAGTCATTGCAGAGCATCGACGGCGCGGTCGATTCGGCGCTTTGGATCGAGCCGCCGCGAGTCAGACAATTGTCGGTCGCCCCGGCGTTGGCGCTGCACGAGTCTTCCCACTCGGCGACGTTGCCGCTCATGTCCCACAAGCCGTCGTAGCCGCCCTGACACGCGGGCGCGCTGGCTACCGGCGACGGATGCGTGCCTGAGGCGTCGAGCCCGACGCAGTACATCGACTGCCAGGTGTTGCCATACGGAAACTTCTGAGTGCCAGCCTTAGAGCACGCGCGGTACCACTGGCTGGCGTTGGCATCGATGTAACTGGCGGGCGGATTCGCGCCGCCGGCGATCGCGCCGCACAGTCGCTTGCCGGCCCACGCGCAGTAGCGTTTCGCGTCGCACCAATCGACGCACGACACCGGCACGCGCGGTCGTGCGACTGGCTCATAGGCGCCAAGCGCGGAGGCACAGGCCGTCGAAGTGTCGGGCTGATACGAGTTGTTCCAGGTGCACTCCGCACCCTGACCGCTGGCGGTACTGGGGTTGGTGGCGAGAAACGCCGCGTAGTCTTCGTTCGGTACTTCCGTGCGATCCATGCAGTAGAAGCCGCCGCCGGCCTTCGGGATCTCGATCAGCGGAGGCCCTTCGAGATTGATCGGGCAGCTCTTCGGAGGAGCGCCGCCGGAGCCGGCACTGCCGCTCACGCCAGCCGTGCCCGCGCTACCGCCAGCTCCGCTGCCGCCACCCGCGCCGCCGCCGGCCTTGCCACCCGAGCCGCTGGCGCCACCGCCGCCCGCTTTGCCCGCGCCGCCGCCAACGGACACGCCGCCGTCACCGCCGAGCGGGTCGGTTGCGCCTGCGCCGCCGTTGCTGCTACCGCCGCCGGCGCGACCGCCGTTGGCTGTCGAACCACCGCTGGGTTTGCCACCCGCCGCGTTGCCGGCGTCGCCGGTATCGCCCGCCGCGTTGCCGCTGCCAGCGCCGTCGAGCGCTTGGTAGCCGTCGAACGACACCAGGCATCCTGACGCCAGGCTACCCGCCAAGACGAGCGCGAAGCCTGCGGCGCTTGGCGAGCCGCCCAAAACACGTCGCGCGAGTGAGCCATGCTGGCGCATGAAAGTCATTTTAGCCTAGCTCGAGCTCGCGCGATGAATGATGTAAACCGATCGCTGACAGCCGGGCTTACTTGCCCTTTTGCGGCGGTGCCGGAGGCTTCGCTTTTTCCTTCGGCGGATCCTTTTCCTTGTCGTCGTCGCTGTCGTCGAACTTCTCTTTCAGCGCCGCCGGGCAGCCGCGCTTGCCGGAGTCGGTCACTTCCTTGGCGCAGGCGATGCGGATCTGTGCGCGCTCGAGCGCCTTGAGCGCGCGCTTGCGTTGGAACGCCGCGCCGGGCTTCTCGTTCGGAACCACGATTGCATTGAGCAACGCCGTCGCTTTCGTGATGGTTGCGCTCGCCTCGTCGTAACGCGGGTCAGCTGCGTACGCGACACCCGCACCCAAGAGCACCCCTACACCCAACAGCCACCACGATTTGTTCGGCCTGATTTGCATGAAACGTCATCCCTTCCGGTTTCCGGATCGGTTGAACATCGGACTACGTTCGCTGCCCGAGCGTTCTTCCCTCCACGCACCAAAGAAGCGTCCGACTGTAGGCCAAAGTACGCGCCAAGGCCGACCAAAGTGCAGCGGCGTTATTTAAGTGTAAGCGGACCTGTGCCCGGCTCGTTTTCGTACCAAGCCCAAACCGCTTTTCTCTAAGGTGGTTTCAGTTACCTTGGGGCAACTTGGGGGTGGATCGTACGTATCAGATCTCTTTCATCTTCATCAGTGCCCCGTGTTTAGCCAATGACCCTGAGGGATGACGTCAGCGACCGCGCCGAAGCGCGAGTGGGGCAGGTCCTCAAGGCCAAGTGGCGTCTCGACTCGGTGCTGGGCATCGGCGGCATGGCCACCGTCTACGCGGCGACCCACCGCAATCGGAGCCGGGTCGCGATCAAGATGCTGCACCCCGAGGTGGCGGTCAGCCAGGACGTGACCACGCGCTTCCTGCGCGAAGGCTACGTCGGCAACGCCGTGGCGCATCCGGGCACCGTCCGCGTGCTCGACGACGATTTGACTGAAGACGGCGCGCCGTTTCTGGTGATGGAGCTCCTGGAGGGCGAATCGCTCGGCGCGCGTCTCGACCGCGACGGGCCTTTGCCGCCGCACGAGGTCGCGCAGCTTGGCCACCAGCTGCTCGACGTGCTGACTGCCGCGCACGCCGCGCACATCGTCCATCGCGATCTCAAGCCAGATAACATCTTTCTGACCTACGAGGGCCGCGTGAAAGTGCTCGATTTCGGCATCGCGCGGCTGCGCGCGGCCGCGCACGAGAGCAGCGCGTCCACGCAGGTCGGCTCGCTGCTCGGCACTCCGGCGTTCATGGCTCCCGAGCAGGCGCTCGGTCGCTGGAAAGAAGTCGACGAGCGGACTGACATTTGGGCGGTCGGGGCCACGTTGTTCACGCTCCTCACCGGTCGCTTCGTGCACGAAGCCGAGGCGATCCAAGAACAGCTGGTGCTTGCCGCCACCATTAAGGCGCCGTCCGTCCAGACGTACGCACCCCAAACGCCGGCGTGGCTGGTGCAGGTCGTCGACAAGGCGTTGGCGTTTGGCCGCGACGCCCGCTATCCGGATGCGCGCAGCATGCAGCTCGCGCTGCGCGAAAACGCGACCGGCGTCGAGTTCCCGAGCTATCCCCACAGCGCGCCAGGTGTGTCAGGGTCGTTTCCGAACAGCCAGCAGACTCCCGCCAGCCTGCGCTCCTCGCCCTCGATCCCGCGCCCGGTCAGCTCGCCGAGCTTCGGCGAAGGCGCGACGATCGCGGCTGGGGACGCACCGAAGACCAAGTTGGGGCCGAGCGGTGGAACCTTCGCCAGCGTGCAAGCCGTTGCGCGTTCGGCGCATGAACCGATGGCGCGACCGGGCTCGAAAGCCAAGTCGCTGGCGCTCGGCGCGCTGGGTTTCAGTGCCGTCCTGGCGTTGGCGGCCGTGTTGTGGTTCGTGCGCACGCCACCTCAGCCAGAGCAGGGCGTCACGCTGCCCAGCGCCGCCGCGTTGCCCGCACCGAGGGCTCAGGTTGCTGCGCCTCCGCCGGAATCGGCGAGGCCGCTTGCAGCAATCAAAGCGCCTCCGCCGGCCACTTCCGCCAGCGCTCATGTCGCGGTCAACGTGAACAAGCATCCCGCTATTGGCAAGCCGCCGCTGGCGTTGCCGCCGCCACCGCCGATCGGCAAGCCTCACACCAACCCGCCCGAGCAGAGGGAGAACTTGTTTGACATCCGGCACTAAGCCCACTCGTCGTCTGCGGCAAGGCGTCGCGCTTTCAGTGTTGGCATTCGCGCTCGTGCTCGGGCACCCATCCACGGCGCGCGCGCAGTCGAAAGATCCGGCTGGCGCCGAAGCGCTGTTTCGCGAAGGGCGGGCGCTGTCCGACGCTGGCGACATCGCCGGCGCTTGCGCGAAGTTCCGCGAGAGTGATCGCCTCGATCCAGCGGTCGGTACGATCTTCAACATCGCCGACTGCGAAGAGCGCCTCGGTCACGTCGCGACCGCCTGGACGCTGTTCGACGAGGTCAGTCAACGCTTGCCAGCGTCCGACAAGCGGCGCGCCGTGGCCCAAGGCCGCGCCGCGGCGCTCGAACCGCGCCTGCCCAAGCTCAGCATCCGTTTGGCGGCCAGCGCCGCGGCGGGTGCGCGCGTCACGCGTGACGGCGTCGAGCTGGGTTCGGCCAGCCAAGGCACCGCGTTACCGGTCAATCCGGGCGAGCACGCGATCGTGGTCAGCGCGCCGGGCCATGCCGATCGCTCTTTCAAGGTCGTGATCAGCGAGCGCGAGAACCGCACGCTCGAGGTTGAAACGGGGGCAGTGAGTGACGTCAAGGGCGAGACGCCCGGCGCGAACACCCCCAGCACCGCACCGGCGGCGCCTCACGAGGGCTCAAAGACGCTCGGCTACGTGGTGTCCGGCGTCGGCGTCGCCGGGTTCGTCACCGCCGCGGTAGCGGGCGCACTCATGCTGCAAAAGAAGAGCGTCGTGAACGAGCATTGCAACGCCGCCAAGCGCTGCGACGCGGAAGGGCTGCGCGCGACCAAGGCCGGCACCACGCTCGGTATCGTCACGACCGCCGGGCTCGTTACCGGCGTGGTCGGGGTCGGCGGAGGCGGGTACCTGGTCTTGAGCGCTGGCTCGCGCGAAGCGCCGATTTCGGCCAGCGTGACCTGGACCGGCCGCTTCTGAGCGTTACTGCCCGCCGTTACTTGCGGACCGCGTGCTCAGTCGTCTTCGGGTCGATTTGCGCGAACGCTTCCTTGACCCAGCGGTCGCGCACCTGTTTGGCGAGCTCCGGGTGGTCGCGCCACGGCACCGCGACGGCGTAGATCAAGCAACCGTCGGAGTATGCCGGGTAAGCCGCCCAAGCGGCCGAGAACGACGTGGTGCTGAACGCGGCCGAGAACTCGCCGTCGACCGCGTGGACTTCCAGCAAGTGGTCGCGCCAGCGCTGGTGATGCACCGCGAACGGACCGAATTTCACGTCGAAGGGCTTGGTTTGTGGTCGCCCCCAGGCTTCGAACCGACGCATGCAGGTGTCGGACGTGACGGGCGTGCCCGCCGGTACCTCCTGCACGAAGCCGATCGCCAGCGCGTGGTGCTCGTTACCGTAGCGGAAGCCGACGAAGTGCTCGACGCCCCAATAGCGCACGCGCTTCCAGTGCTCTGCGTCCGGTAGCGGCAGAAAAAGCTGGTCGTCCTTGTCGCCGCGTTGACCCCAAGCTTCGTCGACCTGTCGAAACAGCGCGGCCTGCTGCGCGTCGGTGGCGTCGCCACCAGGCTCCTTCACGCTCACGCTTTGGGGTGACGGCGGTTTCGGGCGCGCTTTGGGTGCGGCGGGGTCCGTGTGTGCGCTGGTGGCGGTTTCTTGGGTCGCGCCCGCGGTCGCGGGATCTTGTACAGGGTGCGAGCTTGAAGCGCAGGCGCAGAGCGCGCCGCTCAGTACGAGCGCGCCGAGCCAGGATTGTTCCACAGGGATTGGACGCTCCAAGACCTCTCATTATGCACCAGCGCGTTCGCCTCCGCCGGTAGGGGTTGGTGGGTTTGGGCGCTTCAACAACCTCAAATCCACGCAGCGTGTCCAAATCCTGGCGTTGCTCAACTCGCTCTAACCCTCCTGCAGAACGCCCTTTCCCGGCGTTTTTGGCCGGCCTGGCGCCGAGTACCCCGCTCGGCGCCGGGCGGGGCTAGGCGTCTCGCCCGGCGTCTGACGCGCCCGCGGTCACCCGGTCGGCCAGCGCCGCGGCGGGCCCGAAAAAAGCCGTGAAGGTCTCGGCCTCTGCGCGGGACACACGGGATATGGGACGGAGTTCGTTGGGTCGTGGCGGTCAGGGGGTGGGGGGGGCTACTTTTTTGTGTTCGGCATGTTGTTCACCGTGGGCTGCCAGGAAGGGCCCTTCTTGCAGACCGAACAGTACGTGACGCGTGGCGGGGAGCCGGAGGAGAAGGTTGGAACGGCCTGCATGTCGGTCGACAAGGGCGGCGGCTTGGGCGGCGGGCGAGCGCCGGGCGTGCCCGGAGCGGCGGGTGATGGCAGCGCGGCGGAAGCGGCCAGCTACTCGTTCAGCTACGAAGGTACCGGGAAGGCCGTACGGCTTCAGGTCGTTGACGGCGACGGCACGATCCTGGCCGACAAGAGCTACGACAGCGCGTTCATCGATTCCGGTCGCAAGGGCGAAGTGAAGGTCGACGCCGGTGGCGAGACGACGCGCTTCGTTGCCTGGGGTGTCCCGCAGTGCGGACAGACGCCGTAAATGAGGCTGGACCGGCGCTCAGACCTCGAAGGTCTGCATGCGGATCTGGTTTAGGTCGTGGATGCCGAGGCCAAATTCGCTGCCGGTTTGGATGTAGCGTGGCTCGCGGCCGGCGTCTTTGAGTGATGGCAGATTGCGGGCTTTGCGCTCGTCGTTGACGATTTTGACACCCATCGTGTCCATCGCGATCGGATCGGTACAAACGTAGAGCGCGCCGTGCGGGATGCGCGTCTTCGGATCCTTGTCGAGCGGACCCTTGTCGTACATGACCTTGAACGCGTCAGTGATGTGCAGGCGTACCCGGCTGGTAACGATTGGGTGATTGTAGAGCATCGCGATCTGCGGGCTGGCTTGATTGGCGTGATGCTCGTGCGGGTTGTTGACGTTGCCGTGCGTCATGTTCTTCATCGTGCCGGTGTAGCCGGAGATCGAATGATCTTTGATCATCGTGATGTTGATGACCGCCGTGGCGTCGGTGAAGATGCGCGCGTACTTAGTCTTGATGCCCTGGTAGATCTTGATCTCGGGCATTTTGTGGTCGGCGTTGTTGTGTGTGCCGGTGGCGACGCCGGCCGGCAACGTCCACTTGCGTACGCCCACGCGCGTGCCCGCCAGAAAATCCGGGAACTGTTCGTAGACGATGATCTTGTTTGCGGGAACGCCCAGTGCCAGCACGGCTTCGACCACGGGTAGGATGACCTCGTAGTTGGTGGCCATGGTGTAGGTGCCCTTTTGGCCGGCGATGCCGTTGACCTTGATCGCGACCGTGTCGTCCTTCGAGATGAAGCGACCCATCGCGGCGTTCAGGTTGTTGCCGCCCGTGAACTCCATCATCGCCTTCTCGAGCAGAGTCTTGGCCACTTCGGCCTTGGGCCAAAGTTGGTTGGGCTGCATGAAGGAGGCGAAGTCGCCCTTGGCGCTGACCTTGGTTAGCTTGCCCGGCGCGTTGAGCGGCGTGAAACCGGCGGGCGGCTTGGCGATGTAGGAGTCGATGTTCGGCGCGGCTTCGGCGTCGTGTGCTCCGAGCGCGATGGCGCCGGCTGCGGCTGCAGCTCCCTGAACGAAACGTCGGCGACTGGGGCTGGGCATGCGCTGTGTCATCACGACCTCCGGCCCGGAAGCTAACATGCTGGCCGCCGCTTCGCCACCGGACGGCCAGGGCTGGCCAGGGCGCTTTTACGCGATTTTTGCTCGGGAAACGCGCTGGCACGCGCTTCGCAATTGTCCTTCGTGTCACTCGAGGTTGGGTGACGCATCAAGGAAAAAACATCATGGATCAGTCTCGGCTCAAGGTTTGTTACGTCATCACTCAGCGCGGCGAAAAGAAGTACTGGAACCGCGTCGGCGTCGCGTTTCTCAACAGCGACGGCTCAATCAACGTGAAGTTGGAGTCCCTGCCGGTGGCGGGTGATTTTCAGATTCGCGACTACGTGCCGCGCGAAGAGAACGCGGGCACCTCGCTACGCGGCCGAAATGGCCAAAGCGACGACGAGGCCTTCGCGGCCTGACTCGTCGCAACGCCACTTACGTGACGTAAAAAAGGGGGAGGAGCGATCCGTCATGGATCGCTCCCACCATCTATTTCCGAATGGGGGAACGCATGGCGATTGAAGATTTCGAGTGGGAAGGGGACGTCGAGCTCACGCGGCCTTCGCAGGCGCGGCTAGCGGCGGCCACGACAGAGACGAGCGGCGGCGGATGGTTCGCGCGGCTGCGCAAGAGCGTGTGGCTCGAGCCGGCGCTGCGCTTGTGCGGCATGGCGCTGCTTTTGGCGGTGCTGGCAGGTATTGGGGTGGTCGCGACCACCTACGCCAAGCCAGGGCTCAAGTTGCCGGAAGGCTCGCGCGCGCTGGCGGATGCGCTCGGCACCGGCTGGCTCAAGCCTACGCCACCAGCGGCGCCGGCTCCTGCAGCGCCGGCTCCGAGTGCGGCTCCGGCGCGTGTGGTCGCGGCCGACAGGGCGGCGGTCGCGATTGCAACGGATGCGCCCGCGCCGGCAGAACCGGCACCGAGCGTGGGCGCACCGGTCGGGATCACGCCAGACGGCAAGGTCATCCTCAATCTGGCCTCGGCCGATGAGCTGACCAAGCTGCCGGGTGTGGGCATGAAACGCGCGGCCGCGATCGTCGCGCTGCGCGCCAAGCTCAAGCGCTTCAAGCACCCGACAGACTTGCTGCGCGTGAAGGGCATTGGCCCACGCGGCCTGCAGCGTATGCTGCCGCATCTTGTTCTGGATGCGCCGGTCGCAGCGAGTTAGCAGTTCGCAGTTGGGAGTTCGCAGCTGCGTGGCGTTGAGCCTGGGGGTGGCGCTGGCTTGTTCTGCTGAGCCCGCGCCACCCGCTGCGTCACCCGTGCCCGTGCCCGTGCCCGTGCCCGACGTCACGCCCGCGCCCACGCTCGCCGCGGCGCCCGCCACGCCCTCCGCCCGCGCAGACGGACCCGCTAGCGCCCCCGCCCCCGCCTCTTGCGCAGCCGGCATGCAGCACGTCTCGACCTCGTACTGCCCCGATATGAAGCGCGAGTGCGTCGACAAAGAGTACGACAAGCCGAACCGCATCACGATTTGCCATCACTTCCGTGAAGGCAAGAACGACTGTCAGGCGCCGCGCGTGCCGCTCGACTACTGCATCGACGACTTCGAGTACCCGAACCAGCGCGGCGAGAAACCGCCGGTGATGGTCAGCTTCTACGACGCCGAAAAGCGCTGTGGCGACGCCGGCAAACGCGTCTGTCGCGAGAGCGAATGGGTAGCGGCGTGTGAGGGCCCCGAAGAGACACCGTTTCCGTACGGCTGGCGCCGCGAGCCCGGGAAATGCAACTTCGACAACAAGTGGGTCAACCCGATCTTGGATCGCGTTTACTCGAAGGATCCGGAAATTCAGCGCGCGGAACTGCAGCGGCTGGACAGCAGCCTACCGAGCGGCGCGCGTCCCGACTGCAAGAGCGGCTTCGGCGTCTTTGACCTGACTGGCAACGTCGACGAATGGGTCCGCGCCGACGCCGAGCGCAACAACCGCCGCTCGCGCTTCGCCGGCCTGAAAGGCGGCGCTTGGGGCCATGTGCGCAATGCATGCCGCCCGGTTACCACCAGTCATCCGCCGGATTTCAAATACTACTTCATCAGCTTCCGCTGCTGCGCGGACGTGGGCGCGGCGACGAGCAACGCGCCGACATCCGCTGAAGCGTCACCGGCCGAAGCGAGCGCGCCATGAGCGTCGGCAGCTTGATCTTCCTCAAGTTGCGCCATGCGCCACCGCGCGAGCTCTTGCTCGACACGACCGTGATCGTGCACCAAGCCGACCTGCTGGTGCTGGCGTGGGACATGGATTTTTCTGATCTGAGCGAGCATGCCGCGTCGGCTGAAAACCTGCTCAGCGCGTTCGGGGCGGAGTTGCTCGGTCAGCACCGCGAAAGGCGCGGCGTGCTGGTGACGCCGGCATCGCTCTCGAGCGTCGAAGCCAGCGACTATGCCCGCGGCGTGGCAGCCTATTCGCTGGCTGGGCTCTGGCTCAAGAACCTAGCCCACGAACCCGACGTCAAGCTGGTCGCCGCCGAAGAAGCCGAAATTCCGCTGGCGCGCTTCCCAAAATCGAAACTGGTCGAGTTCTACCTAGTCAAAACCGCACGCGCGATGCGCGAGCTCGAGCTTTCGGCGCCACCGTTCCGCACGGTTCGGCTCGAGTTGCGCACCACCGCGACGCCACGCGATGTCAGCGCCTTCTACATCCCGCTGCTCAAGGCCGAAGGCCTCACCGTCAAACGCCGCATCTGGTCCAGCGGCACCGCCGAACGGCTGCTCGCCTCCTCCGAAACCTTGCGCGCCTTCGTCCACTCCGAAAAGCGCGGCCCGACCGAAACCTTCATCCAAATTTCGTGGGTTCAGCTGGCGTGAGCCACGTTCGGCCAGTCTCTTCGGTAGAAAAGGTGAGGCTTGGTGCGCGCATCGGCTCGCTCTCTGCCGAGCGCGTCGAGCAAGTCTTCGCGGGCTTGCGATTTCAGCAGGCCCCGTTCTTCCGGCAGCGTTAGCGTCGCCGCGTCGCTCAGGCTCGACCGAGCGTCTTCACGAACGCCGCCAGGTATTTCTTCTCTGGCTGCGCTTTGGCAGATTTCTTAATGTCGTCGTCGGTGAAGCGACGGTGAAAGAGCAGCCGGAGCGCGCGCACGTCTGCCGGCGCTTTGGGTAGCGCGGCGACGGCGTCTGCGTATTCGATGCGTAGATCGGCGAGTTTTTTGAGCTGGCCGATGCCGGCGGGCAGCTGCTTTGCAAGTGGCACGTTGGCGCCCACCAGGTAGAGCGATCGCAGGGGCAATTTTGCCAGCGGTGCGAGCGTCGTGAGCGAGCGCGATAGCGGCAACGACAGGGTCTTCAACTTCGGCAGTTGGGCAATCAACGGCAGCGCGGCGTCCACGTCGAGCTTGGCGCACTCGGCGAGCAAGAGCTTCTCGAGATTCCTGGCGCCGGCGAGCGCTGCGGGCAGCGACGTGATCGGGCAGCCGCGCACATTGAGCGAACGTAGCGATTTGACGTCGCCGATCGCGTCGGATAGCGCGCTCAGCGGTTGGTGACTGCAATCTAGGTCTCGGGGCACCTGCGCGCTGACTGGCTTGGCTTTCGGCGCGTCGGCCAGCAGGCGCAGTTGCTTCCTGTCCGCGGTCGCTACCAGCGTCTGCTTGGCTTTCAGGTTTTCGACGACGAGCGTTTTGGCTTTTGGATCGCTGAAGAAGCGCAGGTTTTCGTCACTGGCTTCTTTGACCAAGACGAGTGACAGCCGTTTGGCCAGCTCCGCGCCGACCAACGCGGGTATCGCTTGGGAAGACTCACCGAGCCCGAACAGCGCGCTGTACAGCATGATGCGCGCGACGAGCGCCGTGCCCGTGTCCGCGAACGGCTTGGCTTCGGGGTCCTCGATCGTGTCTTGCGCGTAGGCGCGGCCCTGCTTGTCGAGGAAGTAGACGACGTCGTTGGGCGAATACGCGACCGGTACGAGCCCGCGCGCCTTGCTGCCGCCGCGTGGCGCTTCGTGCGCCTCCGACACCAGGCAGGCGTGCGCACCAAACAACCAAACCGGGTCATTCTTCTTCTGCTTCGGGCTGTCTGGGATTACGAGGCCGCCAAACGCCGCTTCGAAGGCGGCGACCGACGGGTGCATCGCGTAGCCGTGCGCCTTGCAGGTCTTGAGCAGCTGAGCCTTGCTGCCGCGACGCGCCGGTTCAACCGTGCCGCGCGCCGCCTTGAGCAAAGCCAGCACCACCGGCGGAAGCTTGAGGGCCATGGTGGTCAAACGTTACTCCACTTGCGGAGCACGGCTCATCGCAAATTAAGCCGTAGGATCAGCGAGCCTCCGCCAACGCGATTAGCCACAGCGTGTCCTCGTCGTCCGCGGTCGCTTCCCGAATCTGCACGCTCGTCTCGGCTACGTCCATCTGCCCGCCCAACGTTACCAGGCTTGGGTCAACGCGACGCCATTTGCCGACGGTGGGCCGCCTTGCTTGCCGCGCTGGTGTGACGGGGGTACCTGGCGGTCGTGGATATCGAAGGTCAACGTCGGTCGAGTAAATTCGAGGATCGCGGCGCCGGCGGTGGCGGCGGCGGCGGAGGAGGCCTCAACGTGCTGTCGTCGATCGTGCGCGTGCTCGGCTTCAAGGGCGCGGCGCTCGTCGGCGTGGTCGCGGCGGGCGTCTACCTGATCGCTCCGGCTGGTATCAAACAAGCGCTGCTCCGCGCTGTGTCGGGTGGCGGCCAAGGCTCGAGCCAGAGCACGTCGGGCTCGGGCAGCGCCTGCCAAATCACGCCCGCCAACAATAAGGCCTGTGATTTCTCGCGCGCGGTGCTGGCTTCCACGGAAGACGTGTGGACGGCGCAATTTCAGAAGGGCACGCTCCCTAGCTACGGCAGTGTGGCCAGCGCCTACGTGGATCCTACGCTGGTGGTTTTCTCCAACAGTGTTTCTACCGGTGGTTGCGGCAACGCCACTTCGGACACGGGCCCGTTTTACTGCCCTGGCGACCAGAAGCTGTACATCGATCCGACCTTCTACGATGTGATGGAGAAGCACCTGAAAGCGCCCGGCGACTTCGCTCAGGCGTACGTGATCGCGCACGAAGTCGGGCACCACGTCCAACACTTGATCGGCGCCACCGATCAGAAGCCTGCTGGCGAGACCAAAAACCAGGTGTCGGTACGGGTCGAGCTGCAAGCCGATTGCTTTGCAGGCGTCTGGGGCCACACCGCGCAGTCCACCCTGAAAATCGACGATGCCGATTTGAAGGAAGCCGTCACCGCCGCCCACGCAATCGGCGACGACACGCTCGGCAACGGCAACGTCAGCGACTACACCCACGGCAGCAGCGCCCAACGCATTCGCTGGTTCCGCCGCGGCTTCGACAGTGGCGACCCGCGCCAATGCGACACGTTCGCGGTTACGAAGTACACGGGGCTGTAGCCGCTATTTCGGACACAGCTGTCGCACAGCATCAGAGGCAAGACCGCGGCCCGAAAATCGCTTGTGAACGACGTAGCCGACCTGGGCGCGATGCCCCAGAACGGAGGCCTTGACGATGCCGACGACGCTGCCGTGGGGATCGACGATGTGGAAAGCCAGGCTGGCGGGAGTTTGAAAGAGATTGGCAATGTACTCGCGAGCGTCGCCAACCTCGGCAAAGACACGGGCCGTCAAGTACGTGAAGTTCTCGGAGTGACGTCCCCAGGCATCAAAAATGATTGGCGCGTCCGCCAATCCAAGTGGCTTCAACTCAACCAAAGTCTTCGCCTCCATCGGTCGTCAGAACCTCGCGGTAGTCCGGCTAACGTACCGCTGTTAAGCAGCGGCCGCATCAGTAAACCGAGACGCATCGGGTGGCGACGACCGAGCCCGCGGTAATTCACCACGGGCGAGAGGTAGGTCGCCGCAGATCACGACGAGGTGCGGCCGTCTGCTTCGACAGCTTTACGGGTGGACCGTACCGTTTTCCACACTCTCCGGACTCGGGGAGAGTGGGCGCGGGACATGCGCTCACCGGTGACGAATCTTCAACAGCGAGTTGGGCAGCCTCTTCAGGCAGTGCGCTTCAAATCGCGAACGGCGATCAGGTCGCCGTCTCCAACCGCTCGAACATCCGCGACGCGGACACTGACGAGCGCCTGGGTCTTACCCGACGCCAGGACAAACTCGACTTCAAGACCATCGGGAGCGTGAAGATCTACGACGGCGCCGAGGTCACCACGACGCAAGCCATGCTCAGGAAGGTCCCGATCCAAGACGACAGTGTCGAGCAGGTTGAACATGGCTAACCGGGGTGTGCGGTGATGAAGTGGGGAAAATCCTGCCCGTTGGAAACCATCCAGACCGTGACGACGTTGGCCTGGCGACCAGAAGATCCGTGGAGAATAGCACGGATTTCGAATTTCAGACCGAACGGGCTGGGCTGTCCGGGGGTCGCGTCGTGGGTTCGGGCCAACTCGAGCAAGGCGTGGCGAAGCAGCGCCCAGCTATCGACGGAGAAGCCCAGCGCGACGAAGAAAACGGACTTGAAACGCCCAACCGGATGGGTCGGCGACAGCAGGTAGTCACGAACCTTGGCGTCCTCGACAACGGTATGGTCAACATTTGGAAGACGCACGAGTGGTCACTTCGCCAACTTGCGGAAAGTACGCTCGTGGGACTTCAGGACCCGCTGTTGTGCACGGGCGATCTTGGCCTTGCGATCCCTGATCGGGGTGATGATGAGGCGTTCGCCATCGGTGGAGATGTCGAGTTCGGTATCGGGGGTGATGCGGAGTAGCTCAAGGATGGGCTTGTCGATGATAACGCCGGAGCTGTTGCCGAGGGTCTGGAGCCGCTTGGTCATGCGAGTTCATAACATCGTTGTGAACCGCACGCAAAAGCGCCGGCGTTTTCTCGGTCTGTCCAACGTACCGCTGTTCAGCTGCGGCCGCATCAGGAAACGAAGGCGGCATCAGGTAGCGACGAGCGAGCCCGTGGTAACCCACCACGGGCGAGAGGGAGGTCGTTGCTGCTCGCGACGAGGTCCGGCCGACTTCAACAGCTTTACGGGTGGGCAGCGTCATGCGGGTTGTTGTCTCCAGTAGCACTCGTGAAGCTCTGTGATGGCCTGGTTCTTCCAATACTTTTCATCCCGTTCAACGATAGCAGTGGCGATCTCCGCCGGAGCAAGGGGACGCCAGGAGGGCGAGCGGCCTATGCCCGCGGTCTCGCGAAGGCTCGGCGGAAACTGAACAAGCGCGGACGCCTGTGCGTCGACGAGGGATTCGTGGTTCGCGCCGCCGGCACAAGCTGGATTGGCTAGCTGAACGCAGTCGTCCTCCCAACCACAAAGTTCGCAAATATTGTACGACCCGTACGACATCTCGGGCACGGTCAGGAAGCCGCAGGCAGGACATGCCAGCGTGGACGAGCGGCGCGCGTTTGGTACGGGCAGCATCATGTCGAGCACTGCCTTCACGTCGCACCGATCGAGAACCTCGACCGCGACGATTGCATTGTGAACGACGTCCAGAACCACAAGTCCGCGGTTGACCGGGAGCATGAGGTTGGTGTGGCCGGAACCATAGCCACCCGTCGGTGGTGGGGCGGTGTAGAAGTGGGCGCAGTTGGATTCACCGCAGGTACAGCGGCCAACCATCGAGAGGGCAGGGAGTTGATCCACGAGGTCGGGGCGTCCGATCGAGAGAAGCAAGTCCTGAAGTTCAACGCAGAACGCCGGAAGGAGTTCGCTAACGTTTGCCATGCCCCGTCTTCTCGTCTGCCCAACGAATCGGCGTTCAGCGGCGGTCCGCCTCAGGGCGTGAGTTAGCCAGCCTCGTTCAGCTCATCCTGACGCGCGAGCCACCGGCGCGTGAACGGATCGGCCAAGAGACGAGCTGCGTCAGGGTCGCGAGATCCGAGCCACCGTTCATCGAACGGCCACGGGTGAGACAATTCGCTTTCGCCGATGAAGGGCCATTCTGCAATGCGTGACGGGACGTACCTCGCATCCCGCTCGCCGGTTGGCAAAAACTCATGGACGAGCTTGTCTATGAGGTGCTCGAGGTAAGCGGTCAGGCATCCGCCGAGCAGATACGCGGGCCTGTCGTAGACCTCGTGATCCCAAAAGACGACCGCGCCTTCGCAAGTGCCGGTTCCGAGAACAATGCAATCGAAGTTCCCACAACCGTCCGAACGCAAGGGGAAGAGCCGGCTCTGCTTCCCCACCGGAAGTCGCGAAAGCGCTCGCTCGAGGGCGAGGACGTCGCCGCAAACGGAATCCGCTAAACCAGCATCAAAGCCGTCACACGACTCATAGAACTGGAGCACCGAAGGTCCTTGCGGAAACAACTGCTGCAGTCGTCCAAGCGTGTCGAGCGATGCAGGCGGACGAATGCTCGCCGCCGGAAAGTGGTCGATGAGGCGAAACATCAGGCTACTGTTGACCATCCGCGGCTCGGCAGCCTGGCTAACGTAGCTCTGCTCAGCTGCGGCCGCATCCAGAAACCACGGCGCTAACGGTGGAGGCAACCGAGCCCGTGGTACTTCACCACGGGCGACAGGAACGAGGTTGCCTGCGGCGACAACGCGCGGCCGTCTGCTGCAACAGCTTTTTGGGCAGGCTCGCGCCAGGTCGTCGAGTCGTCATAGATGGACTCTTGACTTAGTTATCACATGGGATAACAATGAGATGTGGCGTTCATCGTCCGCGAGTACGTTGAAGAAAGCGGGCGAATCCCGTTTCGGGATTGGTTGCTCGTGCTCGACAAGGCAACTCGAGCACGAGAAGGGACGCGAGCTGGTCCTGCTCTTGTTGGGCGGCGACAAGGGGTCGCAAAAGAAGGACATCAGTCGGGCGCAGGACTTCTGGTCGCGATACGTGAAGGAGAGCAAGAATGACAAAGCGAAGTAGAGATTGGAACGAGGGTCTCGCCGCGGACCTTCAGGATCCTGAGTTTGCGCGTCAGTTCTTGACGGCATCGGTCGAAGAAGGAGTGCCGCTGAAGTTGGCGCTCGCCAAAGTGATCCGCGCGACCGGCGTGAAGGAGTTCGCTGAGACGGTGGGGATGCCGAGCCCCAACGTGTTGCGTGCGATCAACCAGAAGCACAACCCCACGCAGGAAACGTTGGAACGGCTTTTGAAGCCGTTTGGTCTACGCATCGGCCTGGCGCAAATCAAGCAACGACGTAAAGGTCGGGCCGCCTAGCGCTGTCCTCCCGCTCTGCCCAACGTACCGCCATTAAGCAGCGGCCGCATCAGAAACCAGGGCGCGTCAGGCGGCGACAAGCGAGCCCGTGGTACTTCACCACAGGCGATAGGAAGGACACTGCTGGTAGCCACTTGGCGCGGCCGTCTGTCTGCAATGGCTTGTTGGGCGGCGCGTCTTCAGCTTGCGACGGTGCTGGTTCACGGTCCGCCTCAGGGCGTGAGTTGGGCGGCGCGCCGATTGGTGAGGGTTCGCGCGGACGATGGCTTAACGAAGAGCCATAAGCCGGTCTCGGATCTCGGGGACGAGAGCTGCGGCGCGTGAGTCTCGTGGGTCGAGGGAAACACCCTGGCCGAAATCGTCCAAAGAAATCCAAAAGGAGCTGCCTAGGATGGTGACTGCCCAGACTCTCTCAGCGGGCGAGTCGGCATGGTCCTGAATCGTTCCGCCTAACAAATCGATGATCTGCTTCGCGTAGCCAGGGAAAGTCTCCCAGGAGATCTCCTTCGTTAGACGAAGTGACTGCGCCCCAGACGCCATGCTCTCGAACTCCAACAACTCCAATGACACCGCGGGGCGAGATGAATTATCTCGGAGTGCCAAGAGGGCGGCGACCGCCGCGACTCGATTGGGCGCCACCGTTCTCGGAAGGCCGATCGAGCTGCTTTCGATGTGCGCCAGATGGAATTCCAAGTCTCGTCCGGAGCAGCCGCGGGCCAGCATGCTGACGATCGTCGGAGCGTACGAATCGTATTCCCCGAACGCTTCAGGTGTGTCGTTCACCCCGATCGGGTCCCACGTTTCCCAGAGAACGCGGCGCACTGCTTCGAGTCTTCGAGCGACGTCGTTCGACACTTGTTCCCGTCCGCCCAACGTACCGCCGTTAAGCAGCGGCCGCATCAGGAAACGGAGAGGTCACAGGTGGCGACGAGCGAGCCCGTGGTACATCACCACGGGCGAGAGGGAGGGCTTTGCAGGTGGCAACGAGGCGCGGCCGTCTGTCAGCTATGCGGAGTGGGATGAAGCGGGGATGCCTCGAATCGAGAGCAAGCCCTCGGGTGTAGAAGGTCATCCCCATGAAGAAGCGTACCTATCGGAAGATTTCGGTCAAGGCGGTTGATGCGGGGGCGCTGATTGCCGAGCTCGGCAGTGGGCGCGTGGTGTTCGCGATCGACGTGGCCAAGGTGGACATGGTGGCGGCAGTGGTGGCCAGCGACGGCCGGGTGCTGCGGACGATTTGCTGGCGGAATCCAGTGGAGAATGGGCTCGTTCTGGCGCTGCTTGGCGCGCTCCGGAGCGCAGGACTGGTGGTCGAGGCAGTGATGGAATCGTCGGGCACCTACGGGGACGTGCTGCGGCAGCAGCTGCTCGAGCACGGCGTGCCGGTGTTCCGAGTGAGCGGCAAGCGGACGCACGATGCGGCTGAGGTGTACGACGGCGTGCCGAGCCTGCACGACGCCAAGAGCGCGGCCATCATCGCGAAGCTGCACGCCGATGGCGCTTCGGTGCCTTGGCCGGCGCTCGCGGCCGAGAAGCGCGAGCTGAAGGCTGCCATCGCGACGATGGATCTGTATCGCGACCATCACCAACGGCTGATTCATAGTCTGGAGAGCAGCCTGGCGCGTCACTGGCCGGAGCTGACGGAGCATTTAGAGCTGAGCTCGGCCACGCTGGTTGCGCTGCTGGCTCGGATGGGTGGCCCGCGCGACGTGGCCGCCGACCTGGAGCAGGCGCGTCGCGTGATGCACGGCATCAGCCACGGCTTGATGTCGGCCGAGACAGTGGAAGGGGTGCTGCAAAGCGCAGTGACGAGCGTCGGGGTCGGGCTGCTCGAGCAAGAGCGAGTGGGGCTGATGACGTTGGCCGCCGAGGCTCACCGTGCGTTGAAGGAATTCAAGAAGGCCAAGGGCGTAGTCGAGCGATTGGGCATGAGCGGCGCCGCGCAGCGTCTGGCGACAACGACGGGCAAAACGACGGCCGCGGTGTTGGTGGCCGACGTTGGAGACCCCCTCGACTACGCGAGCACGCGCGCCTACTTGAAAGCGTACGGGCTGAATTTGAAGGAGAAGAGCAGCGGTAGGCTGAAGGGGCAGCTGAGCATCACCAAGCGGGGCCCCAGTCGCGCTCGCCAATACCTGTGGCTAGCGGTCTGTCGCTGGATCCAGAAGGACGCGGTGGCGCGAGCTTGGTACGAGGCGAAGATCAAGCGCGACGGCGGTCGGCGGTCGCGCGGCGTGACGGCGCTGATGCGGAAATTCGCGCAGGCGCTGTTTCACGTAGCGCGTGGCGTAGCGCTGGACTCGAGGAAGCTGTTCGATGTTTCGCGGCTTCGGCTGTCGTAGCCGAAAGCCAGCGCGATGAGGCCGAGCAACCCAAGGAGCAGGCGCATGTAGTTGAGCCCTTCGCCAGCAAGAGTTTCGTCAGGGTGACCTCCAGTTGAAGCATTTCGGTCTGCGCAAGCAAGACGCCCCGTCTGTCCCGAGGCACCCTGAGGAAGTTGTTCGGACCCAATGCCCAATGAAGCGGATTCGGCACCGGCAGCGGATGCCCAACGTAAGTGCTTCGGCTTACCCCGACCAACCCCTCCGAGATTTCGAGCCAGCGATCCAGTCATGTCATGCACGAAGGTCCCGGCAGCTACGTCGATCCCGAACGCAGCAACGGCCTTCGTGTATCCAGCGAGCCCCCGCTACCCCGATCCGTTTGTCGTTGACCGCGCTACAAGTGCTTCAACAGCTTGTTGGGCGGCGCTCGCGATATGGTCGCTGGCGAGATTCGGTACAGCGGGATTCAGGTCTCGAGATCGAGCAGTATGCGATCGAGTTCCGCGTCTCCGAGCTGGCCGTCGACAAGATCACCGAGTTCGCTCAGGCGCCCGACGATCGCGACGAGCAAGTCCTCGTGTTCACGATCGTAGTGAATCTCGAGAGGACTGAGTGGCTTAGTGTCGCCCGGGTCGGGTACCGCACCCCTACGAACAAACCAGGCCCAAGTGTTTAACTGTGAGTCAGAGCAAATGCCCGATCGCCAGTTACGGATGGCCCGCGCCACGGAAGCTCGGCTCAGCCAAAGCGTGGGAAGAGTGGCCCCGGCTTGGCGCAGGTCATCGTGGGTCGCCGAAGTCAAATCCCGAATGTGAATGACGTCGCCAGCAAGTATGGCGGCGAGGGCCGAGGCAAGAGTGGGGGTTGCAGCGCTCATGCTTTCGTCCGGCCCTCGTCGTCCGGCGTCGTCCGCCCAACGTACCGGCGTTCAGCTGCGAGCGCCAGAGGTACGCCGTAGGCGGACCGACAAGCTCGTCAGCTGCAACGCCTTGTTAGCCGGCCCCGTGCAGCCAGTTCAGAGTCTTGAGGCCGCGCACTTGCTTGAAGTGCTTGGTGTTGTTGGTGACGAGAGTGAGATTGAGGGAGATTGCGTGCGAGGCAATCAGGGTGTCCAGGGTTCCGATAGGTGTGCCTTTGGACTCAAGCGCGGCACAGACTCGCCCGAAGATAGTCGCCGCCACGGCGTCGAACGGAAGAACCTCGATCGTGGCCGTGAAGGTATCGATCAAACGGTGAAGACGCTTGGAACGTCGCTTGTCGGCACCGAAACGCAGCTCCGACAACGAGATCGAACTCAAGCAAACCTCCGACGGCGCGTGGGTAGTAAGTTGTGTCCCGGCTTCCCCCTGACCTCGCAGGACGAAGCTAACGGTGTCTGTGTCGAGCATGAACCGACGGTCGGTCATGCGAAGGGATCTTTAACGCTCCGGACAAAGTCGTCTTTGGGTCGAGGAATTTCGCCTTGCCAAGCGCCAATGCAAGCCAGAAATGCCGTTGGCCAGGTGTCGACTGGCTCAAGCACGACGCGCTGCCCCACCTTCCTCACGACAACCTCGCGCTGGTCATCGGGGAAACGGCAATCCTTGGGCAAGCGGACCGCTTGGCTCCCGCCGTTCCGAAACAACTTTGCTCGCTCAGCCATTCGGGAAGTATATACGCGTGTATCTACACAGGCAAGCCATGCAAGAAAACGGGGGCTTGCTCTCGGTCCTGACGCGAGGCGCTGTCCTCAAGCCCGGCTAACGTACCGGCGTTAAGCAGCGGCCGCATCAGTAAACGAGAAGGCGGCAGGTGGCGACGAGCGAGCCCGTGGTACTTCACCACGGGCGCGAGGGAGGACGCCGCTGGTTGCAGCGAGGCGCGGCCGTCTGTCTTCAACGGCTTGTTGGGCG
>JBBSAB010000130.1:0-21386 GCA_038252755.1 Polyangiales bacterium | reverse complement strand
GAGGCCCGTGCAAGGCCAGACCCCGAGGCGGCGGGCCCAAAGTCACCCCAGTCCTACCACCGACTACCCCGCCGAGCACCCCGGAGCCCGCCCGAGTGACGGGGGCAGCCCGAGAGAGGGCGCTTATCCGACCTACGCGCCAGCATCGACGGAGCTACTTCAGATCTCTGCGGCCTGCGCGCAAGCACGTGTACAGCCCGAAACGACCTCTCGGCTTCGAAGGACTGCGCGACCGGTGCGCTCCCAGACGACTCTAAGTGCGGTTTTGACGCCCCGAACGATGCGAAGTGCGTACTCGCAGACATCGCCACCTACCGTTGCACTACAACATGTATAAGCAACGACGATTGTGACGCTGGGGTCGTTTGCGACACGGGGGTATCGCCCAAGGTCTGCAA
This sequence comes from Polyangiales bacterium, assembly GCA_038252755.1. Classification (GTDB taxonomy): domain Bacteria; phylum Myxococcota_A; class Polyangia; order Polyangiales; family Polyangiaceae; genus PMG-095. Next base: position 20,988 of record JBBSAB010000130.1, on the reverse strand, counting down.
GCTCCAGTGAACTCGGGAATGCTTGGTCCCTTTCGTTTCACGTGGATGCTTCGGTAGGCTTCGCCCTCATGCGCGCGATGTTGACATGAAGGCGGAGAAGCTGCGGGGACTCTCGAATGGGAGATTTCATGCTTGCGTCTGCCCGGCGCGCGGCCAGACGAAGCCCACACGGCGCAGGGCTCGTGCCACGCGCCGCCGCCAAGCTCGCTTCCACCGCTTTCCGCGAATGCGTGGCGCGAGCCGTGCGCCCTCTCGGAGTCTGGCCGCACGCCGGGCAGACGCAACACGACTCCCATCGACAGTCCCCGCAGCGAGCCTGACAATGGTGCTCCGTGGGTCGTTCTGAAAGGTGAGTCGGGAAATGCGCGGATTCAAATTTGCCTACTTGGGTTTCACTGCACTCGTCACGACGATCGGAGCGACCAGCAGTTGCACCGGGCCATCGGACGACTGCGAGACACATCGCTCCTGTTCGGGCGGCACATCCGCCAGCGGCTCGGGCGGCGACGCCGGCGAGGGCAACTCTGGTACTAGCGGTGCTAGCGGCAAGGGCGGCGCTGGGACCTCTGGCTCGACCTCAGGCGGCAAGTCTGGGATGAGCGGCTCCTCTGGGAGTGGCGGCGCCGGCGAAAGCGGCGCCGGCGCCGCCGGCGGCAGCTGCGACACCACGAAGAGCCCCGGCGTTGAGAGCTGCTTGGTGTCGGATGGCTACGCGGTATTCGTGTCGCCAAGCGGCGACGACGACAAGAACGACGGCAGCCAGGCAGCGCCACTTGCCTCGTTGACCAAGGCTGTGGAGGTGGCCGCGGGCGCCAAGCTCATCCTGGTCTGCGATGCGACCTACGATGAGCACGTGCTTGTGGGCGCCGGCGCGCGAATCTATGGCGGCTTCAAGTGCACGGATTGGACAACGGAGGACGCAAAGCCGGTGTTCAAGCCGACAACTCCGGGACCCGCCCTCAAGATTGACAGCGTTAACGACGAAGTTGTCGTCAACGGCTTGAGCTTCGAGGTAGGCAACGCGAGTGCCGCAGGCGAAACAGCACTAACTGCCATCGTGAACCAGTCGCCGAAGGTTACGCTTAGAGGGTCGTCCCTGAAGGCAGGCAAGGGCATGGCGGGCGCCAATGGGACACTCGCGATGTTCGACCCGCCAGCCCCGAGCACGTTGGACGGCAATCCCGAGAGCCCCGTAACCATGGGGGGTGGCGAGAAGGATTGTCCCTGCCAATCGGGTCTCATGAGCATCGGGGGGGCTGGTGGGCCACCCAGCAGCACCGGACAAGCGGGTGCCAAAGGCGGTCCTAGTCACGGGCCATCCGGCGGAGAAGCCGGCGATCCCACGGCAGGTGATTGCGGTAGTGGCAGCAGTGGCAAGAAGGGCGCAAACGCCCCAGCTGCCGGCCCTACCAACGGTGCGACAACGCTCGGTCTGGCATCAGTGTCAGGCTGGCAGCCTGCCGCAGGAATGGACGGCGCCACCGGCGCTCCTGGCCAGGGGGGCGGCGGCGGTGCCAGCCTCAGCCTTGCTGGCCATGGTGGCGGCGGCGGCTGCGGCGGTTGCGGCGGCAACGGCGGTACCGCGGGCAAGGGCGGCGGCGGCTCAATCGCGCTGCTGGCCTTGGGTGCCCCCGTCATCATCGAGGCTTGTGTCTTGGCAGCTGCCGACGCTGGCAATGGTGGTAGCGGTGTGGCGGGCCAAAAGGGCCAGAAGACCGCTGGTAGTGGCGGCAATGCTATCAAGACAATCAACTCGTGCGGCGGAGGAGCGGGTGGCCAGGGTGGTGATGGCGGCGATGGCGGCGGCGGTGCTGGAGGCATCTCTGTTGGCATCGTCTGGAAAGGCGCTATGGCCCCAACCGTCAGCGTTGATACGACCACCACAACCGGCAAAGCGGGAATGAAGGGCGCCGGTGGCGTACCCGTCACCAACGACGGTATCGCCGGTGTGGCGCAGAAGATTCTCTCCCTCAACTAACGTGAGTATGACGCCAGCTCGTGGAGGCGCGCAGCGACGGCTTCATGCTTGCCTCTGCCCGGCGCGCGGCCGGACGAAGCTCCCACGGCGCTGGGCTCGTGCCACGCGCCGCCGCCAAGTTTGCTTCCATCGCTCCCCGCGAATGCGTGGTGCGAGCCGTGCGCCCTCTCGCGAGTCTGGCCGCGCGACGGGCAGAGGCATTACGCCGCGCGTCCTGGGTGGCGCGACTTGCATGGTAGGGCCTGTCCACTTCAAGAATCGGCCGCCGGCAGCACAGAAGGCGATGCACGACTCCCATTGGCCGTCCCGGCAGCGAGCCCGACAATGGCACCCTCGGCACGAGCGCGAGCGTCCACCACGCGGCCAATGTGCGCCTCACTTTGGCCCTAGCTGGAGTCAACCTCCGGAATCTCGTCGCCAGGCTAGGTCGCGATCCAAGTAGTCGCCGCTCATACACTTTCGTCGATAGCGGTGCGACCAAATCGAATCTGACCTCGCCGTAGGTATTCCTGCAAATTCGTTCTCTATCGCCTTCCGCACCTCCGATCCATCCCGTCGACCCTCGTAGGCTGGCGCGTACGGCCCGAAGGTTCGCATTCCTTCGGGGTAGCCGAAGTCGGCGTACAAGCCTTCGAGGTCCCCAAGGAGGGCGTCCCAGTTTCGTTCGCCTTCGTAGACCCACGACGACACAAGCCATAGCCATTTGGCCTTCGCCACGACCTCTTCTGCTTCACCGAGTCTGCACGTCAGCAGCGAGCTGACTTCCGAGAGGTCGGCTGACTTCAGTCCGGCGAGGTCGCGGGTCACCTCGGAAGTATCCCCATTGGCCACGAGATCGGAAGCTGCGTCGATCACAACTCGTGCTCCAACGACGTCGTTTTCGAATGCCCATTGAAGCTCAGCGAGCGTCAGGTCGGATTTCGCCAGAACGAATCGAGAGGTCAGCGGTCTCATTAGCATCGCGGTGTTTCGCTATTCAGGGATTAGTCGAGGAAGCGGACCACGGCAGCAGCCAACAACAGCGTGCCAGTCACGGCTAAGGCCAAGCGTGCGGACCGATGTTCGGGGGATCTAGGGCGCCACAAGACCCAGGTATCGCGCATCAGTCCCAGAAACACGAGGCCGAGTAGCGGCAGCGCAACGAACGTCATGAACGAGAGCTGCGGAGTCGCGTCCCCACGTGACGGACTCGCTGCAATTGTCGACCATCTCGCCACGATGAACGCAGCAGCAACCAGGATGAGAGCGCGCAGTGTTAGCCAGCCCGCCCTAAGGAGGCCACCCGCGCTGACCCTCATTCGAAACATGCGTCCACTTCGCCAATCGATTGGCCACGGATGAAGTCCGCGATGCGGCCGTATTTACCGACGTTTGTGCCGGTCTCGATGCCGTAGACGTAGTCCTGAAACATCTGCCCCTGCTGTTCGACGTTTCCATTCAAGAATTGATCCAGCATGATGTCGTCGGCACGAATCGAGCGCGTGTAGTCGTAAGGGTCGAAGACTCCGGCGGAGTATAAGCCCTGCAGGAATGCTCCTTCTGTCGTCACCCAGCGGCTGTTCTGCCTCTGCCACACGTGAAGCGCTTCATGGGCAAAGATGGACGCTGCATACGGATCGCTTAGGTTCACTTGGCCATTCTTCCACAATTTCTTTTCCAGGCTGATGCGATTTCCGTACGGCGACCACGATCGGCTGCCCAACGAGTAGCCGAGGTCAATGACCGAGGTGTCTAGCGACGAACCAAAGTAGCCATCGAGAAAAGCGGTCTCGCTCTTTGAAAGGGGTCGCTTGCCATCGGGATCGACCCTGTTGATCGCATCGTTCCCGCAGTAGGCGTACAGATTGCTCCCGCCTCCGAACCCAATCGGATCTTTGCTCGTCCAGCGGCCCACCGTGGGATCGTAGTCGCGCGTACCAAACCGCACGAGCCCCGTGTCGGCGTCGTACAAGCCGCCTGCGAAACCAAAAGGCTGGAAGCCCGGCGCGGTGTCACGCATGACGGTTCCGAAGTCGTCATACTCGAGCGCCTGCGCAACGACTCCGGTAGTCGCGTTCACCACGAAGCGAACGGAGCCCAGGTGGTCCTTGACAAACCGAAACGCCACGCCGCTGCGCAGCATGAAGTCGGGCGAGTTGCTCGCACCTGCGTAGACGAACTGGCTAAAACTGCCTGTGTCTGTGATTTCCGCGACTGGGCGCAGGGCATCTTGGTAGAGCCAGGCACGCGCGAACTTGCCCGCCACCTGCTTGCCCACGCGCCGACCAAAGCCATCGACCGTGTAGGTCATGGCCTTGGTGGTCTTGGCATTGGACGTGGTGGCTGACAGGAGGTTGCCCAGGCTGTCGTACCCAAGCTCGAGCGCGCCGTTCGCGTCGGTGCGGCGCAGCACGTCGCCGTGCGCGGTCTGCTCGAACGTCGTGTCGCCGAAGGTCTCGACGCGATCCTGCGCATCGTAGGTCGCGGTGAACACCACCTGCTTGCCGGATTTGACGGCAACTCGGTTGCCATTGGCGTCATAGTCGAAGGTCGTCGAGTTGCCATCGCGATCGATTTGCTTCACGCGACCCATGTTGTCGTAGCCGTAACTCACGCTGCGCGTGATGTTGCCGGACTGCTCGGTGATGCCGCTGATGCGACCGAGCTGGTCGCGCGTTAGCGACTGCGAGAAGGCGGTCTTGTTTTGAAAATCTGCCGACAGGTTGGTCAGCTCTCCGAAGCCGTTGTATCCGTAGGTCGTTGCGACACTGCCAAGCGTGGTGCCGGTCACGAAGCCTGTATCGGCGTCATGGTCGATGTCGAGGGCGTGGCCATTCCCGCTCGCGCGAGTGACGGCGCCGTCGAGATCGTACTCGAACGAGGCGCTGCTCGCGTCGTTGATGGTGAGCGTCTTAAGCTGGAAGAACTCGTCGTAGTCGGCCGTGACCTTGCCTTTGACGCCGCCGCGCCACTCCATGCTCGTGGGCAGCGGGCCATCGAATCCGAGATCAACAGTGACACCGTCGGAGCGACTGATGCGATTCAGCCGCCCGATGCCGTCGTAGCCGTGGGTGAGCGTAAAGTCGGATGTCTTGACGGTCTCGAGCTGGCCGGTGACGCCATTGTATTTGAAGTTTACGTCGTCGCCGTCCGAACGCTGGATCTGAATCAATTGCTGGTGCTTGTCGTACTGGTAGTGCGTCTCGCCGATGGCGAAGCCGGTAGGCGTGTCGCCATCGACCGCGGGCGGTAGCATCTCGACGAGTTGGGCCGATGCGCCCTGGTACTCGAAGTGGTGCGGGGCCCCACTCGGGACGAAGAGGTCGAGCAGTTTGTCGTCGTCATCCAAGTCCTGACGGGTGACGCCGGTATCCGGGGCAGTCACGCCGAGCAGGCGACCCACGATGTCGCGCTCGAACGACGACGTCTCGTTGCGCGCGTTGGTGTTGGAGGCGAGGAAGCCGTTGTCGTTGTAGACGAACGCTTGCGTCCGGCTGTCCTTACCTGCGGTCGCGATGATGCCGACAAGGCGCCCGGATGTGTCATAGTCGCGGTGTACGGTCCCGACGCCTGGCGCGGCAATGTCAGTGGGCAGACCGTTCGCGTCGAGTACGATGGTGCTTTGGCGGCCCATGGGCGACGTCCTGGTGACGGTGCCGGTCCTTCGCAGGTACTTCGTATCCGAGACGCGGTCGCCGACCTCCGTGACTTCATGCCACTCGGTGGCGCTGAGCAGGTTCTTGCCGTCGTCCAGTGCCTTGAGCTCAGTCAGATTGACTTCGAGGTCGCGCCCACCCGGTGTGCGCAAGTGCACAACGGTCGGCAGCAGTGTCTGCGCGCCGAACGCCGGGTCCGCAATGAAGTCCGTTGTGGTGCGCGAGCCGTCAGCAGCAAGGAGATCTTGTCGTGTGACCGTGTCGCTCCATTTGAGCGCGGCCTTGGTCGGGGGCGTGATAGTGCGTTCAACCAGACCGGCTGCGCCGCCTGCCACCTGGTAGGTCGTGAGATAGCCCTCAGCGGTCGTCGCCTCAACCACATTGCCTGGCTTCGCTGAATATTTCTCGAAGTAGCCGGTCGGGTCCGTGATTTGCTTGAGGCGTCCGTCGTCGAAGTACTCGAATAGAGTCTCGGTGCCTTTGGGCGACACAACCTTGGTGAGCAAGTCGAGCTGCTTGTATTCGAGCGAGACCTTTCGGGTGAGCGGGTCCGTGATGCCTTCGATCTGGTTCGCGTCGTTGGTATCGAAGGTCGTGCGTTGCCCAAACGGTCCCGAGATCGCTTCGAGGTCACCGTCCTTGCCGCGTTCGAAGGTGGTAGTGAGTCCAAACCTGTCGACAGTCTTGTCGAGCAGTCCTGCATCGGTGTAGCGGAAGCTGAGCTGGGAGATGCCCGTGACCGCGTCGATGGTTTCCTGGTGCTTGCCCTGGCTGTCGAAGCGATAGATGGTGTGGCCGTCGGTGGACGGGATGAGCGTCTCGTGATCGGAGATTTCGGGCAGGCCGGGTGCGATCTTGTAGACCGCGCTCACATCCGCAATGTAGAGGGCGCCATCATTGCCGAAGGCGATGCCGTCGGGCGCGTCCAGCCTCACTTTCTCGGCGAGTTGGCCCTCCGTGAGCTTGGCGTCGCCTCCACCGACGATGGTTTGAATCAGCCCATCCGGAGTGACGCGCCGAATGCGGTTGTTGTTCTGATCAGCGATGTAGAGCGCGCCGTCGCCTCCCACCGCGATGCCGCGCGGGCCGTCGAGCTGCGCGGCGGCGGCGGGCTGGCCGTCGCCGGAGAAGCCGGCTACGCCCGTGCCCACGACGGTTTCGATCGCACCGTTCGGCGATACGCGCCGCACGCGGTTGCCCGCGCGCTCCGTGATGAACACGCTGCCGTCTGGGCCCATGGCCACGCCGCTAGGCGCCGCTAGCGGCACTGCGGTCGCGACTGCGCTATCGGCTGCCGCTGCATCGCGATCCGAGGCTTCTTGGCCGTTGCCGGCGAATGGCGTGAGCGTGCCGCCTTCGAAGCGAAGCACCTGGCTCGCGTTAACGACGTAAAGCTCACCGCGTTGGCCGAGCGCGATGCCGTCCAGATCACTGACATCTGCTTCGACCACCGGGCTTTCGCTTGCGGCGCCAATCAGCGTCTGCACCGACCCGTCCGGCGCGATTTCGCGCACCGCGTTCTGGCCATAGTCGGCGACGATCACGGAGCCATCGCCCTTCATGACCACGCCCTGAGGCGAACCTAGCGCGAGGCTTGCGGCGTCGCTCGATCCGCCCGGGCCCGCGATGACGGTGACCTCGCCCGCAGGCCCGATGCGCAACAATCGCCCTTGTACGTCGTCGCTGTTCTGCTCGTCGTCGGTAACGATCAAGCTGCCATCGGGCGTCACCGTGATTCCGTCCGGCGTACCGAGTGTTGCGTCACCCGCGGGCTGCGTCGCAACTAGTGCGACGTTCTGGGCGGTGCGCTCGTCGCCCCAACCGAAGTAGATCGTTTGCGTCGCCGGGTCGAGCGCGTGCAATGCGTCGAGCGAGAAGCCGCCGAGGCCGTAGCCGCCCGCATCCCAGGTGCCCAGCGTCAGCGTAGAGTCGCGGGAAAGCGACGTTTCAAGGGCCACCCCGTCGAGCCCGATCGTCGCGTTGGACGCCTGACCGAAGGTATCGCTGGCTCGCAGCTCCCCATCGTAGACGTAGCTCACCGACACGTCCGCGCGCTGCTGGCCTTGCACGAACCTGCCGAATGAGTCCTTCCCGTCCCAGTCGAACGAAGCTGTGACGTTCGGGACTGCTTCGATCACTTGGTTTTGGACCTGGCCAGCGACGCTGAGTTGAGCGACCACTCGCTTGAGGCCTTCCGGCACAGCGTCGCCAACCACTGGCAGCTCAACGTGGTAGCCCTGGCGGTAGCCGGGCGTGCGGTCCGACTGGTAAACGAGCGAGTATGGGGTCGCCGCAATGCCGAAGGCTTGGCTCAGCGCCTGGCGCTCAACCAACACCGGGCCGCGCCGCGTCGGCTCATCGATGTGCCGCACGAGCATGACCGCCGCCGTGGGGGCGACGGCGTTATGGGGCGCGACCAGCGGAATGGTCGATAAATGAGGCGAGAAGTGCTGGATCGAGAGGTGCCAGAGCGTCTGGTCAGGCTTGTAGCGGCGAGCGATCTCGCGGCGTTCCGCGTGCGAAATGCCCAGGTCGGTCAGCGTCGAGTCGTCGTCGGCCTTGCCATCGCCGTCCACGTCGAGATCGGCCTCGTCACCGGTGACGCGCAACATCTGCACGACGCGGCCGCCTTGCTCGGGTTGCCAGTGGCCTTTGCCCCGCTCGTAGTAACCGAGCGGCACCGGGCTGCCGACGGGCAGCTTGAGGAAGTTCTCGACGACGATCGAAATCGGATCCGAGAACGTCACCTCGGAGGCACCCAGGTCGCGTGCCTCGTCGATGCTCGCCTCAACCCCGTAGGTCACGCCGCCGCGCGTCGGCGTCGTGCCGGGCGCGAAGCGCGAGGGCTGGTTGAGGTTGTTGGCCGAGGGTGCCTCGAACGGGTACTCCGTGAGCCGGACGTGAAACTCCGACAGGTCTTTGTCGGTGCCGTCGGGAAGCGTCGCGGTTGCCGTCAAATCTCGGACGAAAACCAGCAACGGCAGCCGTGACCCAAGGTCGTCTTCGACCGCGTCGCCGACCGCGATCTGCTCGTGGTCAAGGTGCGCCGCCACCTTGGTGGCGCTCGCCCCTTCTTCGACCAAGCCGACCGCGGGCACTGACTGGTAGCTTCCCCAGCGCGGTGCGACGCCACGCTCAGCGGCGAGGTAGCCATCCCGGGAGAACTGCACGAGCAGCTCTGAGCCGCCATTGACTGCCAGGTCGAACACTCCGTCGGGGCGCGTCAGCGTGGAACCCCACTCGTCATGACCCGCAATGCTGACGTGCACTCCCGCAAGCGGGTCGCCCGCGCGATCTACGACGCTCCCTCGCAGCAGCGCGATCCGCTTGCGCGAAAACTGCTTGGCGCGTGTGCCCTTCTGAATCGGGTCCTTGCCCGAGAACAAGGCCTGCGCCGACTCCCAAACAGTCGTCGCAACTGAGCGATCCAACGCGGGGACGAGCTCACACGACTTACTCGTCGAGCGACAATCCAGGTCGTCGCAATCGACGAACCCGTCGCCGTCGTTGTCCTGGCCGTCCTTGCAGTCGGCCTCCGGCTCTGCCCCGGTGTGCGGACCATCCTGGCCCGGGTGCCCACCTCCGCAGCCAACCGAAATGAACAACGCCGCCAGCGCTGCTGCTCCTCGAGTCTTTCGTCCCATCGCCATGGTGCTTCTCGCTCTCGACGCCAAGCAAAAGGAGGCCTGGCGTCTCGGTGTCGGCTCCAGCGGGCGAGTCGTTTCTTGAAAAAACGAAAAACGAAGGTGACGACGATTTTCAGCACCGGCCCCCGAGCTGGAGCCGACATCTTCTCCGTGACACACAAGCCTAGCCCTTACCTGAGCGCTTGCTTCACGCGCTCCACCGCTTGAGGCAACTCTGTGAGCACCAGCTCAGCCGGGAGCCTGAGCACCCGCCAGCCCGCCTTACGCAGCGCCGCTTCCCGCCGCGCGTCCTGCGCGGCGCGCTGCGCGTGATACGGGCCATCCACTTCAACAATCAGACGACGGGAAGGAGCACAGAAGTCAGCGATGTACTTGCCCACCACGGGCACCTGCCGCCGAAACCACACGCCAAGCTGGCCCCCGCAAAGCGCCGACCACAGCGCGCGCTCGCTTAAGGTAGGCTCCGCCCTCATGCGTGCGCTGTTGACCTGAAGGCGTAGAAGCTGCGGGGAATTTCGAATGGGAGACTTCATGCTTGCCTCTGCCCGGCGCGCGGCCAGACGAAGCCCCCACGGCGCAGGGCTCGTGCCACGCGCCGCCGCCAAGTTCGCTTCCATCGCTCCCCGCGAATGCGTGGCGCGAGCCGTGCGCCCTCTCGCGAGTCTGGCCGCGCGCCGGGCGGAGGCAACACGACTCCCATCGACAGTCCTCGCAGCGAGCCTGACAATGGTACCGTCGGCGGGAGCGCGAGCGTCGTCCTTGCGCGTGCCGGCGCGCCTGCCTACCCGCCTCGCGAAAACGCTCCAGCCGGCAAGACGCACCTCCCTCCGCCCACGCGCAGCGCGGGCCGCAGGTCCGTGTATGACTTGTCGGAGTGACGGCCCGGGCGAGCATGGGCTTGGGGGAGGTGGGGCACCCGCAGGCGGCAACGCCGCACGGCTCGTCCATGCTGCCGTGCGTCTTCCCGCCGAGGATGCACCGGTGGGGGCACCCCCTGCAACGCCGGACGAAGATCGCCGCCGAGCCCTCTATCAAGATGGCAAGGCAGCGATCAAAGCGATGCACTGGGTGGACGCCAAGACTGCTCTCGAGCAGGCGTGGGCCATCAGCCCGTCGTACGACGTGGCGCTGCTGCTTGCCCAGGCCGAGCTCAATCTCAGCCACTATGCTGAAAGTGCGCGTCTGCTCGCGTACTACTTTCGTAACGTATCGGCGAAAGAGAGCGAGAAAACCTACGCCAATGCCAAGAAGGGCTTCGAGATCGCGAAGGCCAAGGTCTCGACTGTGCGCGTGACAGCTCCGGCCGGCGCCGAGGTCTGGGTGGATGGAGGTCTCGCCGGTGTGGCACCCCTTGATGGCGAGGTGTTCGTCAATCCGGGCAAGCGGACGTTCGAGCTGCGACGCGGCGCCTTGAAGAGCGGGCAGGAGCTTGAAGCCGTCGCCGGGCAGGAGCAGGCCGTTTCGTTCAGCCTTGCCGATGCGCCGGTCGGGCCTGCCGCGAAGCCGCCGAGCGCCGAGGCTTCGGTTAGCGCGGGATTGCCGGAACCGCCGACGTCGCCTGCGCCGGGCGAGCGCCGCGACACCGCGGAGCGTTCTGTGGTTCCCGTGATCCTCGGCGGCGCGACCACTCTGGTCGCCCTCGGCGTCGGGATCGGGTTTCGTGTAGCCGCAGGCTCGAGCCACGACGACTTCGTGCGCTTGCAAAAGAAGAACGGCGCAATTGGTTGCACGAGTGGCAGCGCTTCGCCTTCCGACTGTGCCGCGCAACGCGACGCGGTCGATTCGGAAAACAGGCAGCGACCCGTTTCGACGACGGCCTTCGTGGTTGCGGGGGTCGCGGCTGTCGGCACGGCGGTGTACTGGTTCTGGCCGCGGGGCGCGGCGCCCGGCAGTGCCGCACATACCAGCCGCCTTCACGTTAGCGGAGGGGTCACACCCGCCGGCTCTGGCTTGTGGCTCAGCGGTAGCTTTTGATGGTGATCGAGGAGAATTTCGTCATGCGCCTTACCCATATCCTGGTTCCGTTCACGGCTCTCGTAGCCGCTCACGTCGTCGTCGGTTGCTCAGACGCGGTCGACACCAACGACTGCCACACGTATTCAATGTGCCCGGCTGGCGGTTCATCGACCGCTGGCAGTGGCGGCAATACCTCCGAAGCCGGTGCGGAAACAGGAGGCTCGTCGAGCGGTAAGGCCGGCATGAGCGGTGCCTCGGGTAAAGGTGGGAATACGAGCGGTGGCTCAAGCAGCTCTGGCGGCGCCGGCGAAGGTGGTATTGAGGGCGGCGTAGGCGGCATGCCGATCATGCTGCCCTGCGACGGCGCGTGCGCCGGCACCAAACCCGTATGCAAGGAGAGCACCGACACGTGCGTGCAGTGCTTGATGCCAACCGATTGCACTAGCGGGGCGAAAACGAAATGCGACACGACGTCCAACAGTTGCGTCGAATGCCTGGCCTCGGCGGACTGCAGCGACGCCAAGGCTGGTAAATGCGACAAGGGCGCTTGCGGCAAGTGCACGAGCAACGACGACTGCGCTCACCTCGCTGGCAAAACCGTGTGCGATACCGTCGCTGGAGAGTGCGTACAGTGCACGGTAAGCGACGAAAGTGCGTGCGCCGGTAACTCCTGCCATCCCGCAACGAGGGCATGTACAACGACGCCAGTTGGGAAGATCGACTACTGCAAGCCTTGTGTGGCCGACAGTGAATGCTTCGGTGGCAATAAAGCTGACCCCGACGCCCGATGCGTACCTATGACCTTCAACGCCGTACCACGAACGGGTGGTTTTTGCCTAAGGCGCTTCGCCAAGACCTGCGCAAAGCCATACTTCAAGATGTCGTCCGATCGGCAAAGCCTGTCAGGCACTGTGGCCGAAGCGTATTGCGGAATCGATGAGAGTAGCACTCGGTGTGAAGCGGTTCTGGATTTTGTTGGAGGCGAACCTTGCGCCGATGGGAAGGACAGCTCATGCGGCTGCTCGGCGAGGGACGGCGACCAAAAGTGCATCGACGTTGGCTCAGGTGGCCTCTGCCAGACGGTTCTCGGCGTCGCCAAGACTTGCACAATCCCCTGCAGCGGCGCGGTTCAGTGTACCACGGTGACGACATGTACCGGCGGCCAGCCCTACTGCCATTGAGGCTGAGCGAAACCGTGCTGCCACGGCGCTCATGCATTCGGTTGGTTGGTGCGCTGCGCCGGCCCTCGACGCTAGCAATGGTTACAATAGGGGTTGTCCTCCTTGTCAGATGCCCTCGTGCTGAAATCGGGCGTGGAATCGCGCTGGCCAATCGCGCTGGACGGCGCTCCGTGCTGACATAGATCTCCGGTTTCATCGGCTTCCGAAGTCGTGCGAAAACACCAAAAGCATGTTGCCCGAGTCGCCGCACCTCGGTTCACTTTTCGAGCACGGACTCCGTCAATTCTAGCGAAGGAGCAGTCCAACCCAGTCCGGCACAACGTCCGCACACGACGGAGCACGGCCTTCCTTTCACGTCCTGCAGCTGACCATTCGGGTCGAAGCGGCCAGTCCCCGCACACGTCTCGCAGCCAACCGCGTCGGCACGTCTCGCTGGTAGCAATCGCAGGAGGTCGACGACGCCCGTCTTATCAGCCCCGGCGCGAACCGCGGCGAACGCTTCGAAGCGCGTCCCCTTGACGCCCCACCACTCGGCATCGTCCCAAATGATCCGACCATCTCTCGACAAGTAGGTTGGAGGGCCGAGCCCCGGGTCGAGCATGAAGGCATCGTACTTGGTCATGACTTCGTCGTCGCCGCTCGTGTTTCGCTGATTGCACAGAGCGGAGAGCTGCTCGGCAGTGAGTTCGAACAGCTTTGCGGAGACCAAGAGGCGGCGCCTGAGGGTTTGCGCGCCAACCGGCGCCTGACCAAAGCTGGAGCGCAGTACCTCGTTGGGCGGGTGGTCCGCCCAACGAGGCCTGCAGCCGAGCACGCCCATCCCCACTGCGACCATAAACATGAGGCAGTACGAGGCGGCTATTGCCCCGATCCCGAGGAGCAAGACCGCCAAGAAACCGTAGGGCGCAAGACCAAGGACCGAAAGAACGAGCAGCACAAGCAGCAGCAGAACCTCGACACAGGGCATCAATGAAACCCCTGGCTGTTCGCCTTTCGGACCCAGCGGACGTTGGACGAGCGCGACCGGGACAAGCGCATTCTCAGCTAACTTCAAGATGAAGAGGCTACCCACGACAAAAAAGGGAATCAGCTTCATCTTCAGAGCCCTCGACTCGTTCAACTCGAACGCTACTAGCTATCGAGTGTTGGAGAATCGGACAACGCGAACGTGACCGTCGAATTCGATAGACCCTAGCTCGGTAACCATCAGCTGCTCGACACTCGTGGGGCTCAATCCGCCTGTGCCAGCGCCGATGAGCGGGAACGCGAGGCTCTTGATCTGGCGTGCTCGAGCGAGCTGTATCGCATTGCGCACGGACATGCGCACTGACTTCTCACTCGCGCGCCACGTTAGGCCAATGCCGGCGACGTGGATGATTGACTTGATTGGGAGCTGACCTGGGCCGGTCATCACGGCCTCCCCAAGTGAAAGAACGCCGAAGCGATGCAGTTCTCTGAACGGCGCCAGTCCGGCGCGACGCTTGATCGCGCCGGACACTCCCTGCGGAAGCAGCAACCACCAAGGAAACAGGTTTCGATTCCAAGCGTTGACGATGCATTCCACCTTTTGGTCGAGAAGATCGCCGTCAAAGACTTCAATTTTCATGTCGCCTTCTACTTCTGGGACTCTCGCCACGTCGTCCCGCGCCGACAGGAAGGCCAACCACGATGGCCAGGGCAGCCAGTGTGAGCAATGTTGTCGGGAGGACCTCGCCGAGCAGCATGCAACCGCTCACGTTCGCGAGGCGCCCCACCGCAATAAGGGCCAGCCCCAGCGAAGCTGAGGCGATGGTGGTCTGGAACCACATCTCGTGACCAGCCGTTCTGAACAGTGAACGCCGGACCGCCGCTTTCATTCCGAATGATCCGGCGAAACTGGTCCACGGCTGCCCCCACGCGCACCAGGCGGAGAATCGCTTTCGCGGACAGCGGCGCGACCAAATCGAAGCTGACCTTGCCGCAGATATTCCTGCAATTCCTTCCGCAGCGCGTTGCGTACCTCGGCGCCATCTCGTCGACCCTCGTAGGCGGCCCGTATGGCCCGAAGGCTCGCATTTCCTCCGGATAGCCGAAGTCGGCGTATAAGCCGTCGAGAACCTCAAGGAGAGGGGCCCCGTCTCGTTCACTTTCGCAGACCCACGACAACACCAGCCATAGCCATTTGGCCTTGGCCTCTTGCGCTTCGTCAAAGCTGCAGCTCAGCAGCAAGCTTACTTCCGATAGGTCCGCTGACCTCAGTTCGGCGAGGTCGCGCGTCGCCTCGGAAGTATGCCCATTCGCCACGAGTTCAGAAGCCGCGTCGACCACGATTCGTGCTCCGACGATGCCGTTTTCGAGGGCCCACTGGAGCTCAGGGAGCGTCAGGTTGGACGGAGAGCCTCGAAAAGATCAACGCGAAGTCCGAAAGAGGCAATCGTTCGGCACCAGCCGAGCTCGCGTCGGTCACGTCTTCGATCAGAACGACCCCGCCCTCGTGGTCGACGGTTATCTCGAATCGGTTGAAGTTCAAGTGATGGAGGATGCCCTTGTTGGCGAGCGCATCGTCGATCCGGGCTCGCCCGTGCTGCGTGACTTCCTCAGCGACAAACTGTTCAAGAAGAGAGGGCATTGCTGACTCCATCGAGCTTAAAAGGGGAACGCAGTTTGGATGACGCCATTTCGAACGAATACCTGTAGCGATGTCGCTGTCTGACCGGCCATGTTCGTGCCAATAGCAGCCCCGACATTGTACTCGATCGCGAAAGCGGTTGGAGCGGTCTGAGTCACCGCGCCATAGCGCAGAGCGCTATCAACCAAGCCCACGACACCGCGCGCGGTGGTTCCCGCAGCATACCGGCTAACGCCCGCGAATCCTGAATTGGCCGCGTGTCGATACATGATGTGTTCTATGCCCGTCATGAGGCCTCCGTGGCGATAGACTGAAGCGCCCCAACTGGCGGAAACTTGACGCGCGGCCGGGAGCGCCAATGTTTCGCCTGCGGCGGCTTCGGCTGCCGCGGTGCTGCCCGCTCCCGCAACGATGCCCGTCCCCCTGGCTGCTCCGAGGACTAGACCACCACCACCGGCCATGGCAATGAGCCGAGGTACCGCCATTTCCCAGAGCGCGATGCTTGCTGCGAGATTCGCTGTCGCAAGCGCCGTGTTCTGCGCCATTTCGAGGCCCCGATCGTTTTGGAGCCATCGGGCGACGACAAAGTCGCTGTGCGTGACCCAGTGCGCGAAGGACCCCTGGTAGCCTTCGTCCGGATAGTTGCCGGTTAGATCGACGCAGTTGATCGGATCGTTGCCGCAGTAAGCGTAGAGGTTGAGCCCGCCATTGAACCCAATCGGGTCCTTGCTCGTCCAGCGGCCAATCGTCGGATCGTAATCACGCGCCCCAAAGCGCACGAGCCCCGTATCGGCATCGTACAGCCCGCCCGCGAAACCGAAAGGCTGGAAGCCGGGCGCGGTGTCGCGCGTGACGTTGCCGAAGTCGTCATACTCGAGCGCCTGGGCGATGATGCCGCTGGTCGCGTTGACTACGAAGCGCACGGAGCCGAGGTGGTCTTTGACGAAGCGCAAGGCGACGCCCCCGCGCAGCATGAAGTCGGGCGCGCTGCCGCCGCTTGCATACACGAATTGGCTGAAAAGTCCCGTATCCGTGATTTCCGCAGCCGGGCGCAGGGCGTCTTGGTAGAGCCAGGCTCGGGTGAACTTGCCGGCGACTTGCTTGCCCACGCGGCGGCCAACGCCGTCGACCGTGTAGGTCACGTTCTTGGTGGCCTTGGCGTTTGAGGTTGTTGCCGAGAGGAGGTTGCCTACGCTGTCGTACTCGAGCTCGAGTGCGCCGTTCGCGTCGGCGCGACGCAGCAGGTCACCGTGCGCAGTCTGCTCGAATGTCACGCCGCCGAAGGTCTGGATGCGATCTTGTGCATCGTACGTCGCCGTGACCGCTGCGTTCTTGTCGACCTTGACCGACGTCCGATTGCCGTTCGCGTCGTATTTGAACTTCGTGGTGGTGCCGTCCCGGTCGATCTGGTCGAGGCGGCCCATGTTGTCGTAGCCGTACCCCACGCTGCGGGTGGCGTTGCCAGCCTGCTCGGTGATGCCGGTGATGCGACCGAGCTCGTCGCGCGTGAGGGACTGCGAGAACGCCGTCTTGTCCTGAAAGTCGGCTGAGAGGTCACTGAGCTCGCCGAAGCCGCTGTAACCGTAGGTTGTGGCCACGGCTCCAAGGGTGGTGCCGGTCGCGAAGCCCGTGTTCGGGTCGTGCGCGATGTTGAGCGAGTGGCCGTTGCCGCTGGCGCGCGTGACTGCTCCGTCCAAGTCGTACTCGTAGGAAGCGCTGCTTGCGTCGTTGACGGTGAGGGTCTTGAGCTGGAAGAGCTCGTCGTAGTCGGCAGTGACCTTGCCTTTGACGCCGCCGCTCCACTCCACGCTCGTTGGCAGCGGGCCATCGAAGCCGAGGTCGACAGTGACGCCGTCGGAGCGAGTAACGCGATTCAGGCGACCGACCCCGTCATAGCCGTTGGTGACGGTGATGCCGGAGGTCTTGACGGTTTCGAGCTGACCGGTGACACCGTTGTACTTGAAGTTGATGTCGTCGCCGTCGGAGCGCTGGATCTGAATCAGCTGCTGGTGCTTGTCGTACTGGTAGTGCGTCTCGCCAATCGCGAAGCCGGTGGGCGTGTCGCCATCGACCGCTGGCGGCAGCGTTTCGACGAGCTGAGCCGAAACACCTTGATACTCGAAGTGATGAGGCGCACCGCTCGGGAGGAAGAGGTCGAGCAGCTTGTCGTCGTCATCCAAGTCTTGGCGCGTGATGCTCGTGTCGGGAGCGGTGACGCCAAGCAAGCGGCCCACTATGTCGCGTTCGAACGACGAAGTTTCGTTGCGTGCGTTGGTGTTGGAGGCGAGGAAGCCGTTGTCGTTGTAGACGAAAGTCTGCGTCCGACGATCCTTGCCGGCGGTCGCGGTAATGTCCGTGAGGCGCCCGAGGTTGTCGTAGTCGCGGTGCACGGTGGGGACGCCGGGAGCCGTGATGTCTGTGGGCAAGCCATTGCTATCGAGCACGACCGTGCTTTGGCGACCCATCGGCGACGTGGTGGTGACGGTGCCGGTCTTCCGCTGGTACTTCGTATCCGAGACGCGATCGCCGACCTCCGTGACTTCATGCCACTCGGTGGCGCTGAGCAGGTTCTTGCCGTCGTCCAGCGCCTTGAGCTCAGTCAGATTGACTTCGAGGTCGCGCCCACCCGGGGTGCGCAGGTGCACAACGGTCGGCAGCAGTGTCTGTGCGCCGAACGCCGGGTCCGCAATGAAGTCCGTCGTGCTGCGCGAGCCGTCAGCAGCAAGCAAATCTTGTCGTGTGACCGTGTCGCTCCATTTGAGCGCGGCCTTGGTCGGGGGCGTGATCGTGCGCTGGATAAGCCCGCCAGCACCGCCTGCCACCTGGTAGTTCGTGAGATAGCCCTCAGCGGTCGTCGCCTCGACCACGTTGCCCGGCTTCGGTGCATATTTCTCGAAGTAGCCGGTCGGGTCGGTGATTTGCTTGAGGCGTCCGTCGTCGAAGTACTCGAATAGAGTCTCGGCGCCTTTGGGCGACACGACCTTGGTGAGCAAGTCGAGCTGTTTGTATTCGAGCGAGACTTTGCGAGTGAGTGGGTCGGTGATGCCTTCGATCTGGTTCGTGTCGTTGGTGTCGAAGGCCGTGCGCTGTCCAAAGGGTCCCGTGATGGCCTCGAGGTCACCGTCTTTGCCGCGTTCGAAGGTGGTCGCGAGACCAAACTTGTCGACGATCTTGTCGAGCAGTCCTGCATCGGTATAGCGGAACGAGAGCTGTGACACGCCCGTCACCGCGTCGATGGTTTCTTGGTGCCTACCCTGGCTGTCGAAGCGATAAATGATGTGGCCGTCGGTCGACGGGATCAGTGTCTCGTGATCGGAAATTTCGGGCAGCCCTGGTGCGACCTTGTAGACGGCCCCCACGTCGGCGATGTAGAGGGCGCCATCGTTGCCGAAGGCGATGCCGTCGGGCGCATCGAGCTTCAGCTTCTCGGCGAGCTGGCCTTCCGTGAGCTTGGCATCGCCTCCACCGGCGATCGTTTGAATGACACCATCTGGAGTGACGCGACGAATCCGATTGTTGTTCTGGTCGGCGATGTAGAGGGCCCCGTCGCCACCCACCGCGATGCCGCGCGGGCCATCCAGCTGCGCAGCGGCGGCAGGCTGGCCGTCACCGGAAAAGCCGGCCACACCTGTGCCGACCACGGTATCGATCGCGCCATTCGGCGATACGCGCCGCACCCGGTTGCCTGCGCGCTCCGTGATGAACACGCTACCGTCTGGGCCCACGGCCACGCCGCTAGGCGCCGCTAGCGGTACCGCCGTCGCGACGGAGCTGTCACTCGCGGCTGCGTCGCGATCCGAAGCGTCTTGGCCGTTGCCGGCGAATGGCGTGAGGGTGCCGGCCTCGAAGCGGAGCACCTGGTTAGCATTTACGACGTAGAGCTCGCCGCGTTGGCCGAGCGCGATACCGTCCAGGTCGCGGACGTCGGCTTCGACCAATGGGTTCTCGCTAGCTGCCCCGAGCAGCGTCTGCACCGAGCCGTCCGGTGCGACTTCGCGCACCGCATTTTCGCCAAAGTCCGCGACAATGACGGACCCGTCGTCCTTCATGAGCACGCCTTGCGGCGAGCCCAACGCGAGGCTCCCGGCGTCGCCGGTTGCTCCCGGCCCGGCGATGACCGTGACGTCGCCGGCGGTCCCGATGCGCAACAATCGCCCTTGTGCGTCGTCGCTGTTCTGCTCGTCGTCGGTAACGATCAAGCTGCCATCGGGCGCCACCGTGATTCCGTCCGGCGTACCGAGTGTTGCGTCACCGGCGGGCTGCGTCGCAACTAGCGCGACGTTCTGGGCGGTGCGCTCGTCGCCCCAACCGAAGTAGATGGTTTGCGTGGCCGGGTCGAGCGCGTGCAGTGCGTCGAGCGAGAAGCCGCCGAGGCCATAGCCGCCTGCGTCCCAGGTACCAATGGTGAGCGAAAAATCGCGAGAAAGCGAGGTGTCCAGCGTGACTCCGTCGAGCCCAATCGTCGCGTTCGACGCCTGCCCGAAGGTATCGCTGGGTCGCAGCTCTCCATCATAAACGTAGCTCACCGAAACGTCTGCGCGCTGTTGGCCTTGGACTAAGCGCCCGAACGCGTCCTGGCCATCCCAGTCGAACGACGCCGTGACGTTCGGTGCCGGCTCGATCACTTGGTTCTGCACCTGACCGGCGACGCTGAGCTGGACGACTACCTGCTTCAGGCCCTCCGGCACGGCATCGCCGACTACCGGGAGCTCGACGTGATAGCCCTGGCGGTAGCCGGGCGTGCGATCCGACTGGTAGACGAGCGAGTAGGGCGTCGCCGCGACGCCAAAGGCCTGGCTCAGCGCCTGGCGCTCGATGAGCACCGGACCGCGCCGAGTCGGCTCATCGATGTGCCGCACCAGCGTGACCGCCGCGGTCGGAGCGACAGCGTTGTGCGGCGCGACCAGCGGAATCGTCGAGAGGTGCGGCGAAAAATGCTGAATCGAGAGGTGCCAGATGGTCTGGTCTGGCTTGTAGCGGCGCGCGATCTCGCGGCGCTCGGCGTGCGACACGCCCAGGTCGGTTAGCGTCGAGTCGTCGTCAGCCTTGCCGTCGCCATCCGCGTCGAGATCGGCCTCGTCACCCGTGACGCCCAACACCTGCAGGACGCGGCCGCCCTGCTCGGGTTGCCAATGGCCTTTGCCTCGCTCGTAGTACCCGAGCGGCACCGGGCTGCCGACGGGCAGCTTCAAGAAGTTCTCGACGACGATCGAAATCGGGTCCGAGAATGTCACCTCGGAGGCGCCAAGGTCGCGCGCCTCATCGATGCTCGCCTCGACGCCGTAAGTGACACCGCCGCGCGTCGGCGTGGTGCCGGGGGCGAAGCGCGAGGGTTGGTTGAGGTTGTCGATGGAAGGTGTCTCGAACGGGTACTCCGTGAGCCGGACGTGAAACTCCGACAGGTCTTTGTCGGTGCCGTCGGGAAGGGTCGCGGTTGCCGTCAAATCTCGGACGAAAACCAGCAGCGGCTGGCGTGAGCCGAGGTCATCTTCGACCGCGTCGCCGACAGCGACCTGCTCGTGGTCGAGGTGCGCCGCCACCTTGGTGGCGCTCGCCCCTTCTTCGACCAAGCCGACCGCGGGCACTGCCTGGTAGCTCTCCCAGCGCGGAGCTACACCACGCTCAGCGGCGAGGTAGCCATCGCGGGAGAACTGCACCAGCAGCTCTGAGCCGCCGTTGACCGCAAAGTCGAACAGCCCATCGGGACGGGTCTGCGTCGTGCCCCATTCGTCGTGTCCAGCGACGCTCACCTGCACGCCCGCGAGTGGTTCGCCCGCCCGGTCGACGACCTTGCCGCGTAGGATGGCGATGCGCTTGCGAGAGAACTGCTTGGCTTTGGTGCCCGCGACCACCGCGAGCGCCGACGACGCCGCGGGGCGCGAAGCGCTCTGCAAGTACATCTTGCGACCCCCGCTCTCTCAGGACCGCATCCAGCTGGTCGCAGGCGACCTGGTGCGGCTGGTGCTCAAGCGGCCGTTCAGTG
>JBBSAB010000129.1:0-22287 GCA_038252755.1 Polyangiales bacterium | reverse complement strand
CCGAGTCCGAGAAAGGCCCCGCGCGAGCGCGGCCCAGCCTCTGGCTTGCCCGAAGCCCCTGCCGAGACCGATCCCGATCCCACGGCCGAGCCCCTTCCCGGGGCCGCGCGAGCGCGGGGTCCAGACAACGGATCAAGACTGCCCCAAGCAGCAGGCGTGCTGACGAGCGTCCGGCGTGATGCTAAGGACCGGCCGCATGAGCCGGATTTATCGTTCGTTGCCGCCTGAGGGCACTCGTTTGGGCATCGCGTTTTCGGGAGGGCTCGACACGCGCTGTGCGGTGGCTTGGTTGAGCCGCAGCGGCATGAAGGTGTTCTCATACACCGCCGACCTCGCACAACCGGACGAGAAAGACTGCTCGACCATTCCGGGCGTCGCGCTCGAGCACGGCGCGGTCGAAGCGCGCTTGATCGATTGTCGCGCGGCGATGGTGCAAGAAGGCCTGACCGCGATTCAGTGCGGCGCATTCCACCTGTCGAGCGGTGGCAAGAAGTACTTCAACACCACGCCGCTGGGCCGCGCCGTCACCACGACGGCGATCATCCGCGCGATGCGTGAGGACGACGTGCACGTCTTCGGCGATGGCAGCACCCACAAGGGCAACGATATCCAGCGTTTCTATCGATACGGCATCCTCACCAACCCGAACCTCAAGATCTACAAGCCCTGGCTCGATCAAACGTTCGTCGACGCGTTCGGGGGCAGAAAAGAGATGAGCGAGTACCTAGTCAAGGTCGGTCTGCCGTATACGATGAGCACAGAAAAGGCGTACAGCACCGACTCGAACGTGCTCGGCGCGACGCACGAAGCCAAGGACTTGGAGCAGCTCGACAAAGGCCTGCACATCGTCGACCCGATCATGGGGGTGGCGCATTGGAAGCGCGACGCGAAGGTCGAGCCAGAAGAAGTCGAGCTGACCTTCGAGCGCGGCATTCCGGTGGCGATTTCCGGCAAGAAATTCGGCTCTTTGTTGGAGCTTTTCAGCGAGCTCAATCGGATCGGCGGGCGCCACGGCCTGGGCATGAGTGACCAGATCGAGAACCGCGTGATCGACGCGAAGAGCCGCGGCATCTACGAGGCGCCCGGTATGGCGCTGCTCAACATCGTCTACGAGCGGCTGCTGTCGGCGATTCACAACGAGAACACGCTCGACCTGTACTTCACGCTCGGCCGCCGCCTCGGCCGCATCTTGTACGAAGGCAAATGGTTCGATCCCGAAGCGATGCTGCTCAAAGACGGGCTCACGCGTTGGGTCGCGCCGAGCGTCACCGGCTCCGTCAAGCTCGAGCTGCGCCGCGGCGACGACTACTCGATCCTGTCGACGCAGGCCGAGTACATGGCGTACGGCCCCGACAAGCTGTCGATGGAGCGCGTGGAAGACCCCGCGTTCACGCCGAGCGATCGCATCGGCGCGCTCGAGATGCAGAACCTTTCGGTCACCGACAACCGCAGCTTCCTCGTACATCACCTGGAGAGCGTCGCGCGTCTGGGCGCCGCTCCCGATGTGCTGCCGGGTCTACTCGGCGACAACAAACACAAATAGCCGCGTTTTCAGGGAGAAAGCAGCTGAGTCAACAGCGGAGCCAGCTGCTCCTTCGGCAAGCGGCCGGCGAGCTCCAGCTCCGCGTCGCGCTGCGTGATCGTCAGTGACTTGAGGCCGGCTAGCGCCGGCTCGCTCGCCACGTCGGCCTTCATCCGCTCAAGCAGTTGGCGGGCGTCGCCACATCCTGCGGCCGTTGGACAAGCGACAAAGCCGCGCAGTCGCACGTCGCTCTTCAATTCCAAACCCAGCCCCAAGGCTTGCACGCCGGGCAGCGGTAGCCCGGCTCCCGGCAACACCGTGACGGCGAGCTGAATCGGGGCGAGTCGGCGCCGAATTGCAGCGTGCACGCGACTGCGAAGCCGCGACGCTTCATCGCCGAGCGCTGCGCCATTGGCGGCGTCGATGATCTCCCGGAAGTACTGTCCGCCGCTCAGCACGAACAAACCGTCGGCGCGAATCGCCACTTCGCCGACCGGCTTCTGCTGATCGCGCACCGACGTGAAACGCCCCAGGTGCGAGCGCACCGCCGTACCACCGCGCTTACGAATGACCGCCTCGGCGCAGCGCAAGACCGGCTCCGGCTCGAGCGAGGTCGCTGCGATCAGGGCAAAATCAGCCGCGCCTTGGGCGTCGGCGCCGCGAAACGGCACAGCGAACGCGAGCCGCCGCAGCCCCAACAGCGGCTCGAATCCGCACAGCTCGCGCAGCCCCAACAGCGCGCTGCCACCAGCGTGCAGCAGCTCGAGCGCGACCGCCGGGCTGAGCTCCGCAACATCTGCCGTAACCAGCAGCTCGGGTCCCGGCGGCACCACGCTGACCAGGTCGACCTCACGCGGCGCGAGCGGTGTTTGCGACGAGTGTTGCGACGCGCGACGAACGAGCCACACAGATGCAACCAGCGCGAGCGCCAGCAAGAGCCAACTGAAACGCCGCTCGCTGGTATCCCCGGCTGCGCTTGCGCTCATTTCGACCCGCGGATCAGCTTCAGCACGCGACCGAGGTCGAGCCAGGCCAGAGCCGCGATCACCAACATCGCGCCCGCCAGCAGCGCTGCGTACCCCGGCATGCTGTTAGCCGTGGCGACGAGGTGATGGCGTCCCGCGCCGACGTGCATGTAGAAATGGCCAGGCGCGATCATCCGCGCCGGTATCCCCGCGGCGCCATCCACGCTCACGCGCCAACCCGGAAAGGCAGTCGCGTGAAACGCCACATCCACCGGGCTTTGGCTGGAAACGTTAACTTCGATCGCGCCTGGCTCACGCGCCACGAGCTGTAGCGCCGCGCTCGTTGCGTCGCAGTCATTGGCAATTTCTTCGACCTTCAGGTCGCCGCTCGTGGTCGCAAGCTCGATCAAGCGATCGGGATCGAGCAACCGATCAGCACCGGCTGGTTTGACTAGCTCATCCATGAGCCGCACGCGCAGCGCGTGATCACTTCCGCTCCAACGTTCACGAACACAGCCGACGCGTGCCTGAGCTGCTTGCGGTACCTCGAGGAGCTCGACCTGGCCGCGCACCATGCGCCGAACGAAGCCAGCAGGAATCGTCGCATCCGGCCGCTTCATTTGCAGCACGTAGCGAATGCCTAGGGCTTCCGCGCGCCGTGCAGAGCCGGCGCGCTCGGGTTGCAGTTGCTTGCCAGCTTGCCACAGGACTCCAACGTGCGACCCGACGGCAGACGTCGTCCCGATCGGCACGGAGCTGTTAAGCTCCAGCCCTTGCAGGTGGTAGCAGCCAAGCAGCGGTGTCTCTTCACGCTCGTCTATCCAGAGGCTGCCGCCGTGAAGCTGCTCCAGCCAACCACCAACGACACGCGCATCGTAGCCAGGCACTGCGCTGCAAAGCCCTGCCACTTTTCCCACGCGCGGCGAGAGGAGCTGGTCCGCAGCGCGCACGCGCAACGGCAGCGCGAACGCCAGCACGCACAGCGCGATCACGACCGGTAGGAGTGCGGCGAGCTCGAAGCGTCGCCATCGAATCCAGGAACCAACGCCGCGCAACGAAGCGGAGCCCTCTTCCAGCGCCACGACCACGACCACGGCCAGCATCGGTGTAAGCAAAGCCAGCACGCGGAGCGGCTGGAGAAATTCCAGCAAGAGTCCCCCCAGCTTCGGCATTCGGGCCAGGGTTGGTCCGCACGAGCTGGCGACGATACCAACTAACACGAGCAGCAGCGCAGCGCGCGGGACTCGGCGCTTGCCAAGCAGCGCGCAGGCCAAGACCGCCGCCAACGACAACGAGGTGAGCTGCGGTGTCGACGCCCGGGAGTCGAGCAGATCGCCATCGCGAAACCACCAAGCGAGCCGCGCGGTCCCGAATCCGAGTTGGCGCCAATTGAAACCGAAGGGCCATCCAAACGGCACACCTAGCGTCGCGATTCCCTGCCCGTAGAGCGCGGCCCCCGCGACGGCCACCGCCGCGAGACCACAAATAGCGGCACTACGCCGACCGCGTGCGCCATCGAGCAACGCCACAATCGCGACGATCGACGCCGTCGCCGCGCAGAGCTCGGGGTGCGCGAGCATGGCGAAGGTGGCGCACAACACCGCTTCGGCGCGTGCGCCGCGCGCCACCGCCGCCGCGAAGGCAACGCACAGCGGGAGTGCAAGCACCTGCGACAGCAGCCCAGTCGAGAAATAGGCCTCGAACCCGCCAACGAACGGGTTGTACGGCGTGACCAGCGCCAAGAAGCACCCGCCGGTCGCCGCCAGCACGGGCCGCGCGCCAGCGCGCAGACACGCGGCGTACAGGGTAAACGGCGTCGCCAACGTAGCGATGAACCCGAGGATGTTGACGGCAAGAATCGGCGCCAGCCCGGCACGCATCGCGATCGCAAGCAGCAACCAACCGAGCGGCGGGTAGTGATGCCCGAACGGAAAGCCACCCAAGTAACTCTCGAGCCAGCCGTGCGGCAAACCGAAGCGCGCGATCTCGTACGCGACCTTGGCGTGGCTGGCCGCGTCGCCCGCAGCGAAGCTCGCCCCTCCCCCTGCCCAGGGTGAGAACCCAAACAGCAGGGGGAAGTTGCTGCCGAGGACCAAGAGGGCACCGAGCGTGATGTCGCGCCCGCACCGTGGCGCTCGCCAGGCCGCGACGCTTTCGCGCTCGGGCGCCGCCGACTTGTGCAGCACGAGCCATGCCCCCAACAGAACCAGCAGACAGAGGAATCCGAGCAGCACGAGTTGGTCGCCGCAGCCTAGTCGGTGTCGATGACGCGACGTCCAGCGGAACGACGACGCCCTTCGGGACGCATCGGAAATTGCCGGCGATCGAGCGGCGCACGACGTGAAACCAGCGAGCGCTTCCCGGCTTCTTCGCGAAATAGCTGCGCCACGCCGTCGATAGTATCGGGCCGCTGCTCACGGAACGCGTGCGCATGCTCGGCGCAAAGCGCCAAAACGCGGCCTTCGACCAAGAAGCGCTGCAGCCTCCGAACCGGCGGAGCCTCGGGCGACAGGCTTTCGCAAACTTCGCAGCGACGGGCCATCGTGCGTCCAGACTGCACCCCGAGCTGAAGCGGGCCAAATTTGGGGCGAACGGCCGGAAGCCCGCACGGACACCCTGACTTCACTCGGCCGCGTCCCGCATCGGGACACCTACGACCACTGTTACCAGCGGGGGTCGAAGCCCCAATCACCTCTGTAAAAAATGCGTCACCGTGCAATCGTTACCGCCAGAAACCCCGAGAAAATGTGAGATTTGCCGGGTTGCCAAGCCGCCTCTCCGGTACAATGTCGCTTGGCCTGCGACGTGCACGCACCTGCACCTAGGTCTGCGGACACATGCTGACGATCCCCCTTACCCTCCAGCGCGTGGCCATCCTGGGCCTCGCGACCGCAGGCCTCCTCGGCTGCGGTGACGACAGTCACAGCGCCGGCCAAGGCGGCCTCTCTGCCCGTCCTCCGATCCCGGAGGCGTGCTCGATCCCAGCCGCCGGCTGCCCCTGCACCGGCAACCAGCCCGCCAAGTGCGGTGTCACGGTGGCGCGTCAGGGCGACACGCTGACGTGCCGCGAAGGCGAGCGCGCCTGCACTGACGGCGCCTGGAGCGACTGCGTCGGCAACGTCACTACGCAAATCTACGCGCCACCCCCGACGCCGTCAGGCGTGCACGCCGAAGCACTCGCCCCGACGTCCGCGGCGTGCAACGACGCCTGCGATCCCTACTGTCAGAAGCTCGCCGACACGCCGGACGATCTGACGGTCAGCAAGCCGCTGGCGGCCGATCCGACGGGACTGTCCCTCTACTCTGCCGGCTTTACTGGCGGTAATTGCCCCGCCGTGGCGATCAAGCCGCCCGGCGCCAAACTCGAGATCCATTCGATCAACGAGACTGACGGCACTGTGTCGCCATCGACGGTCACGCTGACTGCCGCTTGCGGAGCTGCTGCCACCCCCGTGGATCCGACCTGGGGGACCGACCAGCCCGATCGATCCACGGTGGGCGACGACGGCGTGCTGCACGTCTTCTCCGGCGTCGCTGGCGATATCAACGTCAGCGCCAGCAGCTTGATCAACACCGCGACGCAGGTCGTGCCCGTCACGGTCAACATCAACGAGCTCGACACCGGCGTCGACGCCACTATCCAAACCGCGTTCGGTGGCGTGGGCACCATCACTGACCCGGCCAAGACGCTCTATCCCTACAGAGACACAGTCTTTCCGCTAGATCTAAAAGCGCCGCTAGTGCAGTGGCTGAATCAGGCGACAGCTGCGCTTTCCAAAGCCACACCGGTCCCAGACAACGTCCAGGTCGCGCTGCGTTACCCGGCAGGTTCGACCGCACCTATATTTTGGTACTCGAAAATCTTCAGGAACGAGCCATACGATGGCGTGCTCGTCACGAACCCCGCCGCAAAGACCGCCGCTCCGGCGTGGAGCGTCCCGCAAGCTGTCTGGGAGGCATTCTCTCGAACCGCCAAGGGCAAGACCGGCGAGATTGTCATTCAGCGCAGCGCGGGGCCCACCCTTTACAAGGAGATGGTGATCCCGGTCACTTTCGCGACCAAGGCGTTACGCGGCACGGTCTACTACACCCAGTACCTGCGACGATTGTTCAAGCCCGCCGAGGACGTGTGCGATGGGCAGCCCAATTTGCCGGCGACCTACGACCCACTCCAGCCTGGAACCCAGATCTGCGCTGTCGGCAATTGCACCCACGCCACTGACGTTTTCGCGGGCTCGACGACGCGCTCGATCGACATGTCGACGTCGAAGGCAGTGAACCTCGATCCCTTCAACAACGAGGGCGGCTGCCCAGTGTGCCATTCGGTCTCGGCCAACGGCAATCGCTACGTAGCGGGCAGCCAGTTCTTGCAGGTCTTTGGCGCACCGCAGGTCGCGCCGGGAACCAGCACGGGGTTCGTGAGCGACATCACCGCAACCCCCAGCGGAGCCGCCAAATTCACGGTGGTAGGCGAGGCTCCCAACTACGCTTCGAACCGGATCGCGCAAGACTGGGACAGTCGGGGGTTCGCGTACGCGCCGCTCACTCCGGACGGCGCGCTGGCCCTGCAAGGCCCCTACTCGTGGGGCAACACGCAAGACGGCACCGTCACCAACAACCTCCAAACGGATAGGGCCTACACCTCCGGCGGTCAGATTGCGCCGATGTTCTTGGTGCCGACCGTCAACCCCGGCAGGAGTGTGCAGTTCGCGACCACTACCGCGCTGTCGGCCACGCGCTCGGGCGACATCTTGACCGAGAGCAGCGGCGGCCCGTTGCCCAGCATCGACGGTTCGAGTCTCGCAGTCGGCGACTCGCTGTTGGTTAAAGATCAGGTCGACCCGGTCGACAACGGCCTCTACACGGTGACGGCGCTCGGAGACAACTGTGCTTCGACCGAACTGACGACATCCACCGGTCTGACCGCAACCGCCACCTCTACGACCCAGGCCGCATCGAACGCTTTCGACAACGACACCGGCACCCGCTGGGAGACCGGCTACAGCGATCCGCAGTCGCTCACGATCGATCTAGGGGCGACCCAATCGATTGGCCGGGTGCGCATCGACTGGGAGGTCGCGAGCGCGAAGACCTACACGGTGAACGTGGCCACGAACGCCGGCGGACCTTGGACGACCATCGTCACGGTCACCAACAACACCAGCAGCACCAACCACCGCATCGACGATCACAACTGTTTGAGCGCAACGGGGCGCTACGTCCGCATGACCGGCACGGCGCGCACTACCGGCTACGGCTATTCGATCTATGAGATGGACGTCTACGCTCCGGCGCCCGGCGGAACTCCCTACAAGCTGACCCGTCGCTCCGACGCCCGAACGCCCGCCATATTTGACGGCCAGATCTTTGGCGGCTCGGAAGTACGCGTGACGCGCGGCAACGCCAACTACTCCAAGGTCTTCAAACTGACCTTGCCCGCCGCTGGCGTGGTAGAGCACAACACGGACAGCCTGATCTACACAAACACCGGCGCGGACCCACTGCCAGTGATGATGACGCCGACGATCTCTCCTGACGGATCGAAGATCGCTTACGTCAACGGGAACGCGGATACGTACCCGACCAGCGATTCTGCGGCTTGGCGCAAGTCGTTGACCATGGTCAGCGTCGACCAGGCCACGCGCACGATCTCGGAAAAGAAACGGCTGCTGAACAATTGGGTCGCCGGCACCGGCGGCAACCCCATCAAGTGGCCATTCTTCGAGTCCGACAGCAGAAGCCTGATGTACGTGCAATCGACCGAAGACGCTTACTGCCATTCGCAGAACTCGACCGACGACGATGGCCGCGCTTGCTTGGAATCCGTCTACGGCAACGCCGCCCCGACCACGCGCGGTCATTGGAAGGGCAGCCTTTTTTCGCTCGACACCGGCGCCGCCAACCCTGCGGCAACGGCCGCCGAGCTGTCCAAGTTGAATGATGCGGAGGATCCCCAGGACGCGGACAAGTCGTATCAGCCAACGGTGCTGAAGGATGAAAGCGGCGGCTACCGCTGGGTGATATTCACCAGCCCGAGATCCTACGGCAACCAATTCAACCAAATCGGCACCCACTTTACGTGCGGCGCTACGATGCTTTGGGTAGCTGCCATCGACCCCCAGACCGCCGACGGTACCGACCGGAGTCATCCCGCCTTTTTCTTGCCGGGCCAAAACGTCGCTGCGATCACCACCGAAAAGCATTTCGTGAATGAGCGCGGCTACCTCGTGCCATCGCCGTGCAAAGCTTACGGCTATTCCTGCTCAACGAGCGACGAGTGCTGCGGCACGAGTCAGTGCAAAGTCGATACGATCTCGAGCTCCGGCGTGCCGAATAAGGTCTGCAAGGCGGCGGGGAGTTGCGGTCAGGACGGTGACGCTTGCCTCACCAGCGCGGATTGCTGCGGTGGCGGCAGCACCCCGTGCGTCGCGCAAAAATGCGTGAGCGTCCCCAACTACACGCAATCGGGTACCTACGCTCGCGACTATGCGGCGTCGTGCAAGCCAGGCTTCAAGCCGCGCTGGGGCCTGTTTTCGTTCCACCTGACAACACCCACGGACAGCAGCATCGTCTTCTCGGCGCAGACGGCAACCAAGGACACTGACCTGCCTACCGCGACGCCCGTTGCCCTGGTAACGTCAAAGAGCGACAACTACGGCGCTGGCCCGGCGCAGGTCGACGTCGGCGCCAAGCTCGAAGCCTCCCAGGTGCAGTTCTCCCTCGCGTACTTACGCATCGCGATGGTGCTCAATCCTTCCACCAACGGCGCGTTCGCTCCCGTCTTGCACGATTGGGAGCAGCGCTATTCTTGCGTCCCGGCGGAGTAGAATCGTGAGTAGAGCATGGCTTCTAGGTCCGTTGATGGCGGGCGCGATGGTGTCGGCTGCGTGCAGTGACAAGCGTGCTGCGGGCCCGGCAGGCGACGCTGGGGCAGCAGCCAGCGCGGCGACTGGCGGACACCCTGCGCGCGCCGGTACGGCGGCAACCCAAGCGGGTGAAGCGCCGGGCGGTGCACCGGGCGGTTCGTCAGGCGACACGAGCAGCGCTGGGGAGGGCGGGACGAGCTCCGCCGGCACGGCCGGATCTCCAGGCAGTGACTCGCTCGGTCTCGGCGGTGCAGATGGGAACCCCCCAGTCGGCGATCCGCCTATGTGTGCGCAGTCTGCGATGTACGGCGCGCCAGAAAAACTGGCGCTTTCTCAAACCGGCGACGATCTGCTGGAAGCCATAACGCCCGATGAGCTTACGATCGCCTGGAAGCACGGCAGCGACTTCTTCGTCGCTGACCGCGCGCACGCGACCGACGGCTTTGGAGCGCCGCTTCAGGTGACTGGCGGTTCGGCATACACCTCGGTGACCCTGCGCGTCGACGGCCGCCAGCTGTTGGCGGTGACGAAGGACCTCTCGATTGTTCAGCTAACGCGGCAAGCTGGTGAGGCCTTCAACGCGACCAGCGCCGACCCCGGTGATTTCACCACCTTCAACGCGACGCTGTCGTCGATCCCGGTTTCGGGTCAGGTCTTGAACGATGCGATCGCCAGCGCCGACGAGGTGTCGTTCTTCGTTTCGCACTACACGAAGGACGCCACTGGCAGCTACGCTTCGGTGCTGGAAAGCCGACGCACCGGCGCGACCTGGCCCTTTCCCAGTGCTGATCTCGGCAAAGTCTTGTACGCAAGCGGAGTCAACCGGCGCGTGCCGACCGGGATCTCTTCGGACCGGCTCACGCTGTTCTATCGCGACGACGTGCAGGGCGATTTCCGAGCAGCCTGGCGGATAAACCCCGACGTCCATTTCAAGCATTCCGAGGTCATCCCACTCGGCAACGGCGCCCAATCCGCCGTGCCCAACGGCGCTTGCTCGAAGATCTACTTCTCAGCCCAAGGCCCGGCGGACCTCGATCTGTTCGTCAGCCCCGTGACGCACTGAAACCGCAGCACGGCTGCGGTCAGCCGCGCGCGCGCACTTTGGTTTCGACCCAACGGATCACGTCCTGCTCAACTGGGCGTCCAAGGAAGCGCGCCAATTCCTGGATGCCAGTCGGACTGGTCACGTTCACTTCGATCAGCTTTTCGCCGATCAAGTCGAGCCCGACGAAGTAGAGGCCGTGCTCGACCAGCCGCGGCCCGACAGCGCTGACAATCGCGGCTTCGGCCGGCGTGAGCTCGGTCGGTTTAACGCTTCCGCCCGCGTGGATGTTGGCGCGTACGTCGTCTTCACGCGGTACGCGTAAGATCGCACCGAGCGGACGCCCTTCGAGCAACAGCACGCGCTTGTCACCGACCCGCACCGCCGGTTGGTACTCTTGAACGATCGCCAAGCGCTTGCCTTCGTGCGTCCAAACGTCGACCAGCGAGCGAGCGTTGCGATCAGTCAGTGTCAACGTGACGACCCCGCTGCCACCGGCGCCGTCGAGCGGCTTCAGCACCGCGTGCCCGCCCAGCTCGCTCACGAAATCCAGGATTTCCTTCGGACTGGCGCTGACCAAAGAGCGCGGCGTGTGCTCGTGAAAATTGAAAGCGAACAGCTTTTCGTTCGCGTCGCGGATGCCGCGCGGGTCGTTCACCACCAAAACCCGATCCTTCACCCGATCGAGCTGCTGCGTGAGGTACAGGTAGGCGGCATCGAACGGCGGATCTTTACGGATGAAAATCGCATCTAGCGCGGCCAGCTCTAGCCGCTCGGGGGCACCTAGCCCGACGTGCGGAGCGCTGTCATTCACGGCGATTGGCCGGGCCGTGGCAAAACCGTCCGCGCCGCGCAGCGAGACTTGCTGCGGCAAACAGTGCCACGAGCTATGTCCCAGCGCGCGCGCTCCCCGCAGGAAGGCAAATGTGGTGTCCTTGTCCGAGGTCATGGTCTCGGCTGGATCCATCACGAACAAGAAACGCATGCCTGCTTCATACGGCCCTACTACCGGACTGGCAACTCGGCGTTAGGATCGCCGTCTGCCCCCGATGTCCAAGGCCCGCCGCCCCCGTCGGCCAGCGTTGCGCTGGCTACCGCTCACGCTTATCAGCCTCGGCACGGCCGTCGGCCTGGTCGCGTTCGTGCCGGACGTCGGCGCGGCGCCGCCGACGCATAGCTACGCCGTCGCGACCGAGAGTCCGGGCGCAACACGCGAAGCGGGTCGCGTGCTGGCAGCGGGCGGCAACGCGTTCGACGCGGCGGTGTGCGCGGCGCTCGTCGCTGGCTTTACGAATCCGTCGTCGAGCGGCGTCGGTGGTGGCGGGTTCGCGCTGGTGTGGTCCGCACGCGACCAAAAGCCGTATCTGTTCGACTTCCGCGAGCTGGCCCCCGCCGCGGTCGACGTCGCCGTGCTCGACCAACGCCCCGTGCCGCCCGAAAAGCGCGGCCAAACCGTCGGTGTTCCGGGCGAAGTCGCAGGCCTGTTCGAGCTCGAGCAACGCTTCGGCCAGCTCGGCTGGCGCGACGTGGTGACGCGCGCGGCCACGCTGGCGGCACGCGGCTTCGCGGCTGAGCCGCACACCGTCGTGCAAGTCGCCGAGCAACAGCAAGCGCTGTTGTCGCACTCGGCACACTTCCGCAGCGTGTATCTACCCGGCGGCAGCGCGGCCAAGCTCGGCACCACGCTACGCTCGCCCCGGCTCTCGAAAACGCTGTCGCGCATCGCCGCCGAAGGTAAGCGCGGCCTGTACGAAGGCCCCGTCGCGAGCGACATCGTGAAAGCGGTCAAGAGTGCCGGCGGCGCACTCAAGCTTGCTGATCTAACGAGCTACCAGGTCGTCGAGCGTGAGCCGCTGCGCGTCAGTTGGGCCGGCAAGCAAATCCTAACCATGCCGCCGCCATCCGCGGGCGGCCTCTTGCTCGCCGAAACACTGTCACTCTTTTCAGCGGCCGAGCTCACGGCCCTGAACGACGCGCCCAGCAAGCGCCTGCACCTGCTGGCCGAAGCCATGCGCGGCGCCACCGCAGATCGCGTGCGCTTCGTCGGCGATCCGGCGTTCGTCTCGGTCGACGTCAACAAGCTGCTGGCTCCAGCGCGGCTGGCGCGCAGAAAAGCCCAAATCGCTGAAGATCGCACGCACACCCAGCCGCGCTTCGGCCTCGAAGACGCCGGCACACACCACTTGGTCGTCGCTGATCAGGCAGGCAATTGGGTCAGCCTGACCACGACCGTCAACGACGCCTTTGGCGCCAAGCTCGTGGCCGAGCAGAGCGGCATCGTCCTCAACAACCAGCTGACCGACTTCGCCGCGCCCGGCAGCATCACGGCGTTCGGCATGACCGAAAGCCCGAACCGCGCGCGACCCGGCGCGCGGCCCGTCTCGAGCATGGCGCCGACCCTGGTGCTCGAAAATGGCGTGCCCACGTTGGCGCTCGGCGGCTCCGGCGCGCTGACGATCGCACCCAACATCACCCAGGTGCTGCTCAACCGCATCGTCTACGGCATGCCCGTGGAGGCAGCCGTCAGCGCGCCCCGCTTCACCATCCCGGCGCCAAGCAGCGGTCAGACGGTGTGGCTCGAGTCAGCACTAGCCAAGCCTTACGGTAGTGATCTCAGCGCGCGCGGCGAGCTCTTGCTAAGCAAAGACTCACGCAACGCCGTGCAAGTCGTAGCCCGCGAGAACGGCATCTTTTCGGCTGCCGCGGATGCGCGCAAGCAGGGCAGCGCGCTGACCAGCAACGCGGCGGCTCAGTAAATCGACGCTACGAGCTCGGCGCTCTCGTCTTTGTTCAGATCCGTCGCGATTGCGTAGCCGACGCCGTTGTTACGCTCGGTCGCCGCGATCGACACGCCGTGTCGCGAGCCGACATACACCTGCTCGTTGCGCACCAAACGCTCCTGCAACGTCGAGCGCACCGGCACGCGCGAAGCATCGTAAATGTAAACCGTCAACCGATGCCCTGCGATGCGGTAACGCAGCGACGCTGCACGTTGATTGCTCACCGGCACCACGCTCACGCCTTCCCAGTGCGCGCCGTACTGCTTGAAGTTCGGCAACCGAACCGGTACGCCGACTTCGGACTCGAGCTCAGGCAACAAACCCTGCTCGGTGAACTGCGGCCCGGAAGCGCGCTGGTGATTGCTGATCAAGTCTTCGATCAGCTTCTCGACACTGGCCGGCGGCGACGCCACGTCGCCCTTTACCAGTGTCGCCTTGTCGGTAGTGCGGTTATTGGCCGAAGCGGCCCACACCATCACCACCGCAGCCGCAGCTGCAATCGGCATGATGCTGCGCCAACTGAGCATCCGCACCTGCGCATCGTGCGCCGGATCCATGCGTTCTTCGCGCTCGCGCTCGGCCGCTAAAGCCAGGCGTATCCGCTGTTCGAACGCGTCGGTCACTTGCGCGCCTTCGCGCACGAATTCTTTCAGGCTGACGCGCATCGCCTCACCGAGGCGCACGCGCTCCGAACAGCGCTCACACTCGACCAGGTGCGTCTCGACGTCCACGACCTCGCCCGGGCTCAGCTCACCGTCACGGAACGGCTCGAGCAGCGGCACGAAATGACGACAGTTACTCATGAGTTCACCGCCCTGCGCGCCCGATACTGTTCTAGCTCGACGACCGGCTCACCCTTGGCGCCCACTTCGGCTTCGGGCCCGACGATGCCCATCGCGCGCGCTTGCTCGTAGAGGCGACCCTTGAGCAAACGGCGACCCCGATGCAGCCGCGACATGACCGTACCGATCGGGCAGCCCATCACGTCGGCGATCTCTTTGTATGACAGCTCTTCCACGTCAGAAAGAACCACCGCCGTTCGATAATCTTCCGGCAGCTCATCGAGCGCGCGCCCAATCTCGGAAGCGAGCATCGGCCGCAGCGCTTGCGACTCCGGGTCACGCATCGCCTCCATCGTCTGTGCGCTGATCCAACCGTCGGCGAGCGGATCGGCATCCGGGCCTTCAAGCACACTGCGCTCAAGCCCGCCGCGGCGATAACGGTTGATGAAGGTGTTCATCAAAATCCGAATCAGCCAGGCGCGCAGGTTCGTGCCAGCTTCGAACTGCTCACGCGCGCGCATCGCCTTGAGCAGGGTGTCTTGCACCAGGTCCTGAGCGTCGGCCGGGTTCTTGGTCAGCCGCGTGGCGACACCCAGCAGCGCGGGCAACTCGGCCAGCGACTCGGTCTCAAAAGCCTTGCTCGTTAGTCGGCCGGTTCGGTTCATCGGGTGTCTCGTTTGGAACCTGGGCCTTTTCGGGTTTATTCCGCGCCGGGCGAGCCGTCGTCTTTGTTACGTTTTTCCAGCTCGTCCAGCCGGTCAGCAAGCCGTTTTACTTCCAGCTGCAGGTCGCGAAATGCGGCAAAGTTTGGCAGAACTGCGCGGATCCGTTCGTCAATCGCGCTCTGCCACTGCTCGAAGGTAGCCCGTAGACCCTTGGATTCCTTGGCCTGTGACATGTCCTCGTCCTCTCCGGCGGCAGGGGGGGAAGAGCCTGTCGCGTCGGCTTCGTCCTTACCCGGCGGGATGAGCTTGCCGATCGGCCCCTCACGCAGCTGGGTGAGAATCTTTTCGCCCCGATGTCGGATCAGCGCCTTGAGGGTCGAGATCGGGATCGCCCGCGGCTTGTTTCGCAGCTCTTCCGAGATGATCAGCGCGAGCGTGACGTCGGTTTTGTCTTCTTTGGTAGCGTTATCGATGATCTGAACGTCTTCGCCGTTCCGAATCATTTCCGCGATCTGCAACAGCGTGACGTAGCTCGAGCCGCGGGTGTCGTAGAGCTTGCGGTTCGAGTAGCGCTTGATGATGCGGCGGTCGGCAGACTCTTCGGCCCCGTCCGCGGCTGGGATGTCCGGCTCGTTGCTCATGGCTGGTGCGGCCCAAG
Organism: Polyangiales bacterium; assembly: GCA_038252755.1. Classification (GTDB taxonomy): domain Bacteria; phylum Myxococcota_A; class Polyangia; order Polyangiales; family Polyangiaceae; genus PMG-095. Next base: position 7,007 of record JBBSAB010000129.1, on the reverse strand, counting down.
AGTATGGCGCACAGCGTCAAGTCGGTCAAAAGTCACACCCGACGCGGCCGTTTTGCCGGGCTCTTTGGGCCAACCTCGCGTAGGTCTTACGCGGTTTTGGCCAGGGACGGCGCCGTCAGATCGGCGATGTCTTGCTCCCCGAGCTCGAGGATCCAGTCGAGGAAGGCCGAGAAGCTTGGCTGACGAACGCCCAGCTCGTTGATCCACGCGATGACTTCATACTCGCCGTCGCGCATCACCCCCGGGTTGAAGGCGAACAGCGTCGTGCCCTCCATGTCGGTGCCGAAAGGAATCAAGGTCCGGGCGCGCGGACGGCGCGGTGGCCCCAGGTCCGGCAAGGGGGTCTCAGCGGCTTCGAAAGCTGCGCGCGCCAGGTCTTCGTATTTGCGGTGACCCAGGCTGGCGGTGCCGAGCAGGCTGGCGCCGTCGAAGAAGCGTGGCCAGCCGTCATGAAGCTCCAGGAACGCGCGGTACGATGGCGGCAGCTTGTGCTTCAAGCGTTTCTCCGCGCGTTTGATCGCGACCTCGGACGCGGCCGGGTTCGGGATCAAGCCGAGGTCCCGAAACGGCTGGAGCCACGAGATCTGCGTGTGCTTCTCACGAATTCTGATCAAGGTGTCGTGCTGATCCATAGGGGCGGCTCCTCGCGGCTCACGACCTAAAGCACGCCCCTGGGGCTCTACCCAAATTTTCGCCCATTTCGAAGGCTCCCTGTATACGAGCCAGGGTGAAGGCCTTGCTCTTCGCCGTGCCGGCGCTCGTGCTCGGGTGTTCGTCGCCAAACACCGGTCCTGGCCTGCTGCAGCTGACCGAGCTGTCGGCGCGCGAGGTAGGTCGCGGTGACAAGCTAGAGATCAGCGGCGCCGGTTTTCCCGAAGGCCGCCTGGCGCGCCTGACCTTCCGCGGCGAGGTGTTTCGGCCGGGTCGAGTCGCGGCGCACGACGTCGAAGTGTCGATTCCGGCCAACACGGCCACCCCCCACATACTCGAAGCGACCATCCCCGAAGAGCTGGTCAGCGCGTTTTGCGGGCGCGACGATGGCGCACACGCCACCTTCCGCGGTGACGTGACTGCTGCGTTCGCGCCTCGTAAGAGCGGCGCCCCACCCGTTGCCAGCTCGCTCCAGGGCGTGGTGCTCGACGTCGAGCCGAGTCACGAATCCGAAGACAACCGCGCGCTGGCCGTCAAAGAGGGCGAGCGCTTCGCGAGCTTTCTCGGCGTCAGCGTCAGCGCTGACGGGACCGGACCGCTTCGAATCCAGAAGCTCGAGCCTCAAGGCCGGGGCGCCGAAGTCGGGCTGGCTGCCGGCGACGTCATCGAAGAGCTCTCGGGCGTGCGGGTCACCGACATCTCCGACTTCGTACCTCCGCCGCGCGCTCGCAGAGCGCGGATTGGGTTGCACCGTGGCGGCGTCAGCGAAAGCGCGGTCATGGCCGTCGATGTCGCCCAGTTCAAGCCCGGTACGCTGAGCGACCTGACGCCGGCACTCGCGCTGGTTGGCAGCGCACTGCTCGCGCTCCTGCTCGCGCTGTCACCGCTCGGGCGCTTCTCGACTTGGTTGGCACTTGCGGTTTCTTCGCGCACCCGCGGACGCAGCTCGAAGCCACCCGCGCCGCGCGAACAGTGGGCCGCAGTGGCACGCGGCCTGTCCGGTGCCCTGCCCGACAGCGCGGCCGCGTATTTCGGCGTGGCTATGGCAAGCTCGCTGTTGGCGCTCGGGGCTCTCGGAGTGCCGCTCGTCGCGCGCGAGCTGGATTTACCGATCTTGCTCTTAGCGGCCGGCAGCGCACTCACCGTCGCTGGCTTCCTGTCGCAAATCACTCAGCGCGGGAAGCTTGCAGCAGTTGCAGCGCTCAAGCGCGCGCTGTGGGTTCTGGTAACGCAGCTGCCGCTCACGGCGGCACTGACGGTGGGCCTGCTCAGCGTCGGTAGCCTGCGCGCGGACGACTTCGCCAACGCTCAAGCGGGCATGCCTTGGCGCTTTCTGGCGTTTGCGTCGCCGATTCACTTCATGGCGCTGTTGATGGGCGTATTTGCACTCGTCCCGGAAGCCACGCTGACCTCCAGCGCCAGCTCGAGCTTGCCGCGACCGCAGGGCAAGCTCTGGCCAGCCTTGCCGGCCGTCGAGTGGGCACACTTGGTCGTAAGCGCGGGCTTGCTCAGCATCGTGCTGCTCGGCGGATTCGCCGTGCCTTGGCTCACCGAGCTCGATCGCACCAGCTCCGCTGCTCGGATGGCGACGGGCGCGGTACTGCTCGTGGTCAAAACCTTCGGTCTCGTGCTGTTGGTCGCCGCGCTGCGCTGGGCGCTTGGACGAGTGAGCGTCGAGCAGTGTCGAGGTGCGCTCGTACGTGTCGGACTACCGGCTGCCCTCGCGCTGCCGGTCGCCGCCAAGCTGTGGACAATCGGCGCCGAAGGCCTAGTCCTGTCGGCTTACCGAGGTGTCATTGCGTTGGCACTGTTCGTCGCCACCGCGCTCACGTGCTTGTTGGTGGTCCGCCGCCTTGGACAGAACCTGCGGCTTCACCGCGGCGAAGCCAGCATCAATCCCTGGCTTTGAGCTGCGAGCGCCGAAGCGCCGAGCGCCGAGCGGCTTTGTTTCAAAGATGTCGCCGGCCGACTTCGAAGCCGGCGAACCGCAGCACTAAAGGCGCGGCTCAACCCGCCGTTCTCGCACGCATGGCGATGGATCTTGCGGCGCGCAGACAACCAAAGAGCGAAGCCGAAGCCTTACATGAGTCGGAGCTGCGCCGCGAAGCGAGGATTCTATCGGTTGCCCCAATGGCAGACGCCGCGCCCCGCCGCGAGCACTCACGTTTCTCCGTCGACCTCGACGTCACGGTCGGCAGTGACCACAACTTCTACGCCGGCTTCGCCGAGAACCTCTCGGCTGGCGGTGTGTTCATCGCCACCCACAAACTGAAGCCGGTCGGCTCGCAGATCGAGCTAACCATCAACTTGCCTGAAGGCGTGCAGATTCGCGCGACAGGTCAGGTCCGCTGGATCCGTGTCTTCAACGAGCGGAGCGACACGCCGCCCGGCATGGGGGTGCGGTTCGACGATCTCGCTCCCGCTTCGGTGGCGCTGATTCAGAGCTTCTTGTCTCGCCGTGACGCGCTGTTCTTCGACGACGAATGAGCCGCGCACCAAAGCCCGAGTAACGACTTGCCGCGCGCTACGTTTCCGCTCACGCTCACGCCGCCCGCCCCATGAGTAAGCCGACGAGCCCGGAAGACTTCATGCGCCTAGCGCTCGACGAAGCGGATCTGGCAGCCGCGCATGGCGATGTCCCGGTGGGAGCAGTCGTGGTCTCGGCGGCAGGCGTCGTGCTGGCTCGCGACCACAACCGTCGCGAACAGCGCGCCGATCCCACGGCTCACGCCGAGCTGTTGGCGATCCGCGACGCCACGCGTGAGCTACCGGGCTGGCGGCTCGAAGGCGCCACCGTATACGTGACGCTCGAGCCGTGCGCGATGTGCGCGGGCGCGCTCGTCAACGCCCGGATCGCCCGGCTCGTCTTTGGAGCGTCGGATCCGAAGGCGGGCGCGGTCGTGTCACTCTTTCAAATCGGCACCGATCCGCGGCTCAACCATCGGTTCGAGGTGCAAGCCGGTTTCATGGCCGACGAGGGCGGGCGTCGCCTCTCCGATTTTTTTGCCGAGTTACGCCGCAAACGTCAGGCCCACGCGCCAACTTGAAGGGCCATCAAGGACGGGCAGGCTCGTCGCTAAGCTCGGGTGGCGCAGTTGCTTCGGACTCGGAGCCAACGTCGGTGGCGGACGCGGGCGAAGGCGTACCTGGGACTCGGAACGCAATCGGCTCTACGAGCGCGGCCTCCAGCTCGATATCGTCGACGCGCTTGATCTTGTGCGCGATTTGCATGAGCCGATGCAAGTAGACGAGCCAGCTCGCATTGAGCTTACCGTCAGGACCGAAGTGGCTGTACGTCGGGTTCGGCAGTAGCGACGCCAAGTACAGAGATTGACCGAGCGTGAGCGCGCGAGCCGGCGTTGCGAAATAGTATTGAGCCGCATCACCTACGCCGTACAACCCAGGGCCGAGCTCGACGACGTTCAGGTACAGCTCGAGAATGCGGCGCTTGTCCAGCTGCTGCTCGAGCAGCAGCGTGAGCAACGCTTCCTGAACCTTGCGTCCGAGCGTCTTTTCTCGTCCCAAATACAGGTTTTTGGCCAGCTGCATGCTAACCGTACTGGCTCCGCGCGCGAAGCGGCCCTGCCTCAGATCGTCCTTGATCGCGTTCTCGAGGGCATGAAAATCGAACCCGGAATGCACGTGAAATCCGGCATCCTCACAGATCAGGATCGCGCTCTCCATGTGCCGCGAGATGTCGTCGATCGACACCCAGCTGGATGTTCCCGGGCCACTATCGATGCTCATTGCCGAGCCGTCGGGCGCCTTCACCTCACGCGTGAACGGACGCTCGAACTTGTGCGGCGAAAGCTCGGGCGGCACGTCTCGCACCCGGCACTCGTTCTGGACAGCCAGCACGACGCGGGTGTCCTGCGGCGCCTTCAGATCGTAACGCACCTGCAAATCTATGCCAAAACTGCCGCTCAAGCGCATGCCGCGCACCAGCGGTAAGAGCCCGTTCGGCATCGCGTCGAGCATGCTCTGACAGCCAGAAAGCGGTACGCGCAGCCGGCCTTCGATGTGGCGACGCCCAGGCGCCGTTTCGATTTGACCCGAGAGCTCGGCCCGCACTTCACCGAAGTGCGCTTCGCTCGACGTCACGGTGAGCTCGCTGCCATCCAGCCGGGCGCGAGCCTTAAGCGCGGCATCGAAGCTCCACGGCCCGACCGCGAGCGGCGAAATCTCGGGGCGCTGGAGTGCGAGCCCGTGAACCGAGACTTTGCAGTCCAGCTCGGCAGTCTCGAAATCCTCACTCAGATCAGCCACGCCGTCCGCCGCCAGCGTCGCTTGTCGCACGTCCTTCAGGCCCATTTGCCCGGCCCGCACACCAAGGCTCGACAAGCTCACCGGTCCGCCTTTTGCCACAACGTGCACTGGCCCCGGCGACAGCGGCAGCGCCACGTTCAGCGCCAGCGGCGTCACGCCTACTTCGATCGCGCTTGGCGAAAGCGAGATACGAACGAGCTCTTTGTCACGCGCGAGCAGCAGCTGACTTGGTCCGAAGCTCAGCGTCTCACCGGCGCGGTCGACGCGAGCCAACACCCCGTCCAGCGCCAGGCTAGCCCCATCCGCGAGGCCGTCGCGCACCAAGGGCAGCAGCAGCGCGCGCAACTCACGCAAGTGCGCGGCACGTTCCGACTCGTCCGTCTCGGGCGGCGGCCCGCGCGGTGCCACCGCACCCTTACCGGCGGGCGCCGGGGGGGGTGCGTCACTGCCCAAAACCAGCTCCACGGCACGCGTCTCGAGGCGTACGAGCTGCCGTCGTCCGTTCCTGGCCACTGTTCCCACGACTACGCCGCGCGCATCGACGCTACGCTTCCCGGCCGCCACGTGCGCCAGATCGGCGCCGAACGAAACCTCTGCGTCGCTGCGAGTCGCGCGCACCCCGAAGGCTTCAGCCGTCGTCCCGTCGAGCTCCCAACGCACGAACAAGCCTTCTAGCGAGAGCTCGCGCCCCCCGCCTTTGCCGCCTTCACCTGCTTGCCTGCCACGAAGCTTACGAACCAACGGGGCTGGATCGCCCCTCCCGCGTAGCGCACCGCCACTCGCCTTCACCGCCCCCGAAAACACATCGATCGAGACGGCGTCCAGGCGCAACTCAAAGTCTTCGCCCGGCGACGTCACGCGCAGTCCGCTCAACCAGACCCGGCGCACCCCGAAGCGCACGCGCTCCACCTGGGCCTCGAACCCGCGCCCGCGCGCCTCGCGCTCCACCTTGCCGCGCACCAGGGCTGGCGCAGCCAGCAGCCCCAACACCAGCAGGCCCAGGACGCTGCCACCGGCCACGAGAGCCTTCAGCGCTCGCGGACTCTGTAGGAGCTCGTTAAAGGACCGCAAACCGATTCTGTTTACGACAGGGAGGGCTGTGGAGCGAGGGCTTAGGGCTCAGTCCGCAGAAGGACGAACTGGGAACGGCTGTAGTGACCACGGCGGCGCCACACGATCTGGCAGCAGCCGGGAACAACGCAACCTCAGCACGCCCTGGTCCCACACCGCTCCCACGCAGTCAGCCCGGCCGTCCAATCGGCCTGTCGCGCGCACAAAGCAAAGCCCCAGCGAGTTAACGCTGGGGCCTTGAGGGAATTAACCCGGCACCGTCCTACTCTCCCACACAGTTGCCCGTGCAGTACCATCGGCTCCGAAGAGCTTGACTTCCGAGTTCGAGATGGGATCGGGTATGGCCTCTTCGATATAGGCACCGGAAATTTTTGGGCGTCCAAAGCAGCTTTATGGTGCTGCGCTAGTTTTGGCTATCTAGGTATCTTCTCATGAGATACCGCCCGGAGTCCGGGCACCAACTACAATGTTTGCCTTAGTGAATGAGGTCAAGTCGCACGGCCTATTAGTACTCGTTAGCTCCACGCATCGCTGCGCTTCCACACCGAGCCTATCAACCTCGTAGTCTTCGAGGGGCCTTTAGTGACTTGCGTCAGGGACACCTAGTCTTGAGGCCAGCTTCCCGCTTATATGCCTTCAGCGGTTATCTGTTCCGAACATGGCTACCCGGCTATGCCACTGGCGTGACAACCGGAGCACCAGAGGTTCGTCCATCCAGGTCCTCTCGTACTATGGATAGCTCCTCTCAAGTGTCCTGCGCCCACGGAAGATAGGGACCAAACTGTCTCACGACGTTTTAAACCCAGCTCGCGTACCGCTTTAATTGGCGAACAGCCAAACCCTTGGGACCTGCTCCAGCCCCAGGATGCGATGAGCCGACATCGAGGTGCCAAACCGCGCCGCCGATGTGAACTCTCAGGCGCGATCAGCCTGTTATCCCCAGAGTACCTTTTATCCGATGAGCGATGGCCCTTCCATGCGGGACCACCGGATCACTAACGCCTGCTTTCGCACCTGTT
>JBBSAB010000128.1:0-22323 GCA_038252755.1 Polyangiales bacterium | reverse complement strand
GGCGCAGCCGGTGCGAGCGGCGCAGCCGGTGCGAGCGGCATGGGCGGCGCTGGTGGTGCGGCCCCCGTCCTCGGCGCTTGCACGACCGAGGCCGCAGCAACGGCTCCCGATCTGAAGAAAACGGCGATCGTCCGGCTGCCCGATGGCGATCAGGCGGGGCAAGTGGTCGGCGTCCCCGGCGAGCCGGGCATCTATATCTTGGGTCACCGCACCGGCAAGGTCTTCTACGCGGTCAACAACAAGCTCGACGCGACGCCGATGGCGACGGTGGCCATCCTCAACAATCCCGGACAAGACGAGCAGGGTTTGCTCGGCATGGCGCTGCATCCAGACTTCGCCAAAAATCACCTCTTTTACCTGCTGTACACGGCGCCCAACGCGAACATCCATATCGAAGAGCTGGAGCGCCTGAGCGTGACCAGCTCGAAGTCCACCGGCAAGGTGGTATGGGACAAGCCGCGCGCCGGCGGCGGGGAGTTCCACAACGGCGGGCAGATCAGCTTCAGTCCCAAGGACAACGGCAAGCCGCTGCTCTATCACTCGGTCGGCAACAACTCGAACGTCGGGCAGTCGGGCATGGCAGAAGGCGTCGCGGGCCGCGTGTTGATTCACGACTTGGCTGGCGCCAACGGCAACGGCACGACGTTGGCGTACGGCCTACGTAACCCGTACCGGATGACGATCGATCGCGGCACCGGCGACATGTACATCGGTGAGACCGATGATCCGCCGGGCGGCGCGGTCTACTACAGCCCGTTCGCCAACCCGGTGAAGGACTACGGCTACCGCGGCAACAACATCAAGCCCGGCATCACCGGTATGGAAGGTGACAAGGCCATGATCGGCGGCATCGTCTACCGCGGTAACAAGATCCCTGGCCTGTGCGGCCGCTACTTCTTTTCGACCTGGCCGGGCGGAGCGATCAGGTCGTTCGTCGTCAAAGACGGCAAGCTTTCGGGCAGCGCGATGACGCATACCGGCTTGGGCATTGGTGGTCTCGACTCGTTCGGCGAAGACGCCGAGGGCGAGATGTACATTTCCACGCAGGGTGGCGAGGTCTATCGCATCGACGCGAAATGACGATGCCGTTGAGTCGTGCGCTTCTTGCCAGTCTCGGTCTCTCGGTAGTCTCTGCGCTTGCGTGCTCGCCGGCTGCTGATGCGCCGGTGACGCCTGCTGGCTCGGGCAGCGGTGGTGGCGGGGCGAGCGCGGGCGACAGCACGACGACCGCCGGGCAGGGTGGCGCCACTGCGGGTGCCGCGGGCATGACGAACACCGGCGGTAGCGCCGGCGCCGCCACCGGACCGCTGCCGAGCGACTGCGTGCCGAGCGCACCGATGACGCTGTTCTGCGATCCGCTGCAGACAATGCCGAAGACGCTGGCAGCCACCGGGCTCTTTCCGGCAGCTCCTGATCTGAGCAAGCACGCCGCCAACCTGCGCGGGTTCACGCCCTTCCCTGCGCTGTGGAGCGACGGCATGGACAAGGAGCGCTTCATCCTCCTGCCCACCGGCAAGCAGATCGACAACACCAATCCCAAAGCTTGGGTTTTCCCGGTCGGGACGCTGCTGATCAAGACGTTCTTCGACGACAGCGGCGCCGGCGGAGCGCGCCGCGCCATCGAAACGCGGATCATTCGTCGCGTCGGCACCGAGACCGATTTCACCGAGTACGACTACTACCTCTACCAGTGGAATCAGGCCGGCACCGATGCCGACTTGGTGCTCGACGACCGCAACGGTGACAGCCAGGCGTCGCCGTTGGTCAAGGTCACGATCAACCGCATGGTCGAGGGCAAGCCGTTCATGGTCAACGGCGGTCAGGCTTTCGATCACGCGCTGCCCTCGCGCGACAACTGCGGCGACTGCCATCACGAGAACGGCAACACCTACCAGACCTTCATCGGCTTCGACGAAATCCGCCTCAATCACAAGCGCACGCCCGAGTCTGCCAAGACCGAACTCGAGGAATTTCAAGACGCCGGCATCTTCACCAAGCTGCGAGCCGTCAGCGATCCGCCGCCACGGAGCATCGTCGAGACCGACCCGACGCTGCTTAAGGTGAAGGAGTTCGTGCTCGGCAACTGCGTTCACTGCCACAACGAAAAGGGCAAAGTGTTCGACATGGCGCCGGAGGTGTTCGTCACGAACACCGTCGGCCAGATGACCAACGCGCAAAGCGTGCAGCCACCCGATGGCTGGCTGCGCGTGAAACCAGGTCAACCAGAGATGAGCGTGTTGTTCGTGCAAGCACGACGCACGCCGTTGCCGATGCCGACGATCGCCGGCGGCAATCGGCTGCGAGCGATGCCGCCAGTTGGCGTCAACGATCTGGCCGCTGATCAAGCAGGTTTAGCGGCGATCCAGGCCTGGATCAACAGCCTGAAGTAGCTTACGGCGCTTGGGCTTGCGGCGGCGAGCTGGGCGGCTTGCCGCGCGCGGCGGCGACCAGCCTGTGCAGGCAGCGGCGCAGCTCGGCGATGTCGAACGGCTTCTCGAACTTGGCGTTCGGCACGCTTTCGAGGAACTCGGACACGCGCATCATCGACACGCCGCCAGTCATGAACACGACGCGGCCCGCGAGCGCCGGATACTCACGGCGCAACACCTCGAACAGCTCCATCCCGGTCATGCCCGGCATCATTAAGTCGCACAACATGGCGTCGTAGGGCGGCGCACTGGCGGTTTCGCCGTGCAGCAGCTCCAGCGCTTCGGCGCCGCTCTCCGCGACGACCAAATCGTGCTCGCCTTGCAGCAGCACCTTCAAGGTATGCGCTACGACCGACTCGTCATCGACGACCAGCACGCGGCCGCGCTCGCGAACGTCGTTCGTCTCCAGCGGGGAGCGATCACTCTTGCGCGGCATGATCGGCGACAATTTCGACGCCGGAAACGTCAACGTGAAGACCGCGCCCGCGCCCGGCTTGCTGTCGACGGTAATTTCGCCGCCGTGGGTTTGGACGATGCCGCGGCAAATCGGCAATCCCAGCCCAGTGCCGACCCCGACCGGCTTGGTCGTGAAGAACGGATCGAAGATCCGCCCCAGCAAATCTGCGGCGATGCCTGGCCCGTTGTCGGCCACCTCGGCCACGACTTGATCCGCTTCGGAGCGCAAGGTGACGCGGATTAAGTTATCGGCTTCTTCCGAGCCCTCGGCGAACGCCTGGGTGGCGTTGAGCAGCAAGTTCAAGAATACCTGCTCGAGGCGGCCCGCGTTGCCGTCGACGGCCGGTACGGTCTGGTAGCGGCGCTCGAGCCGGGCGCGCGTGCGGATCTCCGGGTACGCGATGTTGACGGCGGCTTCGATCACCGTCTCGAGGCTGACCGGTTGCCGCGCGGTCTCTTCGCCGCGCGCGAACGTGCGCAGATCGCGGACGATCGACGCGACGCGATCGGCACCGTGACACGCGTCTTGCACGCGCACCATCAGTGATTCGATGCGCGATGGATCGCTGGCGGCTTTCGGCAGCTCGCGCTTCAGGTACTCCAAATTGAGCAGCACGTAAGCGAGCGGATTGTTGATCTCATGCGCCAAACCGGCCGAAAGCACGCCCAGCGCCGTCAGCCGATCGGCTTCCAGCAGCTTGATCTCCATGCGCTTGCGCTCGGTCACGTCGCGCGCGAACGCCAGCACGGCCGGCCCGCCTTGGTACTCGATCGGGATCGAGGAAATCTCGACCATCTTCTCTTCGCCGCGCCCGTCGATCGAGCGGTACTCGGCGCGCTCGTCGAGGCCGCCCTCCCGCAGCAGGTTGCGAATACGCGTGGCGGCGCGCTCGCGATCATCCGGGTGCAAGAAATCGGTGATCACGCGGCCGGTGCCTTGGGCGGCGTTCTCTAGGCCGAGCAGCTTGGCGGCTCGCCCGTTGAGGAACACGACGTGCGGGCCGCGCAAGATCGCCACGCCGTCGGGGGCGCCGTCCACCAAGTCGCGAAAACGCTTTTCGGACTCGCGCAGTGCCTGCGACGTCGCAGCGCGCGAGGAGATGTCGTTGACGAACGTGACGGTGACGGCGTGCCCGTCCAGCAGGGTACGGCTCTGCGCTAGCTCGATCGCGATGCGCGCGCCCGAGCGGTGCAAGAGCAGGGTCTCGAAGCTACCGGGCAGCTTCTCGCCCTTCGCGCGCTCCGCAGCCATTTGCTGCAGGCGCGGCAGTTCCTCGGGCGCGATCATCGACCACGGATCGCGGCCCATCATCTCGTCCTGCTCGTAGCCCATCATCCGCGCCAGATCGGTGCTGACGAACAGATTGCGCGGCTGCGGGCCGGAAAGATCGGTGATCGCGAGCCCGGTCCCTGACCGTTCCGCAGCCTGACGGAGCGCATCGAATAGGCTCGCGCGCTCGGCAACTGACAAGTCCAGAGGCCCGGACATAGCCCCTCAGCATAGCCCGGCTTCCACCGTTCCCGCAGGGAGAGGAAATCCCAGTCACTTGTGGGGGGCCAGGGACCACCGCCAATCCGCAGCGGTCTCGATCTCGGTCGCGGTCTCGGTCCTGGGCGCGCCCGCTGACCGGCTGGGCCCAGTGTGGGTCTAGGGCGTGGCGTGGCGATATGGTCTGGCGCTGGGGGAAACTTGGCCGCGCTCCGCTGTGTGTGGAAAGGGAGGTGATATGAACTCCGCTCGCCCCGCGCTCGCCTCGCCCCTTGCCGCCCTCGCGTTGGGCGCTGTTTTCATCACTGCCGGGTGTGGACTCTTCCAGCAGTCGGCGCCCAAAGCCGCGGCCGCGCAGGTCGCACCAGTCGCCGCTCCGGCGCATCAGGTTCAGGCGTCGGCGTCCGCGCCGGTGCGCCACGTCGGTGACCTGTTCGTGCACCGCTTCAGCGGCAGCTTCGCCGGCGAGCCGCTGACACTTACTGAAGAGGTCGCGGCCCGCGAAGACGCTGCCTGGGTCGTCGATTTCTCGCTGACGCAAAGCGACAAGGTCGATCGACTCCGAGTGCGCTTCGACGTCGAGAGCGGCCAGGCCGTCTCGGCCGCCCATTTCGACGGCAAACACGAGACGCCGGCCGAGCTGAGCGACTACGACGCGCTCGTGGGGCGGACCGTGTACGCCGCTGACGTCAACGACGGATTGGTCTCAGAAAACGACCAGACCTGTCTGGTCGGCGCCGACGAGCTGGACTGCGAAACCAAGACCTACAAGGTCTGGATCGGTGACGCCGCCGCTACGTTGTCGGTCGTGCACTCGAACACCTACGCCGATCGCGACGTGTCCGGTGAAATCACCACCGCCGACGGCAAGCTCATCTACCGCGCCGAGCTGGTCGAAGCCAAACAAGGCAAACCCGCCCTCGGCATCGCGACGCGCTAAACGGCGACGTGATCGCTGGGGCTGCCACCTCGCAGCCCGCCTCGCAGAAACTGCCGTGTCGGTTCCGGGCCGCTCCGTGCGGCTCGAGATGGAATCAACAGGAAGGCGGGAAGGCGGGAAGGTGCGAGAACGCATTTCTTGTTTGCGGAAGGGCAAACAAGAAATCATTGCCTCCGGGGTTTGTTTCACGAGGGCGCCTCGTGGCGCGATTGAAGCGTGGTGGTGGCGGGTAACCCACCAAGAAAATCTTCCCGCCTTCCCGCCTTCCTGTTGCCTCGTTCTCGCTCTCACGACGTTAGTCGGTGAGGGCGGTACGGAGGCGTTCGAAGCGGTCGCGCTCTTCGGCGTCGACTTCGCCGTCGGCGTAGATCAGGGCGCGGACGGAGTCGATGAATAGGCGCCGGTGCTCGTGCGGGACGAGTTTTGGGTGCGTCGCTTCGGGTGCTGGCGCGACGTGCAGGTAGCCGGCGACCTCGGCGCGGTCTTCGGCCGCTAGTTGCATGCGGTCCATCAGGCGCTCGACGAACTTGCGTTCGCCGTCGCGAATCTCAAGATCCGTCCAGGCGAAGCCGCACACGAAGCGCAGAAGCAGCATGCGGTCGTCACGCGACAGTTGCTCGAACATGGCGCCCAGGGTAGCCGGCCGGTGGATTGTCGATCAAGCCGCAGCCACCACTACTTGACGAAGCTGAGCCAGCCTAGGCGCTTTTCGTCTTTGCCCGTGACCGCGCGCAGGTATTCGCGCTGGAAAAGCGCGCCCAACGTGTTCTTGCCGGTCACGAACTCGGCGCCGTCCAGCTCGCGCACCGGCGTGACCTCGGCGGCCGTGCCGGTCATGAAAATCTCGTCGGCGCGCAGCAAATCTTCGCGCGTGAAGGCGCGGATCTTGATCGGCACCTGGCGCTCTTCGGCGATCGCCAAAATGCAGTCGCGCGTGATGCCGGGCACGATCGACGACGTTACGTCGTTGGTGTGCAAGACACCGCCCTTCACGAAGAACACGTTTTGCCCCGTGGCGCTGGCGACGGTGCCGTCCTGATTCAGCAAGATCGCGTCGTCGTAGCCGCGGTCCATGGCTTCGTGCGCAGCCAACACGCTGTTGGCATAGTGGCCGCTGGCCTTGGCCATCGTTGGCAACATGGTGTGGTGGAATTTCCGCCAGCTCGAGATCGTGACGCGAATGCCGTTGCGCAGGGCGTCTTCGCCCAAGAAAGTGCCTAGCTCGCGCACAGCAATGAATACCCGCACCGGGCACTCTTTCTTCGGCCGCAGATCGATCGGCCCTTGGCCGAAGTAGGCGAGCGGGCGCAGGTAGCCGTTCTGCATGCCGTTTCGGCGCGTCACCTCCAGCGCGCCGCGCGCCAGCTCATCGGCGCCGAACGGTAGCTTCATGCCGTACAGCCGCGCCGAGGAGATCAGTCGCTCCACGTGATCGGTCAGGCGCACGAGCGCGGCGCCGCGCGCCGTGGGGTAGACACGGATGCCTTCGAAGACGGCCGTGCCGTAGTGCAGCGCGTTGGCGTAGTAGTGCACGGACAGCGAGTCGGCCTCGCGAACTTCGCCATCCCACCACACGTAGCGCGCCAGCGTCTGCCCGCGTGGCCGCCCCGAGATCAACGAGTCCTCTTCGGGTACTCCGGCGAAATTCGGCCATTCCGTGTCGAGCGACGTCATCGTATGCCTCCGTGCCTACGCCACCGCGGGCCAAGCCGCGGCGCTTCGTGTAGATCCTACGCGGATCCGTTACGCTTGGCACCGTGTTTTCTCGGCGCTCTTCTCGCGATCAATCACCGAACGCGATCGCGGCGTTGCTCGCGACCGTCGGCAAGCCCGGCTTCGATCTGACTGGCAGCAACCCGACCAACGCTGGCATCGTCTACCCGCAGGAGTTGCTCGGGGTCTTGGAGCGCGCTCAAGCGAAGTCGCTCGTCTACCGACCAGAACCGTTCGGCATGCTCACCGCTCGCGAAGCCGTGGCGCGCGTCACGAGTGCAGAAGTGCGTGACATCATGCTCACCGCTAGCACCAGCGAAGCCTACGCCTTCTTGTTCAAGTTGTTGTGTGATGCTGGCGACGCCGTGCTGGTGCCGGCGCCGAGCTATCCGTTGTTCGAGCACTTGGCGGAGCTCGAAGGCGTGCAGGCGCTGCCGTACCGGCTGGCGTACGATGGGGCTTGGCACATCGACACCGATTCGCTACGGCGCGCGGTTACGCCGCGCGTCCGCGCCATCGTCGTCGTTTCGCCGAACAATCCGACCGGTCAGTACCTGAGCGATAGCGAGGCCGACGTGCTGGCCTCGTTCGGCTTGCCGCTGATCAGCGATGAAGTCTTCCGCGAATTTCCGCTGGCGCAGGCCACGCCGCGCCGTCCGCCTCCGCGTGAAGCGTGCCTGACATTCACGCTCGATGGTCTGAGCAAGCGCGCCGGCTCGCCGCAGTTGAAGCTCGGCTGGACGGTCGTGTCCGGGCCGGAGCGCGCGCGTCGCGAAGCCTGCGAGCGGCTCGAGTTGATCGCCGACACGTTTTTGTCGGTCGGCACTCCGATCCAACAAGCGTTGCCCGGTTTGCTCGACTTGTGCCCCGGCGTGACGGCGGCGATCGGCGCGCGCTGCCGCGAAAATCTCGCGACGCTGGAGCGCGCGGTTGCGACGTCTTCGGTCACGCTGCTGCGGGCCGAAGCCGGCTGGAACAGCGTGCTGCGCTTGCCAGCCGTACGCAGCGAAGAGGAGCTGGTGCTCGACCTACTTCGCGAACACGAGGTGCTGGTTCAACCCGGCTGGTACTACGACTTCGAAAGCGAACCGTACGCCATCGTCAGTCTGCTGACCGAGCCGCACGTGTTCGCAGAAGGAACCGCGCGGCTCGTCAGCTACGTCAACGGCATCGTGAGTTAGGCAGCGACTCCACGTCGACGACGTGCCGCGAATGCCGTCACACCAACGAGCGCCAACAAACCGCCCAGGCTGCTTTGCTCGCCGCCCGCGACCTTGCAGCCGCAACCGCCCGGCTTGCCTTCGACTGGCGGCGGCGCCTTGTCGTCATCGCTCTTGACCGGCTTGTCGTCTTCCGCGCCAGGTGCGTCGGCTTTCGGGGCGTCGTCGGCGGGCGCGTTCTTGGCACCGTCGCCGTCGTCCTTGGGCTTGTCGCCGCCGGAATCGCCGCCGTCTTTCTTCTCGTCTTTCTTCTTGTCCTTGGACGCGAAGACCATTGCGCGGCGGTCGATCGTTTCGTTTTCGCCCTGGAACTTCAGGGTCTGCGCGGTGCCGACAGTCTGCCCGTTGCGGGTGTCCTTGATCGTTACCTTGTATTCACCGGCTTCGTAGCCGTGGGCGCGCGTCACCTTGAACGTGAAGCGCGTGCGTGCCTCGATCTTGCCCGAGCCACTGTCGAGAAAGCCCACGTCCACGCTCTCGATCAACGACTGTCGATCCGTCAGCGGTACCGTGTGCTCGACCAGCTTGTCGCCGTCGGTCATGTCGCGGGCGTAGTAGGCGGTCGGCTGAAACTCGAACTTCATCGACACATGCGGGACGTCGGGTGCCTTGGGCATGTAGATGGCAACCTCGAGCCGCCAGGACTTGTCGTCGCGCTCCTTGACCGCAGTGGTCTTCCACTCGATGCGCCCGCCGGCGAGCGCGGAGCTTGAACAGAGCAGGATTACCGCGAGCTGGCAGAACACCAGCACGAAACGACGCGCCGCAAATGATGCACGATTCAAGGTCGAGACCTCCGCTTTCGGCCGTGGAAAGTAGTGCCGTGAAGCCGAAATTGCTACGGCGTCTTGCGACTACGACGTCTTGTGCGGCGGCGAGATCTTGTCTTCGAGCTCTTCGAGCCACGGCGGAGCTGGAATCGTATCGTGGGGCTCGAAGTCGAAGTCGTCGGCGTCTAACTCGGGCAGGGTCGCCATCGTCTCGCGCGCGCTCGGTATGCGACGCTCGCTGCGTCTGGAGAGCTCCGAAGCGGACGGCGGCTCGGTTTTGCCTGCCGCTGCGGGGTCACTGGCTAGTGCGGTGCTTTCGGATGCCATCGGCGTGTTCCTGGGCTGGACGCTTGAACGGGAAAGCCCCCCGGTTCCCTCGCAACCCGACGGTTATCTCAAAAGGTCGGCCGGACTGCCAAACAAAAATATCCTGCCTTTCCCCACATCTCATTACCTGAGGCACAAAACCTCACTCTTCCTGAACGGTTAGCCACCGATGCTCAGGACCCAGACCAGGGTCGATTTTCGGCGATGACTAGCCGTGGGGGGCCCGCTGTGCGCAGACAACGAGCAAGGCGGGCAGGGCGTCACGGTTCGTACAGGTCTCGGAAGCTCGCAGGCGGACCGGATCGTGAGGCGCCAGCAGCCGATCTGTTGCGAGCCGTCCCGACAGCGGCAAGAGCAGCGCGTTCTCGGCACCGAGCAAGGCCGGAGTCAGCGCCGCGCCGGCGTCGAGACCGAGCAGCGCGATGCTCGCTTCGCTGGTTTCGAGCTGCGGCTCGATGAAGCCGAACGGCATGCGTTGGCGCGTCGCCTCCGGCGGGCGCTTACGCAAGCTGCGAACGCCACCGGATTCGGCTTGTCCCGCCAGCGCCTGCGGTTTGGCGATGCTGAGGGTCACACCCTGAACGGCCGGATAGGCAGCGAACAGCCAGCCCGCGCATTCCTCGGCCGCGACCTCCAGCAGGGAGTAACGACGGAACTGAAGCAGCGCGATGATTTCGGTCGAAGCGCGCGAATAGTCGACGGTGTGGGCGATGCGGCCACTTTTACCCGCACGCTCCAGATCGACCGCAAGCTCGATGTCTAAGCGGACGCGCTGGGCGATGCGTCGCTCGCGCTCGCGGATGCCGATGATGCAGCGGCACGAGAGCCCGCGAATTTCGACACTGTCCATGGTCGCTGCTGTACCTACCCTGCCACAAAAGCGCCAGGAAAACCCCGCCCGAGCGGCGCGGCCTGTGCGGATCGAGTACGGTAAGGCGATGAGTGGTCGGGGTCGCGTTTCTTCTTTGGTCGCTGGCGCCACGCTGGTCGCGCTCGGCTGCGGCGGGCGCACGGGCGCGCTCGAAGGCGACTACAGCGCCGGGGCTGACAACACGGGTGCGAGCGGCGGGTCGAGCTCTGTCTCAGGCCATTCCAACCGCGGTGGCTCGGCCGCGACGACGGGTGGCAGTGGCGTGGTGTACCCGGCCGGCGGCAGCAGCGTGGTGTACCCGAATGGTGGTGCCGTTGGGTACGCTGGCGGCTACCCCGTCCCCGTCGGGGGGAACAACGGCTACGGCGGCGCGATCGGCTACGCTGGCAGCTACGCAACCGGTGGCTACGGTTACGGCGGGTTTGGTTACGCCGGCACCTTTGGCTACGCCGGTAGCATTAGCGTTGGTGGCGGCAGCACCTATCCGGATTGTCAAACTTGCCTGCGCAACGCATGCGCGCCGCCGTTGATCCAGTGCCTGCAGGACTTTGGTTGCGTGTCGATCCTTGGCTGCATGCAGTCGACCGGCTGCGAAGCCTTCCAGTGCTACTCCGACCAGTACTGCAAAGGCACGATCGACCAATGGGGCGGGCCCGCCGGACAATCGATGCAAGAACTGCTGCAGACCTTCAGCTGCGCGTTCCAAGCCGGCTGCCAGTGTAACTAAAGTCTCGCGAGCACGAGCACGAGCGCGAGCGAACAGGAAGGCGGGAAGGCGGGAAGATTTTTTTTGCTCGAGCATGCGCCTGAAGTCGAGTCGCTACTCGATGCGTCGAGGGTGACATCGCCGCTCACCCAAGAAATCTTGCTCTGGGCCTTCCCGTCTTCCTGTTGTCTCGGTTCCCGCGCTCCGCAGTTCAGTGCACGGTGGTGGGCTTGGCTTCGATGCGAGCGACGACTAGTGGCCAGTGCAGGCTCTCGCGCGTGAAGCCGTCCATGCCGGGTTGGCGGACGTCGACGCAGACTTGGTAGTTGCCCGGGACTGACGGAGCCGGCAAGCCGAGCGAACGCGTACGGTAGCGTGGCGTGCTTGATTTGTGCGGCGTGGCGTCGGTGAGCAGCTCGAGCCCGCTCGGGGCGACCAACGCGAAGCGGACCTCGAACGACTGCGACACCTCACCGGGGCCGAGCAAGAAATACGCGTGCACCTCGAGCGGGAGGTAGGCGCCGGGCGGCGGATCCATGTTGGGCTGCAGGTTCACCTGCTCGACGACGTTGAACAAGGTCACGTTGTTCGAGTGCTGGTCCAAGCTGGAACCACCGCACAACGTCAGGAAGTAGCACTTCGGCATTGCGGTCGTCTCTAGCGCAACAGCACCCCGGTGGCGACGCGAATGACCGCCGCTGCGCCGATCCAGAACGCGACTACCCCGAAAGTCGCGCAGGCGCGCGCCGAGGCACGGCGCCGAGCCGGTGTCATCAGTAGCCCTTCAGCCAACAGGGCGCGATGCACCGCCAGCCCGGCGTGTGTCACGGTCGCGAGCAGCCCCAGCAAATACGCGCCGCCGATCAGCGGCACACCCCAGCGGGTGCTCGAGAGCTCGGCCAAGAGCCGAAACCCGGCGTCGCGCGCGTCGGCCTCACCGAGCCAAACCAAGAGACCGTAAGCGCGCGCGTGGTAAACGATGAACGTCAACGCCAGCGCGCCACTGACGCGCGAAACTTGCCGCGGTAGCGCCGGCACGTCGCCGCTCGCTACCGGCGACAGCCTTCGTCCGGTGACCAGGAACCAGCCGCCGAGCGCGGCGTGGACGCTGAGCGGCAGCCACACCAAGAGCCAGGCAGTCACGGTTGCTGCCACGCCAGGCGCCGGCCGGAGCACGTCGCTGACGTCGCTGGCGAACCCCAACTGGAGCTCACGACCCAGGTGCAAAACCAGAAACACCGGCAGGGGCACGAGGCCGGACCACGAAAGCCAGCGCTCGACGGCTGGCCGCCCGTGTGCCAGTGGTGTGGCCTTCGAGCCCGCGCTGTCTTCGGTCACCTGCATGCTCTGCGCTTCCGTCACTCGTTTGGGCGTCTTGCTCGGGTTGGCCAGCCTCGGCTGCGGTGCCGGCCAAGAAGCGCATCAGCCTACCCCGAGCCTGAGCGCCACGCGCGAGGCTCAAGCGGCCTTCCGCACGATTGTGCGGCGTTGGTTCGAAGAGGACGAGCCGCGCCGGGCGCCTTTGCGGCCGCTGCTGCAGGGCTTCCTTCAGCGTTACCCGGACGACGCGCGGGTGGCCAACGTGCGCGTGCTGCTGGCTTGGATCGCGATCGTGACCGGTGACCAGGCCGAGGCCAGGCGGCTGATCGCCGAGGCGCGCGCGTCGGACTCCCCTAGCGTGCGGGATTTCGCCGACGTGGCGGCGGCTCGGCTGCTGCTCGCGCGCCAAGAGCCGGAAGCCGCGCTGGCGAAGCTCAAGGCGCTCGAGAGCAAATTGGTCGATCCAGCGGAGCGCCTGATCTGTTCGGAACTCCACCTGCAAGCCGCGCTCGCTAGTCGCCGCTTTACCGACGCGCTGGTCGCGCTGACCAACTACCTGGCCGCTGCCCCCACTGACCTGGGCGATCGCGCTCGAGCGCGCGCGTTGTCGGCGCTCGCTAGCTTGCCCGAAGCAGCGCTCGAGGGCAGCCTGGCGGAGCTCGACGACAAAGCGCGTAAGGGGCCGCTCTCGCCGCCGGACGTCTGGCTGCGCCGCGTCGTGCGCGAGCGACTGATTCGGCTGGCGGTCGAGCACAAGGATGCACGCTTGGCGCGGCGTCTGCTCGACTCGCACCCCGGACTGGCGCGGCGCAACGATCTTTCGGTCGAGCTATTGCAGCTGGCAGCGACAGGCGCTTCGGCCGCCGATTCGCAAGGCGCGTTCGTCGGCCTGGCGCTCGAAATTGGCGATCCTGACGCTGAGCGACGCTCGGCCAGCGTCGCGCGCGGCTTGGCCGATTCCCTGTCGGCGTCGCTGCCCGGCGCGGACAGCTTGCCAATCGTCGTCAAAGCGTCGGACCCGGATCACGTCGGTGAGGTCTTGACCGAGCTGGCGAATGCCGGGGCGCTCGCGCTGGTAGCGGGCGTTTCGGACACTTCGGCCGAGCAAGCAGCGACGTGGGCGGTGTCGGGCAACGCGCCGGTGCTGCTGATCCGCGACACGCCCGATCTGGTGATCTCCGACCAGTCGTTCGTGCTCGGAACCAGCGACATGGATCAACTGGACGCGATCCGAAAGGAGCTCGAACGCCGCAACCTGCCCAAGTGGATGCGCGTCGGCAGCGGTGGGTTCAACTGCCGAGCGACCGCCGAAAAAGCCGGACAATCTCGCTTCCCGGTCAAGGAATGGAAGCATGACAACGTGGACGCCGTTGCGGTGCTGGGTCCGCGCAGCTGCGCGCTCGAGCTTTACGCCGAGGCGCGCGAGCAACACTTTCTGCCAGTGCTGGCGGTAGGGTTGGAGGGCGCGGAGGCGTTGTCCAGCTTGGTTGGCAAACGCTTCACGCTCGGTGCTGGCAGCTTTCCGAGCGCGAAGCCTGGCGTCGACGTGCCGGCCGACTTTTACGAATCGCTCGGTCACGACGCGGGCAGCTTGGTGCGCCAAGCATGGGCACATCTCGGTGGCGTCAATGCCAGCCAGAGCGAGAAGCTGCGGGCGCGCCTGCCCGACGCGCTGGCTGACGTCGCGATCCCGCTCGAGACGAGCGAGGCGACCGGCTTCGCTGGTAAGCGCCGGCTAAGGCGGCGCCTGACCATTCGCGAGGGCCAATGACGCCAGTCGAACGGCTGCTGCCGACCAAGCGAGCCACTCAGCGTCTGGCAGCAGAGTTGGCGCCGCTCTTGGCTGGCGGAGATTTGCTGCTACTCGACGGGCCGCTCGGCGCCGGCAAGACGTTCTTCGCGCGCGGCTTGGCGCGTTCACTCGGCGTTGCCGCCGACGCCCGCGTCACCAGCCCGACGTTCACGCTCATTCAAGAGTACGAAACCGAGCCCAAGCTGGTTCACGCCGACCTGTACCGGCTGAGCGACGACGAGCGCGGGGTGTTCGAGCTGGGCCTATTTGCACAGCGGGATGAAGGCGCGCTGCTCGTCGTCGAGTGGGGGCTGCCGTTCGAGCGCCTGCTCGGCGGTGACGCGCTCGTGCTGACGCTCGCCCGGGAGCCGCGTAAAGCAGCCTTTTCAGCGACCGGCCCGCGCTCGCTTCAGTTGCTCGAGGCGCTCGCGCGAATCGAGGTAAAGTAGCCGACCTTGGCGGAAGCTTCCGAAACCCCAGCCGAAGCGTCGCTCGTCGCGCGCCTAATTTCGCCAGTCACGGACGCGCTCGACGGTATCGGTCGCTTCCTGACGCTGACCGGTCAGTCGCTCGTTTGGATGATTCGACCGCCGTATCGGTTGACGCAGCTGATCTTGGCGATGGATTTCATCGGTGTGCAGTCGATGTTCATCGTGTCGCTGACCGGAGTCTTCAGCGGCATGGTGCTGGCGCTGCAGATGACCTACAGCCTGCGTCAGTACGGGGCCGAAGGCGTGGTGGGCGCGGTCGTGTCGGTGTCGCTGGCGCGCGAGATCGCGCCGGTGTTCGCCGGCTTGATGGTGACGGCGCGCGCCGGCAGCGCGATGGCGGCCGAGCTCGGCAACATGCGCGTCACCGAGCAGATCGACGCCTTGACGACGATGGCCGTGAGCCCGGTGCAGTACCTGCTGTCACCGCGGCTGTTGGCCGCGTTCGTGATGCTACCGCTGTTGTACATCTTGTACTCGTGCGTCGGCATGGGCGGAGCCTGGTTGGTGGCGGTCGAAGCGCTCGGTGTAGATCCGGGCATGTTCTTGGCCAACATCGAGAAAGGTCTCGTGCCCGGGGATTTTTACATGGGGCTCGTCAAGTCGATGACGTTCGGCTTCTTGATCTGCGCCATCTCGGTCAATCAAGGCTTCAACGCGTCCGGCGGCGCCAAAGGCGTCGGTGAAGCGACGACGCGCGCGGTCGTGCAAAGCGCGGTCGCAATCCTGGTCGCCAACTACATCATCACCAGCCTGATGACCGAGATCTGAGCTCGCGACTCAGCGCTCGGCCGTGACGGCGCAGACGGCGCGTCGGGCGCGCGCTACTGCTCCAGCTCGGTCAGTCGCCGTTGGCTCCTGATCGGGTGGTTCCACGGCCGCCATCGCCAGCTCCGACTTCACCGCCCAGTTGAGCCCCTGCGGCAGCGAGCCCGTGGCTTTGAGGAACGGCAGCGCTGCCGCGGTTGACACGACGACGCCAATCGCGAAGCCGGTTTCGGTGACCACCGGCCCGCCCGAGTTGCCCGGTTGAATTGGGATCGTGACCTGCATCAGGTTGCGTGCGCCCGCGTAGCCGGCCAGCGCGCTGATCGCACCGTCCGTGAATTTTGGCTCTTTGCCCAACAGCTCGATCACCGGGAATCCGAACGTAAAAACGCGATCTCCCACCGTCGAAGCCCGGCTCTCTTTCAGCGGCAAGAAGTCATTCGTCTTCCTTTGGATTTTCAGCACCGCCACGTCAACCGTCGGACGGCGCTCGAGCACGGCGGCGGCGATCGGCTCTTCGCCTTCGAACTGCACCTGGACGTTCTTGGCATCGTGGATGACGTGCTCGGCGGTCATGATGCTGCCGTCAGCGTCGACCGCGAAGCAGGTACCGGTGGCGGTCCCCGCTTCCTCGGCGTCAGGTTTTGGTTCGTGCGCGTCACCGCTCTCAGTCGTCGCCGAGTCAGCGCGAACCAACGCCAGTGCCAGAACCTCGACGCTCGTTCCGGGCGTCGAAGATGAGTCGTAGCTTTCGCGTTCAATCAGCAGCGTGTCGGCGCCCAGCTTACATGCCTTGACACGCAGTGCTTTCTCGACGTCGTCACGACCGACGCGGTTGCCGGTATAGCTGAGCCGCGCGAGGACTTGCTCCTGACCGTGAATCACGCTGCGGCTGATCAATAGGTCGCAGTTGGATGGTTTCTCTTCGAGCTCGAGCTTCCGGCCCTCGGCGGTTCGGACGACGCGAATGGTGTTCCTGACCATGCACGCGCTGCCGTAGACCCCGAACGCCAGACCACCAATCACGACGACACCCCGTAGCCCCAACACCGACCGAAAAGACATCTGACGCAAGAGTTACGCAGAGGTGGCGGCCCGCGACAAGTTTCGTTTTGCCGGTGGCCGTGAGAGACGAGCGACTCGAGGCTGGTGTACTCAGGTTCAATGACGTTCCCGTTCTGGGATCCCGACCTCTCCGTCGCTGAACGCGTTTCGGAGCTCCTGACGCGTCTCACGCCGGTCGAGAAAGCCGCGCAGATGCTGCACGAGGCGCCGGCGGTGCAGCGGCTGGGCATCCCCGCCTACAACTGGTGGAACGAGTGCCTGCACGGTGTGGCGCGTGCCGGCACCGCGACGGTGTTTCCGCAAGCCGTCGGACTCGCCGCCAGCTTCGACGTCAAGCTGATGGCTCAGGTGGCGCGCGCGATTTCCGACGAAGCGCGCGCCAAGCACCACGCGTACGCAGCTGTTGGCGATCACGGCTACTACAAGGGGCTCACCTACTGGTCGCCGAACATCAACATTTTTCGTGATCCGCGGTGGGGCCGCGGCCACGAGACGTACGGCGAATGCCCGTTCTTGACTGCGCAGCTCGGCGTCACGTTCGTGCGAGGGCTGCAAGGCGACGACCCGCGTTACCTCAAGCTCGTCGCCACCGCCAAGCACTTGGCGGTGCACAGCGGTCCCGAGGGACTGCGCCATGGTTTCGATGCGCGAGTGAGTCAGAAGGACTTGTTCGAGACCTACTTGCCGGCGTTCTGGGCCTTGGTGAACGAGGGTGGTGTCGAGAGCGTGATGACCGCCTACAACCGCGTCAACGGTGAGCCGGCTTCGGCGAGCGTTACGTTGCTGTCACGAATTCTGCGCGAAAGTTGGGGATTTGCGGGCTACGTGGTCTCCGATTGTTGGGCGATTCGCGACATCCACGAGCAGCACCAAGTCACGACGGGTCCAGTCGAATCTGCCGTCGCCTCGGTCAAAGCCGGCTGTGATCTGAACTGCGGCTGCACCTACGAGAACCTGCCCGCAGCGCTCGAACAAGGGCTGCTGACCGAAGCCGAGCTCGACGTCAGTCTGCGGCGCTTGTTCAGCGCCCGCATTCGCCTCGGCATGTTCGATCCGCCCGCGCGCGTACCGTTCGCGGCGATCCCGTTCGAGGTGATCGATTCGGCCGAGCATCGACTGTTGGCGCGTCGCGCGGCACAACACAGCCTAGTTCTACTCAAGAACGACGGCGTCTTGCCGCTGCGTGACGACTTGAAGTCGATCGCGGTGATTGGCCCGAACGCCAATGCGCCGCAGGTCTTGTTGGGCAACTACTCGGGCACCGCGTCGCACACCGTGACGCCGCTCGAAGGCATTCGGCAACGTCTGCCTGCCGCCGCCAAGCTTTACTATGCCGAAGGCTGCAAGATACAGGGCACGGATCTGACCAACTGCGCGCCGCACGGCAACTTGACCGAAGCCGTGCTGCTCGCAATGCGCGCCGACGTGAGCGTGCTGGTGCTGGGCTTGAACGCGCAGATCGAGGGCGAACAGGGCGAGGCTGGCAATTCGGAGACCGCCGGCGACAAGCTGGACCTCGAGTTGACGGGGCTACAACAGCAGCTTCTGGAAGCGGTCGTGGCCGTCGGCAAGCCGGTGGTGGTCGTGCTGGTCGCGGGTAGCGCGCTGGCCGTCAACTTCGCCGAGCAGCACGCGGCGGCCGTAGTGCAGGCTTGGTATCCAGGTGAGGAGGGCGGCAGCGCGCTGGCCGATGTGTTGTTCGGCGACGTCAGCCCGGCGGGGCGACTGCCGGTGACGTTTCCGCGAACGCTGGCCGACGTGCCGGCGTTCGACGACTACGCGATGCGCGGCCGCACGTATCGTTACGTCGACGCCGAGCCGCTGTTCCCGTTCGGCTTCGGGCTTTCGTACACGCGCTTCATTTATTCGGACCTGACGCTGTCGCAAGTCGAAGCGCATGCCGGCGACGATTTGTCGCTCGAGGTGAGCGTGCAGCTGACGAACGCAGGTGTCCGCGCTAGCGACGAAGTCGTCCAGCTCTACGTGAAGGATCTCGAAACTTCCGTGCCGGTGCCGCATCACGAGCTGCGCGGCGTCGAGCGCGTGCACCTCGCCGCCGGTGCCGCGCAGCGCGTGCGCTTCAAGGTCACCGCAAAATCGCTGTCGTTGATCGACAACGACGGAAAGCGCCGGCTCGAGCCCGGCAACTTTCGAATCTTCGTCGGCGGCAGCCAGCCCGACCCGCGCAGCGTCGCGCTGACGGGGCAAGCTCCGCTTGCCGTTGACCTGCTGTTGACCGGGGCGGCGTTAGCTCTTCCGTACTGAACAGAGTTAGCAGTCAGTTAGCAGTTAGCGGCACTCACTCCGCTTTCGCGACGTGGCGTTCGACGGCGTGGGCCTCGACTTCGGGGCCGCCGGAATGATGAAGCTTGGCGATCTGATTAGCGATTGCGCTAGCGGCGGCAGCATCGTCGAACTTGGCGACGGGTTTGCCGTGCTTCTTGTCTTTGCCGTCTTTCGATTCGTCGTGCTTGCCGGCGATGGCTTCGACGAACGCGGCCATGCGCTCGGGCTCGCTGTTGCCGTTCACGTTGACGATCGACAGCCTGCCAGCGCCCTGCAAGAGGTCGTTGCGGAAGTCATAGACCGCGCCGACCACCGTGAGCTGTCCAGCCTGCACGTCCTTGCCGAAATGCTTGAGCGCGGTTTCGACCTGGTTGTTCACGTTGGCGATCACGGCCTCGGCCCAAGCTGCTTCCGGAGTCTTGCCGGGGCCGGGCTTGGGCAGGTGAATGTGCTCGAGCTCTTTCTGGATCGGCGCGCTCAGCTTGCTGGTGTCGCCCATCGCAGCCTTGACCGCGCCGCAGCCAGTGTGGCCGATCACGAACAACAACGGAGTGCGCAGATGCTCGATGCCGTACTCGATCGAGCCTTCGGCGTTCTCGACCTGATTGCCGATGTTGCGCACGACGAAGTCGTCGTTCTCGGGTGTCACGTCCCACGCTGTCGTGTGTACGCGTGAATCGGCGCACGTGATGACGGTGGCGCGCGGCGTCTGCTTGTCGGCAAACGCGGCGAAGAACTTGTCGCCGTGCTCCATGTACGCTTGGTTGTCGGTGAACACGTCGCCCAGGAACGCGCGGGTTTGCGCCAACGGTTCGTCCTTGGCGGCTTCCCAAGCGAACGGCACGATGAATTTCCCAGGATCGGGCAAGTCGGCCTCGGGCTTCTCGGCAGTCTTTCCGTCGTGGCCCTTCGCACCCTTCTCGGTCTTTGCGCCCTCTTTCTTGGCGGTTTTCTTGGGCTCGGCGCTCACTTCCTGCTTGGGCTGGCAGCCGAGCGCGAGGCTGGTGAGCGAAAGGATGAGGGCGAGACGCCGCGCGAAGAGCATGCGGTTGAAAACGGCCGCCCGTGTCCAAACTTGAGACCTTTGGCACGCCTTCGGCCCCTCCCTCCACTTGCGTTCGCCGCAGTCTGCGAATATTCGAGCGATTCCGCGCTGCCAGTGCCTAGGGCGCGGGTTGACCTACATCGTGTCGCAAGGTTCCTCGACCCCACCTTTTCCTGCAGGCTCTGCGGCCGCCGGGCCCGACGCCACGGCGCGGCTGCGGCTTTTGGCGCGTTGGCGCTGGCTCGGGACGCTCGGCCTGGGGTTGGTCGTGCCGATCGTGGACGTGCTGCTCGACTTCAAACGCCGGGGCGCGCGGATCAGGGCGTTCGACCACGCCGACACGGTCAGCTACCTCTGGTCGTTCGCCGAGAGCCTGTGCGTGTGGGGCCTGCTCTTGTACGCCGCGTCGCGCCGGCGCGGCTGGCTACGCCACGTCGCGTCAGTGCTGTTCGTCGTGATGGTCACGTTCACGATCGGCGGCCAGAGCTATTTCTTCCAGCAGTACAACGCGTACTTGAACATCGACGTCTCGGTCTTCGCGTCGAACTTCATGGATAGCGTGGTCAACCAGCTGGTGGCCGACCTCGGCAACTACCTGCAGGCCAAGTTGCCGCCGTTTTGCATGGCGCTGTTGCTGGTCTGGGCGGGGCGTCGGGTGGTGCGACCCGCGCGCTTGCCGGCGCTGGTGCTGTCACCGCTCGCGCCGCTGCTGCTGCTCGGCAGCTTCTTCATTCCGACGCAGCACCGCAGCGAGCAGGCGTCCACGCCGGACACGCTGTACTTGAACGCGATCGGCGGCCTGCTGCGCACGCAGCTCGGGTTCACTGACCAGAGCAACCAATTGCGGCCGCGCGCCAGGACGTCGTTGCCGGTGCCAGAGCTGACGCGCGCCGCCGTGCCCAAGCGCAACGTGCTGTTCGTGATTTTGGAGAGCGTTCGCGCTGACACCACGTGCATCGAGTACGATCCCAGCTGCAAACGCACGGAGGCCACCAATCAATTGCTGCCGGATCGCTACCCATTCACGCAGATGCGCTCGATGGACTCGTGCACGGCGATATCGCTCGCCGTGCTGTGGTCCGGCATTCGCCCGACCGAGAGCCGCGACACATTGCACGAGTGGCCGTTGATCTTCGATTACGCCAAGGGCCTCGGCTACGACACGGCGTATTGGACGAGCCAGAACATGATGTTCGGCAACGTCCGGCTCTGGGTGAAGAATCTGGGCGTCAATCATCGCATCACCGCCACCGATCTCGACCCGACGTCGGACCTCGACATGGGCGCGCCCGAGAAGTATTTGGCCAGCTACGTGACCCAAAACGTCGGCACGCTGAAGGAGCCGTTCCTGGCGGTCGTGCAGCTGTCGAACGTTCACTACCCGTACTACCTGGACCCGCAGCTGCCGACGCCGTTTCAGCCGTGGACGACCAGCAAGGCTCCGGAAGACAACCCGGCGTTCAAGAATTTCTACCAGAACTCGGTCTACCAGCAGGATCTGCACATCGCGAGGATGATCGCGGCACTCAAGGCGTCGCCGGCTGGCAAGAACACGGTCATCGTTTACACGAGTGACCACGCTGAGGCGTTTCGCGAGCACGGCCAGATGGGCCACACGTTCAGCATCTTCGACGAAGAGGTCCACGTGCCGGCTTGGATTGACGCACCGCCCGGCACACTGACCGACGACGAAGCCAAGAACCTGCGTGACAAAAAGAACGCCTACCTGTTCCACGTCGATGTTGCGCCGACAGTTCTCGATCTACTCGGTGTCCCTGACGACCCGCGCATT
This sequence comes from Polyangiales bacterium, assembly GCA_038252755.1. Classification (GTDB taxonomy): domain Bacteria; phylum Myxococcota_A; class Polyangia; order Polyangiales; family Polyangiaceae; genus PMG-095. Next base: position 846 of record JBBSAB010000128.1, on the reverse strand, counting down.
CGCCTGTATCGCGAAAAAATGCCCGGCCACAGCTTGCTCGGCCGCCCGCTCACGACCGAGCCGGTGCCGCTGACGAACTGCGCCGGCGTTTGGTCGTGTGCGTTCGAGAACTGGGGTGTCATGCAGGGGTCGCGCAAGCTGGAGGCGCGCTCTTGGGACACCGGCTGGAACTGCTACGACCTCGGCGCCGACCCGCTCGAGCATTTGCGCCTCCCGCTCGAACAATGCGACGACCTCTTGAAGCTCGCCGAGAAGACCTACGGGCGCTTGCCGGGCAAAGACGTGCCGAGGCATTGAGGGGTTTGGAGCGAGGGGCGAGGGCGTGTCCCTAAATTGGGATCGCTCGCGCGTGCGCGTAAACGTGCCCGTGTCCGACGGTCCGTGAGGAGTCGTCATCGCATTCGGACGTTCGCTCGGCGACTCTGGGTTTTGTTGAGCTGGATGGGGTTTGCGCGGCGCGTTTCCGTGTCGCAACTGCGACATGATTTCTGCAATGATTTCGGGTCGAATATTGTTGCGGCGCTCGTCAAGGTAGTTGTCGCTTTGATGAACGCCGGTTGCGAACCGCGCCCCTTTCAAGGCGAAGGCTCTCGGCACGCGCTTGGCGTGTCGCAAGTGCGATACGGATTGACGCGCCGAAAGGGGTCTCTACCGGTCAGGATAGTTGTCGCCTCGGTCTTTCTGGGAAAGGCGGCGACAACTATCCTAACCGGTAGGGGTTGAAGCTGACGCTGTCGCATTTGCGACAACGTCAGTGACCCGTGACGGTGCGGGGTGCGGCCGGCTAGCTGCCGACGAGCTTGACGAGTGTGGCGACGATGCGGTCGAGCTGGTCGTGCAAGCTGG
>JBBSAB010000127.1:0-22697 GCA_038252755.1 Polyangiales bacterium | reverse complement strand
GGCAAGCCCGAGAGCCGCGAATAGCAATCCAACCTTGATCACCGGTGCGCCTTCAACCCCGCAACCAGCCGCTCGCTTGGGCCGTACAGCATTGACGAAAGACACCGCTCGACACGTCGCGAGGCTAGCCGCACTTGCTGGCGCGTCCTACTAGGCGGCTTGGGTCGTCGCAGTAGAGCAGGCGCTCCGAGGGAGTGGGCTGTTCCCGCATACGGCGCGAAGCCGTGGCGGCGAGCGAGGTGAGGGGATGAGTTTGAGGCGCGTGCGTTCATGAGGCTCCTTCTTGCGGCGAGTGGCCGACGAAGCCCTCGGGCGCAGACGCCCTTGCGGCGAGCGGCCGACGAAGCCCTCGGGCGCAGACGCTGTCCCGGGCGCAGACGAGCTTCCTCCATGCTGTTGGCGTTCAGCTGCTAGTTGACCAGATTGATCACTGATCGGTTTCGAGCATCACATTGAGCCGATTCGGTAATGGCTCGGTACGGTTTGGGTGTGAACCCACTTGTGCGTTTCGTTCCTCTTCTTGCCCTCATTTTTAGCTACGGTTGCGCTGACCCTGGGGGCGCGCCTGCAGTGGCCTCCAGCTCCGGCGCCGCCGGAAGCCTCGCAGTTGCCGGTGGCTCAGGCACCTCGGGGGTGGACGGCCAGGCTATGAGCGCGGCTGGCGCGTCCGGCTCTGGCGGCGTCGGCGCGCTTGGCGGTGGCGGCGTCGGCGCGCCTGGCGGCGCGGCCGCGGGCGGCGGAGCTACTGGGGGCGGCGGCCGCGATGCGGTCGGCTCTGGCGGCACCGCGGCTGGCGAGCCCACAGCCGGCATGGCTGGGGCGGGCGGGACCCCCGCCACCGGCCCCGGCGGGTCCGGAGACGCGAAGGCCGAGCTGGTTCCGCAACATGGCCTTCGCTTCGGTGCCTACGTGGACGGCGGGCAGCTCGCGGCGCGCGAGGCGATGCTGGGCCGGAAGCTTTCGATTCGACATCGCTTTTTCGCCTGGACGGACAATTGGCTCGACGACGACCTTAAAACCGACGTCGCCGCGGGCAGGATTCCGATGGCCACTTGGGAGCCACGGTCGGCTTCGCTGACCGACATCACCACCGGCGCATTCGACGCCATGGCGCACGAACGCGCGCAGGCTGCGAAAGCCATCGCCAAGCCGATCTTTCTACGCTTCGCTCATGAAATGAACGGCAATTGGTACTCGTGGGGAGGCGCAAACAACGGCAACGACGCAACTGGGCCGCAGAAATACGTGGCCGCGTGGAAGCACTTGCATGACCTGTTCGTGGCCGATGGCGCGACGAACGTGGTCTGGGTGTGGTGCCCGAACATCGGCGGCTCGCCGAACGCCGATTGGAACCAGCCGAGCGCGTACTATCCGGGTGACGCGTATGTCGATTGGGTCGGCGTTGACGGCTACAATTGGGGAACCTCGCAAACGTGGTCGAAATGGACGGACTTTAAGGACATCTTGGGCTCCGTGTACGCCGCGTATGCTGCGATCGGCAAACCGCTGATGATCGCCGAGACTGGCAGTGTCGAGGGCGGCGGCGACAAGGCGGCGTGGGTCAGTGCGCTGGCCCCCGCGATGAAGACGTCATTTCCGGCAGTCAAAGCCTTCGTGTATTTCGACACGTTCGACGAGCTCAACAAGACCGACTGGAAGATTGACACGTCAGTTGCCACCCGCGCGGCTTTCGTGGCGCTCGGCGCGGACCCCTATTTCAATCCATGATCCCCTCCCGGTGGTCGACGCAACCGTCGAGGGTGAGGTTGAGGCTGAAGGTGAGGAGTCCCATGCCCGGCGAGTCTAACGCCACTCGGCTACGGCGTCTGCGCGCCCGCGCCCGCCTCACGCGCGACCCGCCACGCGCCCGCGCAAACGCTGCACGCTGGCGCTCCCTTCACGCCTTTGGGCTGCCGCGCCGCAGCCCAATTCGCAGAAGCTGCCGTAGCGGCACTATACTTTGGCTGATGGCCACCCATCTTCTGGTCGGGAATCCGACGGCGCAGAGCGGAAGGAGTCAGAAGCGTATCGAGCAGGCGCTTGCGACCATGAAGGAGGGGGGCGTCGCGGCTGATTTTCTTGCGACCTTGCCTGGTGGCAAGACTATCGCTGCCGTGCGGGAAGCGCTGACGATGCGCAACTACAGCGTCGTGATTGCGATGGGCGGGGACGGGACGTTCCGCGAAGTCGCGGCCGGCTTGTACACGAGCCTGCGGCGCGACGAGGTAGCGCTGGGCATGTTGCCGACCGGCACTGCGAACGACCAGGGCCGTAGCTTTGGCCTCCGTCACGACGAGGGCGCGCTAGAGCGCAACATCGAAGTAGTCCGCGCGGGTTACGAGACGCGCCTCGACGTGGGCATTTATCGCGCCGGAGACGCTGACGCTCCGGCCGATTACTTCTTCGACTCGTGCGGGTGGGGCCTGTCGGCGCGGGTGCTCGCGCAGCGCAACAAGGACCGTCTGGCCGTCGAGGCGCTCGGGCCGCTCAAGGAGCTGTACCGCGATCAGGCAGTCTACGCCGGCGCCTTCCTCAAGACATTCCTCGAATCTTACGTCATCGACGACAAGTTTCGTGTGGTCGGCACCCTCGATGGCCAGCCCGTGGAGCTAGATGGGCTGACGGATCTTATCGTGAAGAACACGCGCGTCTATGCCAGCTCTTGGGTGCTAGACGAGACAGCCCACCACGACGACGGCATCTTTGAGCTCGTCCCGTTCGTCGGTAAGCTAGATTGGACGTCCAAGGCTATCCGCGATCTCGAGGTCGTTCCGATCAACGAGGACATGTTGGCGGAAGTAGGTCTCGAGCATTCGAAGACGCTCCGGGCCTCCACGATGGATCTAACATTCGTTGAGCATGAAGGCGGCGCTCCTCTCGCCACGCAGCTCGACGGCGAAGAATGGTCCGCCGATCACCACGTCCAGATTGAGGTCGTCAAGCAGGGCCTCCGGCTGATTGTCCCCGAGCCGTGACATCCCCATGCGCTACCGGCAACCGCCGCACGAGGCTGTGGTGAAGGTCGAGGGTCCGTCGCAAGGCGCTGACGGAAACGCGGGTCCGTCGCTGGTGGGGCTCTTGGTGAGCTGGGTCGTGGGGTGCGTGCTGTTCGTTCCGTTGTGGGCCGGATTGAATTTTGCGTTTGGAACTGCGCTCGATGGTGCGATTGGGGCGTTCGTGATGGAGACGCCATGCCAGCGTTTGGCGCACACGACCGAACCGCTGAATCGGTACACGCTCGGCGGTGGCAACAAGGTGCGGATTTCGAGCTCGGTTTGCCACTTCGCATCGGGGCCAAAGCGTGTCGACGGCCCAACTGACGAGCTCGGCTTCAAGGGACGTGAGCTCGCTTACCTAGTGATCGGATTCGTGGGCTACGGCGCGTGTCTTGGTGGCGCAATGGTTCTCACCGTTTCGCTGCTCCGCGCAGGCCGCCGATTGGTGTCTGCGGCTCGGAGTGATCGGGAGCGTGACGCGTGAGCGCCAGCGTTTACGGCAACGGCCGGCGATCGTCACTGTCGGAGGATGGTCGGCATCTTCTCGCCCTTGGCGAGTTCGTCGATCAGGTTGTCGAGGTAACGGATTTTCTGCATCAGGGGGTCGGCTACGGTTTCGACGCGCACGCCGCGGGGGTTGGGAGGAGGTCGGCGCCGCGGTGACCTGAGTCTTGGTGGGCTCATCGCGATTCCGATATGTTGCGCAGGAGTTGATCGCACGCCTCGCGGGTTGTGGGTTTCGCGCAGCCGATTCGGACACCGCCGCCGACTAGGGTGATGAGCGCGATGGTGCCTTCGTAGCAAGACGCGGTGACGCCGTAGTAGCTGCGGCGTTCGCCCTGGATATTGAAGCTGGTTCTGCTGCCCAGCTCGTCGGTGCGACAGCCGTAGTTTTGCGCGGTCTCTTCGAAGGCTGGGAGAACGTCATCGCGACCCACGGGCCCCGATTCTTCGACGAGCCAGCGGTCGGTTTCCTCGCCCATGAACTGCGGTAAGTTGGGATGTGATGGCGCGCGCGGCCCGGGATGCGCATCGGCGCAGCCCACCAGCAGCAGCACCGAGAGCAACCTGACGTTCGCCTCTAAGCGTCGCCCCAACCCGGTGATCGCGCTTCGTTCAGCCACGTGTCGACTGCGCTAAACGCTAGCACGGTCGGCGTTTACGCCGCGCGCGCAGTTTCCGCGCCAAATTCCGCGGTTGGGCCGAGTGTGGAGCGATCAAGGCCGAGCCCATTGTGGATCGAGCGTCCGATCGTAGACTGCGCCGCAAATGTCGCTTCCGAGCTTATCGCTGCCTAGCCGACTGTGGTTGTCGTGGGTGTGCGCGTTCCGCGTTTTGTTTGACGGTCAGTTCGCTGCTCGGGTCGCGCAACTTCGCGAGGCCGCGCCGCAACCCGAGCAGCTGCCCGCGCCCAGCGCGCAGCAGGACCGGGTCGCCGTTGCCGTTGCCGTTCCGGTTGCAGCCAGCGAGCCGTCAGCGTCGACGGGCGCGTTGCAGCTGCTGTCGCTGCTACAGCGAGAAGGTCGTTTCGTCGACTTCATTCAGCAGGACGTGGCGGCTTTTGACGACGCGGACATCGGGGCGGCGGCGCGGCTGGTGCACGAGGGGTGTCGGCGGGCACTGCGTGCTCACGCGCGCGTCGTTAACGTGCGTAGCGAAGCAGAAGGGTCTTCGGTGGTGCTCGAGAGTGCGAGCTCGGACGTCAAGCTGGTCGGAAACGTCGCCGGCGCGGCGCCGTTTCGCGGCGTGCTGCGTCACCGCGGCTGGCGCGTCGAGGCGCTCACGCTGCCGACACTGGTCGGCTCACACGATCCGAAGCTCGTAGCGGCGGCGGAGCTGGAGTTGTCATGAGCGCCAAGCTCGTCGTGGGCATCGACCTGGGCACCACGCATTGTGCGCTGGCGTTTGCGCCGTTGGAGACTCCGGACGCTCGCGTGCAAGTGTTGCCCGTAGAGCAACTGGTAGCGCCTGGATCGGCGGAAAGGCGCGCGCTTTTGCCTAGTTTTCTCTACTTTGCGCACGCGAGCGAAGCGGCGCTTGGTCTGGCGTGGGACGCCGAGCGCCGCTTCGCGGTCGGCGAGCTGGCGCGCGCGCGCGGTGCCGAAGCGCCTGAGCGCGTGATTTCCAGCGCCAAGAGCTGGCTCTCGTACGGTGGCATTGACCGGCGCGCGGGCAGCTTGCCGCTGAACGCTCCGAGCGACATCGAGCGCATCTCGCCGGTCGAGGCTTCGTTTCGACTGCTCGATCATTTGAACGAAGCGTTTCGCGCGGCCCGACCTCAAGACGGCGATTTAGCGGCGCACGAGGTCGTGCTGACCGTACCGGCATCGTTCGACGCTGGCGCGCGCGACTTGACGGTCGAGGCGGCGCTCGCGGCCGGGTTCGAGCAAGTCACGTTGCTCGAGGAGCCACAAGCGGCGCTGTACGCCTGGCTTGAACAAAATGGCGAGGCCTGGCGCACGCACCTGCGCGAAGGTGATCGAGTGCTCGTGATCGATATCGGCGGCGGCACCACGGATTTTTCACTCATCGACGCGGTGGCGTTGGACGGCTCGCTAGCCCTGCAGCGCGTCGCGGTCGGCGATCACATCCTGCTCGGCGGTGACAACATGGATCTAGCGCTCGCCCACGTCGTGGGGCAAGAGCTGACGGCGCAGGGCAAAGAGCTCGACCGCTTTCAGCTCAGTGCGCTCGCCCACGCCTGCCGCAGCGGCAAAGAAAAGCTGTTGTCCGACGCCGCGCTCGAGAAAATCGCGGTCGTGCTCCCCGGCCGTGGCTCACAGCTCATCGGCAACACGATTCGTGGCGAGCTGAGGCAGCAGCAAGTCCAAGCGTACCTGCTCGACGGCTTCTTCCCGCGCGTCGCGGCTAACGAGCAGCCCAAGACACGCGCGCGCGCAGCCTTGACGCAAGTTGGGCTGCCGTACGCCAGCGATCCGGCCATCACCCGGCACCTGGCCGCGTTTCTGGCGCTGCACGCCTTCACCAGCACCGAAGCCGCTCGCCCGCCCACCGCCATCCTGTTCAACGGCGGCGTGCTGAAAGCCGACGTGCTGCGCCAGCGCGTGTTGGACACGCTCAACGGCTGGCTGGAGGAGCGCGGGGCCGTACCTGCGCGCGTGCTGCCAGGCGAAGATCTAGACCTGGCGGTGGCGCGCGGCGCTGCCTACTATGGCCTCGTCCGCCACGGCAGTGGTCTGCGCATCCGCGGCGGCACGGCGCGCGCCTATTACGTGGGCATCGAGAGCCCGATGCCGGCGCTGCCGGGCTTGGAGCCGCCCGTTTCGGCGTTGTGCGTCGCCCCGTTCGGCATGGAGGAAGGCACGCAGGCCGAGCTGCCGCCGCAACAGCTGTTCGTCGTCGTCGGCGAGCCGGTGACGTTTCGCTTCTTCGGCTCCTCGACGCGGCGCGGCGACCGAGCCGGCAGCCTACTGGAGCGCTGGAGTCCGACCGAGCTCGAGGAGCTGCCGCTGATCGAGCTTGTGCTACCGGCGGCTGGCCGCGCGCCAGGCGAGGTCGTGGCTGTGCAGCTACAAGCTTCGATCACCGCCATCGGTACGCTCAAGCTCGAAGCCGTCGCGCAGGTACCGGTCGTGCCGAACGAGCGTTGGCAGATCGAGCTCAGCGTCCGGCATGGAGCGGCGAGCGGAGCTTGAGCGTGCATCACGTCGGGATCGATCTCGGAACCACGCACACCGTCGTGGCGTTCTCGGTCGGCGCAGCGCTCGACGGCGCCAGCCAGGTCTTGGCGATTCCGCAGCTAGTCAGCGCACACGAGCTCGAGGCGTTACGGTTGCTGCCGTCGTTCTTGTACGCCCCTGCAGCCGGAGAGAGCGTCGCCGATCCATTCGAAGAGCTCCCGTGGCTGGTCGGTCGCTACGCCAGGCATCGTGGCCAAGAAGTCACCGCGCGCCTGATCGCTTCAGCCAAGAGCTGGCTGAGCCACGCCGGCGTTGCGCGCCGCGACGCCATCTTGCCGTGGGGCGCCGACGCCGGCGAAATACCAAAAATCTCGCCCGTCGAAGCCAGCCGGCGGCTGCTAGCCCACGTCCGACGCAGCTGGGACGACGCCTTCCCCGAGCAACCGCTGTCCGAGCAGAGCGTAGTCCTGACCGTGCCGGCTTCGTTCGACGAGGTGGCGCGCGAGCTCACCGTCGAGGCGGCCGAGCTAGCAGGACTGCGCGTGCGCTTGCTGGAGGAACCGCAAGCTGCATTCTACGATCTGGTCGCGAGTGGTCGCGAAGCCATCGAAGCGCTGCTCAGCCCCGAGCGCTCGAGCGCGATGGTGCTGGTGTGTGACGTCGGCGGCGGCACCACCGACCTCACGCTGATCGAGGCACGCCGGGACGCGGACGGCGAGCTGAAGCTGGAGCGCGTGGCCGTGGGGCGGCACTTGCTGCTGGGCGGAGACAACATCGATCTCACGCTCGCCCAGCTGTGTGAGCAGCGCATGCTCGACGGCGAGCGCCTCGACGCGCTGCGCTTCAGCCGCCTCTTGCTCGCGTGTCGGGCCGCCAAAGAGACGCTGCTCGGACCTCGCGCGCCCGAGTCAGAACCGGTTCGCGTAGCCGGCCTGGGCTCGGCGCTGGTCGGCGGCACGCTTTCGACCGAGCTGTCGCGCGCCCAGGTCGAGGAGCTCGTTTTTGGCGGATTTCTGCCGCTGATCACGCGCGCGGATCCGCCGGCGACGGCGCGCGCCGGCCTGGTTGCCTTCGGACTTCCCTACGAGCGCGACCCGGCCATTTCGCGCCACGTCGTGCAGTTTCTGCAGCGGCACTCAGCGACCGGCGTGGACGCGCTGCTGCTCAACGGCGGGCTGTTTCACGCCCAACGCGCCGCCGAGCGCGTGTGCGAGGTGGTTTCGGAGTGGAGTGGCCGTCAGGTCCAGCTCCTGCCGTACCCCGATCCTGACTTGGCCGTCGCGCGTGGAGCCGTGGCATACAGTCGCTCGCTCGCAGGTCACGGCTTGCGCATCGGCGCTGGCACCCCCCGTGGCTTCTACGTGTCGGTCGATGAGCGCGCGGCTCGACGTGCGCTGTGCGTCGTTCCCCGGGGCGCGCGTGAAGGTGAGCGCCACGCAGCTCGCTCCGGCGGACTTTGGCTACGCGTAGGTGCGCCGGTGCGGCTCGAGCTGTACACGTCGGATAACGCAGCCTCACACCAACCCGGCGAAGTCGTCTCGCTCGACGACGACTTCGTGCCGCTGCCGCCCGTCACCACGCTGTTCGCTCGAGGCGACGCCGACTCCGCCGAGCAGGCTGACCTCGAAGTGGCGCTGGAGGGCGAGCTCAGCGCCATCGGCACCGTCGAGCTGGCCTGCGTCGAGCTACATCCAGCCGAAGGCCGCGCCGCCAGGCGTTTTCGCTTGGCCTTCGAGCTGCGCCAGGCTGAGCCCTCGCTGGCCAGCGCCAAGTCCGTACCTCCAGCGCCATCGCGACCGCCGCCGCCGCGCCTCAACGACGCCCTCGAGGTGCTGCGCCGGGTATTCGGCGAAGGACGCCCCGACGTGAAGGAACGCGAACGCAAGGACGTGCCCCGTGAGCTGGAGCGGCTGATCGGCGAACGCCGGACCTGGACGCTCGAAACCAACCGCGCGCTGTTCGACGCCTTGGCTGAAGGTCGGGCTGCGCGGCGCCGCTCCGAGGACCACGAACGCGTGTTCTGGATGCTGGCCGGTTATTGCCTGCGCCCCGGGTTCGGCGCGCCGCTCGACGACCAACGTATCGCGCAGCTAGTTCCGCTGTTCGACGCCGGCATTGCGGCTTCCGCCAAGGCGCGCGGCTGGCAGCAATTCTGGATCGCGTGGCGCCGCGTCGTGGCCGGCTTGCACGAACCAACGCAGACGCGCCTGCTCGGGTTGCTGGAGCCGTTCTGGGCGCCAGCGGAGCTGAAGACGAAGCGCAGCAAGAGCCTGAAGGCGGCCGAGACTTCGTTCGAAATGCTCGAGCTGATGGCGTCGCTCGAACGCGTCCCGGCCGAACGCCGCAAACAGCTCGGCGATTGGCTGATCGAGCACACCTTCCGCGACCACGACCCGCGGCTATGGAGCGCCCTGGGCCGCATCGGAGCCCGGGTTCCCGGCTATGCCAGCGCTCACCACGTCGTCTCGCCTGCAGCCGCAGAAACCTGGCTCACGCACCTGCTCAGCGAACGCTGGCACGAGGTTCCCACTGCCGCGGCTACGGCCGCGCAGCTCGCGCGTGTCACCAACGATCGAGCCCGCGATATCTCGCCCGCGACCCGCGCCGAGGTCGTGCGCCGCCTCGAAACCGTGGGCGCAGCTCCCGACCTGGTGACGTCCGTCCGCGAATTCGTGCCGCTCGTCGACTCCGAACGCGCCGCCTGGTTCGGCGAAGAGCTACCGATCGGCTTGCGCCTGGCTTAAGCGCCAGCAGGTGAGGTGTCTGTCCACCGAAGTCAACTGAGCGGACCGCGTCGTGCGCACCCGCGCCCGCGTCACGTGCGCCCCGCCACACGCCCGCGCAAACGCTGCACGCTGGCGCCCGCGCTCGCGCATCCTTGCGTTTCGGGGCTGCCGCACCGCAGCCCAACTCGCAGAAGGCTGCTGTAGCGGCGCTCGGTCTTGGTGATCGTGATCGCCGGCTTCGCTGCGCGATTTCGTGAAGGGTGATCTTAGGAGCGCGCGCTGCGATTCGGTTCAGGCGACTCGAGCGGCGTTTCGGCCGTTGCTTCCGGGGCCTGCAGTGCGTCAGTGACGCGCAACTGTGGGCGCGGGTGGGCGCGGGTTTCACCTTCGATGCTGGCGCGCTCTTGCTGCAGACGTTTGGGGGACACGCCGGCGCCGAGCGCGAACGCCGCGTGCCCGCTCAATGCGAGGCCCCAGAAAACTGCCGAGAAGAGGAACCACCACTCGCCCGGCGTGGTGAGGGCGTTGACGGTGAACAGCAGGGCGTTGATCACCACGAAGACGGCGGCGTGCGCGGCGAGCCAGCGTTTTCGCGTCGACGTGACGCGCTGCGTGGCGTTGGTGGCCTGACTCGCCTCGAGTACGTCGCGCGCCGCGTGCTCAAGCGCTTCTCCTGAAACACCGACTTGCTCGCCGATGCTCAGTAAGTCAGCATGCGTGAGATCGCTCGTCGCGGAGCCCTGCTGCTCTAGCGCGCGCTGAATGATCGCCTGAATACCTTCGTTACTGTAGCGGCGCGGATCGGCCATGCCCATCCAACCTTAGCCCGATATCGCACTGCGTCGAGACTGCCCGGACACGACACGGGCTGCTGCAAATTGCCGCAGGCTCCCGCACTGCGCAAATGCCGCACGCAGGCTCCCGCGCTCGCACATCCTTCACCCACCATCGGCGAGCGTGACGACCCCGCTCGACTGAGGCGGCTTGCTACTGGCGACGTCGTCGCCACGTGCGATGCAACGCCAGCTTTGATGAGAATACCCTACGTTGCGCAACGCTCATCGAGGCACGGTTCGTGCTGAGAGCAAGGGGATGCTCAATGTCGAATCAATCAAGCCTCACATGCCCGTCGTCTGCTCGGAGGGCGGCCAGTTCGCCGTCGTGGATCACCTCGCCGGCACGACCTCGATCAAGCTGGCGAAAGACAAGGCCGGCCAACACCACTACATTCCGACTAGCTGGGTCACCCGCGTGGATGACCACGTCCACATTGACCGCCCCGGTGATCAGGCGATGAAACAGTGGACTACGGAAGCCGATTCGCCGCGACCGGCGCACAAGGATCCCAGCTGGTGGACGGACGAGCACTCGTCGGCATGGCAACGAACCAAAGAGGCCATGCGCCGCGACTGGGAGCAGACCAAGGCCGACGTCAGCTCTGGTGGCCACGAGCTGAACCAAGGCGTTGGCGATACCGTCAAGCAAGCCGCAGGCAAGGAAGCGATTCCGTCGGGCAACGTGCCCAACCCGAGCGGCGGCGCCACCTGGGACGAACACGAGCCGGCGCTTCGCTACGGTTACGGCGCTCGGCAGTACTACGGCACGAATGATTGGAACGACGAACTCGAGGGCAAGCTACGCAAAGACTGGGACTCCAGCGGCAGCGGCAGCAGCTGGGAACGTGTCAAGGCCGCCGTTCGACGTGGCTGGCAAAGCGTCAAGCACGCCGCTGCGTGAGCGGCGACCTGCGACGGAGGAGCCCAATTCCTACGCGTGGGGAATTGGGCTTGTGGGGCGCACGCGTTGTAGCCGCTTCTTGACGATCAGGATCGACTCGACGTCAGGCTTTCGGAAGCCGACTTCTTGCATCAGCCGCACGGCTTTGGAGAAAAAAGCGCTGGCCGTTTTGCTCCCGCCGCAGGAAGACGCGCTGGGGCGGCGGGCAACCAGGATGTTGCCGCGGCGAGCGCCTCGCGGCCGATAGTCGGGATTGGTTCGCCGTGGCCCACGATCAAGCCTTCGAACTCGTGTCCGAGCAGAGTGTCCACACTGACGCGCGCCGCGCCTTTGTCGTCGAACGCGGACCAGCGGAGTACGCGACTCATCGCAACGCGATCGTAAAACCCCATCGTGCGGGTGTAGAACTTCGTCCACCCGTGCGAGGGTCGGCCGATGTTGTGGACCAGATCTGTCACGATCGCAGTGCGGCCTGGACGGTAAACGAGCGCGGTCTCGCGCAGGCGAAAGCCACGAATCGGCGCTTCCGTGACCATGCCACCGAAGTCATATTCACTGGCTTGATCGTGAAAGCGATCGATTCGCAGTTCAGGGCGCTTGCCAGCGAGCTCAGCAGGCGCATGAACCGTCGTGCTTGGGAATGCGTCAATCCATTCCCCGAGCCACTGATGGTGAAAGGTATTCGGCGCGAACAAATGCGCAACGCGACCGACCGCTTCCACTGCCGCGCGGCGCTCTGCCGTCATGGGTAATGGCGAGTGAACGAGCAAGCCGTCCGCCACGCGCAGCACCGTCATCGTCGCCGTGAGTCGCAAACCCAGAAAATGCGACGCATCCGTGTCGACCCAAACGCCTTCCGCGAATGCTGACAGCATGCCCAAATTTAAGAGCGTGAGGGCGCGGGGTCAAGCGTCGACTCGTCGTGGCCTAGGAGCGCAAGCGGCGATTCGGCTCAGCCGATTCGGGAGGCACGTCGGCGGTCGATTCCGGAGCTCGTAGCTCGTCAGTGACGCGTAACTGTGGGCGCGCTTCTCTGACGCGTGTTTCGCCTTCAATGCGGAGGCGCTCTCGCTGCAGACGTTTGGGGGAGACGCTGAGCGCGAACGCCACGTGCGACGCGGCTGGCAAAGAGCAAGCCGCTGCCTGAGCCGCGACTTGCGATGGGCTGTGCGCCTTCACCTCACGGTGCGGGCGCGAGCTCGACGCTGACCAGGACGCCTTTGTGGTCGGTGGGCCAGGGCAGGGCGTCACCCAGGAAGTCATCAAGACCGGGATTCGGTGCCTTTTCGGTGCCGATGAAGGTAGTGCGGGGACCAACGATCCAGGCGGCTTGGGGTGTCGCTTGGTTTTTGTGGACGTAGATGAAGTCGATGCGATCGCGCTCATCCGACTTGAGAGCCCAACTGGTGGTGGTCTTACCGTCGGCGGGCGCCGGCCACGTGAAGCCAGGGAATTGCAGCTCGTCGGGGTGCACGACGCGATAGGCATCGTGAAAGCCGGCGTGCGCGAGTGCGAGGCTATTGTCCCATGGAATGACTGCGCCATAGTGACCAGATTCGTTTTCCGCGCGGGCAGTCCAGTCTAAATCGGAGCCTTCGTTGAAGTCGCCGCTCAGCACTACGGCCTGGTCCTTCAGACGACTCGCGGCAAACGCCGTGAAGGCCGCGATGGCTTCGTCACGACGGCTCTGGCGATTGTAGGTGAGCAGCACCTCAGAGTCGGTTTCGTGCACGAGCGTGCCGTTGTTGGGCCGCTCGCCCCAACCGCTCGAGCCACCGCCCTCGTAGCCGCGCACCCAGTTCAGTGCATAGTGCTGATAATCCAGATGCGCCGATGCAATGGTCAGCGGCACCGCCTTCGGCACCTGCAGCGTCCACGCGATGATCGAGCCGGCATCGGCCGCGGTTTCGTCGAACACTACGTACTGGTTTGTGAGCGGAAAGCGACTCGCCAGCCCCACGTCGCCGCCGAAAAACTTGCCGTAGAAAGGCTGTGCCGGAGCCTGCGCGGCGAGCTCGGCCAGTAGCTTCGTCGTCCAATCTTCACCGCCGTAATTTCGAACTTCGGAGAAGGCGACCACGTCGGCCCGCGTCGCCAAGATCACCGCCGCGATCTTCTTCAGCCCGCCTTGAACCTGCGACCCCTCCTGCCAAACATTCAACTGCAACACCCGGATGGTCGGCCCTTGGGGCGTCTCCGGACCACCACCCACGCCCGCATCCGTCACCATGCCGGCAACGCCACCACCTGCGCCGCCACCACCCGCTCCCGCTCCACCCGTGGCAATACCGCCACTACCCGACCCACCACCCAGCGTTTCCGCGCCAGCGCTCGCACCCACGACTGGCTTTTGTCCGCCCGCCGCGTTGCTCCCCGCTGTCCCCACAGTCGGCTCAGCTGAACCGCCACTGCCGCCACACCCAACCACGCTCAACGCGCCCACGATCCCAATTTGCAACGCGCGGAACATCCTCCACTCGTACGGCCTTGCCCGTCCCTGCAGTAGATGTAGAAACCAACATCGCGCGCCGGCTGTAACTTTGAACCCGCCCCCGCGGGCCTCCCCGGGGCGCCCCCACGCGCCCTGCGCCCCGCCGCCGCACCCCGCGGAACCCGCCCGCTCCCGCGCTGCACGTAGATGCAAGCGCCCGCGCAACCTGTCATGGACGGCACGAGCCCCGGCACAACGCCGTACCGCGGCCGTGCCAATCCCTCACTGACACTTAGCGAGGTCGAGCGTACACGTCATTCCGCAGACATCCGTCTGCGCCTTCATACAGTCGTAGTACCGCTTCATCTCTGTCGCGCACGCTCCCGTCGCCTTCTCGACCTGATCGCACTCGAAACTCTTGCAATCCGCCGAGTCGGGGCAAGCCTTCGCGACCGTAGCGTCGCAGTAAGCGTTGCACGACGTCTTGACCGCGGCCCCACCGCCGCCACTCTCCGCGTCGTCACTTCCACAACCCACCATGCCCGACGCTGCCATCAGCAGCGCCACAATCCCAATCCATTTGCCCTTCATTCGCTCATCCTCCCGTTTCTGACGGTCCGACCAGGGACCATTCCGCCGCGCAAGCGCGAGGCTCGGGCCGTTGTCCGCCCCCAACCGAACAAACCTTCCCGGGCTACCGCAACTTCGCCGGTGCCCGCCAGCCGCCGCAGTAGCCGCAAAGATCGCGGGCCAAACGCGACTGCCCAACATGGCCTAGCAGCTGATGAGCTTGTCGGTCGGCTTTCGGGTTCGCTCTGGCGGGTCGAGTGGGAAGACGCCGTGACCTGCGCCCGGGGACGAACCCTCGCTCGCGCTCCGCGCGGCTGCCAGCGATCTGGGGGATGAGCTTGCGGGCGTGCTGATTGCGCACGGGGCAGCGGATCATCCGGCACACTAACGTCGCGCGGAGCGCGGGCAACGGAACCCTCGGACTCGCAACTTCACTTGCGCCAAGGGTTCCGTGCAGAGCCGCGCTCATCGACGGCGGACGTATCAGCCCACGGCGTCTTTGATTGCCTTGACCGGGCGAGCGCGCACCTTCTTCGAGGCGGGCTTGGCGGCGATCGTGATCGCTTCCTTGGTGAACGGGTTGATGCCAGCGCGCTCTTTCGTCGCGGGCTTCTTCACCACGACGAACTTGGCGAAACCAGGCAGCGTGAACGCGCCCGACTTCTTCAGCTCTTTGTGAGCCACTTCGATAACGGTCTCGAGGACGGTCGCGACCTGCCTCTTGGTGATGTCGTCGCCGAGCTTGTTCGTGACGGTCTCGATGAATGCACTCTTGGTCATGTTCTTCGCCATGGTCGTGTTTTCTCCGGGTGGGGGAGGGAAAGCGGCATAGTAGCCGTGGAAACCGAGCTTTTGGCAACGGGGTTCCGTCGAGAATTTTCAAACGCGCCTCGCCCGATTGGTGTTGGCCGCCTGAATGCTCCCTCTGAAATCCAGGCTCGTGCGCCCTCAATCGGCGTGGAAGGGTTCGCCGGCCGTGCTCGTGCTCGCGTTGACTTCGGCGGTTTCGAGGCCCGTAAATGCCGAAATTGCGGCCTCTTTCGTGCCGATCGCCGAACAGCCAGCCGCCCGCGCGTCGGCACCGCTACCCGCATCAGCACCACCCCTTCAGGTTGACTCGAGGCCGATCCGGGCCCAGCGCCGTTGGGCGATCGCGGGTGAGGCGGGATGGAACGGTCTGGCCGGGCTGGGTGCGAATTTCACCTTCCACCCCAGCCCCTACCTCGCGTTCGACACGGGATTGGGCCTCGGCCTCGCGGGCCTCAAGGCAGGCCTTCGCGCTCGCGCCAACTTTCTCACCTCGGCATGGACGCCCGTACTCGGGCTGGGCATCTTGTACGAAAGCGGGGCGTCCGGAGCGCAAGCCGTTCAGTCGCGTGGCGACTCCGCCGTGATCAAAATCACGGCGTCGCCCTACGAACAGATCGTCGGCGGCGTGACCCTACACCGGCGCAGACGGCTTCACGTTCATGGCGACCGGCGGCTACGCGATGCTGTTGAAGGACAACACCAAATCGGGACTACCGCTTGCGCGGCGTCACAAGCATGCCGAATCGCTGCCCGCCCCCCTGAGTTGCATTTGCTGACGCCCACCGCTGCTCGGCGGCGGTAAGGTTGGGCAGGTTGCATGAAACGGCATTGGGGTCATTCACAAGAGGCGGCAATGAGGGGATTGCCCCGCGTTCAGCTACCGTCTCGTAGCGGCGCGACGGATGCTGATCGCGTCGGTATGACGCACGAGCAGCTGCTCGACGCGCTTCGCGCTGTCGAGGGCTTGGTTGACGTGGGCCACGACCCGCCGAATTTCCATGTTCGGTCGCGCCCGTTCCTACAAAGTCTACGTGCTAGTGCCGCGCGATTCATTCTGCTCGTGCTTCTGCTCTTCGGTTGTGGGGGGCGGAGCGAGTGGGGGCCGGATCGCGAAGAATTGTTCGTCAGCGCGACGAGCGGTTCGACGCAGCACGAGCACCCCTGCCAAAATGTGCAAGATACCGAGTTCTCATTGAGAACTGGTTTTCTGACCAAGTCGATGGCGGATGCCCTGCACGAGCGCATCGCACAAGCTGACGCCGACGACGTGCACCGCTGTCTTGCCGACGTCCAAACCTACAACCGCTGCTTTCTCGCTTTGCCCTGCGAAGTGCTAGCGGATGCGACGACGCCCGCTTGGTTGCTGGGTGACCAATCAGCGCCCTGCGCATGCGGCGTCGTCCACGAGTCGCTCGGGCCGTTCGCAGGGCCAGTTCCCAGCAGCCTGAGTAACTGCATCGGCATCCTGCCCGTTACCGTGGGCCCGCCTAGACCTGGCATCGGGTGCCCCGAATGATCCAGCCTGGCCCGCTTGGGATGCTTTTTGATTGGGCGTTGGCGTGGGGCCATGTTGCTGGGTTGTGTTGTCGCATCGGGGGGACCGCAAAGTGACGTCCACGATGGGTCTGGAGCTCGTCGGTCATGGGCCGCCCTCGCAAAAGGGGTGGGAACGCTCGCCGAACCTCGTTTACCAATGCGAGCGCTGCGACACCTTGATGCCTGCCGACTTCAGCGACTACTTTTCATGCGCCTGCGGAGCCATGACGTTGGATTTCGACGCCGGACGCTTTGGTTCTCGATTCGGGGATCAGGCAATTCGGACCTACCATCGGGTGAAGGAGTGCAAATGACCTCGCCGGAACTAGCCAAGGCCGTACTCCGCAAGCACGGCGACACGCAGTCGCAGGCGTCGTCTGATTGGACCGCTTCATTCGAACTGCTGCAAGTAGTGCGGCAGGCATGACCAATGCCGAACGTGAGATGCTTTGGGCTGACGGATGGAACGACCTTTACGATGCCGTTGCGAAGCTAGCGGGCGGCTACGTGGTCAACGAAGACTGGGGGGAACTCACGGTGGAGGAATGCCAAGGGCTCATTCAGACGACCGCCTACACCACCGGCAAACGCGCGCAGTTTCGCGCTGTCTTCCACAAAGGCAAGCAGTCGATTCAGATCTATTTCGGCTAGCAGACACGCGTCTGCAACCCAACTAGAGTTGGCCACTCAGCATGCCGAGCGGTTGGGAGATCGATCACGTGTTTCTGGCGACGCCGGCGCCGAGCGTCGTCGAAACGGCGCTGGCTGATTTCGGGATGACGTTTTCGGAGCGGCGCGTGCACCCGGGGCAAGGCACCGCCAATGCTTGCGCGATATTCGAGAATGCGTTCTTCGAGCTTTTGCACGCTTATGATGCGGCGGAGCTGCAATCGGATGTGGTGGCGCCGCTTGGACTTGCCGAGCGCATTGATTGGTCGCGGACTGGTGCGTGTCCGTTCGGGATCTGCCTGCGTCCGACCGAGGGCGTGGCTGACTTGGCAGCGTTGCCGTTTGCAACTTGGATGTACGCGGCCGCGTATCTGCCTGCCGACGTGGGTATCCCAATCGTCACTCCGCGCGGGCAGCTGCGCGAGCCGCTCATGTTCCTCTCCACTCGCGCCAAGGTTCCTGCGGGCAGCTCGCCGCAACACCGGGGCAAATCAAGAACGTTGACCGCGGTTCGCATTCAAATGCCAAACGCCGACCCCATCAATTCGGAAGGCTTGGCGTGGTGCGTCGCCAGCGGTCGGTTCTCGCTCGTCGGAGGCCCCTGCTACTTGCTCGAGCTGGAGTGGGACCACGGCGTTGAGGGCGGCGCACAAACTTTTCCTGATGCCCCACTGGCGATACGTTGGTGAGCCTCGAGACCGAGCGGTTGCTGTTACGCTGGTTCACGCTAGCGGACGTCAATTGGCGCAGCCGATGCGCGTGTGATCGATGGCGATTTCGTCCATCCATAGCTCGAAGGTTTCGCCGCCACCTTGGTACGCTGTCCAGCCGAGCCAGAGCGCGGTGAAGTTGGGCAAGACGAAGTCGCCCATGCCGGCGCTGGGCTTGGCGCGCGCGAGCTTGGTGCCGTGCTCGGTCAAGGTGGTTGCGATCGAGGGGTGTTCGACGCCGTCCCACCAGATCTTGGTTTCATTCGTGGGCGGGCCGGCGTGCATCCACTCGAGGCACATCCAGGTGTTGCTCGGAATGTGCGAGGGCGTGCCGTCGGGCGCGGGATCTTGATCGATGTTGGTCCAGTCACCGGTGGCGCCGGCGGATTGGTTATCGGTGCCCGTGCCCCAGCGGTTCACTCCGTTTTGCATTTGGCCGCCACGTCCGCCTGGTCGCGGGTTACAGTTGCAGCATGTGGAGAGTGAGGGTTCGGGCACGGATGCTGGCGTTGGCGACGCTGTTTGCGGGCGTGGAGGCGCACGCGCAATGCACGAAGGACTTCGACTGTGGGGGCGAGCAGGTTTGTGACGAAGGGAAGTGTACGGAGCCCGCGGTGACGCCTGCAGCGCCCGTGGCGACGCCTGCAACGCTCGCCGAGCCCGTGGCGACGCCTGCAACGCCCGCCACCACAGCCGAGGCGCCCGCGCCTGGTCGGCATCGCGCGATCAGTCGGCCCCACGTGATCACGGTCGAGAGTCCGCCGGTCGTAGCACCACCGCACTTCGAGCCGCGTAGTGCGCCGTTGGCGGTGGCGGGTGGGTTCGCAGTTGCGGCTGGCTTGATTGGCTTGGGTGTCGGTGTGTTGAGCAATGGCAGCAACTGCTATCGCGAGCTAGGCGACGACTTTCAGGTGGAGCACTGCTCGCCGGACTATGTGGCCTATGTAGTGGGTGGACTGCTGCTCGCGGCGGGGATCCCGATGATCGTGATCGGGCGCGACAAGGTCCGGGTTGAGTCGGAAGCGCGGCTTTCTCCTTGGTTCTCGCCGCGCGGCGGCGGTCTGGTTCTCAACCTTCAGCTGTAGCGGGGCCGCAGGCTAGCCACTCAGCACAGTGCACCGAGCAAGGGCGAAAGCACGTGCTGCCATGCCTCGTTTGCGCGTTGCCGCGGCGCTTGGCCGGCCAGCACGCGTTGCAAGACTTGCCGCGTGAGCTCGGGCGCGGTGTCGCGGCACCACGCCAGAATGCGGAAGGCCAACGC
The DNA here is from genome assembly GCA_038252755.1 of Polyangiales bacterium. GTDB lineage: Bacteria > Myxococcota_A > Polyangia > Polyangiales > Polyangiaceae > PMG-095. Next base: position 3,610 of record JBBSAB010000127.1, on the reverse strand, counting down.
AGCGTGACGGGTCTCGTCCTCGGCGATGTCCAAGAGCGCGGCCTTCAGCCCGGGAGCGTTGACCAGTCGTGCTCGCTCGCGCAGGTGTTCAGCCGCCAAGGTCTCGCCGATGCAGCCCTCGAGCAGGTTCGATTCGACGAGGCCGGCGAGTGACAGATCATCCAGCGCCCCAGCCACCGGCAACGGTCCTGGGCGAAGCAGGGACCCGGCGTCGCGCGACGCCAGGTCGAAGAAGAAATCGGCGTGGCGCAGCTCGTCCAACGAGGCGAGCTGCGCGTCGCGGACGAGCTCTGCCGGTGCGCCGAGCGACAACAGCTGCAAACTAAGCCGCGCGAACGCCGCGACCGATGCGTGCTCTGCCTGGGCATCGGTGAGCCAAACGTGACTCGCCTCGGGCGGGCGAGTGCCTGGGCGCATCACGCTCGCGATTCTCGGCTCTCCGTGCACCAAGAAGGGCCGACCACCGAGGCTGCAGTCGGAGTCCGCGACGTGGTAGCAGCACTTGTCGTTCGACAGATCCTTGGTGGTGACCGACGAGTTCGAGTAACGGCCCGGAAACTTGAGCTCCACGATGGCTTGGTACTGCGAGACCGTCGGGCACTCGCTGCCGTTCCATTGTTCGGCGATTCCCCGATTCAGGGCCAGCTCGCTGGAAGTGCCTGCCGTGCTCGCACTGGCGCCAGCGCTGTCGGCGAGGCCCTTTTCTCGGGTCTTCACTAGCTCGCCCAAGGTTGCACACTCGTCGCCTGAGTTGCAGGAGCCGCACGGGCCCGACGCCACCGTTGCGAGCGTGAGGCCCGTCAGTCCCGCGGCGCGCCCCAGCATCATCAGCATGTTCCGATAGCCCTCGAGCCGACCCGTCGTCATGGCAAAGCGTGGCCAAGCTTGGGCACAAGCGCAAGCCTATGTGTTGCTGGCGGCGCGGTTAGAAGCAGTATCGCGCTTGGCCGGGAGGTGGGAAGGGAGCCACGCTGGCGTCCGTTCCAACCACAGCTTCGTTGCGGACGTTGTACGTACTGGGGTTGTACCCGTCGATGTAGATCGGCCAGTTGTGGCGCGCGCTGCTGCCCTTGGCGACGACGTTGTCCAGGATGTCGACGTTGCTGCCGCACTCCCCGGGAAAGCCAGCCTCGCGCCAGTCCGCCACGTGAATGGCATCGAACACACCATCGTAGACGACGTTCGAGAGAATGGAGAGGCCGCGGCCGCTCAGATGAATGCCGTGGTTGTGGTACTCGACCACGAAGTTCCGACGCACCGTGATGTCTTGCAGCATCGTGCCGTGACCGTTGTGGTAGGCGGTGATGCCGTCGGCGATGGCATCGGCGGTGTGCAGCCCGCCGCAGCTTGCGCAGTCCGGGTAAGTCGCGTTCAGACCGGTCTGTCGAATGCTGTTGTACTCGACCAGGACCTGAGTGGACCCGGTGAAGTCGACGCCCGCCGATAGCGTGAACGCGATGTCGTTCGAGCGAATTACCAAATTTGTGTTGCCCGGGGCGTAGATCGCCGCTGCCGCGCCGATCCATGACGCGGCGTTGAGCTTCGGAGCACAGCCCGCCCGGCGCAGGACGTTTTCGGTGACGGCCATGTGCACGCATCTGTCCAAGAACACGAGGTGCGGCCGCGGGTGGAACGTGTTGGCGCCGATTGCGCGTGTTTCAGCCGCGTAGTCGTTCTTGGTGTCGTGGATGGCACAATTGCGGATCGTGCCACCAGTCGTGCCGGCGGCGGCATAGACGATGATTCCGGCGGTGGCGTTGCCGTGTAGCTCCAAGTGATCGAGCGTCGAGCCGTCGCTCAGCCGGATCATCATCTGATCATCGAGCCCGGTACTGGCGCGGAGCTGCACGGTAACTTGGCCGTCGGCTACACAGCGTGCGGCTCGACCGCCGGGTTGCGCTTGCCAGGCTCCAGACGTCAACGTCGCGGACGGCGGGATGGTCAGCGTACGGCCGAGCTTGTAGCTCGTGCGATCGGGATTGTCGCTAGCCAACGCCGAGGTGAGCACGTAGGTGTTTGCCTCGCCGTGCGCGCCCTGCTTGAAGTGCCAGGCGATCGTGCCTGGCAAACTGGCGTCAGCGTGATCCGTCAGGTCGCCCTGGGCGATACAGACAACCCGGGCGTGAGCGACGGAAGTCGCCAAGAAAACCACCGCCGCCCAAAGCAGGGACGCACACAGTTTTCCTGAGCCCATGCCGTATCGCCGAAACGTAGCATGTCGGGACCGGCGCTCGCCTGGGGCGGCCGTAGGCGACGAAGCGCTCGAGCGCGGGCGAATAGGCTAGGCCAGCCGCGCCGTCGAGCGGAGCGCTCAGTTCTGTCGGCGCGAGCTTGGCGTGCAAAGGTCGGTCTTGGCGCGGAACGCGACGTTGCCGTAGGTGTGACCGTTGCGCGGTTGCCAAAGCGAGGAGAGCCGATGCCGCGCCCCTCACTGCTTGCGCTACGTCGAACTCAGGCCTTGCGCGGTCGCTTCTTGGCTGGCGCACGCTTGCTGGAGCGCTTCGGCGGTTGGCCGAGCACGCCGCTGTCGATGACCAGCTGCGCGGACACCTGCGCGAGCCTGCCGAGCAAACCCTTGGCCTTCTTCACCGCCTTCTTGGCGGTCTTCTTAGCCGCCGCCACTTTCGGTTTGAGGGTGGCTTTCGCCTTACTCGTCGCCTTTTTGCCAGACTTTGCTTTTTTCGTAGCCATTGTGGGAAATGCTCTACTTCAAAATCGACCCTACAATCACGCTCTTTTGCTACTGGCAAGAGCACGTACAAAGCTGACCCGTGGCGCGTCATCTTGTCTCACCAGCAGCGTCCGGCGCGTTCGCAGCTCCGCGCGAAATCCGAGAAAGTTCGTGCTGGCCTCGTTCGTGCAGCGACTCAACGCTCGTGTCCTTCGGAATCTATCTCTTCGGCATCATCCTCGTGATCGCGGGCTTGGGTTACGGAGCCGCCATGGTGCATGTGCCCACGCAATGGATCGTCATGCTTTCGCTGGTGATGCTCGGCCTCGGCGTCGTGATGGCCGTGAAGGCAACGCGCCAGCGTGATTCCGCCAAGTAGTCGAAATGTCGCGGAAAAATCCGCGGGCGGCTCGGGCGGTTCTGGGGCCCGGCCCGCTCGAGTGCTTGGGGCGACAATCTGTGGCGCGTGAAGGGCGCGTTGCCGGGTATGTCGCTCGAGCGCGTGATGACGATGGTGCGTCGCGCTGACGGTTCGTTGTTGCTGCAGCGGGCGCGAGCGAGTCGAGCGGTCGTGCGCGTGGACGGTACCTACCAGGACTATGCCGACGACGGGGTCGTGCGCAACACGCAGCATTTTGGGGCTGTCGCGACATTAGCGGAGGAGGCGCCGTCAATTTGAGCGGGTGCGACCCGGGTTGCAATTCTTGCGCAACCGAGACGAACTTTTTACCCCTGGGCTGGATGGGTAGTGCTGTCCCAAGCGCCTGTTTCTGGCGCTGCATAGACGGCCGTGTAAGCCGCAGCCTTGATTGGTGATCGGGCCGGGTTCGGGTTGGGGATCGGCTGATCGGCAGCGGGATGGGGATCGGCCGGGTCAGCGGTTTCGGATCTGCACAAATTCGCAGCCGGCAGCGGGGTCAGTGACGGCATCGGCTTCGG
>JBBSAB010000126.1:0-22759 GCA_038252755.1 Polyangiales bacterium | reverse complement strand
CGAAGAAGGGCCTCGCGAAAGAGATCAAGTACGCCGATATCGCCAAGGGCGGCATCGTGCGCGACGAGACCAAGACGGTCACGATCGCGGTCTCGCACGTGGAGTACGAGACGGCCACGCGCCACTACGCGCACGTCGATTGCCCCGGCCACGCCGACTACATCAAGAACATGATCACGGGCGCCGCGCAGATGGACGGCGCGATCCTGGTCGTGTCGGCTCTCGACAGCGTGATGCCGCAGACCCGTGAGCACGTGCTGCTCGCCAAGCAGGTCGGTCTGAACCACGTAGTTGTCGCGCTGAACAAGTGCGACGCGGTGGAAGACAAGGACATGCTCGAGTTGGTCGAGATGGAAGTCCGCGAGCTGCTCACGAAGTACAAGTTCGACGGCGACGCCGCCAAGGTCGTTCAGGTCGCTGCTCTGCCCGCGCTCAACGGCGTGCCGGAGTGGGAGAAGAGCATCGAGAACCTGCTCGCGGCGCTCGACAGCGAGATCCCGGAGCCGACGCGCGAAATCGACAAGCCGTTCCTGATGGCCGTCGAAGACGTGTTCTCGATCAAGGGCCGCGGCACAGTTGCCACGGGTCGTATCGAGCGCGGCATCGTCAAGGTCAACGACGAGATCGAGATCATCGGCTTCGACAAGCTGACCAAATCGACGGTCACCGGCGTCGAGATGTTCCGTAAGCAGATGGAAGAAGGCCAAGCTGGCGACAACGTCGGCTGCCTGCTGCGTGGCATTGAAAAAGAGGGCATCGAGCGCGGCCAGGTTTTGGCCAAGCCGGGCAGCATCAAGCCGCACAAGAAGTTCACGGGCGAGGTCTACGTGCTGAAGAAGGAAGAGGGTGGCCGTCACACGCCGTTCTTCACCAACTACCGCCCGCAGTTCTACGTTCGCACGACGGACGTCACCGGCTCGGTGATGCTGCCCGAGGGCATCAAGATGGTGATGCCCGGCGACAACATCACGGTCGAGGTGGAGCTCATCACCACCGTCGCCCTCGAAGAGCAGATGCGTTTCGCCATCCGTGAGGGTGGTAAGACCGTCGGCGCCGGCGTTGTGACAAAGATTATCGAGTAATTTCGCCTAGTTTGGGGCTGGGTGGCGCGACGCTGCCCAGCCGGTCACACTTGGCCCCCCTCGGACCCCCGCGAGCCACGTGCACGACACCAGACGAATCCCGATAGCTCTCTGCTGCAGCGTCTGCAGCGCCCGAAACTACAAGACCACGAAGGCTCGTAAAGACGGCGGGCAGCCTCTCCAGCTCAAGAAGTTCTGCAACACCTGCAACGCGCACACGGTTCACATCGAAGGTAAGTAACGACAGACCCGAGAGGCGGGCTCCCACAAGCCTCGCAAACCTTTAGGGGTGTAGCTCAGTTGGTAGAGCAGCGGATTCCAAATCCGCTGGCCGGGAGTTCGAGTCTCTCCGCCCCTGCTGAAGACCCGTAAGTCTCGCAAGTAAGTTCGCAGAAGTACCGAAAAGTCCGCAAGAAGAAACGAAGATGGCGACCTCCGACGACAACGACGAGAAGCTGAACGACGCCGAAAGCGGCGACGACGAAGTCTCGTCCAGCGAGCCCGGCGAAGCCTTGGCGATTGCGTCGGAGTCTTCGCTCGAAGGCGAAGCGGTCGAAGGCGAAGTGGTCGAGGGTGAAGACGGCGAAGAGATCGCCTCGACGCTCGGCTCGGAGCGCTACGTGCACGCGGCGTTCTTCGTCGCCGGCATCCTCGCGGCGTTCATCGCCAGCAAGACCTTCGTTCTCGCTTGGAACAGCCTGTCGGGTTGGTCGGCCGCGGTTCGCGCCGTGCCGCAGCTCGTCAGCTACAGCGAAGAGCAGCGCGACAGCATCGGGCTGGTCGCTGGCGCCGTGATCGGCACCCTGACCGTGATTCAGTCGTACCGCAAAGAGACGGTTCGCACCTGGGCCAACGAAGTCGCCGCCGAGCTGTCCAAGGTGACTTGGCCCACGCGCGAAGCGGTTTTGAACGGCACGGTGGTGGTGGTGGTAGCGAGCGCGCTAGCCACCGTCTACGTCACAATCTTGGACAGAATCTGGTCGTTTCTCACGACCCTCGTGTACGGAGCCTGACTATGGAAGCGGCAACCTCGACTCCCGGTCCCGGCAAGAAGTGGTACGTCGTCACGACGTACTCCGGCTACGAGAACAAGGTCAAAGGTGCGCTCCAGGAGCGCATCCGACAGTTCCACCTCGAGGACAAGTTCGGCGAGATCTTGATCCCGTCGGAGCAAGTCACCGACACGCTCAAGGACGGGCGGCAGCGGGTCAAAGCCAAGACCAGCTTTCCCGGCTACGTGTTCGTCGAGATGGAGATGAGCGAGCACGCTTGGCATATCGTCAAGGACACGCCGAAGGTCACCGGGTTCATCGGCAACCAGCGGCCGCAAGAGGTCAAGCCGCCTCATATCGACGACATCCGCAAGGGCATCGTCGAGGGCGCGGTCAAGCCGAAGCCCCGTCACCAGTTCAACGAGGGTGACGAGGTTCGCGTCGTGGTCGGCGCTTTCGCCAACTTCTCGGGCACGGTCCAAGAGGTCAAGCCCGACAAGCAGAAGCTCAAAGTCATGGTCAGCATCTTCGGGCGCCCCACGCCCGTGGAGCTCGACTTTTCACATGTGGAGAAACGCTGAGCCTACCCAAGTGGGTAGTTACGAAGCGATTCGCAAGGACACACCGTTATGAGCGCCAAGAAGAAGATCAACGCCTACATCAAGTTGCAGCTGCCGGCTGGCAAAGCCAACCCGTCGCCGCCTGTCGGTCCCGCCCTGGGCCAGCACGGCGTCAACATCATGCAGTTCTGCAAGGACTTCAACGCCCGGAGCGCCCCGCTGGGCGACACGATCCTTCCGGTCGTGATCACGGTCTACGCCGACCGCTCCTTCAGCTTCATCATGAAGCAGCCGCCAGCGAGCGTGCTGGTGAAGAAGGCCCTCGGCCTGGCAACGCAAAAGAAGCCCGGCTCTGGCTCGAAAGAGCCGAACAAGACCAAGGTCGGTCAGCTCTCGATGGATCAGATCCGCGCGATCGCCAAAGAGAAGATGAAAGACATGAACACGACGGATCTCGAAGCCGCCGCTCGCAGCATCGCGGGCACGGCCAAGAGCATCGGCGTGGACATCATCTGAAGAGTTACTGGTACGGCGGCGCCCACTCCTTTGGGTGAGCGTTTCCGACCGTTTCCAGGAGTCGAAAGACGAACCCAATGGCAGTGAAAGAAACAAAAAATCGCAAGGTGGCGGCTGCAAAGCGCGACCCAGCCAAACGCGTAACGGTCGATGAGGCCGTCGCGTTGGTGAAGTCGATGGCCTTCGCCAAGTTCGACGAAAGCGTCGACGTCGCGGTGCGCCTCGGAGTCAATCCGAAGCACGCCGATCAAATGGTGCGCGGAGCAATCGTGCTTCCGAATGGCACTGGCAAGACCGTGCGCGTCCTCGTGTTCGCGCGTGGTGACAAAGAGAAAGAAGCCTTGGCCGCAGGAGCAGACGTCGCCGGTGGCGACGAGCTGGTCGCAAAGGTCCAAGAAGGCTTTCTCGACTTCGATCGCGTAATCGCGACGCCCGACCTGATGGGCGCCGTCGGTAAGCTCGGTCGTGTGCTCGGTCCGCGTGGCCTAATGCCGAACCCCAAGGTCGGCACGGTTACCTTCGACGTCAGCAATGCCGTCAAGGAAGCCAAGGCCGGCAAGGTCGAGTACCGCGTCGATAAAGCCGGCGTCGTGCATTGCCGCATCGGACGTAAATCGTTCGACCAGGCAAAGCTGACGGAGAACGCGATGGCGCTGATTGGTGAGCTACTCGCCAAGAAGCCGTCGACCGCCAAAGGCATCTACATGCGCAGCATCACGCTGAGCAGCACGATGAGCCCGGGCGTTCGCATCGACACTTCGACCGTCGTGTCGAAGGAAGAGGACGACTGATGGAACGCACTCAAAAAGCCGAAGCGATCAAGGCTATCCGCGACCGCTTCGATCGCATGAGCTCGGCCGTCTTCCTGGATTTTACCGGGATGAAGGTCGAAGAGGTTTCCAAGCTCCGCGACGTGTTTCGAGCCAAAGGCATCGAATACAAGGTCGTGAAGAACAAGCTGGTGCAGCAAGCACTCGCCGATCAGCCGTGGAGCAAGGGCCTCGTACCCGTCCTCCGTGGCATGACCGGTGTGGCTTGGAGCTTCGAGGAACCGAGCGCTGCCGCTCGCGTCGTCAAAGACTTCGTCAAGGACAACGACAAGCTCAAGGTGAAAGCCGGGCTGCTCGAAGGCCAGATTCTCAGCGGTAAAGCCGTTGCGGAGCAGCTGGCGACCTTGCCGAATAAGGACGAGGCGCGGTCGATGTTGCTCGCGACCATGATGGCCGGACCGCAGACGTTCGTCAGGTTGCTCACCATCCCCGCTCGCGACTTCGTGGGCGTCATGGCTGCCAAGCAACGCAAGGACGGTGGCTAATCGCCGCCGTCTCGTTCCACCCCATAATTTTGATAAGTTTAAGTTTGCAGGAGTACTAAAATGGCTGAAATTTCTCGTGACCAGGTCGTCGATTTCCTCTCCAACCTCCCGGTGATCCAGATCACCGAGCTCGTCAAAGAGCTCGAGACGAAGTGGGGCGTCAGCGCGGCTCCTGTCGCCGTGGCTGCAGGCCCGGGCGCTGCTCCCGCAGCTGCAGTCGAAGAGAAGACCGAGTTCACGGTCGTTCTCGCCGACGGCGGTGCCAACAAGATCAACGTGATCAAAGCGGTCCGTGAGATCACGGCCCTCGGCCTCAAAGAAGCCAAGGACCTGGTCGAAGGCGCTCCCAAGGCGATCAAAGAGAACATCGGCAAGGAAGAAGCCGAAGACATCAAGAAGAAGCTCGAAGCTGCAGGCGCCAAGGTCGAGGTCAAATAAGACCCCATTGACCTGGTACCCCCTTTCAAGCTTCAGCCACACCTGCCGATTTCAGGTTCGGGCTTCGTTTCCGCTCCGGTCCGGTGCTCACGTACTCAAGTACGTTCCGCTCCGGTCCTCGCGGAAGCCTCGCCAGAACCTGAACTTGGCAGGTGGTTTGGTTGCGGCGTCCTCGGCCAAACTGGCTGGGGAGAGGGTGGAATCGGGTCAATCGATCGTGAGCTCAGGCAGTGTTGTTTCCCTGGCCTTCGGGTCGGGGGTTGTTGGAAGCGCGCGTGGTTAGCTAGCGCACCCGCGGGTCGGTGGACTGTCCATCGTACCCGCTATGCGCGTTTTGGAGGTTTCGCATATGGCGTCCAAGGTCCAGTCGAATTTTCGACATCGCACGAACCTCGGTCGTGTTGACTCGATCGTCGATATCCCGAATCTGATCGACATTCAGAAGAGCAGCTACGACAAGTTCCTGCAGACGGACGTTTCTCCGCGCGAGCGGAAGGAAATGGGCCTCGAAGAGGTCTTCCGTAGTGTCTTCCCGATCAAGGATTTCGATGGGACGAGCGAGCTCGTCTACGTCTCCTACAATCTGGAGAAGCCCAAGTACGACGTCGACGAATGCCGCCAACGCGGCATGACGTTCGCGGCACCGATCAAGGTGACCACGCAGTTGATGGTCTACGACACCCGTGAGGGTGGCGAGCGCATCGTGCGCGACATCAAAGAGCAAGAGGTCTACTTCGGCGAGATTCCGCTGATGACGGAGACCGGTACGTTCATCATCAACGGTACCGAGCGCGTCGTCGTCTCGCAGCTGCATCGCAGCCCGGGCGTGTTCTTCGACCACGACAAGGGCAAGACGCACTCCAGCGGCAAGCTGCTCTACAGCGCCCGCGTGATCCCGTACTCGGGTTCGTGGCTCGACTTCGAGTTCGACCACAAAGACATCATGTACGTGCGCATCGACCGTCGTCGGAAGATGCACGCGACGGTGCTGCTGCGCGCCCTGGGCTACAGCACCCAGGAGCTGCTCAACTACTTCTACTCGACGGAAACCGTCTTCATCGAAAAGGGTGGCAAGTTCTCGAAGAGCATCGAGTTCGACCTGCTCCCCGGCCAGCGCGCGACGCGCGACATCAAGGTCGGCGCTGAAGTTGTCGTCAAGAAGAACACCAAGTTCACGCGCGCCGCGATCAAGAAGCTCAAAGAGGCCGAGCTCGATCGTTTGCCGAACGAAGCCTCGGATCTGATCGGCAAGGTCAGCGGCGAGGACGTGATCGACAAGGAGACCGGCGAGGTCTTGCTCGAGTGCAACGAGGAAGTGACCGAGATCACCCTCGATCGCCTGAAAGAGGCGGGCGTCACCGACTTCAAGGTGCTGTTCATCGACGGTCTGAACGTCGGTCCGTACCTGCGCGACACGCTGATCGCCGACAAGGTCAAGACGACCGAAGACGCGATCATGGAGATCTACCGGCGCCTGCGGCCGGGCGATCCACCGACGCTCGAGACGGCCAAGCAGCTGTTCCAGAACCTGTTCTTCAACCCCGAGCGCTACGACCTTTCGGCCGTCGGTCGCTTGAAGCTGAACTACAAGTTTTACCGCGACATGCCCGAGGACCAGAAGCCTGGCCTCGAAGCTACCGTACTCACGCCCAGCGACATCCAAGAGACGGTTCGGCACCTAATCGAGCTCAAGAACGGGCGCGGTTCGGTCGACGACATCGATCACTTGGGTAACCGCCGCGTGCGCGCGGTCGGCGAGCTGATGGAAAATCAGTATCGCATCGGCCTGGTTCGCATGGCTCGCGCGATCAAAGAGCGCATGAGCGTGTCGCAAGAAATCGACACGTTGATGCCGCACGACTTGATCAACGCCAAGCCGGTCGGCGCCGTGGTCAAGGAGTACTTCGGTAGCTCGCAGCTCTCACAGTTCATGGATCAAACCAACCCGCTCTCGGAAGTGACGCACAAGCGTCGCCTGTCCGCGCTCGGACCTGGTGGTTTGACCCGTGAGCGCGCCGGCTTCGAGGTGCGCGACGTGCACGCCACGCACTACGGCCGCATCTGCCCGATCGAGACGCCTGAAGGTCCGAACATTGGTCTGATCGCGTCGCTCAGCTGCTTTGCCCGCGTGAACGAGTACGGCTTCGTCGAGACGCCGTACCGCAACGTGAGCGACGGCCGCGTGCACGACGAAGTGCAGTGGTTCAGCGCACTCGAAGAGGAAGGCAAGTACATCGCCGCGGCCGCCGCGGACATGGACGACAAGGGCCGGTTCAAGGACAACTTGGTCCCCGCCCGCCTGAACGGCGACTTCCGGATGACTGTTCCGGATCAAATCCAGCTGATGGACGTGGCGCCGAACCAAATGGTGTCGGTGGCCGCGGCGCTGGTGCCGTTCCTCGAGCACGACGACGCTAACCGCGCGCTGATGGGCGCGAACATGCAGCGCCAAGCGGTGCCGCTGGTTCGCACCGAAGCGCCGCTGGTCGGCACGGGCATGGAAGGCCGAGTCGCGATGGACTCGGGGGTTTGCGTGATCGCCAAGCGTGATGGCTTGGTCGTGAGCGTCGACGCCGAGCGCATCGTGGTGCGTGCCGCCGAGGGCATTGGCGACGAGGTGCCGGATATCTATCCGCTCACCAAGTACCAGCGCTCCAACCAGAGCACTTGCTACAACCAGAAGCCGGTCGTCAGTCGCGGCGAAACCGTCAAGAAGGGCGATGTGCTCGCCGACGGTCCTGCTTGCGACATGGGTGAGCTCGCGCTCGGTCAGAACGTGGTCGTCGCGTTCATGCCCTGGCAGGGTTACAACTTCGAAGACTCGATCCTGGTGTCCGAGCGCATCGCGAAAGACGATGTGTACACCTCGGTCCACATCGAAGAGTTCGAGTGCGTCGCCCGCGACACCAAGCTCGGCAAAGAAGAAATCACCAAGGACATCCCGAACGTCGGTGAAGAGGCCCTCAAGGACCTCGACGACTCGGGCGTCGTGCGCATCGGCGCCGAGGTGAAGCCGGGCGACATCCTGGTTGGTAAGATCACTCCGAAGGGCGAGAGCCAGCTCTCACCGGAAGAGAAGCTGCTGCGGGCGATCTTCGGCGAAAAGGCCGGCGACGTGCGCGACAGCTCGCTCAAGGTTCCGCCGGGCGTCGGCGGCATCGTGATCAACGCTCGCATCTTCTCGCGCAAGGGTACCGACAAGGACGAGCGCGCCAAGGCGATCGAAGACACCGAGAAGCTGAAGCTCGAGCGTGTCCGTGAAGAGGAAATGAAGATCCTCCGCGACTCGTTCTTCCGTAAGGTCAAGCGCGTCCTCGGCGGCAAAACCACCGGCGGCAAGCTGGTCGACGACAAGGGCAAGGTCCTACTCAACAAGGGCCAGGTCCTGAACGACGCAGAGCTCGAGCAAGTGCCGCAGAAGTACTGGGGCGAAATCCCGGTCGAAGAAACTGCGGACGAGATCAAGCAACTGCTCGGTGACCTCGAGACCCTACTCAAGGGTCGCGAGGAGCACTTTGCCGACAAGATCGATCGTCTGTCGCGTGGCGATGAGCTGCCGCCAGGCGTGATCAAGATGGTGAAGGTCTATGTCGCGATCAAGCGCAAGCTTCAGGTCGGCGACAAGATGGCCGGTCGTCACGGTAACAAGGGTGTCGTCTCCCGGATTCTCCCGGAAGAAGACATGCCGTACCTGGAAGACGGTCGCCCCGTCGACATCGTGCTTAACCCGCTCGGTGTTCCTAGCCGCATGAACGTCGGTCAGATTCTCGAGACGCACCTCGGTTGGGGTGCTCGCGAGCTCGGCCGGCAAATCGATGCCGCCATCGAGAACAAGTTCGGTCCCGAGAAGCTTCGTGCTCGGATGATCGAAATCAACCAGCAGGATCCCAAATTCCAGAAGGTTATCAAGGCCTTGCCGGAAGCGGAGCTGACCCTGCTGGCCAAGAAGATGCGGCGCGGCTTGTTCATGGGTACGCCGGTGTTCGACGGCGCCCAAGAGAGCACGATCAAGCAAATGCTCGAGTTGTCGGGTCGCTCGACCTCCGGACAGTCAATCCTGTTCGACGGTCGTACGGGCGAGCCGTTCGAGCAAGATGTGACGGTGGGCATCATGTACATGCTCAAGTTGCACCACTTGGTCGACGACAAGATCCACGCTCGTTCAATCGGACCGTACTCGCTCGTCACGCAGCAGCCGCTGGGTGGTAAGGCGCAGTTCGGTGGTCAGCGTCTTGGTGAAATGGAAGTCTGGGCGATGGAGGCGTACGGCGCCGCCTACGCTCTGCAAGAGTTCCTGACCGTCAAGAGCGACGACGTGCAAGGCCGCACGCGCATGTACGAATCCATCGTCAAGGGTGAGTACGCGCTAGAAGCTGGCCTGCCGGAGAGCTTCAACGTTTTGATCAAAGAGCTGCAGTCGTTGTGTCTCAACGTCGAGCTCGTCGAGACCGGGGCGCCTGGCGCGGCCACGGCAGCGGAAGACTGATTCAGCGGAACTAAGGAAAAACCATGCGAGATATTTTCTCCTTTTTCGAGAAGCCGAAGGATCCGCTTTCTTTCTCTGCCATGCGCATTTCGTTGGCCAGCCCGGAGAAGATCCGGGAGTGGTCGAACGGCGAGGTAAAGAAGCCCGAAACGATCAACTACCGTACGTTCAAGCCTGAGCGAGACGGCTTGTTCTGCGCGAAGATCTTCGGCCCGGTCAAAGACTACGAGTGCATCTGCGGCAAGTACAAGCGCATGAAGCACCGCGGCATCGTGTGCGAGAAGTGCGGCGTCGAGGTGATTCAGTCCAAGGTGCGCCGTGAGCGCCTCGGTCACATCAGCTTGGCCACGCCCGTTGCGCACATCTGGTTCTTGAAGAGCCTGCCGTCGCGCATCGGTAACATCCTCGACATCACGCTGAAGGACCTGGAAAAGGTCCTGTACTGCGAGGCGTACATCGTCATCGACGCGAAGAGCACGCAGCTCGAGCGCGCCGAGCTCCTAAGCGAAGAGCGTTATGCTCAGCTGCTCGAAGAGTACGGCGACGACGCCTTCGAAGCCGGCATGGGCGGCGAAGCGGTGCTCGAGATGCTCAAGCGCGTGGACGTCCACGGCCTGAGCGAGATGCTGCGCCACGAGATGCGCACGTCGACCAGCGAAGCGAAGCGTAAGAAGTACGCCAAGCGGCTCAAGGTCGTCGAAGCCTTCCGCGGCTCGGGCAATCGCCCGGAGTGGATGATGCTCACGGTGATCCCGGTTTTGCCGCCGGATCTGCGCCCGCTCGTTCCGCTCGATGGTGGCCGTTTCGCCACCAGCGATTTGAACGATCTGTACCGTCGCGTCATCAACCGCAACAACCGCCTCAAGCGCCTGCTCGAGCTCAACGCTCCGGAAATCATCATCCGGAACGAGCGCCGCATGTTGCAAGAGGCGGTCGATGCGCTGTTCGACAACGGCCGTCGTGGCAAGACCATCACCGGTCCGAACAAGCGTCCGCTGAAGTCCCTGAGCGACATGCTCAAGGGCAAGCAGGGTCGCTTCCGTCAGAACTTGCTCGGCAAGCGCGTCGACTACTCTGGCCGCTCGGTCATCGTCGTCGGCCCGACGCTGAAACTGCACCAGTGCGGTCTTCCGAAGAAGATGGCGCTCGAGCTGTTCAAGCCGTTCATCTACAACAAGCTCGAAGAGCGCGGTTACGTCAACACCATCAAATCTGCGAAGAAAATGGTGGAAAAGGAGCGTCCCGAGGTTTGGGACATCCTCGACGAAGTCATCAGCGAGCACCCGGTGATGCTGAACCGCGCACCCACCCTCCACCGCTTGGGCATCCAGGCGTTCGAGCCGGTGCTGATCGAAGGCAAAGCCATCCAGCTTCACCCGCTGGTGTGCGCAGCCTTCAACGCCGACTTCGACGGTGACCAGATGGCGGTGCACATACCGCTGTCGATCGAGGCGCAGATGGAAGCGCGCGTGCTCATGATGAGCACGAACAACATCCTCTCGCCCGCGAGCGGTCGCCCGATCATCAACCCGACGCAGGACATCGTGCTCGGCCTCTACTACGCGACGCGCATGCGCCGCTTCGTCGAGGGCAGCTATCGTGAGAACAGCCTCACGTACAACGAGAAGTCGGGCTCGCTCGACGGCTACCTGCGCGGTGTCTTCTCGTCGCCGGACGAAGTCCGGATGGCGTACGACAACGGCACCGTGCACCTGCACGCGGCGATCAAAGTCCGCATCGACGACCAAGACGAAGAGGGCATGAACCGCACTCGTGTGGTTGCCACCACCGTCGGTCGCGTGCTGATCAGCGACGTCCTCCCTGACGGCATCCCGTTCGATTACGCGAACAAGGTGCTGAATAAGAAGGCACTCTCGAACCTGATCGACATCTGTTACCGCACGCACCGCAACAAAGAGACCGTGCTGCTCGCAGACCGTCTGCGTTCGCTCGGCTTTCACTTCGGCACCCTGGCTGGCGCGTCCGTCTGCATGGACGACATGACCATCCCGGCCAAGAAGAAGGAGCTGGTCGAGGAAGCCCAAGCCGAGCTCGAGAAGGTCGTCGATCAGTACCAAGAGGGTCTAATCACCGACGGCGAGCGCTACAACAAGGTCGTCGACATCTGGGCTGGCGTGGCTGACCGCGTCGCCGAAGAGATGATGGCCGGCATCGGCAAAGAAGTGATGAAGGATCCGGAGACGGGCGAGACCTCGGAAGAGTCGAGCTTCAATCCGATTTACATCATGGCTGACTCGGGCGCTCGAGGCTCCCCCGCTCAGATGCGCCAGCTGGCCGCCATGCGCGGCTTGATGGCCAAGCCGAGCGGCGAGATCATCGAAACGCCGATCACCGCGAACTTCCGCGAGGGTCTGTCGGTTCTGCAGTACTTCATCTCGACCCACGGCGCTCGTAAGGGTCTCGCCGACACCGCACTCAAGACGGCAAACTCCGGTTACCTCACGCGTCGTCTCGTCGACGTCGCGCAGGACGCCGTCGTCGCCGAGTTCGATTGCGGCACGCTCGACGGCATCCGCGTCACCAAGCTGGAAGAGGCCGGCGAAGTCATTCAGCCGCTCGGCGACCGCATCCTGGGTCGTGTCGTGCTGGAAGACGTCGTCGACCCACTCAACGGCGAAGTCATCGTGCAGAGCAGCACCGAGCTCGAGGAAGAGCACGTGGTCTCGATCGAGGAGGCGGGTATCGAGGAAATCGTCATCCGCTCGGTGCTCACCTGCCAGACTCGTCGCGGCGTTTGCGCGCTGTGCTACGGCCGTGACTTGGCGCGCGGCTCGCGCGTCAACATGGGCGAAGCCATCGGCATCATCGCAGCTCAGTCGATTGGTGAGCCGGGCACGCAGCTCACGATGCGCACGTTCCACATCGGTGGTGCTGCGGCGCGCGGCAAGATCGAGCAAAGCTCGCTCGAGACGCGCACCGAAGGCATCGTCAGCTTGCGCAACGCCTCACTGGTGAAGCGCAAGGACAACACGATCGTCATCATGAACCGTCACGGCGAGCTGGTCGTGATGGACGACACCGGTCGCGAGCGCGAGCACCATCGTTTGGTGTACGGCGCGGTGATGAAGGTCGTCGACGGCCAGCGCGTCACCTCGGGTCAAGTCGTGGCTGAATGGGATCCGTTCGCGGCTCCGATTCTGACCGAGGTCGGCGGCATCGTGCAGTACGGCGATCTCGTCGAAGGCGTCACGGTCATGGAAAAGGTGGATGAGGTCACTGGCCTCAGCCGCAAGATCGTGATCGAGTCGCGAGCCGGCGACCTCCGCCCGCGCATCAGCATCATCGACCCGGAGACGGGCGAAGCGGTGAAGCTGCCCAACACCGAGCTCGACGCTCGGTATCTCTTGCCGGTGGGTGCCAACATCGTGGCCCTCGAAGGTGAGCAGATTTACCCGGGCGAGGCGATCTCCAAGATGCCCCGCGACACCACCAAGGTGCAGGACATCACCGGTGGTCTACCCCGCGTCGCCGAGCTGTTCGAAGCCCGAAAGCCGAAGGATCACGCAATCATCAGCGAGATTGACGGCGTGGTTTCGTTCGGCAAGGACACGAAGGGCAAGCGCAAGGTGCTCATCACGCCGTTCTCCACCGAGGGCGGATTGCTGACGGACCAGGCGCGCGAGTACCTGATCCCGAAGGGCAAGCACATCCAGGTGCAGCCGGGCGACCACGTCCGCGCCGGCGACCCGCTGCAAGACGGACCCGCCAACCCGCACGACATTCTTCGCGTCAAAGGCGAGAAGGAGCTGGCGGCTTGGTTGGTCAACGAAATCCAGCAGGTTTACCGCCTGCAGGGCGTGACCATCAACGACAAGCACATCGAGTGCATCGTGCGGCAAATGCTGCGCCGCGTACGCATCAAGGAGGTGGGTGACACCAACTTCCTGGTCGATGAGCAGGTCGAGAAGTACGTGTTCGAGCGTGAAAACGCCCGGATCATGGAACGCGGTGGCCAGCCGTCGATCGCCGAGCCGATGCTGCTCGGCATCACCAAGGCGTCCCTCAGCACGGAGTCGTTCATCTCGGCCTCGAGCTTCCAGGAGACGACGAAGGTGCTCACCGAGGCGGCAATCTGCGGCAAGACCGACGATCTCCGCGGCATCAAGGAGAACGTCATCATGGGTCGGCTCATCCCCGCCGGAACGGGTCTGCCCGCTTACAAGAAGCTGCAGGTCGTCATCGACGAGAAGAGCCCGACCTACGCGCCCCCGACGTTCACGCGAGTTCAGCCTGCTGATCTCGTGGCCGTCGGCGACGAGTAACCAAGCCTAACGGCAGCGTCCAGAAGCCCCGAGACCGCAAGGTCGAGGGGCTTCGTCGCGTCTAGGGTCTTGGGGCTGCCGCGCCGCAGCCCAACTCGCAGAAGGCTGCTGTGTCGGAACCGGGCCACCGTGGTCGTGATCGTGATCGTGAGCGGGTCGGTGAACGCCGGCTTCGCCGTGCGATTTCGCGAGGAGTGAACCGGCTTTGCCGGATTTCGTAAGCGTGAAGGGTCACCCGGCTTTGCCGGATTTCGAGTGCCGCCGCCATCGTAGGCCTCGTCGCCTCATGCCGCCTGCACGGCATCGATCCGGAGCGTACTTCTACGAGGTCACGCACGCGCTGCCCGACTGGCCCAGGGAACGCTACCTGGAGCCCGCGCCCAACTACTGCTCGCGACCCGCGGAAACCTCCAGCCTGCCGACCTCGATTCGCCGCTCTGTGCCTTCACCGTCCCGTCGGCGGCGCTCAACTTCGCGCGCTAGCTGGATGCCGCCAAAACGATGGCCCAGCGGCCGTCTAGATGGGCAACTATCCGGTTTGGCCCTCGATCAGAAAAACCGATTCCGCTGTTTTGGGGACCGCTGGCGCGCCCGGTCAATCGCTCGTCGGCTTGCAAGCGGCGTACAAATCACATCGCGCAAACGCGCTCTGCGGTGTGCAGTCGACGCGCCCTTGACATTGGTCGCACTGGCTTCCGCATGGCTTTTGGCTGCATTGCGCGTCTGGAGGGGTGTCGATCGCGACCAGGAAGCCGGGCCCATCCGGATCGCACAACTCATGCTGGGTGGGATAGTTGGCGACGGCTTGGTGCTCGCCTGCGTCACCGCCCGGGCCGGCGTCGTCACAAGTCGTGGCCCCGCCAGTCGATGGATCAGGCGGGGAATCGAGAAGCGCCTTTCGAGCGTCGCTCGACGAATCATTGCCCTGAGCTCCCGAACAGCCGAGCATGAGTAACACTAGCATTGAGCTTGTATGGAGGTTCATGGGAGCACCATCAGGGATAACTGCTGCGAAGGGAATTTTGCTTGGCAATCAAGTAGTCGTCGTGGCCTAGGACGTGGAGCGGCGCGTAGAAGTCGAGGCCGGTCTTTCCCAGGCACGTGGTGCAGACCTCCCACTGAGCATGACCGAGAAGGGCGCGCGTGTTCCCGTCGTAGAAGGGCCCCCCCGACTCCCCACCGCTCGAATCGCAGCCAACACGAAATTTCCAATAATTGGCCGTGAACTGGTGGATTTTGCATTCGAAAGTGTCATTGGTTGCCCACTTGCTTCCGTCAAAACACCCTTGAGGAGCGTCCGGTAACGCAACGCCACCTTGAGTGCACGCTGGGTAGCCGGCGTGGACGGCCGCGCGATTGAGATCCCCCGCCCCGAGCGTCTGATAACCCATGTAGGCCGGAGTGTACCCAAGTGAAGTCCAAGCGTTGGAAGGCAGAATAAGGTAGGCCCAGTCCTTAGAAGTGCACGTTGCCAAGTTGGCTTGGTAGGTTGGGACGTCGTAACAGTTGTTCGCGACGAAAGCGCCAGCCTGCCACGAGGAGGTATTGACGATTTTCGTAACCGAACTGCCATCCCGTTCGAGCTCGAACCTTAGGTTTGTCACCTTCTTATATCCGGCGGCGCCGCGATCCGGAACGTAAAGGCAATGCGCAGCGGTCCTGACGATGCGCGAGCCAATTAGCGTGCCTGAACAACGAGCAATTCCCATTTCACCGCTGCTGAAGTTGACATCTGCAATGACCCGACCAACCTCCGGAGCCTGAGTTCCGCTGACTCGGAAGCGACGATCATCATTTTGAGATAGAGCTCGCTCCTTAAGCGGCATGGCGCCTCTCGCGGGAGCCGAGTTCGATCCGAAGGTCTCATAAAAATCTCGAATGACGCGTTTGCGATCAATAAGAACCTCGTGAGCCTCAGTCGCGTCCGTAAGCGTCTCCTGCTCTAGATCCTCCGGTAAAATGCCCGCCCTGCCCGCGCCACGGCTTGTGCCATCAACTTCGACGACCTCAGGTCGATTGAGGAGGCGGTACAACGGCGAGTCTGTAGCGTCGCCCTCCGCTTTCGCTTTGCCGTTGCACACCGCGACTGGTCTTCCTGAGCGAAGCTGACGACGGCACGATCCCAGAACTTCCTCGATCCAAGGCAAGTAAGCGCCAGCGCGTGCCCAAAATTCCAGACCGCCAGGCTTCGTGCATTGCGGATTTTCCGATGAGGCTTCGGAAGCGCGCAACAATCCGACCAGGATGTCGCCCCCGTCACGTCGGATCGTTGCTGGGCCACCCGAGTCGCCATCGCACATTGCTGAGCTTCCAGCTTGCGTTTCGAATCCGGCTAGTAGATTTTGCGAGATCGCGCGTTTCGCCACCAGCAGCCTCTCCCCAGCCCCGACGCTTTGAACGTTCCCGCGGGCGTCAACCGTCTCCCCTCGACCAAACCCCCAGACCGCAACGTGGGAGGTCGGTTCGGCAAGATCAATCGGCAATCCAACACCCTTTCGCGCGTCGGAAAGCGGCACGTCGCTGGTTAGAAGTGCGAGGTCCTCGTCGACATGTCGATGAACTCGCAGCGTTAGCGTTGGGCATTCATCAGCCCCGATCGCTGGAGCCGAATGTTGCGTAGCGCAGCGACGGCCTGGACCTATTCGCACCGACTGGCGGACGTCACTGACACCTTCTGCGAAGCAATGGCCGGCAGTAATTATGGCGTAGGGACTAACGAGTGCTCCCGAGCAACCGTTGAGCGCCACGACGAACTCACCTTGCCCGTCGACCGCCACGTCCCCGCCCGTCAGTTGGTCGTGGCGCTCACCCAGTTCTTCATCGACGCTTTGCACT
Source organism: Polyangiales bacterium (assembly GCA_038252755.1). Classification (GTDB taxonomy): domain Bacteria; phylum Myxococcota_A; class Polyangia; order Polyangiales; family Polyangiaceae; genus PMG-095. The sequence goes on along the minus strand of JBBSAB010000126.1, from coordinate 6,252 downwards.
GACCCGCACCCCATCGTCAACATGACACCGATTACCGCACCTACGCCGAGCCCCTTGGTCCGCATGAGGGAGAACCGTGCAGCTCCTGTGCCAAGAGCAGAGGCGAAATAAACTCGGCAAATGCGCGCGAACGGGATTGTCGGGTTCCGAATTTTGGAACGCTGCGTACGAGTTCCGGAAACTGGTGGGCGGCCGGCGCCGATAGCAACGGTGAGGGTGACGAGCGCATGCTCGGGATGAGCTCGGGTAGGTGGCGGCGGGCGCTGCGAGGCCTATGGCTAGAGCGCGGCCCGGATGAGCTGCACAGCCCCGGCCAGGTTGGTGAGGACGAGTTCCGCCGGGATCCGCACCACCCGATAGCCCGCGCGCTCAAGCCGCCGGTCCCTGCGCGCGTCCGACCGCCGGCGGCCAGCGTCACCGTGGTAGCCGCCGTCAACTTCCACGACAAGCTTCCGGGCTGGCGCCATGAAGTCAACGATGCTGGCACCGACTACAACCTGGCGACGGAACCACACACCGAGCTTGCCGCCCGACAGCTCAGCCCAGAGCAGGCGCTCCGAGCGCGTGGGCTGTTCGCGCATGCAGCGCGCGAAGCCGTGGCGGCGTGCGAGGTGAGGGTCGAGTTTGAGGTGCGTGTGTTCATGAGGCTTCTCCTTGCGGCGAGCGGCCGACGAAGCCCTTCCGGCGCAGACGCTGTGCCGCGCGCAGACGAACACCGTCATCGGCGGTGCGCACCAACGCCGGCGCGGCGCAGCGTGTGCGCCCTCTCGCGAGTCGGTCGCTCGCTGCAAGGAGAAGTCGAACACACAAGCTCCGAGCGAGTCGCCGTCGTCGACCCGCGAGCGGAGCGAGCTCCGTGCATTGCCCATCAAGAGACGGGCGGCGACTACCCCTCCCTGCTGCGCGCAGCCGCAGGCGAGCACAGCTTTGGGAGGGGTCGGCGCGCGCAGGCCGCAGGCCGAGCACGACGGGGGTGGGCAGCCCCCCCGCCGGCACCGGCCTGCCCGCTTACAAGAAGCTGCAGGTCGTCATCGACGAGAAGAGCCCGACGTATGCGCCGCCGACGTTCACGCGAGTTCAGCCTGCTGATCTCGTCGCTGTCGGCGACGAGTAACGTAAACAGAGCCGTCAATGGCAGCGCATCGAAGCCCCGAGATCGCAAGATCGAGGGGCTTCGGCGCGTTTGCAGTCTTGCTAGTTTTCGCAGCCGCCTGCTCCGAACACTCGCACCGGCCAGTGACAGCCGAAGGACCAGCGTCGCGGGTACCCGCGGATCCCACCGTTGTCCGTTTTGATTCGTCTTCAGAAACAGCCGCCCCGCACGGTCCCCCAACCATCGAGACCTGTAACGAAGCATGCGTCGGCTGTACGATGCTCCTCGAGTCGGACGGCAAGCTGCAGGATTGGTCTCGCTCTCTGGTTCCAAGCGAAGAAGCGCTGGTTGACGCTTTCTTCCTCGATTACCTCAAGTCGCCGGCTTGCCTCGCTGACTATCAGCATCTGGAAACCAGCGCCGTCGGTTCCGGAGATGACGCGAGCATGGTGAAGATGGCCGTGGACGGCTCATTCACGCAGCCGAACAAGAAACAGACTCTGGTGCTGTTTTTTGCGGGACATTGCGGCGTTTTGGGCTCTCACGCCGAGCGCTACGGCGTGACCTTCGAACTGCTTCTGGAGGGCGGGCGGCTGATCGGCAGCGGCAGCGAGGGGCTTTTTGGTGCCCAGCTCCAGCCCATCGATCTCGATCAGGACGGCCTGACCGAGCTCGTGGAGCTCACCGCTGACTACGGCAGCGGCACGACCTTCACCGAGGCCGCGATATGGTCCTACCGCGACGGCCAGCCCAAGACATTGGTGACATTCGAACTCTCCCTCGACAGTTGCAATCTGCAGGGCGAGCACTACGAAGCGACACTCCTGGCGCGCTGGGATCAGCCGCGCAATGCCCTGTGCTTTCTCACCAAGAGACGCGACATTGGGTGCCCGTCTCCGTAGACGAGGCGACTAGGCAGTCAGCGCTGCGGCGACGAGCCGAACCGCTTCCGGTAGGTTGCTGAGCACTACTTGAGCCGACAGGCGCAGCACCCGAAGCCCCGCGCGTTCCAGCCGCCTGTCCCGGCGCGCATCCGCCCGCTTACGCGCCGCCGTGCGATGGTAGCCCCCATCCACTTCCACGACGAGCTTCCGCGAAGGAGCCACGAAGTCCACGATGCACCCAGCGATGACGGCCTCGTGCCGAAACCCCACGCCCAGCTTGGAGCCCGAAAGCCGGCCCAGAGCGCGCCCTCTGAAGCCGTGGGCTCCCGCCGCATGGCCCGCGCAAACCCGAGCTGCCTGGCGAGCTGAACCAACTGTGCTGCTGACTGTGCCTTCATGAGCTTCTCCTTGCGGCGAGCGGCCGACGAGGTCTGACCAGGCGCAGACGGTGTGCCGCGCGCCGACTTCCGCGGTCGTGTCGTCACTCACCTGCGCCGGCGCGGCGCACCGTGTGCGCCCCTCTCGCGAGTTGGCCGCTCGCCGCAAGGGGAAGCGATGCGCACGCTCTCGGCTGTCGTCGTTCCCGCGACCCACGTGGGCTCAGCCCAATGACTAGCCCTCCCACGTGCGCGCAGCCGAAGGCGAGCACACGTTTGGGAGGGCTCGGCGGCCGCAGGCCGACGCGGGTGGGCAACCCATGCGGCAAGACGGACGATCTCCGCGGCATCAAGGAGAACGTCATCATGGGTCGACTCATCCCCGCCGGCACCGGCCTGCCCGCTTACAAGAAGCTGCAGGTCGTCATCGACGAGAAGAGCCCGACGTATGCGCCGCCGACGTTCACGCGAGTTCAGCCAGCTGATCTCGTTGCCGTCGGCGACGAGTAAACAAGCCTAACGGCAGCGTACAGAAGCCCCGAGACCGCAAGGTCGAGGGGCTTCGACGCGTCTGGGGGGCTTGGGGCTCCGTTTGCGCGCCCGCGCAATGCGCAATGCGCCACGCTCGACCGCTCGACCGCTCGACCGGCCACGCGCTTCCGCAAATGCTGCACGCCCGCGCTCGCGCAGCCTCTACGCCGGGCCGTCTTTCAATGGGCCGCGACGAAGCCTACCGCTCTGAACTGACTGCCCTCGCAGCTCTGAGTTCGGCGTCCGCCGTTCTTAGGCTCGCTCCAACCTCGTCGCACAGGTGCGCGTCACTCTCCGCACAATCGCAACAGTCCTGGGTCAAAGAAATCGCCATCCCAAGGTCGAAGTAGCCCGCGGCGCTCTTCGGAATCGCCTCCATCATTGCCCGCATTTCCTTTAGAGAAGCGAACGATTCGCGGAGCGTGCGCATGCAAATGTCGTTCAGGCCCCGCGCGCGTGGGGCGGAGCACGTCTTATGGATCTCGCGGACGTCTGCCGCGAGGGCCTTCATGGTCTTCAGCTCCGGCGCTGTTGCATCGGAGCGGGGCATGATTTGCGGCTCGGGGTCTTGATGAACCTCCATCGCCTGAGTTGAGTTTGCTTCAGTAGCGGCCCGTTCGATTTCGAGGCGACGGCTTTCGGCCGCTCGGAGTTCCCTTATGGTGGCTAGGGCTGCAGTCGCCTCTTTCCCCAATTCGGAGTTCGGACTCTTCGACGCCGCGTCGGAACAGGCTTGGATTGCTTCGTCGAAGAGCCCACGCTCCTTGAGCACCATGCACTTGTTGAAATCCGGCTTGGCTTCGTCGGTACAGCCAAGCAAGACTGTAGCAAGTAGAACGCAGGACAGCGGGACTCTCGGATGGTTCACGTTCTTGGACCTTCTCGCTTTCGGCTGGCGTGAGACCCCGCCCGTCCACTACACGGAATTTCTAACAGCTCTCCGGCGCACGGCTCTAGAGCTGTTTTGACCCGTACGCCCAGCTCGCGACGCGCTCGTCCGTCAAAGATTCCACCACGCCGATCAAGCGGCTCACAACGGCAATGGCCTTCGAGTCGGCCGCTATAGCGGTTTCGCTAGCGCGAAGCTTTTCGATGACGCTTCCCTTCGCTTCCTCCAAGGGGACGCCGTCTCGCGCGTCAGCGCTCTTGAGCAACGTGACCGCGTGGATGAACTGGGGCCCATGGTAGCCATCAACGACGTTATGGTCCTCTTGAGTATCGAAGCGGAAGTAGTCCACGGCCGCACAGACCACCCCACGCAGTCCTAGGCGTCAACCACACGATCGCGTTCCTACTCCTTCTTGTAGCAGTGCTCCGCCATGGTCCACGGATTCGCGTGCGAACGCCATTCGGCGATGCAGGTCGTCATCTTGGCCGCGTCGTACCCGCGCTTTCCGCGCTCATATTGGAGGTCAAGGTAGCCTTCAATTTCCCGATCCACTTCATGCCTGACCATGGTGTATTGGGTAAGGCCGCGCTTCGTCCACTCGGACCAAATTATGGGAAGCAGGGCGTCGATCCACTTGAGATCTGGGTGTTTCTTCACCAGGGCGACCAGGTCAGCATGGGCTTGCTTTTCGGTGCGTATACAGTAGCGGTACATCTCCTGGTTGAGCACTCCACGCTTCTCCCACTCCTGGTGGCACCAAGCGTCGGTGGTCTCAGGATTGTATTTGAAGTCGGAAGCCAGAATCTCGAGGGCAGTGCGCGCTGGCGGAGGTTCAGTGGGTTGAGCTGCGGCGGCCGGCGCACCGCGCGGAGCCTGAGTGGGCATTTCGTCTCGCGTGGGCGGCGCGTAGAGAGCGTCCCCAGCCTCACGCCCAACTCGTGGCGCGACGACCACCCATGCCAGCGTGGCAATGGTGGCAACGCCGAGGACACCAACCAAGATCAGCGTGCCGCGACGCGCTGGGTTGTGGCGCGCTGCGATGACGATCACGACCACCAAACCAAGACCGGTCACTGCGGCAGCAACGCCAGCCCCAAAGAACATCGCTGAGAAAACGAAGAGGAGGATCAGCCCGAGCACGGCGGTAAAGGCATTGGTCACGAGCCAAGAAACCTAGACGCCGGAGGCAGAGTCGTCCAGAGAACTCGCGCGTGACGTTCCATCGTGGCGCCCCGAGTTTCGGTGTCGGACGCGCAGGGGAGCAACGCGTGCGGCGGGCCTGCTGCCGTGCGCATCACCCGTTTGGGCGATGGGTATTCGAAGAGTTGACGATAGACGCCTGCCGATGGCCTCGTTCGCGCGCACCGGCGCCGGCGCTTGCGCCTAAAAATGCGCAGCCTTCAGCCAACTACCTCGATCAAATGCCGGACCGGTGGATCGCCATTGGCCACTCGCGCGAAGACCCTATTGCCCACTTTGCAAGTCGCAAGGGTGGCGTCCATCTCCCCCGGGGTGTCGGTGATCTGCGTCACCTGATTTCCTTCGAGTGCTGGAGAGCAAGGAGTGCTCGCGGGGACGTCGAAGTCACGCGGAGGATCGGTTTTTGAGAAACGTACACGTCGAACGGTGCGCATGGGTTCCATGATCGTCATGTTAGCCGAGGCTGAGAATCGGGGACGCTAGGCTGTTTGGGTGATGTACCTCCATTCATAGTGCAGTGAGCGCGCACGGGGCGATAAGTGCGCGCCTTGCCTGGGCGGTGTGGAAGGTACGCGCCTAGAGCGCCGCCCGGATGAGGCCGACGGCCTGGGCCAGGTTGCTGAGAACGAGTTCCGCCTGAACCCGCAGCACCCGATAGCCCGCGCGTTCAAGGCGCAGGTCCCTGCGCGCGTCCGACCGCCGGCGGCGGGCGTCACCGTGGTAGGCGCCGTCAACTTCCACGACGAGCTTCCGCGCTGGCGCCATGAAGTCCACGATGCTGCTGCCGACCACAACCTGGCGACGGAACCAAACCCCGAGCTTGCCGCCCGACAGTGCAGCCCAGAGCAAGCGCTCCGAGGGAGTGGGCTGCTCGCGCATGCAGCGCGCGAAGCCGTGGCGGCGTGCGAGGTGAGGGGATGAGCTTGAGGCGCGTGCGTTCATGAGGCTTCTCCTTGCGGCGAGTGGCCGACGAAGCCTTCCGGCGCAGACGCTGTGCCGCGCGCAGACGAACGCCGTCATCGGCGGCGCGCACCCACGCCGGCGCGGCGCAGCGTGTGCGCCCTCTCGCGAGTCGGCCGCTCGCCGCAAGGAGAAGCCGAACGCACGAGCGGCGTGCGAGTCGCCGTCGTCGATCCGCGAGCGGAGCGAGCTTCGTGGATTGCCCTGCAAGAGGTGGGCGGCGACTACCCCTCCCTGCTGCGCGCAGCCGCAGGCGAGCACAGCTTTGGGAGGGGTCGGCCGCGCGCAGGCCGCAGGCCGAGCACGGACGGGGGTGGG
>JBBSAB010000125.1:0-22798 GCA_038252755.1 Polyangiales bacterium | reverse complement strand
TGGCGCACCCGGCTTGATTCGAACAAGCGACCCTCGGATTCGTAGTCCGATGCTCTATCCAGCTGAGCTACGGGTGCGTAAGGGACGCGGTTGATAGCACGACGACGCGGGATGCGAGAGGAAAACGCTCGGCATCGCGACGACTATTGGAGCTGCTGCGGGGGATTGTTTTGAACGCCGGGCCGGCCCGCTCCGGCGTTCGGATCGTTGGACGGTCCGGTATGGGCCAGTCCCGTAACAGCTCTGAAATCTTTTCAGGGATGGGCGGGGGGCGTGACATCCGAGCCAGGGCTCAGCGCTGCGAATGTGGGCGTTCCGCGGCGAGCCGCTCCCAACCACCTGTAATTGCTGATCTTCTATACGGGAAGCGATCTGGCACGGAGGCTGCTTAAGGGGCTGGCGACTCCGGGCTCCACCCCGAGGTCGCTTTAACTTACGCAACCCGCTCCGGCGGGCGCTTCCTTGCCTCAGCTTCAGCTCTTGTTACTTCCTTAGAAGCTTCTTTCACTTACTTTTTTAGACTGAGTGCCTACGGCCCGACGAGCTTGCTCGCCGGGTCTTTGCACTTTGTGGGGTCAATCAATCGCGACCGCCAGCTGCTTGGGGGCTAACGCCGCTGCGGGTCGATAGATTCCCCGCCCAAGGCTGGGGTGCTGGGCGGCGTCGAACGCGGACCGAATAGATGATCCGTCGGCGCCATGTCGTGACAGCGCACACAGCTAGCGTGGTCGCTGACGACCAACGCCCCCCTCGCGTCGAGCTCCTGAGCCGACCAGACGCCGGCCCCCTTCTCGAGCAAGTAGCCGCCGAGCAGCGCACCCGCGGGGGTCTCATGCCAGGCGACGACCCGAGTGCCGTCCGGCATGGCGGCCTCGGCCGAAAGCTCTCGGTAGGCGGCGAGCCCGCTCGGCTCGACCCTGACGTGAATCAACGTGCCGTCGCGACGATGCCCCAGCGCCGGAGCGGCGGGCGAAGCTTCTGGCCAGCCGCGCGCCGCCGCAAAATCCGCCCACTGCACGCGGGGCGTTGCAACCAGCTTCGGCGAGGGGTTCTCGGGCACGGCGTCGGACATGCCGATTGGGGTCGAGTGCTGCGGCGCGGAGCAACCAGCGAGCAACACAACCCAGGCCATCCGAGGCAACCTTGCGCGGCAAATCACGGCACGAATCGAAGCGAAAGCTGCACGCACGAGGCCCGCATGGTACCACGAACGTTCGCGAGCGCGGCCGCCGCTCAGCAGTCGTTATGAGGATCCGTTTCGCTCCACTCTCGCTCAGCTTCGCGCTTTTGCTCGGTGCGTGCGCGAGCGCGACGGGTGGCGCGGCCGGTGCGCCGGCCACAGCGCCAACGAGCAATTCTGCAGCGACGCCGACAGCCACTACGGTAGCGACGACTCCGCCCAGCGCCACAGCGCCTGCCGAATCGGCGCCGGCGCGCAGCGGGCCCGGCTGGTTGGGTGTCGAGCTCGCCAAACGCGAGGCCGGTGAGGCTGGCGTGCTGATTCGCAGCGTGATGCGCGCCTCACCGGCTGAACGCGCGGGCATCGCCAACGGCGACGTCGTGATCAGCATCGACGGCGAGAACGTCAACGGCCCGACCGAGCTACGAGGGCGCGTCATGAAGGCGCAAGCCGGTGCGCGCGTGAGCTTGGGCGTGTTGCGCGGTGGCGAGACGCGGCTGTTCGCGGTCGAGCTCGAGGCGGCACCGAACGACGACGAGCTGATGCGCAAGAACTACGTCGGTTCGCGCGCGCCCGATTTCGGTTCGCTCGACACCGTGCAGGGCAGCATCACGCCCAGCTTGCCGGCGCTGAAGGGCCGCGTCGTCGTACTCGAGTTTTGGGCCAGCTGGTGCGGCGTGTGCCACGTCATGGCGCCGACGCTCAACGGTTGGAACGACCGCTACTCGGCGCAAGGCGTCACCGTGCTGGGCGTCACCAATGATCCGGTCGAAGTCGCAGGTCGCACCGCGACTGAGCTCGGCATGGGCTACCCGCTGGCCAGCGACACGACCGGCAACATGCTGCGCGCTTACCGGGCCTACGCCTTGCCGACGCTGTTTGTCATCGACAAGCAGGGCAACGTACGCGACGTCCTGATCGGCTACAGCACGCCGCGCCTGCGCGAGATCGAAGCGCTGGTGCGAAAGCTGATCGCCGAAGGCTGAGGAGCGGGCTAACCTGCCAGGTCATGGATGATTCTGACGTCCGGGCCCTGCGCAAGCGGGCCCAAGCCGGCGGCGCCCCGAAGTACCATCAGAAGAACACCGAGCAGGGCAAGCTGTTCGCGCGCGAGCGCATCGCACGCCTGACCGACCCCGACAGCTTCATCGAAGATGCCACGCTGGCCAATTCGCTAGCCGATGAATTGCCGTCCGACGGCGTCATTACCGGCGTTGGGCTCGTCGCGGGGCGCAAGGTCGCGATCATGGCCAACGACTCGACCGTCAAGGCGGGCTCGTGGGGCGCGCGCACCGTCGAGAAAATCCTGCGCGTGCAAGAGACCGCGCAGCGGCTCGGTTGCCCGCTGATGTATTTGGTCGACTCCGCCGGCGCGCGCATCACCGATCAGGTCGAGATGTTTCCGGGCCGGCGCGGCGCTGGGCGTATCTTCAAGAATCAGGTCGCGCTCAGCGGGCGCATCCCTCAAGTGTGTTTGCTGTTCGGGCCGTCAGCGGCGGGCGGCGCGTACATTCCAGCGTTCTGCGACGTGGTGGTGATGGTCGAGGGCAACGCCAGCATGTACCTGGGCTCGCCGCGCATGGCCGAGATGGTGATCGGCGAGAAAGTGACGCTCGAAGAGATGGGCGGCGCCAAGATGCACACCGAAGTCTCCGGTTGCGGCGACCTGATGGTGAAGACCGAAGACGAAGCGATCGCGTTCGCCAAGCGTTACTTGTCGTACTTGCCGCAAAGCTTCGAAGCCAAGCCGCCCGCTGCGGAGGCCAAACCGATTGCCGCCGACGCCCGCCCGATCAGCGAGATCGTGATCCCGGACGAGAACAAGTCGTTCGACATGAAGCAGGTGATTTTCGCGATCGTCGACGATCAAAGCTTCCTGGAGATAAAGCCGCGCTTTGCGCGCGAGCTGGTCACCGGCTTTGCCCGCATCGAAGGCCGCGTCGTCGGCGTGGTCGCTAATCAGCCAAAGCACCTGGGCGGCGTCTTGTTCGTCGACAGCGCCGACAAGGCCGCGCGGTTCATCTGGCTTTGCGACGCGTTCAACGTACCATTGCTGTACCTGGCGGACGTGCCCGGCTTCATGATCGGCACCAAGGTCGAGCGCCAAGGCATGATCCGCGCTGGCGCGAAGATGATCGCGGCGGTTAGCGAAGCGACCGTGCCAAAGATTTCGGTGATCGTGCGCAAGGCGTACGGTGCCGGCCTGTACGCGATGTGCGGCCCGGCTTTCGAACCCGACGCTTGCCTGGCGCTGCCCACCGCCTCGATCGCCGTGATGGGCGCCCAGGCAGCGGTGAACGCCGTTTACTACAACAAGATCCAAGAAGTACCGGCCGGCCCCGAGCGCGACGCGTTCGTCGAAAAACTGCGCGCCGAGTACCGCGAAGACGTCAACCTGACCAAGCTCGCCAGCGAGCTAGTCGTCGATGAGATCGTGCCGTTCGAAGGTCTGCGTCGCGAGCTCGGGCGCCGCTTCGCGCTCTACGCGGACAAGTACGAACCCCGCCCGCCAAAGAAGCACCTCGTCCCGCCGATGTGAGCGCATGTTAGCGCGCTCAGTTTTCACTTTACCCCGCGCACTGCTCGCCGGTGCTGCAGTGGCCCTCGTGGTCGCGGCGACGTCGGCGCCAGCATTCGCACAGCTGGAGCTCGGCAGCGCGCTGCGCAGTTTGCAGCGCCACGGTACCCACAACTTGCCGCGCGCGCTGCTGCGGAGCCCTAGTTCGCGTGTCCCAATTTTAGCCGAATACCCCGCAGGTTCCGGCGTCTCGGAGCTTTTGGTGGGTGGCCGCTTTCGACCGCTTTGGCTAGCACCCGAGGACATTGCGCCGTTCACGAGCGACCACCCAGACGTGCTCTTGCACTGGGCACCGCCCCGCCACGTGCTGCTGGATGAAGCCGAGAAATGGATCGGCGGCACCGAGTTCCGAAACGAAACCGGCCTGACCGGTCAAGGCGTGGTGGTCGGCATCGTCGACACCGGGCTCGACGTCAGCCACCCCGATTTACAGACCAAAGACGGAAAGTCGCGGGTGCGCTACCTGATCGATTTTTCGCGCGCCGCGGGCGATCGCCAACCGGAGCTGGAAGCCGAGTACGGCTGCACCGCTGACACTGACTGCGCCATCTACAGCAACGAAGATCTCGACGCCGTGCTCCAAGACGACGTCACCGGCAACGAGCCGACCGATACTTTCGGTCACGGCACGCACGTGGCGTCACTCGCCGCCGGCAATGGCCTGTCTTCGAAAGTACCGCGCTACATCGGCGTCGCGCCCGAAGCGACGATCTTCGGCGCGCGCGTGAGCCGTGCCGGCGACGGCGCAATCCAAGACGCCGACATCATCCAGGCGACTCGTTTCATCTTCGAGCAAGCCGAGCAGCTCCACATGCCAGCCGTGGTGAATCTCAGCCTGGGTAGCGACTTTGGCACCCACGACGGCTCATCGGCGCTCGAACAAGGTCTGGCCAGCTTCGTCGGCCCGGAGTTTCCCGGCCGTGCGATCGTCGTCGCCGCCGGCAATAGCGGCACGCTCTACAGCGGCATTGGCACCGGTGAGCCGGAGCCGTACGGCATCCACACTGAGGTGCACATCCCGCGCGAAAGCCCGGTCGAGATCCCGCTGCTCACACCGACCGAGGCGCTCGGAGCGACACGCGGCGCTACCGTCTACGTCTGGCTCGGCTTCCGTGCTGGTGACGCCGTGTCGATCGGCATCGATCGCGGGGGCGAGAGCTGGATCCCAGACATCGCACCGGGCGACTCGACGACGTTCAGCGAGCTCGGCTCCGAGGGCACGGTCTTCAACGGCCCCACCGCCGCGACGAGCAGTATCAAGGTCGGGCCCCACAACGCCGTGATCGTGATCGACGGCGACTTCGACCCGGGCACGGTGTTTACGCTCCGGCTGTCCGGGCACGGCACCGCCAATCTGTGGGTGCAGGGCACGCGCGGCGCTTCACCCGACAACAGCGTCGGCGTCCTGCTGCCACGTGGCGAAAAGCAGGGCACAATCAACATTCCCGCGTCGCATCCTGATCTGATCGCGGTCGGCGCAACCGTGAACCGCAACCGTTGGCGCGATACCAAGGGCAAGCCATTCCTGATCGCGAAGAACGATGGCAGCGACGAGCTGCTCGCCGTCGACGGCACGGCCACGTTCAGCGCAGCCGGCCCGAACGCGCTCGGCGTGATGAAACCGGACATCGTCGCCCCGGGCATGTACGTGGTCGGCGCGATGTCGAGCGCCGCCGATCCGCGCTCCAACGGCGGCACCGGCGTCTTCGCCAGTCAGGGGCGCTGCGGCACACCCGACTACGAGTGTTTCGTAACCGACGACCACGTCCACGCCGTCACCAGCGGCACCTCGATGTCGGCTCCGCTCGTGACCGGAGCGATCGCGCTGTTGCTCCAAAAACGGCCAGAATTGACGCAAGGTCAAGTGCGCGCGCTGCTCCAAGCCGGCGCGCGCCAGCCGAGCGGCGCAATCCTGGCGGAGCAGCAAACTGGCCCTGGCGAGCTCGACTTGCGCGGCACCCTAGCCGCAATGATCGCCGAAGATTCGCCGATCGACCGCGTCCCGAGCAAAGTGAGTCGCATCGTGCTGGCGGCGTCGTTCATTCATCCCGATGCGAGTCAGCCACTGCAGGGCTTGCTCGAGCTCCGCGATCTCGAAGACCACGTCGCCGACGGCTTCGACGAACGCCGGCTCACGCTCGACGTGCAGGGTGGTCAGCTGTCGAAGCCTGCGACACGGCTCGGTGCAGGGCTGTACGGCTTCGAGGTCACGGCGGCTGAGAACAGCGGCGGACAGAGCCTCGACTTGCGCTTGTCCTTCGACGGTCGGCTGCTGGCCACACGCCGCGTGCCGATCGGCACCGACCGCTGGATTGCCGAAGGTACGCCGGTGCCGCACGGTGGCTGCAATGTCGCGGTGCCCGCGCCGCGGGGGGGGGCGTGGTTTGCCGCGTCGGCCTTGCTGGTGATCGGCTTGGGTCGCCGCCGCCGTTTCAGACCTTGGTCTTGAAGCCAAGCGCGCGCACTAGGCACCAACCGCGATTCGCCTCGAACAGCGAGAACAACCCGGCCAGCGCCAGGCCACCCGCCACGAACGACGGCGCGTCGCTGCTGGTCAAACGCGACCCACCAACGAACAGCACGACGCCAAGCGCCAGGAAAACCAAGCCAATCCGATAACGAACGCTGCGGCCGCGTTGGTCGATGTTGCAGGCAAGCGCCAAGCGCCGAGCCTACATCGAGACCAAGTAAACCGTGCAAGCACTCGGCTCGAACGGCCGAATATCCGGATCGAAGGGGTAAGCCAAGTCGACACCCCCAAGGTTTACGCCGGCGATCAACATGGCTTTGGCGCCATCCGTCCGCATCACCCGCGCGTCGGCCGAGCGAGCGCGCTCCTGAAACGGGACCTCGATGTGGCGGACGTCGCGGCCGTCGCGATCAACGAGCAGGATGCGCCACTGAAACGCCACCGGCGCCTCCCATTCCGCGCGAAAGCCGATCACCGCGCCGAGCGGCGCCTCGTCGAGCTCGACCCAGATCAGCTCGGCGCCGCTTGGTCCGACCGGCGCGCCCGAGCTGACACGGCGCGGCAAGCTGGTGAACGGGATCACCCAATCGAACTGTGGCCGTGCGAAGGCGCCAGCGAAGCCCAACGTCGGCAAGCGCGTGCCGTCGTCACGGTCGCCGGCGAGCGCGCGCCGCAGCGCAAAGTCGACCATCAAATCGGCGTAGCGCGGCAGCTCTTCGTCCATGCTGTGGCGCAGCACATCGAACACGTCCGGTTCGTTATCGAAAGCCGCGGCCGACGCTGGCGTGCGGCTAGCAGCGGCCGAAAGCATGCTGGTGCTCAGCATGCCCGGCGACGCGACGCTGCGCGTCGTCTCGAGCATGTCTAGCAGCAGCGCAAAGCGCCCGACCGCGCTCTGGCCTGGTTCGCGATCGGCCACTAGCGGTTGTTCCGGGTGGCGCTGCGCGTCGTCGATCAGCTGCACGTCGAGCGACGTCTTGCTGCCGGTGATCCACCACAGCTCGAGCCCCAAGGCGTGACGCGCACTCGGCGACTCGCCCGCGTCAAGCGCGCTTGCCAGCGCTTCTCCAACGCATAGCGCCGCTTGGCGCTCGAGCAGGGCACCCGTCGCCGCGCCGCTGCGGCAGAACACCGGCGCGGCGTCGAAACGGCCGGGTAGCAGCGCTTCGGTCGGCGCCGAAAGCTCGCCCGACTCGGCCAAGTACCAGTCCAGCGCGTCGCTCCCGCCCGCATCATCGTCAGCAAGCGGCGCCGGCAAGCGCAGCGCCAGCACGATGCGTTCGTAGGCGTGCTCGAGCGCCGACAACGCCTCCGGCAAAGCCGTCTCCGCCGCGACCGACGTCGCATGCACGCACACCGGCCGCGTGAACGAACAGCGCGACGCCGTCGCCTGCGGGCGCGGCTCGGTCGCGGGCAGCTCGACGCCGGTTGGTAGCCTTGGATCGAGCGGCAGCTTCACCTTGGGTTTGGTGATCGGCCCGCCGAACAGCAACGGAGGCTCGCGCCTCGGCTTGTTCGCGAGCGTCGGGGAGCTCAGCCCGAACGCGAGCAGGCCCGGAAGCACGAGACTCCCGAGCTTGGCCACACCGAACCGCCTCATGAACTACGACTTGGAACGGCGTGCATCGGCCGTCAATGGCAGATCGGGATGCACAGGTTGTTGGTGCAGACTTCGTCGTCGTCGCAGGCACCGCAGCTTTCGAAACCATTGACTACGTTGTCGTTGGCGACGGTTCCGCAGTTATAGCCCTTGGCTTGGCAGGCGCTCGGGTAGCAGGCGCCGTCGACGCAAGCGTCGGCGGCCGCGCAGCTGCCACACTCGACGTATTTGCAGCCGTCGTAGAGCTGGCCACAAGTCTTGCCCAGACACACGTCGCTCGTCGGCGTGCAGCATTGGCCGCCGACGCACGACCCGCCCCCGCAATCGGTGGTACAGTCCAAGGTCCCGCCGCAACCGTTCGACACGATGCCGCATTGGTTGCCGTTGCACTCGCCCTGCGGGAAGCAGCAGCCGCCGCCGTAGCAAACCGCGCTGCCGCAGTTGTTGGGACACTCGATGGTGCCGCCGCAGTTGTCTGGGATCGTGCCGCAATCGTCCGAGCTGCAGCTGTCGGTCGTCTTCGGCGAGCAACACGTACCGCCGTTGCACACGTTAGCCGCCTGGGTCACGGCGCAGTTATCGGCGCACGTGACCGGTCGGCCACAGCTGTCCACGATGTTACCGCACCTGCCGACGCAGGCGTCAGGCTCAGGCGGGCACGCTTGGCACTCGCCGGTTGGATAGTTGCAGATCGCGCCAGCGTCACAGTCGCAATACACATAGTGACCGCAGCCGTCCATCGCGTACTGCCCACAGCCTAGGTTGAGGTCCTTGCACGTTGCCGGCTGACAGCACACGCCTTGTCCTTCGCCACCCGCACCAGCCATCGCGAGCATTTCGCCGCCGGCGCCAGCCGCAAGCAGCAAAGGTGCTTCACCGCCCTGACCACCGGTCGCCATCGGCACGGTCGCGACGCCGGCCGCGCCGCTCTCCGCCACCGGCGCCTCACCGGCGCTGCTTGAGCTACCGCCGGAACCAGGCTTCGTCGGCGCAGCGCCGGCCTCGCCGCCACCCTCCTCGTTCGCAACGTGTTTCTTCGAATCCCCACTGCCGCAAGCTGCGGCCAGCGAGAGAGAAACCATGACCACGAGCAAAAGTCGGCTAAGCGAGCGCACCATAACCGCGCAGTTTACATCAACTGACGCCCGCCGAGCACGGCAACGACGCGCGCTTCGTCCACACCGCAGCGCAGGATCCGCTCTGCCTGTTCAGCGAGCGCGGCCGGCGAGTGAGACGCCGCGTCTGTTTCCAAACAGGTCATGATCGAGTGCGCCGACGCGGAGTCGGCGATCGAGCACCCGCAAGCTAGAGACCCGACGTAGGTCCAGCAGTCCTGACGAGCGTCGATCAGCTCCGCGGCCGTGGCGCGCCCTTCGATAAACGCCAGCGCCAGCGTGAGCTGCCCGGAGGCTGCTGGGGGTGCCTGTTCCAGGGCCAGGTGAGCTAGACCTACTTGTAAGCGATGGATCGCCGAGGGCGATGCCGCGCCGAAAGCCGCCAATCGGGCGCGAAGCTCGGTCGAAGGTCCTGAGGAATCGTCGGGCATCGGCCAGCGCACATCTGCCATTGGCCGTGGTGCCGCGCACGGAAAAACCCACAAGAATTGACAGTTTGGAGGCCTGCCGCCCTATACTGACGCCTCTGCGAGCAGGGCCCCCCACAGCGCCCCGCGCGACCCAAGATGGCGACTCGCTTCAATCCTTCCGGTTCCGTGAGCTTCGATCTGGTCCGAGGTCGCGTGGAGTGCGGCGGCGACCACGTCCTCATCCCGGCCGACGCCCTCGTCGACCTTTGCCGCGCCGCTGGCGACGAAGCACTGTCCGATTTCGGTCGGCGGCTCGGTACCGCGGTCGGGCGTCGCATCGCCGACCGACTCGGTGACGGCGCGTCGGCCGCAACCATGGAAGAGGTCCTCGATCACCTCGGTGGCGAGCTGGCCGTCCTCGGCCTCGGTTCACTCGGGCTTGAACGTTGGGGGCGCGCGTTGGTGCTCCGCATCGACGGCGGCCCGTTTGGCCAGCAGCTCGATCGCCTGCTCGGTGCTGCGCTTGAGGGCGCGTTGCAACGCGCGTTCGGACGCGACTGCCACGCCGTCCGTCTTATGCGTGATGACCGACAAGTGCGGTTCCTGATCGCCAGCGCGGCCAGCGCCAGCAAAGTAAACGAGTGGCTGGGCTCCGGCCTGAGCTACGGCGATGCGCTGACGCGGCTGCAGAACCAAGCGGGGGTCTCGTGAGCGCTCAAGAACAAGTTTCCAAGCTGCAAGGCTTGCTCGAGCGCATCCAAAAGAATGCGTCGCGACCGCGCGCCAGCGCGCCCCTAGCGACCGCGCCCGCGACATTCGCGCCGCCGCCGCCGGCGACATTCGCTCCGCCGCCGATCCTGGCAGCGCCGCTCGCAGCGACGCCGTTTGTCGCTCCCGCAGCCAGCTTCGACGCCGTCGACGAGCTGTTGGGGGCTTCGCCCGAGCAGTCGCCGATGCCGGTCGACGTGGATGTGCCGCTCGACAGCGTGCCGCCCGTCGCGGAAATCTCGCAATCGCAGGCACCCGACGCCGACCCAATTCCGCTGGTCTCGCTTTCGACCAGTCAGCCCGTGCCTCCGCCAATCGACGACGCCTTCGGTCTCGATTCGGAGGTCTCGGAAGTCCGCGTCACCACCGTAACGCGCGAGCCGGCAGGCGAGGTCACCGTCGCCGCGATCGAAGCGGAAGCGGAACCGATGGGCCCCGAAGAACTATCCGAGGATGATCTCGTCGAGGTCACTGAGGGCACGCCGCCACCCGCCGACGTCGACATCGACTTCGAGGATGAACCAGAGCAAGCGCCCGCCTCCTCGCAGCGCAAGGTTGCTTCGAGCATGGACGAGGCGCTGGCCGCAGCAGCCGAGCAGCTCGAGGCCGAGCGCGAGGTGCCGCTCAAAACGCCGCCGCCCGAGTCTGGCCCGCAAGAAGCGCCCGGGCCGATGGGCATGGCCGCTCCCGCCGCTCCGGATGTCGACGCGCTGCTCGGCGGCGAGCTGGACATTCCGACGCGCGCAGACGCCGGCCTAGCTGCTCGCGGACCAACCACCGAGCAACTCGGGCAAACGATCGATCTCGAAGAAGCCCGCGGGCCATCGCTGGAGCTCGCCGAGCATCGAGTGAGCACGCCGGCCCCGCCAGCCATTGAGGAGCTGGAGGCTCCGTTGCCCGGTCCGACCATGGTCGGTGGCTACGACGAGCACTTGCAGCCTCCGCCCGAGGCTCGCGACGACCTTGAAGCGCATCGGCGTCGCCAGGACGACGACATCCCGCCGCCGCCCGAGTCGCTAGCGCAGTACCCGTCGGTTCAACCTGGCGCACCGCCTGCCGAGATCGTACCGATTTTCCAAGCCTCCGCAGGCCCGGAAGTGATCGCCCGCTCGGTTGTCGCTGGCAGCCCGGAGTCGTTCGGCACCGTGCGCGAGACCTTCCGCCCGAGCTCGTTCGTCGAGCTGCTCGACGCTTCGCTCAACCTCAACGGACAATGAGCCATGCGGCTCGCCACGCTGCGCGACGGCTCGCCTGACGGCCGGCTGCTCGTCGTGAGCGCGGACGGCACCCGAGCGATCGACGCCCGAGCGGCGGCTAGCAGCTTGCGCGCGGCGCTCGATGACTGGACTCGCACCTCCGTTTCCTTGCTCGAACTCTCGCGCGCGCTCGAGAAGGGCAGCCCGGCCGCGTTCGACCTCGACGTGGCTAAGCTCGCAGCTCCGCTGCCGCGCGCCAGCGAGTGGGTCGACGGCTCCGCCTACTTGAACCACGTACGGCTCGTGCGCCGAGCCAGAAACGCCGCACCACCGGCCACGCTCGAAACCGATCCGCTCGTGTATCAAGGCGGCGCTTCCGACCTGCACGGTGCTCGCCAGCCATTTCCGCTCGTCGACGCGGCTTACGGCCTCGATTTCGAAGCGGAGCTCGGCGTCGTGCTCGGCGACACCCCGCAAGGCACGCGCGCCGGCGCGGCCCTTGACCACGTGCGCTTGCTGGTGTGCCTGAACGATTGGACGTATCGCAACCTGGTACCCGACGAGCTCGCCAAGGGGTTTGGCTTCTTTTGCTCCAAACCTGCCACGGGTTTCGCGCCGTTCGCAGTGACGCCCGATGAGCTTGGCGACGCCTGGCAGGGCGGCAAGCTCAACGGCAGCATGGTCGTGTCGGTCGACGGCCAGCGTGTCGGAGATCCGGAGACCGGCCCTGAAATGCACTTCTCGTTCTGCCAGCTGATCGAGCACATCTGCAAGACGCGCCGCTTCGGCGCCGGCACGATCGTCGGCAGCGGCACGATCTCGAACGCGGCGCCTGAGCGCGGCATCTCCTGCTTACAAGAACGGCGCGCGATCGAGACGATCGCCAGCGGCGCGCCGCAAACACCGTTTCTGAGCATCGGCCGCAAAGTTCAGATTGAATTCAGGTTGCCGGACGGCCGAGTGCCGTTCGGCGACATCGAGCAAGAGGTGGTGGCGGGATGAAACTTTGGAGCTATTGGCGCAGCAGCAGCGCGTACCGCGTCCGCATCGCGCTTGGTCTAAAGGGCCTGCCGTTCGAGTACGCCGCCGTGCACTTGATGCGCGACGGCGGTCAGCAGCACACCGCGAGCTTCGGTGCGCTCAATCCGATTGGGCAGGTGCCGGTGCTCGAAATCGACGACGGCGGCGAGACGCTTCGACTAGTGCAGTCGATGGCGATCATCGAGTACATCGACGAGCGCTTTCCGGAGCCCGCGCTGTTGCCCGCCACTGCAAAAGACCGCGCACACGTCCGCGCGCTGGCCGAGCTGGTGAACTCGGGCATTCAGCCGTTGCAGAACAGCAGCACCTTCGACGAGCTCAAAAAGCACGGCGTGGCGAGCCAGCCGTGGGCGCGGTTGTTCGTCGAACGCGGCTTGAGCGCCCTCGAACACCTAGCAGCGGCGCGCGCGGGCGCGTTCCTATTCGCCGACGGCCCGACGCTTGCCGACATCTATCTGGTACCGCAGCTGTACAACGCGCGCCGCTACGGCGTTCCGCTCGACGCCTTCCCGACCCTGATGCGCGCCGAAGCCAGCGCGCAAGCTCTGCCGGCATTTCGCGCCGCTCTGCCCGAAGTCCAGCCCGACGCCGAGCCCGGCACTTAGCCCCCGCGCGCCTTTCCGCGAGCGGCGCGGCCCAATTCCGCTCGCTTGAGACGAGGGGCGAGTGGTGGGACACTGAAGGCAATGCCCCAAGTCGAGCCGCTCGGCATCGTTGGCATCGAAGGCGTGCACTACTACGTGCGCGATCTCGAGCGCAGCCGCAGGTTTTACGTCGATCGTCTCGATTTCAGTGAGATCGGCGAGAGCAGCCCGGAGCTGACCGCCGCTGGGCGCCAACGCTCGGTCGCATTTCAGGCTGGCGGCTACATCGTCACCTGTTCGACGCCGGAAGGCTCCGGCGGCCGCGCCGAGCGGTTTCTGAAGCGGCACCCAGACGGCATCGGTGCCGTCGCATTCCGAGTCGAAAACGCCGCGCGCACCTTCGAGCTACTCGAGCGCCGCGGCGGCACACCAATTGGTGACCTCGAGCGCTTCGAAGACGCCAGCGGCACGCTCAAGATGTTCTCGATCACGACGCCGTTCGGTGACACGACATTTCGCTTCATCGAGCGACGCGGATTCTCGGCGCTATTGCCTGGTTACGTGATGCACGATCCAGCACGCGGTGGGCAAAACGCCTCCGGCGTCCTGCGCGTCGACCACATCACGACAAATTTTCAGACGATGATGCCGGCGTTGCTCTGGCTTGAGTACGTGCTCGGCTTCCAGCGCTTGTGGGACGTACAATTTCACACCCGCGACGTGGCACGTTTCGAGCTGCGTGACGGCTCCGGGCTGCGCTCAGTCGTGATGTGGGATCCGCGCTCATCCGTCAAATTCGCGAACAACGAGCCCTATCGGCCCAACTTCAAGGCATCGCAGATCAACACCTTTCACGAAGAGCACGGCGGCGACGGCATCCAGCACCTAGCACTCGAGGTGTCTGACATCTTGAGCACCGTCCGCCGCCTACGCGCGCGCGGGGTCGAGTTCATGCGCACCCCCGGTACCTACTACGACGCATTGCCCGGCCGCCTCGAGGAGTTGGCGATCGGCACGCTCGACGAAGACTTGAAGGACCTGCGCGAGCTCGAGATTCTCGTCGACGGCCACGGCAAGGGCTCGTACATGCTGCAAATCTTCTTGAAGGACTCGGCCGGCCTGTACGGCGACACCGGCGCTGGCCCATTCTTCTACGAGCTGATTCAACGCAAGGGTGATCAAGGCTTCGGCGCCGGCAATTTCCGCGCGCTGTTCGAGAGCATCGAACGCGAACAAGAAGCGCTGTCCAAGCGGGGAGGCTAAATGCTCGAACGACGTAGCGTAGGTCGCGTTCCCGGGGCTCCCCACACCCAGCTCAAAGCTGCCGACGGCCGGCTCCTGTACGAGCATTGCATCACCCGGCAGGGTTTCGACGGCCCGTACACGATCGCGTACCACGAGCACCGCCCGCACGAAGCGTTGCCGGCTCTCGACGCGCCGATCGTACTGCCACCCGCTAGCAACCGCCCGGAGCGGCTACTGCGCCGGCACTACGCGGGCCCGGGCAGCGGCCTCGATCTCGAGCCGTTTCCGCGGCACCGCGGCCGGCTGCTGGAAAACGCCGACGTAGCGTTGAGTTTGGCCACGCCGACGCGCAGCGACGCCGCCTATTTCGCCAACGCCGACGGCGACGAGCTGTACTTCATCCACGCTGGCTCCGGCACGTTACGCACGTTGCTCGGCGACGTGAGCTACCACGCTGGCGACTACGTCTACGTGCCGCGCTCATTGCTGCATCGCTTCATGCTCGACGTCGGAATCGCGCAGCATTGGCTGGTGCTCGAGCTGCGCCAGCCACTCGCGCTGCCCGGCGTCTATCGGAACAGCGTCGGGCAGTTGCGGATGGACGCGCCGTATTCGCACCGCGACTTTCGCGCGCCAGTGTTGACGGCGCCACCTGACGAAGGTCTGCGCGATTTCTGGATCAAGACCGACGGCACGCTGCAGAAGTACCTGCTCGCCGCGTCACCGCTCGACGTCGTCGGCTGGGATGGCAGCCTCTATCCGTTCGCCTTCTCGATCGACAGCTTCAAGCCTAAAGTCGGCAAGGTCCACCTGCCGCCGCCAGCGCACGCCACCTTCGAGGCGCCGGGCGTCCTGATCTGCAGCTTCGTGCCGCGACCGCTCGACTTTCACGAACAAGCCGTGCCGTGCCCGTACCCGCATTCGTCGGTCGATGTCGACGAGGTGCTGTTCTATTCGCGGGGCAACTTCAGCTCGCGGCGCGGCGTCGGCCCGGGCAGCATTTCGCATCATCCGCGCGGGATTCCGCACGGCCCGCACCCCGGCACCTACGAAGCCAGCGTCGGCGCGAAGCACACCGACGAGCTAGCGGTCATGCTCGACTGCAGCATGCCGCTCACACGCAGCACACTGGCCGAAAGCCTCGAAGATCTCGCGTATCACGGCAGCTTCGTGGCATCCGCGGGCAGCCACTCCACGGGCTGATCACGCAGCCAAGTGCGTTGCCGGCGCGCGAACACGCGCGTCGCACGCACGATCGCGTCGGCTAACGCAGCCTCGTCGTCGACGCCGCCGACCTTGAGCGCGTCGGCGACTTGCCGGTAACCGACTGACCCCATCGCGCGCGCTTCGCCGAAACCGCGCGCGTTCAAGGACTCGACCTCACGCACCCAGCCGGCGGCAAGCATACCGCGCACGCGAGTACCGATCAGCTCGTCTTGCTCGGCGCGTTCGCGCGCGACGCCGAGCAAGCGCGCTGCGAACCGCGGCTCACGAAACCCGTGCGCGGCCTGCACCTGGCTCATCGGCGTGCCGGTCAGCTCGAAAACCTCGAGCGCGCGACTCACGCGGACAAAATCGTTCGGCGAAAGACGCGCCGCGGTGACAGGATCCACCTCGAGCAGCTTCGCGTAAAGCGCCGGGCGGCCTTCCTGGTCGGCCCAGGCGCGGTGTCGCGCACGCAGCTCGTCGTCACCACGCGGGGCTTCGGCCAAGCCGTAAATCAACGCGCGGACCCACAAAAATGTGCCACCACACACGATCGGTACCGCACCTCGCGCGCGCACTTCCGCGATCAAACGCACGGCTTCGTCCGCCCAACGCGCCGCGTCCCAGGCCTCGAGCGGATCCGCCACGTCGATCAAGTGATGCGGTACCGGCCCGCGCTCCGCGGCGTTCGGCTTGCCGGTGCCGATGTCGAAGCCGCGGTAGATCTGCATGCTGTCGGCGCTCAAGATCTCGCCGTTGAGCTCGCGCGCCAGCTGCAATGCCAGCGCACTCTTGCCAGACGCCGTCGGACCCACGATGCAAAGCAGCCGTTCATGAGTCGCGCTCAACGTCGCCCTACTTTGCGCTCGAGCTCGATGTAACTCAAAAACGTGACGACCGGCCGCCCATGCGGGCAATGCCCAGCGAAGTCCGCGTCGTCGAGCGCGACGAGCAGCGCCTTGGCCTCAATTGCTGACAACGCGTCACCAGCGCGAACCGAGCCATGACAAGCCATCGTCGCGAGCGCCAGGTCGACCGCATCCGAAAATCCGCGCCCGCCGCTGCGCGAAACCTCGGTCAACAGATCGCGCAGCAAGCGTTCTGGGCTCGCGCGCGACAAGAGCCTCGGCATGGCGTGAATACTGAGCGACGTCGCACCCCGAGCACGCACGTCGAGCCCGACTTCCGCGATCTCGCGTTGATGCTGCTCGACCAGCTCAAGCTCCGCCGCGGTCACGTCGAGCACGAGCGGAAACAACAACGCCTGCGCCGGCACCGAGCGAGCCCGGTACTCGCGCACCAAGCGCGTGAAGGTGACGCGCTCGGCTGCCGCATGCTGATCCAGCAGGTAAATGCCGTCTTCGCCCTCGCAAATCAGGTACGTCATCCGCAGCTGCGCGATGAAGCGCAGGCTTGCCCACGGCACCTCGGGGCGCGGGCGAATTGGCGCCACGGCGTGGTCGCGCACGCCAATCACCGGTGGCTCGGCGAGGCCGGACGTTTCCTGCGCCAGCGCAGCACGCGCCGCCGACGTCATCAACAAATCGAGCGGCAGCTCACGCTCCGCCTTCGGCTGCGGCCGCTGCGGCAGCTCTTCCTTGAGCGGCACGATCGGCGGCTCAGCTGGGCGCGCGGGCGATCGCCCCCACGCTGCACGTGACACCGGCGGCAACGAAAACGCGCTCACCAGCGCCTTCGACAAGATCTGATACACAGCGTCGCTGGCAGCGCGCGGGTCGGCAAACCGAACCTCGGCTTTTTGCGGGTGCACATTCACATCGACCAGCTCCGGTGCCAGATCGATGTACACGACCCCGCGAGGGTAGCGGCCACGCTCAAGCACGCTGCCGTAAGCCTGCGCGATCGTCACCATGATCGCGCGATCGCGCACCGGGCGTCCGTTTACCAAGATCGAAAGCCCGCCGGCGCCCGCGCGCGCTTGCTCTGGTCGCGACAGAAACGCTTCCACGCGCAAAGGTCCGCGTTCGCCCGCGCAAGATGCCAAATCGTCGAGCTCGCAGACCTGGCGCACCCGCTCGGCTCGCTCACTCGCGCGCAGGAACTCGCGCACCTTCCGCCCATCGCGCGTCAAAGTGAACGTGATATCCGGCCGCGCCAGCGCCGCTTGCTCGACGACTTCGGTCACGTGCCCAGATTCGGTGCCGGTCGAGCGCAGGAATTTGCGCCGCGCCGGCACGTTGTAAAATAAATCGCGGACCTCGACCTGCGTTCCGGTCGGCATCCCCACCGGCTCCACGAGCACTGTCTTGCCGCCGTCGACTTGAACCAGCGTGCCCACGTCGCTGTCACGCACGCGGGTGCGCAGGCTGAAGCGACTCACCGAAGCGATCGTCGGCAGCGCTTCACCGCGAAAGCCAAACGTCGCTACATGCGTGAGTTCGGCGAACGTGCGCAGCTTGCTGGTGGCGTGCCGCTCGAGAGCCAGCTTGGCCTCGGTTTCGTTCATGCCGAAGCCGTCGTCAGCCACGGCCAGGCGCGTGATGCCACCGCCGTCGATCTCCACGTCCACGCGCGACGCTTCGGCATCCAGCGCGTTCTCGATCAGCTCCTTGACCGCACTGGCCGGGCGCTCCACCACTTCGCCCGCGGCGATCTGACTCGCCAGCTCGGGCGGCAGAACGGCAACGCGCGACGCTTGCATGCGCCGCGACTATACCTCGGACTAGATCAGCCCGGCGCGCTCGGCGGCTTCGGCGACGCCGCCACCCGTCCAAATATCAGCCTTCAGCTGGTGTTTGGCGGCGGCGCGCACCTCGGCAGGCGCCTGCGCCATCGCAAAGCTCTGGCCCGCGCGCTGCAGCATCGGTACGTCGTTCAGCCAGTCGCCGACCGCGACCACGTCTTCAATCGCTACGCCGTAGTGCTTGGCCAGCCACTCGACGGCGGTGCCTTTGTCGACTCCGGAAGCGCGCAGCACCATGCCCCAAGAGCCAGCCAGGTCCTCACGCCGCACCTCGAAGACGATGTGCTGGAGACCCGGAACGCCGGTCAGCGCGCGATCCGCGCCCCCCACGCTCTCCTCGTCGCCCATCAACACCAGCGCGGCGACGTTGGTCTCGTTCACCCAAACGTCGGGGTGCACGACGTCGGGCACCCGGTGCCGCACGTCCGACCAGGAGCTCAGGTAGTTGAGAAAGCGATCGCCGCGGCCGTCATGAATCACACGATCGCCTGAGAACATGAAAGCCGCCGGCCGAAACATGCTCAGCGCCTCCCGAACGTGGGCGCTGGCCTCCGGAGAGATGGCCGTGCAGCTCAGCTCGCCACGCGAGTGCAGATCGAAAATGTGGCTGCCGTCGATGCACGCCACCGGGCCGAGCAACCGAAAGGTCGCTGCCAGCTCGCGCGTGCCCGAAAACATGCGGCCGGTGCACAACGCAACCGGAACCCCCTTGCGGAGCAGCTCCTTGATGGCTTTGGCGTCGCGAGGGTGTACCTCACCGCCCGCCCCAACCAGCGTGCCGTCGATATCAGTGACGAAGAGCTGCGTCAGCTCGCCGCCGCAGCCGCCGCAGCCGGATACACCGAGACGCGCTTCTTCGTCTTCGATTCGTGTTCGTACGCGACGACGCCGTCGACCAGCGCGAACAACGTGTAGTCCTTGCCGACACCGACGTTGCGGCCCGGGTTCAGCGTCTGCCCGACCTGACGAACCAGGATGCCACCGGCGCGAACTGCTTCGCCGCCGTACACCTTGACGCCACGGTACTGCGCGTTGGAACCACGACCGTTACGAGTAGAGCCGCCACCTTTTTTATGAGCCATGGCTTTATCCCTTCACTCCCGTGATCTTCACCGCGGTGAAGCTCTGACGGTGGCCCGCCTTGCGGCGCGAGCGCTTGCGCTTGCGGAATTTGAAAACGATCAGCTTGGGTCCGCGACCCTGCTGCACGATCTCGCCTTCGACTGCAGCGCCTGCAACCTTCGGAGTGCCGAACTTCGGGGCATCGCCACCGATCATCAGCACATCGTCGAACTTAACTTTGTCGCCGGGATTGCCAACGAGAAGTTCCACCTGAACGGTGTCACCTTCGGCAACTCGGTACTGCTTACCGCCAGTGCGGATAACTGCGTAGGCCATGGGGGTGTGGGCGGCGGAACCTAGTCCATGCCCTCCGTCCTCGCAAGGACGCGACGCGCGAAAATGCTTGCGTCGGTACTGAACGTTTGATTGGGGGCGACACAATTGAGTTTTCCACCGGGTTTTTGAGGCCGTCGGGGGCCGGCAAGCGCGCGCGCTAACGCCTGCCGACCCCTCCCGAACCTCCCCGCCCCGTCCCCGCGCCCCTCCCTCATCGTGCCCCAACGCTCCCCCAGCTCCGATTCCCTATCCCCGAATCTCCCCCGGCCCTTGGGCTTCCACTGCCCGCGCTGTGCTTGGCGCTCGCGGTGGCCCCGAAGCTCAAACTTTATTCGACAGAATCGCGGCGGTGGTTGCCGCGTCGCGGTCACTCATCGAGCTCGCCCAATCGAGCGCCTTGTTCTGAACGCCGTCGGCGTCCTTGAGCGCGTCGCGGCAGTCGTCGATTTGCCACTTCGCAGCTTCTTCGGCGCCGCTCGCGGACTTCGCATCGGCCGCGCCATAGTTGGTTCCGACCATCGTGCCCAGCGGGTGCGCGAGCTTGCCGAGACCGTCTGAAGTTGCGCTCTGCCACGAGGCCCTGCCCAACTTGCCCTGGTCGCTCAACGCACCAGCGACACCGAACCCACCCGAGGCAACCGCCATCCCGCCTTCGAAGCAGGCGCCAACGAACGCGGCGTGCGCTTCTTCGCGAAGCGCCACCACCTCGTGGTGCAACGCCTCCGTGAAGTCGTGACGCGCGGCGTCCAAACGCTCGTGATCGAATTGCTTCTGCTGTTCCTGCGTGTCGAGCATCAAGACAGCGAGCTCGCCGCTGACACTCGTGAATGTGTTTTCGGAAACACCCTCTGAAGAGAGCGGCAGGAATTGCCCTCCGCCACTGCCAACGCTGCTGATCATCATGCTGCACCTCCCCAATTGTTGAGAATCGCGTAGTCGCTCGCCGCACTCTGCCGCTGAATGCTGCTGGTCGTTTTGATCGCGCTGTCCTGATGCTCGACGGCCGCCGCGAAGCGATCGAGCGCGTCGTCGATATCGGCCGAAACCACGTCTTGGCGGCCCTCGGCCCAGCGCGCGTCGGCGTGATGGAGCCCAGCGTCTTCTTCGAACTTCCCCTGGACGACGCCGAGCCCGCCGCCGGTCGCCTTGAAGGCAGCGGCTCCGGCCGTGGCCCAGGTGCGCGTCTTCGTTGCGGCGTTCGCGACCGACTCGCTGACCTTGAACAGTCCCTTCGCGTCACCACAACACAGCCCAGCAACACACGCGGTGACCGCAATCGCCATCGCAACCTCCGGCGGAATGCCAAGCTCCTTGGCGTGGTCGGCGGCGATCGTCGCCGCCGCCGCCACCACGGCCAAGATCGCCGCGGCAGCTCCACCGCTCGCGATCACGGCGGCAACCGCCGCCACCGCACTGGCGATCGACGCTACATCGCCACCGAAGATCTTGGCCAGCCCGCCCCAGAAGCCGGCGTCCTTCTTGGCCTCGCGCGCCTCATCGATCGCCTTCTTTACTTGCTCACGCAGTTTCGCGAGCTGGTCAAAGTTCAGATTGACCGAGGTCTCGGCCGCGTGCAGCTGACTCGATTGCGTGTAGACGACCAGCGCCAGCAACCGTTCCTCAGGGCTGACTCCGGCAGAAACAGACACGGTGCTCGCCGCAGTGGTGGACACGCCGTGGCCCACGGCAGGGAAAATCGCGGTGCTCATGGGCTTAGGCGATGTTGTTGATGATCGAGCTGCTGGTCTTGTCGCCGCTCGAGATGAACGTCGAGCCCAGCTGCGCGCCTTGATCGAGCGTCGCTTTTAGCTCTTGGATGTGAATCATCGTGAGCTGATCGTTCTTGCTCGAGACGTCGAGCTTGCCGTCGATTTCTTTGCTCCAGTCGTCGATCTGCTCCTTGGAATAGGAGACGATTGGGTCGGCAGGCTGAGTCGGCACATCGCGTTTGACAGCGGAGTTCTCCAGGCCACTGGATTCGGCAGCCTGCGCCAAAACCGCCTGGTAATAGTTCCGATCCTGATGGAACTTGTCCATCGCCTCCGCGTGGCCGTGGCTAGCGTACTCGTAGTTGGTGTGGATCTGGCTCGCGACGCCTTGCAGTGCCTCGCACGTTTCCGCGAAGTCTGGATCGGAGCCGTACTTGTCCATGAAAGCCTGCAGCTGCGCGTCGACCTTGCCGAAGTCGTGGGTTCGATTCGCGTCTGCCAGGCCTGCCTTAATGTCGTTCAGATCATCCGCAAAGTGTGCCCGGGTCTCCGACAAATCCATGGACTCACGCAAATCGCCGTAAATCCGATCCTGCTGATTCGCGAGCCAGGCCATGATCTGCCCGTCACTGATGTAATTCCCACCGCCACCGCTTACTGCTGACATCGCCAAAACCTCCGTTGCGCCGCCGCCCACTACGAGCTGCGTGCGTGAGGACTGGTCGGGCGCTGGCGGCACGCGTTGCGTGAAAAGTGACGGCCGCGGAAAAAAGCCGACGCGGCGCGCGCCGTGTGCTGTGTGGCAGGGTGTGGGTGCGGGCGCGGCCGTCCGGCGAGCCGACGCAGCTTCGTAGGCATTTCCCCAGAGTCGCTCCACACCAACACTGTCGTGGGCAGTAACCGTGCAGGGTTTCACGCTCCCAGCGAGCGCAATGGCGTTGGCCGTGGTTGCGGCTTCTGTCTATGCTGTGAGGCTCGAATGGTAGGGCGCCTCGTTGTCTCGCTCGTGGTGGCCGCGCTGTCTCTCGGCGTCGGCACTGCGCATGCTGCTCCCAAGGTGAAGGGCAAGCCGGCCACGGCCAAGCCCGCCGCCGCAAAGCCCTCCGCTGCCAAGCCCAAGAAGGGCAAGGACGCGGACAAGGCAAAAGAGACCGACAAGGAGCAGGACAAGGCGGACGACTCGACCGCCGACGACGACGCCAAGAGCGCCTCCAAAGAAGAGGGCGTGAAGGCTGCTGGCACCACCGCTCCCAAAAGCTCCGACAAAGACACGAACAGCGCCGTCAAAGTCAAAGAGGACAAGGAGGGCGTGAAGACCTACAAGTTCGAGACGGTCGAGGTCGAAGGTCGCCTCAAGTCTCCGCAGGTCATCTACTTCTTGCGGCGTGTCCGCGCCGAGTTCGAAGCCGGCGCCCTCGGCCACCGCTCCTTCTTGGGTGAGCTGTCCGACTCCCGGCGGAGCGCCGCCTTCCGATGAGCCAACAAGCTCAAATCCCTGTCATCAGTTTGAGGGCTGCGGCGGTGTGGGGTACCACCGTCGTCGCCACCGACTACCTCACGCCTGGCCGCTCGCTCAAGATCGGCGAGGGCGAAG
>JBBSAB010000124.1:0-22811 GCA_038252755.1 Polyangiales bacterium | reverse complement strand
GACCTTGCAGAGACGCACCGCCTCGGCCCTGAACTCCGGGGTAAACACGCGCCGCTTCCGTGGGTGCTGCTTCTTGACCATGGCTCACTCCTTGCGCATTCTCGCGCCAATTGGGGTGTCCACGAAAGCGGGGGATTTTCAACTACGTCTGCTGCAACGAACCCTTCGAGACGGACTTCACAACCGAGGATGCCGCGTACGTGCTGTGCGGGCTGTCCGCGCTGCTCGACGAGGCACCCAAGCTGGTCGATGACCTTCGGAACGCCGATAGCGGCTTTAGGTTCTCGAAGCCGGAGGAAGTGCAGCCGTGAGCATCGACACTCTCACGAAGCTGCCGGGGCTCGGAACGAACGTCAACGATCTGCGCGTGCTCGCGTCGTGCGTGCTTTCGGCACTCGGTGTGAATCAGCGCGCGGACGGCGGTGCGCCAACGCTCGAAACGATCTACAGCCACAGCCTCACGGAGCTGGGCGTCGACATGCGTCGGTTGTCCGATAGCCTGGCGCAGGAACACGAAGACATCGCGAACGCCATCATGCGACTTTATGATCGCCTCGACCTGATCAACGGGGGCGCGGCCATCCTGGCTGCGCTGGTCGCAGCCGACGATCGCCGAGGTGCACCGTGACTTGGCAAGCACGCATCGAGCACACGCCCGGCGGGCTCGCCCTGACGTTCGGGCAGCCGCTCTCACGCATCGACATGGCGCCGGACGTCGCGCAGCACTTGGCCAGCTTGCTGGCGGTCGAAGCGCGCGCGGCCATGCTGGGCGTGGTGAGCACGTTGGAGGCTGAAAACAGCCAATTGTATGTTGGGCATAGCTTGGCGCACCCGCTCTGCTGCGACTGCGATCCATGTCTCAACGGGTGTGCCAAATGACCCGCACCGAACGCATCGCCCGCATGCGGCGGCAGCTCGCCGAGATCAGGAGCGCTGCACTTCGCGTGCAGGGCGAGGCCTACACGGCCTTGCAGAAGGTCGACGCGCTGGCGGCTGAGGTTGATTTGCTGGAACGCGAGGGCGAGCCATGAACGCGGACTACTGCGGCGCGGCAGCTGAAAACAGCCAATTGTATGTTCAACAGATGCCCGCTGACGGGGCTAGCAGCCTAAAACAAGCAAAAACGTGTCACGGACTTCTGCCGTCGATTACGGAAGAAAGCCAAAAACAGCTGTGCATCCGCACTACGGATGTAGAGGCAAAAACAAGCCAAACGATGTCACCGGACTGCTGTTGCGAGCCTGGGAAGGATGGTGGCGACGATGTCTGACGAAAAGAAGCCCCTCACGCCGCGACGTGGCGGCCGCGCTCGTGTCGGAACGTTGCTCAAGACCCGTGACGGCCGCTGGCAAGCCCAGGTGACGCTCGGCGACGGGTCGCGCAAGCGGCTCAAGCCGTTCCCGAAAGGCACTAGCGAGGCGATGGCGCGCGAGAAGGCTGCCTACCACGCGGAGCTTGCAGCCAAGGTCAATCCGAAGAAGCCTCAGCTGACGGCAGCGCCGGAAATTCCGGACACGCCGATGGGTCGGTGGTTCAAGGCATGGATCGCCGATCGCGAGGCTCGCCTCTTCAGTTCGACGCGCGACAACACCGCGCACTACCTGTTGCACGTCGTGCAAGGCCTGGGCGTGAAGCACGTTCGAGACTGGACGCGCGACGACTTGCGCAAACTCTCGCTCGCCTTGGACGGCAAGGTGCAGGAAGGCAAAATTGCCTGGAAAACAGCTGTAAACGTGTGGGCCACGGCGACCAAGATGTGTGCGGATGCCGCCGAATCGAAGCGCGACACTATCCGGTGCCGCGCCGACAATCCAGCGATCGGCGTTCGCGGTCCGGACCGTGGCGATGAGGTGGGCGAGCAGATGCTTTACCCGTCTGCGTTTCTCAAGTTCGTGACGTGTGAGACGGTGCCGCTGAGGTGGCGTCGGCTCGTCACGCTCGCGATCTACTTGTACCCGCGCGACGCCGAGCTGCGTGCTCTGCACTGCCGCGACCTCGACATCGAGCACCGTTCGATCAAGATCACGAAGGCTCTCAGCAAGCGCACCGGCGAGGTCAAAGCTACGAAAGGCCGACGGCATCGAACGCCCACGATGGAGGCGAACGTGGTGCCGCTGGTCGAAGCCATGATCCAGGGCAGGGGAGGCGCCGAGCTTCTGATCCCCGAGATGCCGAGCGAACGGGATATGGCCAGGGGCCTCCGGCGCTACTTAAAGAAGGCCGGCATCGAACGTCACGAGCTGCACTTCAAAACACCGACCACGCGGCCGATGCGCTGGCACGACCTTCGAGCCACCGGAATCAGCTGGATGGCCGTTCGTGGCGACGACGCTTTGAAGATCCAGCATCGCGCCGGGCACACCGACTTCGAGACGACCCAGCGCTACATCCGCGTGGCGGAGGCGCTGCGTGAAGGCTTCGGGGACGTCTTCCCAGAGCTACCCCCCGAGCTGTCACTCGGGGGTCAATCGCACGCTGCAATCGCACACACTCTGCTAACTAATCAGATTCTAAGACAGAATCAGCGGGGCGGACGGGACTCGAACCCGCGGCCTCCGGCGTGACAGGCCGGCGTTATAACCAACTTAACTACCACCCCGTGAGCGGTAAGGCGCGGTTCATACCACAGCGAATGCGTCCTACAACGAAAAAGTGCGTGGGGTTTCGCGCAGGTGGGCGATCGTGAGCAGACGCAGTTTTAGGGGGGAAAAGCCGGCGAATTTGCGGTGCTTGCCAGGCGTCGCGCGCGCGTGCTCGGGCTGTGCTGGCTCTTGGAGGTCGCTCGTGTCGTGGCGAACGGCGAGCCGGCGCCCCACAACAGGACAGAAGCCTCGTGAATCAGTCGATCCCGGTGCCGTCGAGCCCGCTGGCCGCTCCGCCTGAGCGACCGTCCGTTCGGGCGCGGCTGCAGCGACACGACGCGCTGTGGGGTGCGCTGTGCGTGGTCGGGTCGGCGGTGGCGTTCTCGGCCAAGGCGGTGATCGCCAAGGTGGGGTACCGGCACGGTGCCGATCCAGCCACGCTGCTTGCGCTGCGGATGGCGTTTTCGCTGCCGTTCTTTGTGGTCGCCGCGCTGGTGACGTCGCGCGGTCGCGCGCCGTTGCCGCGTGCGGAGTTGGGCAAAATCGTCGTCTTGGGTGTGCTCGGTTACTACCTGGCGAGCGTGCTCGATTTCTACGGGCTGGTGCACATCTCGGCCGGGCTCGAGCGGCTGATCTTGTTCATCTACCCGACGCTGGTGGTCGTGATGTCGGCGGTGATCTTCAAGACCAAGGTCACGCGCCGCACGTTGCTGGCGCTCGCGCTCACTTACAGCGGCGTCTTGCTGGCGGTCAAAACCGAGACCGCCGGCGCCCACGGCTCTGGGATGTGGATCGGCGTTGCGATGATCTTTGGCTGCGCTCTCAGCTACGCCGCGTACCTGGTCGGCAGTGGCCAGCTGATCCCGCGGATTGGCTCGCTGCGCTTCACGGCGCTGGCAATGATCGTCTCGACCGCCGCGATGATGCTTCATTTCTGGGTCGTCGGCGGCCGTTTCAGCGGCCACGCACCGGTCGTGTACCTGGACGGCGTGTTGTTGGCGCTGGTTTGCACGGTTCTACCCGTCTTTCTTCTCGCCGAAGGCATTCGCCGGATCGGGGCAGGCGCGTCGGCGATCATCGGCGCGGTTGGCCCAGTTTCCACGATCGCGCTCGCGCACTTCCTGCTGGGCGAGCCGGTGCACCTGGTGCAAGCCCTCGGCACCGCGCTGGTGCTGGTCGGGGCGACCATCGTCGCGCGCGGCCGCTAGACCATGCTGGCGAGCGGACCCGTGCACCACTCGGGCTTGCCGAAGGTAGTGTCCGGGATGCCCATCGAGTTCACGAACGACAGCAGAAGGTTGTTCGATCGCACCGTGTCTTTGTAGGTGAACTTCACGGAGCGACCCATCTTGAAGTGGCCAGCGCCGCCGGCCACGACGTAGTGGCTGTCGTTGCGCGAGTGGCTGTTGCCCTTCGCCAACTCGTTGCACCAGAAGATCACGGTGTTGTCGAGCATGGTCCCGGTGCCTTCCGGGATGTCGTCCAAGCTCTTCAGCAAATAGGCGAATTGCTGGGCGTACCAGATGTTGATCTTGGTCAGCCACTCGACCGTGTCTGGCAGGGTGTCGCCGTCGTGCGACATGTCGTGGTGGCCGCGGACAATCGTCGGATCTGCCCAGGTGTGGGTCGCGCCGCCAACCGAGCGGTTCCACATGATGCTGCCGACGCGCGTGAGATCACACGCCATCGCCATCACCATCAGGTCCATCTGCAGCTTGCCGACGGCCGGGAAGTTTTCGTTCTTGGTTACGGCCAGCGTGTTCGCGCCCAGCACGGGTGCGGCGCACGAATCCAGCGCGGCCTTCGGCTTCAGGCCCAAGCGACCTTCGACCTCGGTGATCGCTTGCAGGTGCTTTTCGAGCCGCGCCTTGTCTTCGGCGCCGAGCTTGGCTTGCAGGGCGCGGAAGTTCTCGGACACCGCGTCGAGCACGGTCTTGCCGCGTTCGATTGCCTTGTTGGCGGCGTCGGGCGTCGCAGCAAAGTCTTTGAAGATGCGCTCGTAGGCCTTGAAGGGGCTGTTTTCAGGCGGTAGCGGCTGATCTGGCCCGAGCAGCGACATGCGGTTCCAGTTGTTTTCGTCGTTGCCGGTTTGCACGCCGAGCTCGAGCGACTGGAACTTGGTGTCCTTGCCGATGACCTGCGCGATGCGCTGATCGACCGAGATGCCGTTGGCCCAGCCGGCGGTGCCGCCGTCGCCGCCTTTGAAGGCGCCGGGGTTCAAGGTTTGCCCGGTCAGCATGCCTTGCATGCCGTTCTGGTGGCCGTCGCCGCCTTCGCCTTGCTGGTCGACGCCGTCGATAATGAGCAGCTTCTTTCGGAACGGCTCAAGCGGCTTCAGGATGCGCGAGAACGTAAAATCAGTCTCGCCGCCGATTGGCGTCCACGCGTCGGGAATCGTGCCGTTAGGTGTGAACCAAACCAAAAAGCGCTTGGGCGTGCCGGCCGCGGTGTAGCCCGGCATGGCTTGGCCGAGCGCCGGCTTGGGCCGACCCATGATCTCCAAGAACGGTAGGCCGAGCGCCACGCCGCCAGCACCGCGCAGCATCGTCCTACGACTCAGGCGCTTCATGGCACCACCGCCTTTCGGTACAGAAACGCATCGGTTTGGGTCAGAGCCAAAACTAGCTGTTTGATGTCGTGGCCGCTGTCTTTGAACTTGGTTTTGGTGTGCTCGAGCGTGCAGGCATCTTCGACGGTTTCGCTGCGGCCGAAGCTGAAGCGCGCCCACTCTTTCATCATGCAGTCGGCGACCTGCTCGCTGCTGGCCAGCTTGTCGGCCAGCGCGGCGGCGCCGTCGAAGTCGCCGTCCACGTCGGTCATGACCAGGTTGCCGGTGGCGTCGATCGGTAGATCATTCTCGGTTTGGCGCCAGCGCCCGACAGCATCGAAATGCTCGAAGCCGAGGCCGAGCGGATCCATCTGCTTGTGGCAGCCGGAGCAGCTGGCGTCGGCGGAGTGTTGGCTGAAACGTTGGCGTGTGGTCAGGCTCGGGTTCAGCTCGGGCGGGGTGATGACCAGGTTGGCGGGCGGCGGCGGCAGGAACTGACAGAGCAGGCTTTCGCGCACGAATTTGCCGCGGTGGACCGGTGACGTTTGCTGCGGCTTGGACTGCAAGGCGAGCAAGCTGCCTTGCGTGAGCAGGCCTTTGCGTTGCGCCGGATCGGTCTGCACCACCGCGAACGCATCGCCAGCGGGCGCCGCCATGCCGTAGAAGGTGGCGAGCGCGTTGTTGGCCATCGTGTAAGGCGCCGTCAACAACGTCGAGAGCTTGCCGCCGTCTTCGAAGATCACGTGGTCGATGAACGATTCGGTTTCTTGCTGGAGCAGCTCCGGGATCTTGTCGGTGTAGCCGGCGTACAGCTTCGGATCGCGTTCGATGCCCGCCACCTGCTCGAGATCGAGCCATTGGCGGTGAAAGCTCTTGAACGTGTCGCGGGCGCGCGCATCGGCCAGCAAGCGTGCGGCCTGTGCCAGCACTTGTTCTGGGGTTTTCAGCTGATCAGCCGCTGCGGCGTCGAGCAACGGCTGATCGGGCATCGAGCCGCGCAGCAGGTACGAAAGCCGCGTCGCCATCTCGTAAGAGGAGAGGTGGAGGACGCCCGAAACCGCGGCGCCCGCACCGAGCTCGGGCCGGTACAGGAAATCTGGCGATTGCAGCAGGACCTCGATCACCATCCGCACGCCGTCGAGCGCGGTCGTATTCTTGGCGCCCCAATCGTAGACTTTGCGCAGGCGTGCGGCTTCGTCTGCGGCGAGCGGGCGGCGGTAGGCGCGTGAGCCAAAGCGCTGAATGAAGCCGTCGACGCACGCGGTGTCGGTTTCGGCGCAGCCGAGCAAGGTACTGCCTTTCGCGGTCGCGCGCTCCGAGATGCCGGAAGCGGCCGTTTGGTACGCTTCGGCCAAGACGGCGGTGACGGTTTGCGCGTCGGCGATGTTGTTGAAGCCGAGCGCGCGCGCTTCCGGCGGGAAGTCTCTGCCGGGTTTGCTGGCGTCGCTGGCTAGCTCGGCGAGCGTGTTGTCGTATTCGTCGCGCGTGAGCCGACGCAGCGGCGAAGGGCCGGGGTTGAGACCCGTGCCTAGCTTTTGGCACTCGCTCTTGGTGTCGAAGCCGGTGCCGGGCGGCAGCGGATTACTCATCCCTGCGCCAGCGCCGCCGGGAACGAGGCCGTCGCTGCCACCATCTTGCGAGCCTCGGATGTTTCCCTGGCAGCCGGCCAAGGTAGCGAGCAGTAGCCACGAGCCAATGCGACCAGGCATGCGACCTCCAGAACCGTGATGCACCAACAAAGTGAGTGTCCGGCGGTAGTAGCTCCATGAGCTTGCGCAGCTTTTTATGCGGTTTTTCTCACTCTCAAGGCATGGCCATGCGCGCAAACTTCCGACCAGCCCGGACGCTCTGCATGGTGGCTGCACTTTGATGCCCCCCAGGCGAATTTCCCCGTACTTGAGCCTACATCCTTCACCCAAGTGCGACTCACGTGCTACCACCCGTGAACCCACAGGCGGGTAGCTCAGCGGTAGAGCTCTGGTTTTACACACCGGCTGTCGCAGGTTCGACCCCTGTCCCGCCTACAAAAGGAACACATGCACCTTCTTCTGTTTTTGGTCTTCGGATTCGTAGTCGGGCTCATCGCGCGGGCGGTGATGCCAGGCACACAGAAGATGGGCTGCATAACAACGACGCTGATCGGCGCTGGTGGATCCTTCGTCGGCGGTGTGATCGGTAACTTGATCGCGGGCGATGGCTTCGGCCGCATTCACAGCGCCGGCTGGATCGGCAGCGTGATCGGCGCGGTGGTGTTGATGGTGATTCTCGGCCGTAGCCGCTAATCGCTATTCAAAACATCAAGATTGGAGCCAGCTCGCTGGCGGCGTCGGTCGCGGTCCGAGCTCCCGCCGCGCCGATGAACTCACGTGAGCTTATGCTCGGTCCGAACAGGGTCTCCTGGTGAGGCCGGGGTTACGGGCTGCCCAGCTGGGCAGCCCCAACAGGAACACGGCCTACCACCCGTATCGGTTAGAGGAGCGAAGCGCCGTTGCTGCGGATGACTTCGGTGTACCAGCGGGCGCTGTCTTTGACGGTGCGGGTGCCGCCAGCGTCGTAGTCGCAGTAGACCATGCCGAAGCGGTGCTTGTAGCCGTGGCCCCACTCGAAGTTGTCGATGAACGACCAGTGGAAATAGGCTTCGAGCGGGACGCCGTCGGCGATCGCGCGGGCGCCTTGTTCGAGGTAGCGGTGGGTGAAGTCGATGCGCTGCGCGTCGTGGACTTGGCCGTCTTTCGAGATCCAGTCGCGGCACGAGATGCCGTTTTCGGTGATCACGATCGGCAACTTGTAGCGCTCGTACAGGAACTTGGGGCCCCAATACATGGCTTCCGGCGTGACGTACCACTCGAACGCAGTGAGCTTGGCGCCGATCGGCATCGGCACGTCGACTGGTGCGCCAGCGGCGCCGACAGTCACGTACTGCCCTTGGTAGATGTTGCCGCCGCAGAAATCGAGCGGCTGTTGGATGGTTTCGAGATCACCGGCGTGCGGCGTTGGCGCGTCGGCGCCAAACAGCTTGAGGCCGTCTTCCGGGTAGTGACCGAGGAAAACCGGGTCCATCCACCACGTGTTGGTCCACGGTGTCTCGACCGTGACGCTCATCATCGACTGCCTAGCGGCGGCGATGTCCGCGGCCGAGCTGGGGTCGAACGGCATCTTCGACAGCGCGACCGGCGCGTAACCGATGCGGCACGGCTGCTTGGTGGCGGCGCGGATTGCCTGCACGCTCTTGCCATGGGCGAGCAGCGTGTGGTGCCCGGCTAGCAGCACCTCTTTCATCGCCAGCTTGTCGCCGGGAGCGTGGCGGCCTTCGTGGTGGCCGGCGCCGATGTACACCTGCGGCTCGTTCAGGGTCATCCAGTGCTTTACGCGGTCGGACAGGCGGGTGACGACGTGGGTCGTGTAGTCCGCGAACCAGTCCGCGCTGTCGCGGTTGAGCCAGCCGCCGCGGTGGTACAAATCTAGCGGAAAATCCCAGTGAAAGAGCGTGACCCACGGCGTGATGCCGGCGGTCAACAACGAGTCGATCAACCGATCGTAGAAATCGAGCCCGGCTTCGTTCGGCTTGCCGACGCCGGTCGGCTGGATGCGTGGCCAGGCGATGCTCAGCCGATACGCCTGGAGCCCGATCTGTTTCATCAGCCCGACGTCTTCAGCGTAGCGATGGTAGTGGTCGCACGCGACGTCGCCGGTGTGCCCGTTCCATACCGCGTCCGGCTTGCGACAGAACATGTCCCAAACGCTCGCGCCGCGCCCACCTTCGTTCACGGCGCCTTCGATTTGATACGAAGCCGCCGCCGCGCCCCAAACGAACGTTTTCGGAAACTGAGCCATTAGGGGCACAAGCTTAGCATGCTGGAACGGATCTGGAAGCGGTTCCAGAAAGTTGGCAGTTTGGAGTTGGCAGTCGGCAGTTTCGAGCATCAGAGCGAGCCGAAAGGGTGTTGCTCGAGGCGTGAGCGCTCCCGGATCGAGAACGCCCTGGACCAACTGCTGCTTGCTAACTCGCTCAGCGGTTCGGGTTTAGACAGGCAAAAGGCGACAAGCATTGAGCTCGTCGCCTTTTACGGGTGAGTTTGGAGTTTGCAGTTTCGGCCTCGATCTTGCCGAGCCCTCCGCTTGAGCCAGTTGCCCACGCGCTGCGCTTCGACCTCGCAGGTCGAGCGGGCGCCCGCAGCTGCCAACTGCCAACTGCTAACTGCTAACTGCTAGCTCTCTCAGCGCCAGTTCTTGCCCATGTCGAACTGCAGCTTCTTGCGGTTAAAGCTGTCGGAGTTCTTGTGCATCATGATTTGGTAGGTGAACGCCGAGCCCTGCTCGCCGATCAGCGCCGACCAGTGCAGGAAGAAGTACCAGAGGCGGTACCAGCGCTCGCCGTAAGCCTTGATCACGTTCTCGCGGTTGGAGACCCAGATGTCGCGCCAGGCGCGCAAGGTGATCACGTAGTGCGGGCTCATGTTCTCGACGTCGGTGACCTCGAAGCCGCCGTCTTCCGCCGCGCGAATCATGCCCGAGAGTGTGAGGCTCGCGTCGGCACCCGGGAAAATGTAGCGGTTCATGAACAAGCCCCAGATCAGGTCTTCCGGGCGCAAGGTCAGCGCCGAGAGCGGGTTCTGCGGGTTGTACAGGTTGCGGATGCCGGTCCACTGCAGGACGAACAAGCCTTCGTCGGCGAGCAGCTCGTGCACCTTCTGGTAGTAGCCGACCAGGTTCTTGATGCCGACGTGCTCGACCATTTCCAGGCTGACGATCTTGTCGAACTTGCCCTGGATGTTGCGGTAGTCGCAGACCTCGACCTTGGCGCGGTCGGCCACGCCGTACTTGTTGATGCGGTCGGTGCCGAAGTTCACTTGCTCTTGGGCGAGCGTCACGCCGTAGGTCTTGGCGCCGAACTCTTTGGCGGCGCGCGCCACGAAGGTGCCCCAGCCGCAGCCGATGTCGAGCAAGGTCTCGCCCTGCTTGAGCTGAAGCTTGGTGCAGGCGCGGTCGATCTTGCGGTACTGCGCTTGCTCGAGCGGCATGTCGGGCGTCTCGAACGAGGCGGCGGTGTAGACCATGGCCGGCCCGAGGCACCACTCGAAGAAGTCATTACCGCGGTTGTAGTGCTCGCTAACGATGCGGCTGTCCTGCGCCTTGGAGTGAATCGTCACTTCAGGCAGGAAGTTTGTGAACGCCCAGCGGATGTGCGAGTCGGTCAGCCGAAACGACATGGTTTCGTGACGAGTCGCGAAGAAATCGTTCCACTTGTCGGCGGGGATATCGAGCTTGCCGTCGATGTAGGCCTCGTAGACATCGGAAATCGGGACCTTCTTGCCGGACCATTTCCGACCGAGGACGGCGTCTTCGAACTGCACAAAATCGCTAACGGTATTTCTGCTCATAGGCGGCCGGGCGGCTTAGTAGAGGAGTTTGTGCCTCGCAACAAGCGAAGAGGTCGTTTCCCGGCCGGCCGGAGAACGTTCAGACGGAGGTTCGGCTGGATGCCGGGCCAAAATTTGGACGCGGCAACGAGGGCCGCGGGCCGGCCGGAGGCGGGAGGGGGGCGGGCGGGAGGGGGGCGGGACGAGACCTGCCGACCCACGAGACAGCGCGCCCGATATCACGGCACAAACCTGCCATCGTCCCCGAAACCGGCTAGGCTGGCGGCATGGAAGTACGCGGAGGCTCCTCCTCGGCAGCCCTGTTCGAAATGTGCGGGCGCTTCAAGAAGGCGTGGATCAAGGGGGGCTTCAGCTGGGACAGCCGGTTCTCATGCGTGGCGTCGTCGTTCAGCAGCGAGCTGGACTCCGAGGCGCGCGCAGTCGTGAGCCAGTACTTCCCAAGCGAGTGGACGATGAAGACCGTCGTCAACGCTCCGCCTCAAGTGCGTGAGGTTGCCGAGAATACCGGCGGCGTCCGCACCGACCAGCGGCTGTTCACCGGCGACACCAGTGGTCGCCTCGTGGTGTACGGCTTGTGGTGGCCCTGGGGCGACGAGACGACGATCTCGTTCCGCGTTGGCATCGGCGGCTACGTTCTCGAGCCGGATTTGATGCGGCTACGTGAAGCGTTCGGCGCGCTCGACTGACGTCAGCCGTAGGTTGACGCCTGCGGTTTACAAAAGCGAGAGGACCGCCTCGAGCGACGCACGGTCGAGCGCCATGAAGCGCAGGCCGAGCTCCGCCTTCGAAGCGCGCACGACCTCGCACTGAATCGCGACCGAGCCGCCGTCCATGCCGAGCGACAGCTCGAAGCGGACGATGCTGCCGGTCGCGATGCGGGCGTCCGTCTTGACGGCGGCGCCGCCCATCGAGACGTTGACGCACTCTGCGCCGAAGCGTTCGTCGTCGATGAGCACCCAGGCGGCGGCTCCGACCATCACTCGGTGATGGATGCGGCGCTCGGGAGCGCGGCCAGAAATGTCGGCTTCGGGATGGGGGATACGGCTCGTGCCGCTCATGACGCCCGCTGGAAGAGCAGAAAACATGCCAGCCGTGGCGTCGCAGCGCGGGACGCGGAAACATTCGAAATCTGCCGCGCGAGGTACCTATTGGGTCGACACACTGCGCAAACTTTGCAACATCAGCCCAAAATGAGCTGATTCGCGGAGTTTTGAGTGGATCCTGCTACACCGCCCTCCGTGGACCTTGTTCAGCTGCGGATTCCCGGTAAGGCGGCCCCTCCCACCGCGAGGCGCGGCTTCTTGCCGACGACAGCCGCGGAGATGAAGGCGCGCGGCTACTCGGAGCTCGACATCTTGATCGTGACCGGCGACGCCTACGTCGACCACGCCGCGTTCGGACCGATCTTGATCGCGCGCTTTTTGGAGGCGCGCGGCTACAAAGTCGGCGTGGTGGCGCAGCCGGATTGGCGCACGCCCGAAGACATCGCGCGCATGGGGCGGCCGCGGCTGTTCGTCGGTGTCAGCGCCGGCAACCTCGACTCGATGCTGAACAAGCTCACGGCGCAGAAGAAGGTGCGCTCGGAGGACCAGTACTCGCCGGGCGGCCGCACCGAGATGCGCCCGAATCGCGCCACGATTGTGTATTCGAACCTGTGCCGGCAGGCGTTTCCGGGGACGCCGATCGTGCTCGGCGGCATCGAGGCGTCGCTACGACGCATCGCGCACTACGACTATTGGTCGGACTCGATTCGGCGCTCGATCTTGCTCGACGCCAAGGCTGATTTACTCGTGTTCGGCATGGGCGAGCGCGCCGCGTGGGAGATCGCGCGGCGGCTGGATGGCGGCGAGAGTGTGGGGCAGCTGAAAGACGTGCGCGGCACCGCTCACGTGATCGACGACGCCGAAGAGTGGGGTCGCATCGCCGCATCGCCGAGTAGATTCGTGCCCGACGGCTTGCCGGTCGTGCTGCCTTCTTATGAAGAGGTGCTGGCCGACAAGCGCGCGTTTTCGACGATGTCGCAGCGCTTTCAGGTCGAGACCAACGCGCAAAATGCCCGACCAATTTTGCAGATGCACGGCAAGCAGGGGGTGTACTTCAACCGCCCGGCGCTGCCGCTGAGCGAGCAAGAAATGGACGCGCTGTACGACCTGCCGTTCGAGCGCGCACCGCACCCGAGCTACAAGGCCGACAAGGTGCCCGCGTTCGAGACCGTGAAGGAGTCGATCGTCACGATGCGCGGCTGCTTCGGCGGTTGCACGTTTTGCAGCATCACCGAGCACGAGGGCCGAGTGATTCAGAGCCGTTCGTCCGACAGCGTGGTGCGCGAGGTGCGGGCGTTGACGCGGATGGCCGGCTTTTCGGGGATGATCAGCGACGTCGGCGGGCCGACGGCGAACATGTACAAGATGACGTGCAAGGACGAGCGCACCGAGAGCGCGTGTCGGCGCTTGTCGTGCGTGCATCCCGGCATCTGCAAGAACTTGGTGACGGATCACCAGCCGGTGATCGATCTGTTGAAAAAAGTCCGCGAGGTGCCGGGCGTGAACCGCGTGTTCGTGGCTTCCGGCGTACGCTACGACTTGGCCGAGCGCAGCCCAGAGTTCATTAGCGAGCTAGCGAAGCACCACACCGGTGGGCAGCTGTCGGTGGCGCCCGAGCACACCAACCCGCGTGTGCTCGAGAAGATGAAAAAACCGGGCATCGAGAGCTACGAGCGCTTCGCCGATTCCTTCTGCAAAGCCAGCGAAAAGGCCGGCAAAGAGCAGTATCTGGTGCCGTACTTCATCACCGGGCACCCGGGCTCGACCTTGACCGACACCGTCGAGTTGGCGCTGTACCTGAAGCGTAAGGGCATGCGGCCGCGGCAGGTGCAGGATTTCATTCCGACGCCGATGTCGATGGCGACTTCGATGTATTACACGGGGCTCGATCCGTTCACGCAAGAGCCGGTCCACACCGCGCACGAGCTGCGCGAAAAACGCCAGATGAAGGCGTTGCTCTTTTACTGGGATCCGAAGCAGCAGCCGCTAGCGCGCGAGGCGCTGAAGCGCGCCGGTCGCGGCGATTTGATTGGGCGCGGGCCGCAGTGCCTGGTGCCGCCGGAAGGTGGCTCATCGTTCCCGACCTTCATGCAGAACCGACGCGAGGCGACGGGACCCTACGGCGCGCCCCGCCACGACAACACCCGGCGCCTGCGCGCCAACAAGGGAAAGAGACGCCCTTCGTAGAAGCGGCGCAGGTTCTTGCGGCTGATCGCTGGCAGCAGCTGGTCGCCGACCAGCTTCTGGCAGTCAGAGGCCAGGCAGAACAGCGTGTACACCTCGGCGGCCGAGAAAATCCGCGCCAGCACCGAGCCGACGAAACCGGCAGGTCGCCCTGGATCGCCGCGCTTCACGACCAGGCTGCGAAACTCGCCGTAGGTCAGGCGATCGCGCGGGTGACGCGCATGTGGCGCCTGGAACAACTCTTCGAACGCCGTTTCATCGAGCTGTCCGCCCTCGCCGAACACCCCCGTCTCGAAGCCATGCTTGCCACGGGCAATGTCCGGAACTGAAATGCTGAGTGACGGCTTCTTGCGCGTCAGCAGGCCGAGGAAGCCGTTGATGACGAGCGCGAGCGGCGCGGCGAGCAGCCAAGGCAACCCGAGATCCGTCATTCCTTTCAGCGTTTGTTTCGGCGTGACCGCTTCGTCGTGATCCGGATCAAAATAACGCGCGTGAAGCTCGAGCGCGCTCCGAGCCCTCCGTACCGGTTTTTCGGGTGCCACACTGTAGGAGACTAGGATCTTTTTCGAGGCCGTGTGGCCGGTGTTGATTG
Organism: Polyangiales bacterium; assembly: GCA_038252755.1. GTDB lineage: Bacteria > Myxococcota_A > Polyangia > Polyangiales > Polyangiaceae > PMG-095. The sequence continues at coordinate 8,481 of JBBSAB010000124.1, read as the reverse complement.
AAGGGTGAGCCGCAGGTAGCGTGGGAGCCTATTTTGGCCACGAAACTTGCGCTGAGCGAGTTCAAAGGCAACGACCGCTTCATCATCGAGGGCATCCTTGGCGAGGGCGGGATGGGTGTCGTCTATCGCGCACGCGACTTGCGTCGCTCGTCCGCGGTTGCGCTCAAGACGATGACGCGGCTCGACCCGTCGGCGCTGCTGCGTTTTAAGAAAGAGTTTCGCTCGCTCGCTGACATCGCCCATCCGTCGGTGGTGCAGCTGTACGAGCTGTTCGCCGAGGGCGACCAGTGGTTTTTCACGATGGAGCTGCTGGAGGGGACCGATTTCGTCAGTCATGTGCGCGGGATCACGCGCGTCTCCGGCGCCCAGCTCACGCGCACGGACGCGGGATCGATCCTGCGACCGCTGGTTTCGAGCGCACCGACGATTGAAGCTGCGCTGATCGAGTCGGAGGTCGACGCTAGCGGGCTGCTTGCGATCGTCAACAGCGGCGAGCAAGTCGGCGACGCGACCCGGCTGCGCGAGGCGTCGTTGGGCCTGCTCGATGGCATGCTGGCGATCCACGCTTCGGGTCGCCTGCACCGTGACATCAAGCCGTCGAACGTGATGGTTACGCCGGAAGGTCGGGTGGTTTTGCTGGACTTCGGCGTGGTGGGCGAGCTGGGCCGCGGCAGCGAGCGGGTTGAAGATTTGGTGCTCGGTACGCCGGCGTACATGGCGCCCGAGCAGGCCCGCGCGTCGTTGGTCGGGCCGCCGGCAGACTTCTATGCCATGGGGGTGATGCTGTACGAAGCGCTGACCGGGCAGTTGCCGTTCGACGGCGCGCCCGAAGAGGTGCTGTACGCCAAGCAGCAGGGCCGGCCGCGCCCGCCGAGCGAGATCGTCGAAGGCGTGCCGGCTGATCTGGGCGCGTTGTGCCTCGACTTGTTGGCGCCGGCGCCGCAAGACCGCCCGCAGGGTACCGAGATTTTGGACCGGCTGCGCGCCGCGCGCCCCGGGGTGCGCACGACTAGCCGCTCGATGAGCCCGTCGACTACGACCGGCTCATCGCGGGCGTTCGTCGGGCGCGAGGCCGAGCTGAGCGTGCTGCGTCATGGCCTGCGGCGCGCGTCGCGCGGTGAAGCGGTGTTCACGCTGATCTCCGGCGCGTCGGGCATCGGCAAGACCACGTTGATTCAGCGCTTCTTGAAGGAGGTCGCGCAAACACCGCGGACTCTGGTCTTGCACGGCCGTTGCTACGAGCGCGAAGCGGTGCCGTTCAAGGGACTCGACAGCGTGGTCGACGAGCTGAGCCGCTGGTTGTCGTTGATGCCGCAGCAGGAGCTGGGCAGCTTGTTGCCGACGCATGCGGCGGAGTTGTTGCGGGTTTTCCCGGTGCTGCGCGGCGTGCCCGCGCTGGAGCGGCGCGGCGCCGAGCGTGCCGAAGCTGGCGAGCCGCAAGAGCTGCGACGCCGAGCCTTCATGGCCCTGCGCGGCTTGCTCGGGGCGATCGCCGACGACCGACCGTTGGTGATCCACATCGACGACCTGCAGTGGGCCGACGTCGACAGCGTGGCGTTACTCGAGCAGGTGCTGCACGCGCCAGGAGCGCCGGCGATGATGCTGATCGGCAGTTTCCGCTCTGAGTCGCTGGGCAAAAGCGTCGCCTTGACCGAGCTGTTGGGGCTCGTCGAGCGAATCGGCGTCAACGGTAAGATTGAACGGCTGGAGCTGGCGCGGCTAAGCTACGAAGACTGCGCGCGGCTCGCGGCGCTTTCGTTGGGTGACCGAGCCGAGTCGTCGCCCGAGGTGGTGCGGCGGATCGCCGAAGAATCGCAGGGTTTGCCGCTGTTCGTCTCGGAGCTGTCGGCGTGGCAGCGCACGGGGGGCGCCGACGAGACAAGCGGCCTTATCTCGCTCGACGCGGTGATTCAGGGTCGCGTCGACGAGTTGCCGGCCGAGGGCCGCGCGTTGCTCGAAGTCTTGTGCGTCGCGGGCGGCCCACTGCCGATTCGAATTGCGGAGGCAGTCGTCGGCCTCAACGACGCGGACTCGTTGCGGGCGCGATTGCGCGTCGCCAAGCTGACGCGCTCGGTCGAGAGCGGTGAGCGTGAGCTGCTCGATATTTATCACGGGCGGATCCGCGATAGCTTGCTTGGTAGCATCGACCCCGAGCGGCAGCGCGGCCTGCACGCGCGCTTGGCGACGGCGCTGGAGCGGGTCGGCGACGTGGAAGCCGGCGTGCTGGTCGAACATTTCTTGGCCGCGGGCGAGGCAGACGGCGCGCGCCGGCACGTGCTTTTGGCGGCAGAAGCGGCCGCGCGTGGCTTCGCGTTCCTGCGGGCGGCGGGGCTGTACCGGCGCGCGATCGAGCTCAGCGTGCCGCATCCGCGCTGGCAGCTCGAGCGCAGCGTGGGTGACATGTTGCTGGCGGCAGGTCACGCCGCCGAGGCCGCGTTCGCCAGCGCCGTGCACCACGCGCCGGCCGGTGAACGCACCGCGCTGCGACGGATGGCGGCCGAACACTTCCTGAAGAGTGGCGGTGAGACCGAAGGCTTGCGATTGCTGCGCGAAGCGCTGGCCGACGTGAAGCTCGGCTACCCGGAGACGACCGCGTCGGCGGTCGTCTCATTGGTCGGCAATCGCGCGCGGCTAATGTTGCGCGGCATGCGCTTCGAGCAGCGCGACACGGTCGCGCCGAGTGAGCTCGAGCGCATCGACGTCGCGTTCGCGGCTAGCTCGGGGCTAGCGCTGTTCGACGTGGTGCGCGCCGCAGACTTTGGCGCACGGCATCTGCTCTTGGCGCTCGACTGCGGCGAGCCGATCCGGATTTGCCGCGCGCTGGCGATCGAAGCCTCCGGGCGCGCCGCCGTCGAGGTGCGTGGCCGGGACAGCATCGAGGGCCTGGTCCGGACCGCCGAGAGCCTGGCGACCCGCAGCAACGATCCGCACGCGATCGCGCTGGCGCGGCTCGCGGCCGGGTTGGTGCGCGTCTTCTGTGGCGAGTGGCGCGCAGCTCAAGCCACGTTGGACGCCGCCGAACAGATCATCCGCGAACGCTGCCGTGGGGTGCATTGGGAGCTGGCCAACGCTGTCGCTTGGTCGATGAACGCGCTGATTCTGTGCGGTGAGCTGAAGGAGGCGGCCCTGCGTGTGCCCGAGGTCTTGCGTGAGGCGCAAGAGCGCGCCGACCGGTTTGCGTTGATGCACATGGTCTATCCAGCGGCGATCACCGCGATTGTCGCCGACGATCCGGACACGGCTGATCGCATCGCCCGTGAATTTCCCAGGTTCGGCGGGAATTTCTCGGAGAAGTTCACGGGCGGACACTGGGGCAGCTTGGTGTCGCGCGTGTCCGCCAACCGATACCGCGGTCGCGGCAAGCTGGCGCACCAAGAGATGGAGGTCGACTTTGCCAAGATCCGCGCTGCGCATTTCTTGCGCGTGCACATGATGCGGGTCTGCACCACGTTCGAGCGCGGCCTGTGTGCGCTGTCGGCAGCCGAAGAGGGCGGTGACCAGACCACGCTCTGGCGGCTGGCGGAGCGCTGCGCGAAGGAGCTACTTAGTGACCGGCCGGACTACGCGGCGCCGATGGGCCACCACGTGATGGGCTGCTTGCTCGCCGGGCAGGGTCAGAGGGAGCGGGCGCTCCAGCAGCTGGATCTCGCGATTTCGGGCCTTTCGCGCGTCGACATGGGCTATCTAGCGAGTTGTGCCAAGGCCAGGCGCGGTGCCCTTGCTGGCGGCCAAGCAGGACGAGAGCTGTTGGAAGCGAGCACGGAGCAGCTGGTCGCGCAGGGGATCGTCAACGTCGAGCGCTGTCTCGACATGAGCGCGCCTGGGTTTCGAGGAGTCTTGCGGTGAGCGTGGTTCGCCAACAAGCGTTGACGGTCGTCGCGCCGATCGCGGCCGGGCAGGAGGCGACCAGCGACGCCTGGCTGCGCCAGCACAAGCGCGAGCTACAGCGCGCGCTGAGCCGTGCGGGCAGTTTGCATTTTGCGCGCTGGGTACTGCTGCCACCGTCAGTCGACGTCGACGGCCGCGCGATCGGTGAGCAGCACCTGCTGGCATTCGAGACGAATTTCGATGGCGATCTGATGGACCACGTCGCCGATCTGCGCGTGGCGCTCGGGCCCTTGCTGGATGGCGCTTTTGCGCACGTTGAAGGCTACCCGGGCTCGGACAAACTGGCGGAGCTGGCCCAGTTTTTTCGGAATAATTCCCTGCGCGCGGCCGCTTTCTACATCGCACACGGGGGGCTTTCGGTACCGGTCGTGCACGGCGACGCTGCGTTGCGTCGCGCGGTCGAGGGTCGGTTGCGTGAGCTTTCGACCGGTGCCAAGGTCGACGCGCGGGACGCCTTGCCGCTGGCGCTCGAGCTGCAGCGCACGGCGCGCGCCGTCGCGACGCAGGGCGGACTCACGCTGGGCTACGTCGATCGCGGATTGTCGGAAAAGTCCGGCGTGCTGGCGCGGGCTTTTGCTCGACCTTTCGCGGTGCTGTTGGCGTTCTTCTTGGCGCCGTTTTTCGAATGGCTGGACGAGCGCGCTCGTCGCGATCAGCCGAGCTTCGACACGCCCGAGTTGAACGCCAAGCGCGATGGCATTGGTGTCGAAGAGGACCGCGTCGATCAAAATGGGCTCACCCACATGGTGCCGCTCAAGCCCGGTTGGTACCGCGCCTTCGCCCTGCAAACGATGGTCTACTTGGTCACGGCCTTGGCTGATTCAGGCGCTCTGACCGGACGTTTGGGCGGAATTCAGACGATCCATTTCGCCCGCTGGGTCGCTCTCCCCGATCGTCGGCTGCTGTTCTTCAGCAACTACGACGGCAGTTGGGAAGCGTACTTGGGCGAGTTCGTGGACAAGGCCGCGATGGGCCTAACGATGATTTGGACCAACACGCTTTGGTACCCCAAAACCCGTCTGCTCTTGTTCAAGGGCGCGCGCGACGAAGAGTCGTTCAAAGCCTGGACGCGCGCCTTTCAAGTGCCAACGCAGGTTTGGTACAGCGCGTACCCGACGCTGTCGGTCGGCGACGTGATTCAAAACGCAACGCTGCGTGAGCTTCTGGGCAGCGAGCTCGATGTGAGCCGCTCGGAACGGCTATTGGCTCTGCTATGAGGAGAAGCCGTGGAACGAACTGACGTTCAAGGGTTGATGCTGTTTGCGTACAAACAGCACCCGCGTTCGCGCTTCTACCTGCTGAAGTTCGACGGCGGTCAACCGCGCGAATGGCTGCGGCGAGTCGTGACCGACGTCACCAGCGGCGTCGAGGAAAAGCACGGCCAATACCGCTTCAACTTGGCGTTTTCGGCGCGTGGCCTCACGGCGCTCGGGCTGTCGGCCGAGGACTTGGGCACGTTTCAGCGGGAGTTCGTGCAAGGCATGGCCCACCCCGAGCGTTCGAACGTGCTCGGGGACCGCTATTCGGATGACCCCACCACCTGGCAGTGGGGCAACGCGGCTGAACCGGTCGACGCCGTGGCCATGTTGTACGCGCGCAACGATGCCGAGCTGGCAGAACGCTCGGCTGAGCTCGGAAAATTGTTCGACAAGTTCGGCATCGCGCGCCTTATCGAAGACGTCGGGCTACCAGAGGACGGCCGGGAGCATTTCGGTTTTGCGGATGGCTTGGCGCAACCGTACATTCGCGGCAGCGGTCGCAAACGCCAACCCGGCGACGTGAAGATCGCCACCGGCGAGTTGGTGATTGGCTATCCGAATGCCTACGGCAAGGTAACCAGCATCCCTAGTGCCAAGCGGCGCCGCGGCATGCGCGAACACCCGTTCCCGGTCGCGGGCACGGATCGCATTGGTTTTGGCTACAACGGCACGTACCTGGTGCTGCGCAAGCTGCGCCAAGACGTAGCGAGTTTTTGGCAGTACTGCTGGGACGCCGCGGTCGCCGAGCAGGCCGCGGACGTCGCTGAGCGCGCCAAGTTGATCGCTGCGCGGTTCGTTGGACGTTGGCCGAATGGTGTGCCGCTGGTCGAGGCGCCGGAAAGCGAGCGCGAGCCGACCGCGGGCGTAAACGATTTTCGGTTTCGCGAGCGCGATCCGGACGGGTTGCGTTGTCCGTTTGGCGCGCACATTCGGCGCGCCAACCCGCGCGACATGTTTGGTGACGACGCCAAAGAGGGACTGCGCGACGCCAACCTGCATCGAATCGTACGGCGCGGCCGCGCCTACGGACCGAAGCTCGGCGCCGGTATGCCGCGCGCCGATGACGGCGTCGAGCGCGGGCTGTGCTTCGTTGCGCTGAACGCCAACTTGCGGCGTCAGTTCGAGTTCATTCAGCAAACCTGGATCAATAGCTGCAAATTTGCCGGGCTATCGGCGGAGCGTGACCCGCTGATCGGTAAAGAGGCGTTCGACTTCGACGATCAGCCGGTGCCGCGAATCTTCTCGGCGCAGGCGCTGCCGGCGCGTGAGCGCTACCTTGGCCTACCCAAAGTGGTGCAGGTCCGCGGCGGCGAGTATTTCTTTCTGCCCGGTCTGCGCGCGCTGAATTTTCTCTGCGACGGGGTTGACTGAGCTGGCTCGGGTTGACCTTCGCGGACGCGTGGCGGTGGTGACGGGCGCGGGCAAGGGCATTGGTCGCGCTACGGCGCTGCGCCTGGCCAGGGCAGGGGCGAAGGTCGCCGGGTGTGACACCGACGCAGTGGCGCTTTCGGCGACCCTGGCCGATTGTGAGGCGCTCGGCGCCGTCACGCTCGGCGCCACCGTCGACGTCAGCGAGGCCACGCTCGTACAGAGCTTTGCCGAGCGTGTCGAGCGTGAGCTGGGTGCGACGTTTTGCCTCGTCAACAACGCCGGCGTCGGTGTTTCAGGGGGTTTTTTCGACACCGACCCCGCGGACTGGGAATGGCTGCTGCGCGTGAACCTGTTCGGCACCATCCACGCCACGCGCGCATTTGCGCCGCTGATGCGCGAGCGCGGGGCGGGGCGGATCGTCAACGTCGCGTCGGCCTCCGGCTACTGCAACTTGCCCAGCCTGTGCGCCTACGGAACTACCAAGTACGCCGTGGTGGGACTATCGGAGGCGCTACGCGCCGAGCTGTTACCCTCTGGGGTGGTGGTGAGCGTCGTCTGTCCGGGCTTCGTAACGACCTCGATCCTGGAAACCGCGCGGATCCGCGGGCATGCGGACGCCGAGGCGGAACGCGCGGTCCTGCAGCAGCTCTACCAACGCCGCGGGCACGCGCCGGAAAGCGTCGCCAAGGCCATCGTCAACGCCGCTGAAAATGGTAAAGCCCTGGTGCCCGTGACCTCCGAGGCCTGGCTGCTCTACGTGATGAAACGCTTGGCTCCGTCGGTATTGCCCTGGTTTTTGCGAGCTTCGGAGCGCCTGTACCGACAATGATCGACTCTCAGATGGTGAGCACGCCGGGCGGAATGCTCCACGTGCGGGTCATCGGCACGGGCAAGCCGGTAGTGCTGCTGCACGGCTTTCCGGATTCGTCGCTGGGTTTTCGTGAGCTGTCCGAAGCGTTGGCAGCGCAGGGTTTCCGAGCGATCGCTCCCGATCTGCGCGGCTACGGCCTCTCGGACAAACCTCTGGGGTTAGAACCATATCGTTCGTCCGCGGTGCTGGCCGATCTCGCGGCGCTGGCGCGTTGGACGGGTGACGAGCAGGTGGCAGTCGTAGGGCACGACTGGGGAGGCACGCTGTCGTACTGCTTCGCCAGCGAGCATCCGGAGCTGGTGAGTCGGCTAGTGGTGATCAACGCGGCCCATCCGGAGAGCTACGCGCGCGCCTTGACGCGGAGCCTGCAGCTGTTGCGCAGCTGGTACATCCTGTTCTTTCAGCTGCGGGGTATCGCTGAGTGGGTCGTGACGCGGCGCTGGGTTTTTCGCTGGTTGCTGCGCAAGCTCGTAGCCAAGAAGGAGCTGATGACCGAGGCGCGCGTCGAAGCGGCGCGGCGCGAGCTCCTACGTCCGGGCGCGGTGCGGGCGGCGCTCAGCTACTACCGGGCGGCCGTGCGTTGGCCGCTGAAATGCGCGAAGGTCATCGCTGCGCCGACACTCATTCTTTGGGGTGATCGCGATCCGGCGCTCGATCCGCGGCTGCTCGACGACCTGCCCGAGCGGATCACGGCCGTAACCGTCCACCATGTCGAAGGCGCCGGGCATTTTGTGCACTGGGACGAGCCCGAGCGCGTGGTCGCCGAGCTAGTCGCCTTCCTTCGATAAGTGAGCGTCGAGGTTGGCATTAAGAGAGAGCGTGGACGGCTGACGTATCCCACCTGTTCGGATGAGCACGCTTCGTCCTCGAGTTGAGCGGGGGAGGTGCTTGGAGCGGGGCAGAGCCCTGCGACCTACGACACCGAACGCGAATTTTTCAACGTTGTCGGGGCTTCCCAAGCGGTGGGTTAGGTCTGTTACGCTTCACGACCGGCCTTCGCATGACCACCGTACCTCCGAAGTCCGAAGTCCCCGCCCCCAAGACCGAAGGCAAGCGTCGCGGGAGCGTCCTGGCGCTCAAGTTGTACGAGGT
>JBBSAB010000123.1:0-23008 GCA_038252755.1 Polyangiales bacterium | reverse complement strand
TGGTGAACACCGAGCAGGAGAGCGACTGCGTTACCGATCAGCGTTTTGCCGAAATGCAAAAGAAGCTGCCACCCGAGCCGGCCACCCCGGAGGAACGCATCGGGCTGCCAGTGAACTTGGAGCAGACCGATCTGACCACGTTCGATTCGGCAGAGCTTGCCCGCCACAACGTGATCGCGTTCGCGCCCGCCTACCCGCTATGGACGGATGACGCGGGCAAGATGCGCCACGTACGGGTACCGATCGGGCAATCGATCGTTTTCGACAAGCAGACCCAAGAATTCACGATTCCAGAGAACACGCGCTTCTACAAAACCTTCCTGAAGAAGGTCACCGACCAGGCCGGTAACGAGCGTTGGAAAAAGATCGAAACGCGGCTGATTGTGTCGCGCAAAGACAATCCGCTGTTCGGCACTTACCTGTGGGACGAAAACGAGACCAAAGCCGAGCTGTTGCGCGACGCCCTACGTGATGGCGAGCCGTTCCGCGATCGCGTGATCTTGGTCGTGACCGACGAACAGAAGGCGGCGGAAATTCGCGCGGCAAAGCCGCGTAATTTGACGTTTGCGCTGCAGCGCGCCGGCGCGGTGCGCCACTACGCCGTGCCCGGACGAGACCGCTGCATTCAGTGCCACATGGGCAGCCACAGCTCGAGCTTCGCGCTCGGCTTTACGCCGATGGACATCTTGCGCCGCCCGCTCGGAGACGGCGGAACCATCGCCGATACAGGGCCGGACGAGCTAACCCAGCTCGATCGGCTCGTGGAATACGGGGTGGTAAGCGGCGTCGACTCGGCGGCAGACATCACGCTGCTCGAAGACTCACAAGGTGAGCGCAAGCCGCGCAACGAGTACGAGCTCAAGGCGCAGAGCTACATGTTCGGCAATTGCGCGCATTGCCACAACCCGAACGGCTTTCCGTCTAAGCAGGCCCCCGAGCTGGCGCCGCTGCTCAACTTTTTCCCCTCGGTCGACGGCGGCATTTTTCAGTTCCCACTCGAGCGCTTCAGCCCGCGGATCAAACGGGGGGTGCAAGGGGAGGTCACGTTGCCTTACATCACTCCGTCGCTGTTCGACATCCTGCCGGTGGCGGACAAAACCTATTGGAAGCCGAAGGATTTGGTCAATCCGGACGACGCTGGCACTCTCAACGTTACTTACATCGAGGCACCTTGGCGCAGCCTGATCTGGCGGAACACCGACACTCCGTTCCCCTACGCCGAGGACTACACGATTTATCCGCACATGCCGATGAATACGCCTGGCTTTGATTGCCGGGCGCCGCAGATTCTCGGCGACTGGATGGTGAGCATTCCGAGCGTCCGGAAGGATTCGACCGTCTGGGAGGGGGCCGTGGACATTCCGCCGGATAGACTCGGGACGCCGGATAAACCCGGGATCACTCCGCCAGGCCCGCCAGACCGCCAATCCCAGCCCTACCTCGAAGTAAAGCCGGAAGAGCCGGGCTACGAGCAGGCGGTCAAGGCCGCAAAAACGCGCTTCGATAAGTGGCGAAACGGGACGCGCTACGGCCGTTGCCCGGACACTTCGGACATCGTTGATCAAAAGGTGGTCGACGGTGAGCGCCTCGTCCCGATCGACGGGGAGATCTACGCCGTTGACGACAAGGTCCACAATATCTCGATCGAGAACGACGACGTTCCGGATCGCCCGCATTGGATCGAGACCGATCTCACCGAGTTGCCTCCCCCCTGGTACCCCCGCCGTCAGGATTGGAAAGACATTCTGGTCGACGGTAAGTTCCCGACGCTGGACCCTTCATCCAGGGATTATCCGGTCGAGCTCATTAAGCAGAACGAGCAACGAGCGGTGGTGGATCTACTGAACCATGTCGAGCTGACCGACGCGTTCCGGACCTTTGCCAGCACGCCCTTTCCGCTTGGCCTTTGGCAGCAAAAGCCCGGCTGCGACTTCAGCAAGGTGCCCAAGGTTTCGGACCTGCCAAGCAAACCCAGTTGGCTCGATCCCACGCTGCCGCCCGAAACGCCGGTGTACATGACGACCCCGGGGGCGGCGGTGTTTGGCACCATTTGCATCAATTGCCATGGTCCCAAGGCCGATTCACAAGGCATTCAGGCGCAGAAAGTGGCGGAGCTGACCGGGGGCAACACGCGCGTCGCCAACTTCGTCGTTGGTCTGTTCGGACCGACGGGCGATACCTTTGCCAACCGACAGCGGATCTTTTCCGAACAAAACGTCGTTCCCCCGGACCAGATGGCGGCCCGCTACATGGCCTGGATGGGGCTGGGCGGAACGCAGCGCGAAATTCCTCGCCCGGTGCTCAACCTGGTGGCGAATACCACCGTGTTGGGGGCGACGCGCCCTAATCCGCTGCAAGTGAGCGTCTCGGCCAACATGCTAGCCGTCGCAGAAGAGCTGTGCCGGAGCGTTCTGCACGCGACGTCGTCTTCGTTCGGGCATTTGCGCGTTGACTACGCGGGCTCCCCGCTCATCGTCTCGAACGGCGAGGCTGGCCTGTGGCAGACGTTGTGCCCTTTGAACAACCTCCGACTGCTGCGAGCGGTCCAGTTCAATCTGACCACCGAAGGGCTGATCTTTCAGCCGTACTCGTTCTATGCTGCGAGCACCTACCCGGCCGGCACTCCTGTTGGGACCGAACCCGGCGGCGTGGAAGCAACGCTGTCCGCTGCCAACTCCATCCCCTGGTGCATCCTACCGCCGGCGGACCCGGCCCAGTTAGTGTTGGCACAAGCGTTCGTGCAGGCGAACGCGCAAGGGGGCCTTGCGTTGCCCCTTTGCCCACGCGAGGTACTGAATAGCCAATTGTTGGACGTCAACACGATCGACAATTGGGCCAAGCGCGGCGCGATCAACGCGGGCTTCGCGGTCTACACGTATTTAAACGACTTCGTGAACGGCAAGGCGCCTCACATCCGTTACAACGAATGTGAACAGCTCGGCAAATAGCCGTCGCGGCTTCGCCTCCATAACGTCACGTGGAGGCGCTCACGTCATGCTACGAGACCCGGCACCTTGGCGTTCGCGACCACAAATCTGGCTAGTCGAGCCGCTCGAGCGCTGCTGCGATTTCTATGGCTCGTCCTGATTCCGGCTTTGCTGGCCGGGGTGATTTCTCGCTACCTGGTGCCGCACGGGGGTGATCCCCAAGGCAGCGGGCTGCTCAACGCGACCGTGCGTACGGCTACCGCGCACCCGGTGGAGCTGGCGGTCGTGCTGTTCGTGGTCATTGCCGCGCTGGCTAACTACTGGCGTTTTTATCTGCCGGGTGGTCGCTTCTTAGCGAGGCTGCCGCTCGAGTTGGCGGCCAGCTCGCCACCGCATGTCCTGGCTGAGCTGGAAGCCGTGGCGAAAGCTCGACCACAGCGCCGCGCCCGGCAAGCCTTCCAACTGGCACTCTTCGTCGCCAGCATGGCAGTGGCGCTGGCGGGCGCGTATTTGCTGCGGGCCAACTGGCTGCTTTACCGCGTGCTGAGCTCATCCATGCTGCCCACATTTCAGGTCAACGACCTGTTGGTTGGCAGTCGGTCGCCACAGAGTTTCGCCGCGCCGCCTCTCGTTCCTGCCAAGCTGCCCGCGCTCCACCGCGGTGACATCGTGGTCTTTCGCGATACCACCAACGCCGGGCCAGAGTACTTGATCAAGCGCGTGATTGGTCTGCCCGGGGACGAAATAATCATGAATTCGGGCCGGCCGTACATCAACCGCTGGCCGGTGCCCAAGTGTGACGCTGGCCGGTATGCCAACGTGGTGCCGGGCGGGGGCTACATCACGGGGCGGCTCGTCGTGGAGTTCCTGGACGGCGCCAGTTACCTGACCGTGCACGCGCCGATGCGCAAGCAATGGCGCCCGTACGTGGTTCAACCGGGTGAGGTGTTCGTCTTGGGGGACAACCGTAACGCCAGCGTCGACTCGCGCATGTGGCAAGACCACGGCGGCAGCGGCGTGCCGCTCGATCAGATCGTAGCGCGGGTGGATCGCTCGTTGGTGCACTCGTCTCGCGATGGCAAGGCGGCATGGAGCACGCTGCTGGCGCCCGCCCGGCAGTTGAGCCTGAACCTCGACGGACTGGATTCCGCTTTGCTCGACCAAGGCATTCAGCAATGCCTTGCGAAACGCCCGCAGGAGTCGTCGCCTCCGAAACTGGATCTCTCGATCCCGCAGCCGACGGGCTATCCCGCTTCAGCGGGGCTCTCGATCCAATGATCGCCACCACCCCGCCGCGCACCAGGCGCGCTGCTTCCCCGGCGCAGCGCCTTACCGGCGCGCTTGCCCTAGCGCTGGCAGTGGCCGTGCTCTTGCTCGTCGCCTTGCTGCGCCCTGCCGGCCTTTCCACGGTGGCACCGGTTTGGGAACCGCGGCCCCAAATTCCCGATTTGATTCCGGGCAACCCGGTTCCACCACCGCGCTAACCGCCCCGCGCCCACTCGGCTGGAATGCAGGCGTAGTTGCCGTCGCCGTACCAATCGATGCAATCGAAGGCGTAAGCGCAATCGGTCGGCCAATCACACTTGGCAAAACAAAGCGGCTCGACCCCCGAGCGCGTCAGGCAAGACTCGCTTTTGCTGCACTCGTCCCCATTCGGGCATTCGCTCACGCAAACGTGGCGCGTGTAATTCTTCCAGGCGCGGCACTCGAGCCCCGCGCACTCCTGCGGCACCTCGCAAAAGCGCTTGCCTGATGCGGCTCGCGGCGGGTCCATCATCACATGGGGCTTACCCGCAGCGCCGCTGGGGGACGTGCCGCCAGCTATCGCAGGGGTTCCAGCGTTTGCTGACATTCCACCCTCCGCGGCTGGTGCGGCCTCTCCGCCCTGTCCGGCCTCTGGCGCAGAATTCGCCCCCGCGCCGCCGAGGTTGGTTCCCCTGCTACTACTCAAAGAGCTCGATGAGCTGTGGCCACCACAAGCCGCCAGCGCGACGGCGGCGCCGATGCTGAGGAATAGCGCACGCATGCCGACACGGTACGCGGCTCTCGGGCGACAAGCCATTCTCGAGATTGTTACGCATTCATCACCCACGGCTCACCCCGCCGGACAACTGTGCGCCCATGCGATTTCAGGGACTGGTCTTTTCGACGGCAGCGCTGAGTAGCCTGGGAATTTTGCTCGGGTGCTCTGACGAGCTGCGCGGGGTTGAGGAGCCGCCCTACCACGCTCCACCCGGAGAGAGCAACAGCTCGGCGGGAGGGACGAGCTCCCGACCAAACTCGTCCACGGGTGGCAAGTCCAATAGCCGCGCCGGCTCGAGCAACGGCGGTGGAGATGGCACTCCCGTCAATGCCGCGGGGGATGCTCCAGTTGGCGACGCGTGCTCCGTGCCGTGGAGTAAAGGCGCGGTTGGCCCGGATGACAGCTGTGACTTGGACAACCTCCCCGACGGTGGCGTTGTTCTGCAGGGGGACATCAAGAAAGACCTTAACCTTGCTGGCGGCAAATCCTACAAACTGCACGGGGAGACGCACGTCATGAACGGCGCGTCGCTCACTATCAAACCCTGCACGAAGATCATTGGTGATAGCCAGGAGGACGTCTTGGTCATCCTTCCGGGCTCGAAGATTGAAGCGGTGGGCGAGCAAGACGCTCCGATCTTGTTTACCAGCAGCCAGCCCAAGGGCTCGCGGGCGCCCGGCGATTGGGGTGGTCTGATCATTCTCGGTAACGCACGCACCAACTTGGCAACGGACATCGTGAAACCCGCCATTGAGGGCTTGGTTCAGGCTCAGTTCTATGGCTCGAACACGGACGCCCACAATGCCGACAGCAGCGGCTCCCTTGTCTACGTGCGCGTCGAGTTCGTGGGCAAGCACCTTGACCCCAACAATGAGGTGAACGGGATCACCTTTGGTGGGGTAGGCAGTGGTACCACCGTGAGTCACGTGCAGGTCTCGAACTGTACTGACGACTGCTTCGAGTGGTTCGGAGGCGCCGTGAGCGCCGATCACCTGATTGCTTTAAACTGCGACGATGACGAGTTCGATACCGACAACGGCTTCAGCGGGACCGTCCAATTCGCGTTCGGGCGACAGTTCTTGACCACTTCAGAGGCTGATTCCAGCGGCTTTGAGATGGATACGGCCAAGGACTTTCGCAGCCCAGGCCCGGACGGCCTGCCAGGCGGTGGTCCATACGTCGTCCCGTTGACCACGACCAAGTGGTCGAACGTCACGCTGTGCGGTCAGGGGCCTGAGGAGGCCCTGTCGCCGCCACGGGTAGGCGCTGTGCTCCGGAAAAACGCCGCCGCCTCCATCACGAATACCATCCTGACTGGCTTCGCTAACGGTGGGTTGAGCGTCCGCGATGCGTCACCGGTCTCCCTGACCCACTCGCTAGTCTTCGGCAACGGCCAGGACGGCATGACTCTCGTGGACAAGGTAGGAGGCCTAGGATCATTCGAGGAGGCGACATCGGCAAACGGAGTCGACGCCCCTGCAGGCTACTGTGATTGCTGGTCCAACCCGCCAGCACCCTTTCCCCCGGAGAAGGTGGACGGCGGAAAGCCGTTTGGCGCAGATGGGGACGCCAACTACATCGGCGCGTTCAAGCGTGCGGACGTGGCCAGCAACTGGATGATCGGCAAGTGGGTGAGCTGGGACGAGGAATGATCATCGCCGCCAGGCCGCAATGCGATCAGTACGTGTACTGGGCGCTCACACTGAAGGTGGCGCCCGGTTCGTAGCGCCGCGTTTCTGGATCCTTGTGGGCGAACAGCCGTCTGATGCCGCCGTCGGCTCGGACCTCGCGATAGTATTCAGTCGCGCCGCGGTGAGAATAGGTCACCGACGCGCCGAGTAGGTTCTGAGCGGTCAGCTTGACATCGAAGTGCTTGGCCATCTTCTGAGCCACGCTCAGATCGACCACGTTGCGCGGCTCTTCATACGTGTCGGGAATGCCCTGCGAGCCAACGCCCACGATGCGCGGGCCGTAGACGTTGTACAGAGCTCGGATATCCGTGCCGCTCTTTTCGTTAGCGTAGTCGAGTGAAAGGTTCAAAACGTAGTCAGACTGGTACGCCATCGAGCGAGTCTTGACGGTGGCGGCGCCGGCGTCCTTGCCCAGCGCCACGCGAGATTTCGCCAGCGTCAGGTTGCCGATGATCATGAAGTCGTTCAACACCTTGGTCAGGAACCCGAGCCCTTTGCGGCCCTCGAGCTCGACGCCGTAGAGGTTTGCGTGGTCCACGTTGGCGTAGGTCAAAACGCCCGGTGCGGCGCCGGGAATGATCACGTCTTCAATCGGGTTTTTGAAGTTCTTGTAAAAGAGGCTGACGGCGAGCACTTGGCGCAAGGTCGGGAAGTGCTCGAGCCGCAGATCCAGATTGGTAATCTTGGTCAGCTTGAGATCGGGATTGCCTTGGACGGGAAACTCCGCGGTATACGAGCTGGATAAGAACGGAGTGATTTCGCGCAGCTGCGGGCGGGCCAGCGTTTGGCTGGCGCCGAAGCGCGCGTTGGTCTTCTTGTCCGCGGCGAACACCACTGAAAGCGCCGGAAGCACATCCGTGCTGGAAATGTTCGAGCGCAGAATCGTGCCGGCTCGGTCGAACGGATCGTAAGCGACGAAGTTTTGCTGGGTCGACTCGATGCGCGCACCGGCAATCGCCCGCCAACGCTTCGTGAGCTGCGAATCGACCATCGCGTAGGCGGCGTAGACGTCGAGGCCCGCGCTGTACTCGTCGAAGCGCTGGGTGGTCTCGCTGATCATCAGGCCGTCAGGGCCAACGAAGAAATTGCGAAACAGGCTGTCGGGGCAGCGGTCGCGATACCTCGCGCCCGGGCAGAACGTGGCGTCGCGAAATTCCGCCCCCGGACGCCGAGGCGGCTCGAACACGAAGCGCCGAGCGGTGGAGAAGCGGTCGCGCGAGGTGACCAGCGTGCCCACCTTGAGCTTGGTCTCCTGATCTTCGCTCTTGGTCAGCGGTTGCGTAATATCCAGGCCGCCGCTGACCCGCTGTTCGTTTTGCTTCAGGAACAGGTGCGAGCCGCTCTTGAGGTCGGGTGCCCAGACGTAGCCGGCGCCGCGCGCGTCGTCTTCGCCCGTCTGCAGGTAGCGCACGTCTCGGGTGTCCGGTTGATCGCGGACTGCTCGAGAAAGCGCCACGTTCCACTCGATGATCAGCCGGTTGAGGCTGGGAAAATCATGGGTGCCGCGGAGTTGAGTGAAGTCCAGTCGACGACTGACGTACTCCAAGTGAAGCGGGTGGAAGACGGCAGAGTTGCCGTCGAACGAGCCCTGCAGCTGCGACGCTGTGTCGTCCGCGGACTGGCTATGCAGGCCGGTCAGAGCGTACTTCGCGTGTTTCGACGACTCGTACGTCACGCTACCAAAAGCGCCCCAGCGTACGCTGTCGATGCCCTGCACGCCGCGGAAGTCGTCCGCGGTCTGGAGCCCGGTTTGGCCGATCGTGTAGTTCCGCAGCAGCGTGTGGCGGACCTGGTAGCCGCGGTTGTAGCTGAGGGCCGCGAGCATGCCGAGCTTGCGATCCGGCCCCAGCTTGAAGCTGTCGCCCGCCACGATGCTCAAGCCGTGGTTGGGCGGCGTCGTCGTCTCGCGCCCCGACATGAACGAGTTGAGGCGTCGACCCCAGGTCACGCGGGTGGCTTCGTCTTGGGCTTCGAGCTTTTCCTTCGGTAGACCTTTCGGCAGTCCGCGAATGCCGCTGTCGTAGCCCAGGAAATCGGTATTGCTGCCGGGGTAGGACAGGTGCTTGCCAAAGGTGGCTTCGGTGTTCACCCCAGCCGTGAGCGAGATCTGAAACAGCCTTTCGCGCGGGAATTCGCGGGTGTAGATGCGCACCGAGCCGCCCGCGAAGTCGGCCGGCATGTCGGGCGTGAATTGCTTGGTGATGGTCACGCTGTCCAAGACCAGCGCCGGGAATAGATCGAGCGGGACGGTTTGGCGATCGGGCTCGGGGCTGGGCAGGGGAGTGCCGTTGAGCAGAGCGTTGGTGTAGCGCTCGCCCAGGCCGCGCACGAAGACGAAGCGGCCGTCGACAATGGTGGCGCCGACGACGCGGCGTGCGGCTTCGGCGGCGTTGCGATCGGGCGTGCGCGCGATTTCGGCGCGGCCCACGCCGTCGCTCACCACGGCGGAGCGTTTGCGCTCGAGGCTCTGCCCTTCGAGGGAAGTCTTGTCCGCCTCCTCTTGAATCACGACCGTCTCGACGGCGGTCTCATCCGGCGTGAGCTGCGCGTCGATCTTCACCAGCTTGCCGGCTTCGACCTTCACGCTGTTTACCCGCGTGGGTTGGTGCATCTCGTAACTGACACGGATGTTGTACGTGCCGGGCGCGAGCTCGAGCCGGAACTTGCCGTCCGTATCGGTGAAGGCGGCGTGCTTCTGCCCGATCACCTCGACGCGAGCTTCGATGACGGCCTCGGAGAACTTGGTGTCGGTGATGGTGCCGACGACGGCGCCCTTGCCCTTGGCAGGGGGTTTGGTGATGTTCACGCCCTCCGTCTCGGCATCGGCCTCTTTCTCGGCTTGAGCCACCGCGGCGGCATCGGCCTCGGCTTCCGCCTTGGCGTCGGCGGCGCTCGTGTCTTCAGCTGCGTCGTCGCCTTCAGCGGGTGCTGATTGAGCACGCAGGTACGCGGGCAAAAGCGTGGTCCCCACAAACGAAAGCAGGCTGACCAGGAGGACCGAGCGAAGGGGACGGTGCATTGAGAAGGTCGTGGACTCTCGGTGGCCCCCGTAACAAACGCGTTGTGATTGCGAAAGGATTTGATTACGACGCGCTCGGCGCTTTACATCAGCTCGGGCTCAATCTTCCACGAAAGAACGAACCAGAGCAGCGCCGGCAGGGCATAGACCATGCCGGGCGGTGAGATCAACGCACGGTACGCGACCACCGCGACCGTGTACGCCGGAGCGCTCAACGTGAAAAAGCGCGTCGGCCCGCCACCGAAGAAGGCCAGCAGCGGCAACAGCCAAAGAACATGCAGCACGGCCAGGCCGAGCGCCGCGATCAGCAAGCGCCGGCGCGGCCGCCGCACCGGGAAACTCACCAAAAGCGCGAAAAACGTGGCCAATGGCAGCCACGCAGTGCGACGGATGTCGAGCGCGGCCCGCGTGTGATGGTCGATGCTTTCGTCAGAAGCGTCGACCATCACGCTCCACTCGGTGCCCTCGGCGCCCGCAGGCTTCAATGCGAGCCGCAGTGACGCAGGCGACCAGAGGCTCAAAAGCGCGGGCGCAACCTGCCCAAAGTAGCTCGCGAACGTCGGGCCGAGGCCGGGCCACGGCGCGTGCAGCACCAAAAGCACCAGCAGCGCGCGGACCCAAGGTCTCGCTAGCGCGCTCTTCAGCGCGGACTTGGCGCGTTCGATCAGCACGCTACGAGATTTCCACTCGATCCGTCGTCAGCGCGGCAAACCACAGAAATAGCAACCCTGCGAACACCACCAGCACGAGTGGCCAAACCTCCAGATGCAGCACGTCCACCAGCTTCGGGAAAGCCATGCCGGCGTAGTAAAGGCTGGCGATGCGCAGCACGTTCAAAGTGGTCAGCGCCAAGAGCCCGGCGCCGGCCGCCAAAAGCTTGCGCCCCAGGCTCGTCGGAAAAGCGAGCACCGCGGAAACGAATAGGATCTTCGCTTCCATGGCGTCGCAGCCTTTGACGATCTTTACGGCGTATTGGCCCTGAATCTCAGTGCCGGCCGCGACGGCCGTTGGGTCGAAGATCGCGATCACCGCGCCCGCCAGCCGAGCGTAGCCGCTCAAGAACGCATC
Source organism: Polyangiales bacterium (assembly GCA_038252755.1). Classification (GTDB taxonomy): domain Bacteria; phylum Myxococcota_A; class Polyangia; order Polyangiales; family Polyangiaceae; genus PMG-095. Next base: position 12,280 of record JBBSAB010000123.1, on the reverse strand, counting down.
GAAGAAGGTCTCGCGGATCCCGAATTCTCGATACGGAAAGCAGTACGCGACCAGCCCCACCGCCGCGAAGGCGAGAAACGCGAGCACGAAGCGCGCTCGCGCGTCGAGGACTGAGCGCTTTCGGTCCGCGATCATTGGCGCGAGAGTTATTCCTTGTGTGGAGCGCGGCCGTCAAGCCCGCAAGGCGTGAGTCAAATTCCGATTCTCGAAGGGTTCATTCGATTTCACTACGCCATGGCGTCGTTATCAGCGGGCCTTCCGCGCGCCATCGTCGGCATGCTTCCTGCTGAACCGCTCGAATGGCGCAACAGCCGTGGATGCTCGTTGCGGCGCTTGCGGTCGCATTTGGAGCCTCCGCTTCGCCGGCTAGCGCTAGCTTGCCAGGGCCGCTAGCGGCGCCCTCTGCGAGCGACGTGCTGGGTGGGCTGACGCTGGGGTTCGAGCCCAATCGCGGACAGTTCGCTGAGTCGGTACGCTACCTGGGGCGCGGGTTGGGTTATGAGCTCACGCTGAGCGACGCAGGGGCAACGCTGGTGCTGACGGCGCGGTCGGGTGAGCGCGAGAGCCTTGGGGTGCGCGTCGTCGGCAGTGTTAGCCGAGCGCCGCACGGAGTTAAGCAACTTCCCGGCGTTTCTAACTACTTGGTTGGCTCGGACCGTAAGCGCTGGACTACGGGCGTCGAGAGTTACGCCAAAGTCGTTTACTCCGAGGTTTTGCCCGGCATTGACTGGGTGCTCTATGGCAAAAGCCAGCGCGAGCTGGAGTACGATCTGGTTTTCGCGCCAGGCACGGATGTCGCCAGCGTAAGCCTGGCCTTCGATGGTGCTCGCCGCCTCAGCGTGGACGCGCGCGGCTCGCTGCGGCTCGAGCTCGGCTCGGGCCGCGCCGTCGAGCAGTCGCCACCGGTCGCTTATCAGCTCGACGCGCGCGGCCGAAAGACGCTCGTCGCTGCCCGCTACTTGCCCCACGCTGACGGCACGCTCGGTTTTCGGGTCGGCACGTACGACCATCGTCTACCGCTCGTGATCGACCCAGCGGTGACGTACGCCACTTACTTCGGCGGCAGCGGCTTCGAGGTAGGTGCTGCGGTGGCCATGGATAGCGCCGGGCGCGTTTACGTTGCTGGCTCGACGGCGCCTGGGCTTTTCCCAGTCAACAATGGGGTTCAACAGGTCTACGGTGGGGGCGGGACCGACGCCTTCGTTTGTAAGCTCAATCCGGGCGGCACCGCGCTCGTTTACTCCACGTTCATTGGTGGCAGCGACGCGGACGCTGCGGCTGGCGTCGCTGTTGACCTCACGGGCAACGCGTACGTTGTCGGCAACACCCTCTCCACGGACTTCCCAACGGCCGGGCCGCTGCAAGCTGCGAAAGGCGGCTCGCTGGACGGCTTCATCACGAAAATCAGCCCGGACGGCGGCGCTCTCGTCTATTCGACCTACCTCGGCGGCACCTCGGATGATTTCGCGACCGCTGTCAGCGTGACTGCCTCCGGCAGCGCCCGCCTCACCGGCACCACCTTCTCCACGAATTTTCCGACCGTTTTGCCCGCTCAAACGGCGCTCGGCGGCGACGGAGACGCGTTCGTCAGCTTCTTGAATCCGGCCGGCTCCGCGCTCACTTTCTCGACGTACTGGGGTGGGCTCGCCTCCGACACCGGGACCGGCATCGCGCTAGAGGCCAGCGGCGCGGCGCACGTGGTGGGGTCGACGGGCTCGACCAACTTTCCACTGAGCGGCGGCTTTCAGGCGACGAACGGCGGCGGCGTGTTCGATGCCTTCGTCGCTAAGTTTGGCGAAAGCGGTGCGGTGGGTTTCTCGAGCTACTTGGGCGGTGGCGGGCGTGACGAAGCGGCGGCCGTAGCGGTCGATTTGACGGGGGCAACGATTGTCACTGGCTTCACCGCGTCGGACAATTTCCCCGTCGCTGGCTTTGGATTTCAGAAGACGCGCGGCGGCGGCGAGGATGGTTTCGTCTCCCGCGTCGATGCTGCCGGTGCCGCGCTGACCTTCTCGACCTTTTTGGGTGGGTCGAGCAACGACCGTGCGCAGGGCGTCGCAGCAACCCCGGCGGGCGTGGTGTTCGTCGTCGGCTTCACCGGCTCCACCAACTTTCCAACATTGGTCCCCAGCCAGCCTAGTAAGTCTGGTGGCAACGACGCCTTCTTCACCGAGCTCTCGTCAATCGGCGAGCTTTCGAGATCCAGTTACTATGGCGGCGCGAGCAATGACCGCGCGTTGGCTCTCGCGATCGATCCGACTAACGCCCTGGCGATGGTCGGCATCACCTCTTCCGTCGATTTTCCCACCCAGGCCGCGCTCTACCCAACCCGCGTGGGCAGCCAAGATGCCTTCATCGTGAAGGTGCCGGGCACGCTGGGCGCGCCCGCAGGCGGCGTCGGCTATTGGGTAGCGCTAGCCGTAGCGCTGGCGCTGGCGCTGGCGCTCAGGGTCACCTCTCAGCGAGCACGCAAGTCGACCGATCCGAACGTTATCTACTAATTAGTCATCACCCCGCCCTAATGGGCTCGTGGTTGTCGCTAATGTGTAGCGTTTCGTGCGTCAGCACAGGGGACGTGTGGTGCTGACTCCTACAATCCTCCCAATCGTAACAGCCAAAATTTTGGGGGCTGTTATAAGAACCGCCTTGGGTAAGCGTGCAGAATCGGAGCAGACAAACCACCGCATGAGCGATCTCGGAGCTTGTATGACGGACGCTACTTCCGCCAGTTCGCAGTTGAGGATCCAGACCGCCTGCTCACTCGTGAGCAGCGCCGGCCAGCCAGACGGCGAGTTTCCAAGTGAAGGAAATGTCACGGAGATTCGGCCCAAACTTTCCAGGGCCTTGGGGCCGGCATGTGTTCGGGATGACCGGCCGCTACGCCGCGTGGCCGCTCTCTCTCCCATCATGCAGCAAGCGACCGACGTGCTGGAGCGCCTGGCTCGAGCCGAGGTAACCGTCACGCTGATCGGTGAGACCGGCACCGGCAAGGACGTGCTGGCCAGGAATCTGCATCAGAAGAGCCGCCGCGTGCGTGGACCGTTCGTGGTCTTCGATTGTGGCTCGGTCGCCGCCAACTTGGCGGAGAGCGAGCTGCTTGGTCACGAGCGCGGAGCGTTCACGGGCGCTTCGTCGACGCACACCGGCGCTTTCGAGCGAGCCAATGGTGGCACGCTGTTCTTGGACGAAATTGGCGAATTGCCCCTAGATTTACAGCCTCGGCTGTTGCGCGTGCTCGAGAATCGCTCGGTGCGTCGTGTCGGTGGCACCGCGGATCGGCACGTCGACGTGCGCATCGTTGCCGCGACCAATCGCGATCTGCAGAGCGAGGTTGCGGCCGGCCGCTTCCGGCAAGATTTGTACTTTCGGCTAGCTGCCGCGGTGGTGCAGGTGCCCGCGTTGCGCGAGCGCCGTCAGGATATTCCGCTGCTCGTCACTCGCCTGCTCGAGGATCTCGGTCGCCCGGAGGTGCGAGTCTCCGATGAAGCGGTCCGCCTTTTGCAAGCGCGCCAGTGGCCAGGCAACGTGCGCGAGCTAAAAAATACGCTCGCCTGTGCCTTGGCATTTCTCGACTCGGGTTCGTTGGAGCCCCGCCACCTTGCCTCGTTGCGGACCGAAGACTGCGAAGCGCCGCTTTCGCGCGTGAGCCTGTGCGGCCAAACGCTCGAAAGCATCGAACGCGAAGCGATTGCGCAGACCATGCAGCGCACCAAAGGCAACAAAGCGCAGGCGGCACAAACCCTCGGTATCGCCGTCTCGACGCTCTACGAGAAGCTGAAGAAGTACAAGCTCGCCTCCGGCACCTGAACGAAGCCGCGCGGCCGAAACATCGGCCGGCGTCGTGCGAACGCTAGCGGCGCTTGCGAGCGACGCGGCCCAGAGCGGCAAGGCCGAGCAAGCCGATGAAGCCGAACCCCGACGAGCCCGGGTGCGGCGACATCGTGCAGCCGCTCGATTTCTTCGAGACGGTGGTTTCGTCGTCTGGCGCTACGTACGGAGGCTGCTCGCTGGCGCACAGCTCCGAGAAGCCGTGGCGCGGCTCGCAGCTCGTCCGCGTGATTTTGCGGTCGGGCGGGTACACGGCGCACAGGCCCGCGAGATCGTCGGTGGAGGGTGAGCGAAGCTCGATCGAGCCTGGTGAGTAGCCGGCGGTCATCGTCGAACCCACGTCCAAGGTGTGACCGAAACCGAGCAAATGCCCGACCTCGTGCGTGAGCAGTGAGTCCAGATCCACTTGGTTGATCGTCGGCTCCGTCACGCTCAGCGGCTCCGTGACGGCGTTGACTTCGATGTCGGCGTCCCACATCTCGCCCGGTTTGTCTTCGAGATCGTAGCGTACCCGCGTGATGCCGAGCGCGTCTTCGCCGCCCACGTAGGGCCAGACGCCTTCCCGGAAAATCACGATGTTCGCGTTGTGGTGGACCTTCGAATACTCCGAAGCATCGCAGGTCACCGGGTCGCCGAGCTTTACCTCGAGCGAGGGTCGAGCGCCGTTGCAGTCGGCGCTCAGCCAGCTGTCGAAGGCACGCGTCACGCTGGCTTCGGCATCTTCGAGACTGATGCGAGTCACCGGGGCGGCGTCGCGCTGCACGTTGACGGTGATGCAGCCGCTGGCCCAGCTGAGCGGAGTCCCGGTGAGCACACATTGCGTGCGCGGATCGAGCTTGCAGTGTTGCTCGGCGTCGGACGGGTCGCAGGTGGTCGCGCGGCAGTAGGCGAACCCGCTCGCGCTCCAAAATAGGGAACAGAGCGCGAGACCGACGGCGAGGGACCTCATCGGCGCACCGCCGCGCGCAGCAACTCGGTGGCGCGAATCAGCTTGAGGCCGCTCAGTTTGCGCACCGCGCAGCGCTCGTAGTCTCGAATTTCTGGCAGCTGCGCGCTCGGAACCAGTGTGCGGTCGGCTCGCAGCTGGCCGACCAGCGGATAGTGCCCCTGCGCCATGCCCACGAACCAGTGAGCCCCGTCTGGGCCGAGCTTCAAGAAGGCGACATCGGCGGAGGCAGCCGAAATCGCCGGCTGGCCATGGACGATCTCGCCCACGCCGCCCACTCGGCCGCCGAGCGTGCGCACTAGCAGTTCCCGATCGGCAGGTTCGGCTTTGGCCAGCACGTCTTCCACGCGGACGCGCGTGTCCGTGACGATCGAGCGCCGTCCGCCGATCTCTTCGTAGTGCGACTGGGAGTCCAGAGCGGTGACGACGACGATGAAGCCGGAGCGCTCGACCAGTTCCTCCAGGCTCAGGCCCCTCAGCAACGTGGCCCCGGCCGCCCTAGTAAGGAGGGACGTTGACGCTGCAGCTCCCACACAACCGAGAAAGGAACGACGCTTCATGGATTTTTACCCGCTACCCGTGCTCAGAACGCGGCTTGGTATCGCGCGTTCGGATGACATTTGCGAGGCGAATCAGCAATAGCTCGACGGCGCCGAACAGGCGCCCAATCGACAGATGGACTCGTGGTTGGCACATAGACGACGAAATCGAGCGCATCTTGTCACGACCTTTCGGGGGTCCGTCGGCTATCTTCCCGCCACTCATCCGCTAGCGCTCGCGTCGTCCGCATTCGGGTTGGGTTCACGTTATGGCGTTCAGGCCCTACTTCACTCTTGCCCTGTTGATCGGCACTGGCTTCGCGCCTGGTACGGCAGCCGCTGCTGAGCCGCAATCGCCTGCACGCGCCCTGTTCCTGGAGGGCCGGCAATTGGTTGGCGATGGCAACTACGCCGCCGCCTGTCCGAAGTTCGAAGAGAGCCTACGGCTCGAACCGGGCGTTGGCACGCAGTTCAACCTCGCTGATTGCTGGGAGCACGTGGGGCGTCTCGCCAGCGCTCAGACTTTGTTCGTGGGCGCGGCGGCGATGGCCAAGGCTGCTGGGCAGAGCGACCGCGAACAAGTATTGCGCGAGCGCGCCGCGGCGCTCGAGCCGAGGCTCAACCGGCTCGTGATCGAGACGGCGGAGGCGGATCCGCGCTTGACGATTAAGCGAGACGATCTGCCGCTCGACAAGGAGTCGTGGGGCAAGGCGATCGTGGTCGACCCGGGCAGCTATGTGATCGTGGCCAAGGCGCCTGGCAAGCAGCCGTGGACCAAGACCGTCAAGGTCGAGGCAACCTCAAAGGTTGTGACCGTCGAGGTACCCGAGCTCGAGCTCACCAAGAAAAAGACTGTCGAACCAGCAGTGGCGCCGACGGCAGCGCCTGCTGCCAACAAATTGCCGCCCGCTTCCACCAACTCGCCGCCCAGCGATCGCCGACGCTCGGCGTCGAATCTGCAGCCGCTGATGCTGGGCGGAGCTGGCGTGGTCGCGCTGGGCGTGGGCGGGTTTTTCGCCCTCCGTTACAAGAGCGCGAACGACGACGCCAAAGCCATTTGCCCGAGCAGCATTGGCTGCACGCGCGACCAGATCACTCAGCATGACAGCAAGGTGGACAGGGCCAGCTCGGCGCGCACCTGGGCGTTTGTCGGTTTGGGCACCGGCGTGTTCGCGCTTGGTGGAGCGGCGCTCCTGTATGCCCTGAGTGGTTCCGAGCAACCGACCCACGCGACGATCAGGGCACTCCCGGCTGTCGGAGAGCGCGGCGAGCTTGGCGCGAGCGTCGTCGGCGCGTTCTAGAGCTGACTTCCGCCCGCCAACCCGGCTTCGCCGCCAACCGGGCCGTCGCCTGCGCTCCCGACGCCTCCCGTCGCGGAGCCTGACTCTCCCGCTGCGTCATTCATCGCCGGCATCCCGGCTCGTCCGCCCTCATCGGCGCTCGTACCGCCGCTTTCCGCCGTGCCGCCGCTGCTTGCCGTGCCGCCGCTGCCCGCCGTGCCAAGGCTTCCGCTGCCCGCTGCGTTGTCGATTAGCGTCCAATCGGGAGCAGTCAGCGATGTGCAGCTGCAGACCGCGATCACGGCACCGAGAATGCTTCTCCGATAGACTGCTTGTCGCTCCAACCAGAGGGCCCGACGAGGAGAGACAGAAAGGCGCATGGCGGCGTGGTTATCTCCGTCCGCACGGGCCTGCGCAAGGAACGAGCTGGTGACGGCTTGGTGACGCGCGTCGCGCTGGAAGCGTCGTCAAGCGGACACGCAATCGACTTGATACTCCCGATCTTGTCACGACCACCTACGCCGTCCGTCCGCTATCTTTCCGCGACCTCAGGGCCGGCCAGTACCTGCCGCGGTTGAGGCGGAGACATCATGGCGGAGCGCTACTCGGAAGCTGAAATGGTCCTCGACGACGAGCTCATGTACGACGAGGCACCGCGCCGCTCGGCGTTTCTTCGCCGCGAAGAGCGCCCCGAAGACATCGTCCGCGAGGGCGAGGTGCTGGCTGGAAAGTACCGCGTCGAGCGTATTCCAGGCCGAAACGGCCTCGGTGTGGTGGTCCAAGTGCGCCACCTGGAGCTCGGCCAGGAAGTGACGCTCAAGTTCCTGGTGCCCGAGGCGTGCGCCTACCCAGAGTTCGTCCAGCGCTTCGTGCGCGAGGCGCGCTCGGCGGTGCGGATTCAGGGTGAGCACGTCGCGCGTGTGACCGATGTCGGTCGGCTCGAATCCGGCGCGCCGTACATGGTCCGTGAGTTCCTGCGCGGACCCGATCTGGCCGAGGTGCTCAAGGTGCGCGGCCCGCTGCCGATCGCCGAGGCAGTCGACTACATCATTCAGGCGTGTGAAGGCGTTGCCGAAGGGCACGCGCTCGGCGTGGTGCACCGCAACTTGCGCCCGACCAGCCTGGTCGTGGTGCGCCGCAGTGACGGCACGCCGTTGATCAAGGTGTTCGATTTTGCTGCGGCCGAGTCGCTACATGTCAACCCGTTCACCGAACGCGCGGTTTCGTTGGTCGGTACCAGCGCGATCATGGCGTCGCTGCCGTACCTGGCGCCGGAGCAGATCCGCGATCCGCACGACGTCGATTTTCGTGCGGACGTGTATTCGCTTGGTGCGGTGTTGTACGAGCTGCTGACCGGCGTGCCGGTCTACGCAGCAGACGCCGCACCGGCGCTCTTGGCGCAGGTAGCAGCCGACGCGGCGCCTGCCGTGCGCACGCTGCGCCGCGACGCATCGGGTGAGCTCGATCACGTGGTGTTGCGTTGCCTGGCTAAAAATCGCGCGATTCGGTATCCGAGCATCGCAGAGCTAGCGCTGGCGTTGGCGCCGTTTGCTTCGGATGAGATGGCACCGTCCATCGATCGCATCGTGCGGCTCGCCAAGCGCACGTCGAAGGTGCCGGAGCTGAGCGAGAGTCGCATCCCGTCGCCGCTGCCGCCCGCTCCGGTGGCTTCGGTTCGGCCCAGCGAGCCTAGCGCGTCGCGCGGGCCACGCGGGACGATGCTGTTGCACACGCCCGAGGTTGCTACGGCGCAGTCGCTGTCGTCTGGGCGCAGCTCGGTTCACGATGATGTCACCACCATCAACCCGTACGCTTCGTACGCTGCGCCGGTGATCATCGCTCCGGAGCCGATGCGGCCGGCGCGTGCCCGGACCGAGCCTTGGCCGGAACCGCTGCGCCCCGCGCCGGCGCGCTCCGAACCCGCGCGCTCCGAACCCGCGCGCGTCGAACCCGCGCGCGTGGATCCGGTGCGGACCGAGCGCTTGCCGGCGGTGCGCGTGAGCGAGCCCGCGCGCACGCCGGCGCGTCACACGCCCCAGCCGCCGCCGCTGCGCGTGAGCTCGGTGCCGCCGCCGTTGCGCGCTGCCAGCACGCCGCCTCCGCTCGCGGAAAGCACGCCGTTGCCCGACAGCGTGCGGCCCCCGGCACGCGTGGACTCGACCTCATTGCCGCCCCCGCGCAGTTCGATGTCCGGTTTGACGCGGTCATGGGCCGTCGCCGATGAACCGGCGCCCCCGTTGTTTACGCAACGCCGCCTGATTGGCGTCGGTGCGGTCGCCGCCTTCGCGACGCTGGCCGCCGTGCTGGCGCTGCGCACCGCGCCGGCGCCGGTCGCGGCTGCAGTTGCGCCTGCCGCGGTCGTCGCGGCTCCGGCCCCGGTCGCTGCGCCGGCTCCAGTGCCGGTCGAGGCCGCGCCGGTTGCTGCAGCTAGCGCTCTCGCGGCTCCTGCGCCGGGCGCGTCCGCGATGGTCGCCGTGACCGTTCCTGGCGCTGCGACACCAATGATGGTTCCAGTCGCCGCACCCGTAGCGGTTGCACCCGCCGCACCCGTCGCGGTGGTGCCTGCCCCCGCGCGCGCGCCAGCGCCGGTAGCGGTAGCGGTTCGTCCCGTTGCGAAGCCGCGCGCCGAAGCGCCGGCCGAGCCGAGCCCACGCAAACCTGTCGCTGCCCCCGCCGACAAGGTCGCCAGCGCGCGGCCTGCTGCTGCGGGCGATCTGTTCGGCGACCAACGCTAAGCGGTCGCGCACGTCGCCGTCGGCGTCTCGTAATTGACACCCAATGTTTGCACGGTGCAAAGCCCGGGTCGGGCTATGTCGCGGGCTCATGCGTTCGAAGCCCAACGGCATCTTCGCCATGCTGTGCGCGGTCGCTGTCTACGCGTTCGTGCTGCTGCTGTCTCGACCGGCCGAGGCCTATCCGTGGATGATTCGGCATCACTACGCGGCTTGCAGCGCCTGCCACGCTGACCCATCCGGCGCCGGTCCGATCACCGCATATGGGCGCGCCGTCGCCGACAGCGTGATTCGCACGAATGACGCTGGGGAGCCTGCTTCTGGCGACATGCCAGCGTCGGCCAAGTTCCTATTCGGCGCCGTCCGTACTCCCGAATGGCTCGAGCTGGGCGGCGACGTGCGGCTGATGTCGCTCCGCCAAAAGACGCGCGGCGTGCCGCTGACGAAACGGACGATCTGGATGCAGCTCGACGCCGACGCGACGATCAGCGTCGAGCACTTCGTGGCTTCGGGCGTAATTGGTTTTGCCCCCGAGGGAGCGCTGGGGGCGGCGCTCACGCGCGGCACGCAAGATAACCTGGTCTCGCGCCAGCATTGGCTCGGCTACCAAGTGCCGATCGGGGGCGAGCTCATGCTGCGCGCCGGTCGGATGAATCTGCCGTTCGGCATTCGCAACATCGAGCACACGCTGTGGGCGCGAAAGCTGACACGCACCAACCTGGACGACCAACAGCAGTACGGGTTTTCTGCCTACTTCGCCGCCGGCCCCGTGCGAGGCGAGGTGATGGGGATCGCTGGTAGCCTGCAGCTTCGCCCCGATCGCTACCGTGAGCGCGGCTACAGCGCCTACCTCGAAGCCGAGATCGACGAGGGCTTGGCGCTCGGCGCGAGCAGTCTCGTGACGCATCGCGGGCTCGACACGACCACGCTCGAAGAGACCTGGCGGCAAACTCACGGCCTGTTCGGTCGTTGGGCAACGCCGTACCAGCCGCTCGTGCTATTGACCGAGTGGGACTACGTCTTCGAGTCGTCGCGAGACTCGTACTACAAGCGCGGCTTAGTCACGTACGCGCAAGCGGATTGGGAGCCGGTGCAGGGCATGCACTTCATCGCGACCGGTGAGGCGAACAAGGTCGGCATTCGCGAGCGTCACTGGTCGTACGGTGGCTGGCTCTCGTACAACTGGTTCCTCGCACCGCACAGCGACATCCGCCTCGACGGCGTCTACCAATCGCTCGGGTCGGCCGTCGGCAGCGCCGGCGTCTTCACCGTCCTCTTGCAGGGGCACGTGTACCTATGATGCCGAGGTCGAACCTGGGTCTGGGCTTGGCGCTGAGCCTGGCGCTGTTGTCGCTCGCCTCAAGCGCGGCGGCGTCGAAGACGTTCCCCGAAGCCTTGCGCAAAAAGCTCGAATTACCCGCAATTGCCGGTCCCGGCATGGGTTGCCAGCTCTGCCACAAGGACGACAACGGCGGAGCGATGACCGCGACCAAGCCGTTTGGCCGCAGCTTGATCAAGGCGGGCGTGCAGGGCGGCAACGTGGCTAGCCTGCTGGCAGGCCTCGCGCAGCTTGAAGCCGACGAGCGCGACAGTGACCGCGACGGCAGCCCCGACATCGCCGAGCTGAAGGCCGATACGGATCCGAACGTCGCCGCGAGTGCGGGTGGTGACTCCGGCGGCGGCCCACCTCCGATCGCCGAGGAGGAGATCCCGCTGCCTGAAACTGGCTGCACGCTGGCGCCCAGCACTGGCTTCGGAAGCGCGTGGGCGCCGTTCGGAGTCGCGCTGCTGCTACTCGCGCGCCGCCGCCGCAGCCATTAGCAAGGCGCTCAGGGCAAGACGAACGCGGGTCCGCGAGGGACGTCTCGAAGGCTATGAGCTCATCGCGTTCTCGAACGCAGTTGCTAATCCTGAATGCCGGGCACTGAGAACTTCTGACCGCGCACGAATCCGCCTTCCGGTAGCGGCTCCTCGGCCGGCAGTAGTGCGGCAATGCTGTAGTAGATGATCGTCGGATCGAGCCAGGTGTGGTGGTGGCGCGCGCAGTTCGGTGAATTGCCGTCGATGCTGTCCCAATCGTTGGGGCCAGCGTATTTTTCGACGAAGAAGTGGTGATACACGAGGTGCGGCGGCGAACCTTGGCGGATCCCGATGTCGCCAGGCACCGGCGTCGTCGTCGCAGCCTTGGACCCGAGCAACTTGAGTACGAAGCCGCTGCCGATCTTCCAATGCGACTCGGTCACGCCCGCCTCGCGCAAGCAGTTCAAAACGAAGCCGCCACACCACTCATTGTGCTTGGCGAAATCTTTCACCTGCGCGTCGCTCACGCTCGCATCGAGCACGTCGCGCCAAATTGCCTCCACCTCCGGCGAGCCCTTGCCGTAGGGGCCGATCCTACTTGCAGCTACTTCGAGAATTCGATCGCGGGCGGTCATTGCGTTCTCCCTTCGCCACGCCCGTCAGCCGGTCCCTCGGAGCGCGCAGCTCCAGATCACTAGCACGGCTTCTTGCACCGCATCCACGGCGTCGAAGTGCTGAATTGCTGGTCTCGCCGTAAACGTGCCCGTGCCCGACGGTCCGTAAGTTACCGTTGGCGGTAGTGGGGCTGGTAGGCCCGTGTTTGTGCTGAGCATTGGTCTCATTTCGCGATTCGAGCAGCGAGAAAACAGGAAGGCGGGAAGGCGGGAAGATTTCTGTTTTTCGAACAGGCGCCTGAGGCCCAATCGCGATCCCGCTGCGTCCAGTTGCCAGTACCACCCACCCTAAATCTCGGTCTTCCCGTCTTCCCGCCTTCCTGTTGTCCCCGCTCGCTCGGGCAAGATGCGATGAATCATCAGGTGTTTGTGGCGCGGGCCAGGCCCGCGCGCGCCGCGGGCAGCTGCCCGCGCAGTCGACGCTGGCTCAAGCAACCAGCAAGTCGCGTGACCGATGAGGCCTGATGCAACTCGATCACGA
>JBBSAB010000122.1:0-23848 GCA_038252755.1 Polyangiales bacterium | reverse complement strand
CAGCTCGCGGTCGGCGGGCTCGACGGCACCTTGCGCGCGCGTTTCTACGCGCTACGCAACCGTCGCTCGGTCCACGCCAAGACCGGCACTTTGAACAAGGTCACCGCCTTGAGCGGCTATGTTTTCGGCCCCGAGCAGGAAGCCGGCGTCGCCTTTTCGATCTTGGTCAGCGGTACATCGGCCCACGCCGAGGTTCGCCAGCGCATGGACGCGCTGGTACTCGAAATCTCCGACACGCTCTGGGCGCCGAAAGCCTCCGCGCAAGCGCTAGCACGTCGCTAGACGACTCGAGATTTTACAGGGAGGTGGGAGGTCGGGGAGGGATTTTTCGAGGGCGGCTAGTTGGCTTCGACGCTGGCAGTTCGACCTCGAGGTCTCAGGTGGCGGGGACCAACAAACAAACCCTCCCCAACTCCCCGTCTCCCTGTTCTCTCGCCCGCTCGAGCCGAAGCGTTGGCACGTCGCTAAGCGACTCGAGATTTTACAGGGAGGTGGGAGGTCGGGGAGGGATTTTTCGAGGGCGGCTAGTTGGCTTCGACGCTGGCAGTTCGAGCTCGAGGTCTCAGGTGGCGGGGACCAACAAACAAACCCTCCCCAACTCCCCGTCTCCCTGTTCTCTCGCCCGCTCGAGCCGAACGGGGCCGTTACTTCACTTGGAGTTGCTGGGCGCGGTATTCGTCGACGAGGTGCTGGTACTCGCCGCGGTCGGCGGTGGCCATCGACAGGAACAGGATCAAGAACAGCACCGACGTCAGGAACAAGACGGTGTGGAACTTCTTGTCCCAGAACAAATGCATGAAGAACGTGCAGACCAGCGCTGCTTTGATCGTGGCGATGACCATCGCGACGACCAAGTTGCCGGTGTGGCCGAGATCGATCGACGTCACCGAAACAGTCGCGATCGTCAGCACGAGCAGCGCGCCGAGCACGCCGAACAGCAGCGGAATCGGCATGGTGTGAGCCAAGCCGTGGTCGTCGTGAGCGTGGGGGGCGCCGCCGTGATCATGGCGGTGGTTCTTCGTCGGCTCGTCCGGCTTACCTTTGGCCAACATGTGGAGCGCTTCCGCCTCGGCTTTGGTCGGAGTTGTCTCGGTCGTCTTGACCGAACCCTCCGGATCACTCGCCGGGCCGTTGTCCTTGGATTCAGGATTTTCGTCGCTCATCGTCGGCCTCAGTGAATCAGATACAGGAGAGGGAAGAGGTAGATCCAGATCAGATCGACCAAGTGCCAGTACAGCGCGGTGAAATCGATCGGGCCAAAGTAGGTTGGGCCGAACTGGCCCTTGGCCGCCTTGACCAGCATCCAGATCCAAATCCCGATGCCGATCAGAACGTGGAAGCCGTGCAGACCGGTCATGAAGAAATAGATGCCGAAGAACACGTGAGCCATCCGCGGCCGCGAGATGTGCGCGCTCGGATCGAGTGAGCGCGGACCGACCAGGCCTGCGTTCAACAGCGGCTCGAGCTCCTCTTCCGTCGGGCGCTCGATCTTCTCGGCCTTCTCTTCGGCCTTGCCCTCGCTGGGCTTGGCAGCTCCACCGGCAGGTGCTTCGGCTTTCTTCTCGTCGAGCTTGGCCAGCTTCTCGGCGTACTCGGCCGCTTCCGGATGCTTGTCACGGAAGCTCTTCAGCTCCCAGATCTGCTCCTTGGGCTGGAAGTTGTGACCGGGCAAAAGTCCATCGTGGTACTTGTGCGAGTACTCGACGTACTTCACGCACATGAACGTGCACGCGCAGGCGATGGTGACGACGATGTTGATCATCAACATCTTCTGCTCGCGCAGCTGAGCGTTGCGTACGGCCCAGGCGGCCGTCAGGCTGGAGATCAGCAGCACGCAGGTGTTGAGCGCGCCCAGCTTCGTATCCAGGAAGTAGTGCGCGTAGACGAACACCTCGGGGTTCATCGAGCGGTACACGGTGTACGCGCAGAACAAACCGGCGAAGAACAGCACCTCGGTCAGCAGGAACAGCCAGATGCCGAGCTTGCCGGCGTCGAACTGCTGCTGCGGCGTATCGAAATGATGCGCCAAGTGCGGGTTCGCCGCGTGGATCGGATCATGCGCTTCGTGGCCGTGGTCCTCGTGACCATGGCCTTCGTGCGCGGCCGGGGGAGGAGCGGACGCCGTTTTGGCGGCCTGAGTTTCGGTGCTGGGTTCAGACATCGTAAAGTCCGGGCTCAGGTCTTGGCGACGTATCCGCCGATTTTCTCGTCATAGACGAGGTTCTCGTAGCCGTCGTACGGGCCGGCCGTCACCGGCGGAGGCGTGTGGAAGTTGTAGTAAGGCGGCGGTGAGGTCGTGGTCCACTCGAGCGTGACGCCACCCCACGGGTTCTTCGGCGCGGGCTTTCCGTTCTTGAGCGCGCGGCCGAGCGAGATTGCCGTCAGCAAGAAGCCGATGCCCAGCGTGAAGGCGCCGATCGTCGACAACTGATGCAGGCCTTGGAATTCGGGCAGGTAGTTGTAGTAGCGGCGCGGCATGCCGCGGCTACCCAAGATGAACTGCGGGAAGAACGTCAGGTTCAAGCCGACGAACACGATCAACGCGCCGATCCGGCCCGTCTTCTCGTCGTACATCTTGCCGAATGCCTTCGGGAACCAGTAGTGGAGGCCGCCCAAGAAGGCGGTGATCGCCCCACCCATCATCACGTAGTGGAAGTGCGCGACCACGAAGTACGTGTCGTGCAAGTGGATGTCGACGCCCATCACGGCCAAGAACACGCCGGTCAAGCCGCCGATCGTGAACACCCACAGGAACGCCAGTGCGTAGAGCATCGGCGTGTCCAGGTGGATGCGACCCTTGTACATGGTCGACACCCAGTTGAAGATTTTGATCGCCGTCGGGATCGCGATCAAAAATGTGATCGCGCTGAAGATCGTGCCCGCCAGCACCGACTGGCCGCTGGTGAACATGTGGTGGCCCCACACCAGGAAGCCCAGGAACGCGATCGCCAAGCTGCTGATCGCGATGAACTGGTAACCGAACAGGCGCTTACGCGAAAACACCGGGATGATCTCGCTGACCACGCCGAAGGCCGGCACGATCATGATGTAAACGGCCGGGTGCGAGTAGAACCAGAAGAAGTGCTGGAACAGCACCGGGTCGCCGCCCAGTGATGGGTCGAAGATGCCGAGGCCGAACACGCGCTCAACGATCATCATCAGCAGCGTGATGCCGATGACCGGCGTCGCCAGCACCTGAATCAGCGCGGTCGAGTACAGCGCCCACACGAACAGCGGCATGCGGAAGAACGTCATGCCCGGCGGACGCAGCTTGTGAATCGTGACGATGAAGTTCAGCCCCGTGAAAATCGAGCTGAAGCCCAAGATGAACGCGCCCATCGCGGCCGGGATCACGTTGGTCTGCGTGGTCGTGCTGTACGGGGCGTAGAAGGTCCAGCCCGTGTCGACCGCGTTCGTCACCAAGGATCCGAGCATGCACAAGCAGCCGATGATCCACAGGTAGTAGCTCGCCAGGTTCAACTTCGGGAACGCCACGTCTTTGGCGCCCAAATGCAGCGGCAAAATGATGTTGCCGAGCGCCGCCGGAATGCCGGGGATGATCACCAAGAAAACCATGATCGCGCCGTGAAGCGTGAACATCTGGTTGTAGGTGTCATGCTCCATGATCGTCCGACCGGGCGACCACAGCTCTGTGCGAACGAGCAGCGCGAACACGCCGCCGAGCGCGAACGCGCTCAAGACGGAGGCCAGGTACATCACGCCGATCCGTTTGTGATCGAGCGTGAAGGCCCAGGACGCGAAGCCCTTGTCGTGGGTCAGGTAGTTATCGTCGGCGCCCTTTTTCTCGGGGATGGCCGCATCGGCTGTCGTGGTGGGTGACGCCATGGCTGGTCCTTTACTTCAGGGTCTTGATGAATTCGATGAGGCCGTCGATATCTTTATCGCTCAGCTTGCCCTTGTAGGTGGGCATCGAGGGCGCGAAGCCCTGCACCACCTTGGCCGTGGGATCCATCATGGACTCACGGAGGTAGTTCTCATCGACTTTGTAGGGGGTCCCGTCGGCCATCATTTCCATTTTGCCGAACAGACCCTTCCAGGAGGGGCCGATCTTGGGCGTGCCATCGATCGTGTGACAGGTCTCGCAGCCTTGTTGGCTGTACAGTTTCTTGCCGCGCTCGGGGCCGACCATCGAGTCCGCCTTCTCGCAGGCGCCCTTCAGCCACGTCTCGTACTGGCCGGCAGGGTGCACGACGACGTGCGAGAGCATGTCCGAGTGTGAGGTTCCGCAATATTCGGCGCAGAAGATCGGGTAGTCACCGGCCTTGGTCGCTTGGAACCACAGGTCGGTGTAGCGACCCGGCACGGCGTCCATCTTGGTGCGGAACGACGGGATGTAGAGCGCGTGCAGCACGTCGACCGAGCTGATCAGCATGCGCACTGGGCGATCGATCGGCACGTGCAACGTGTCGTCGGTCATGCCACCGGTCGCGCATTTGTAGTCGAAGGTCCACTTCCACTTTTGCGCGTTGGCGTGGAGCTCCATCGCCTCTTTCGGCGGCGTGCGCAGATCAACGAAGCCTTTGAAGCCCCAGACGAACAGCGCGATGCACACAAACAGCGGCAGCACCGACCAGGTGATTTCGAGCGCCGTGTTGTGCTCGGCGCTCTTCTCCGCGATCTCGTTGGCGGCGCGCGATTTGGCTTTGTACTTGGTGATGAAGTGGAAGATGGCGACGAAGACGCCGATCGTCACCAGCAGGCTCACCCAGATCATGAAGTCCCAAACCCAGTCGATGTTGCGCGAGGTCACTGACGCGTCGACAGGGAGCCAAAAGGAATCCGAAGGCGCCAGCTTGGGGAGCTGCGGTTCGGCCAGCAGGGCGAGCAGGTGAAGAGTCATTGCGCTGTGCTTTCGACCAGGGTGCGCTTCTTATCGCGCCGAATGAGAACCGTTAAGAATCCTGCGAGGACGGCCAGGCTGACGCCGCCGCCGAGCTGCATGATGCGAGCCGCGACCGGGGCGTAGCGGCCCTCCGCAGAGTCGTAGTGGAAGCAGTACAAAACGAGCCGATCGAGGCTCGAGCCGACGCGACCTTCGGAGGCTTCAACCAGCCCGAGGCGGATGGTTTTGGCCGGGTATTCGAGGCCGTACAGGTAGCGGGCGACTTTGCCCTCGGGGCTGAGCAACGTGAGCACCGCCGGGTGCACGTACTCGCCGCGCGCTTCGTTGTAGTTGTACGTAAAGCCGACGGCTTTCGCCAGCGCGTGGATGTTCGCGTCGGAGCCGGCCAGGAAATTCCAGCCGGGCTCGGCGCCGGGGCGGTTGTACTGGCTGAGGTAACGAGCGCGGAAGCGATGCGCGGAGTCGTTCGTCTCTTTGGGATCGAGCAGCACCGTGACGATCCGGAACTGCTTACCAGCCATGAAGTCGAGCTTCTTCAGGCCTTCGACGAACGCTGTCAGCTGCAAGCTGCACAGCATCGGGCAGCTCGAGTAGTTGAACGTCAGGATCACCGGCACACCGCCGTGCAGGTAGTCGCCGAGCGTGACGGCTTTACCGTCCTGATCCTTGAACGCCAGCGTCTCGGGTACGCGGTCGCCTAGGTGCTCGATCAGATCCACGCCCTTCAGCCGCTTCGGCGCTTCTTCGGTGTGATCGGGCGCAGACGCCGGATCCGCCTCGGCGACGGAGGTGAAGGCGAGCGATGCGGCGACGAGCGCGCTCGCTCCATGGCGGAGCAGGCTACGGAACATTAGGGCGTCGGTGCGGCGGGAGCAGGTGCAGGCGCGGCAGGTGCAGGCGCGGCAGGTGCAGGGGCCGCCGGAACGGGTTGGGGGGCGACCTTCTTGGGCGCCGGTTTCTTGTCGGGCTGAGCGCCCTTCCCGTCTGGGTTTTCCTTCTCGATCGGCTTGATTGGTTCCTGATCTTTGGACCCTTCTACGGGCTTTGCAACTTCGACAGCCGCGGAATCGGTAGGCGCCGCGGGGTCAGCCGGCATGCCACCGCTGCTGGTTCCGCCGAGCGCGGCGGGGCTGCCGCCCGTATCGGTCGCGCCCGCTCCGCCCGAGCCACCGATCGGGGCCGGCGGCGTGGCGCTGTTCGGATCCTTGACCAGACCGGCGACGGTCACTTCCATCGCGCGATCGATCGGCAAAGACACGAGGCCGCGATTGCGGTCGGCGTAGGCCGCCGGGGCTGCCATTTTGGCCGTCTGCTCGGCAACGAGATCAAGGTACGGCCGGTCCGCTCCGACTTCCTTCTTCTCGGCTTCCTCGGTCGTCTCGGAACGAACGAGGGCCGTGACGACCAGCCCGATGCCGAGCACCGCGAAGGCGCCGACGAACAGCAGCGTTACCAGTGCGCCAGAGTTGACGTTGTCGGATTCGGTTGCCATGGCTCAGAGGTTCTCGAAGGCCAGCGACTTGGGCAGGCGCGGGTCGTTCGTGGGCATGAGGTTGAGAGTTTTGGCACGCATCGCGGCGCCAGCGATGAACACGCCCAGCACGCCGACCAGGCAAGCCACATCGATCAGCGCGAACGGTGGGCTCTCGGCGTGCGTGTTCGGCATCACCAGCCAGTACATGTCGAGATAGATCATCAGCAGCTGCCAGACGGCCCAGAAGGCCAAAGTCGGGCGGCGGCGCTTGATGTGACGCGAGAGCAGGCCGAAGAACGGGATCACGAAGTGGCCAAACAGCAAGGTCGCGCTGAGCATGCCCCAGCCGCCGCACCACCCGCCCACGAAGCGCTCCTTGAACCAGCCCGTCTCTTCCGGGATGTTCGCGTACCAGATCAGCATGAACTGGGAGAAGCCGATGTACGCCCAGAACACGGTGAAGGCGAACATCATTTTCCCGAGATCGTGGAAGTGCTCGGTCGTCACGCTCTTCAGCAAGATGCCGCGCTTGTGTAGCCACATCGCGGTCAAGGCCAGGAACGAGTTGATGCCGAGCACGCAGCTGGCCAAGTAGTAGACGCCGAAGATCGTGCTGAACCACAGCGGGTCGAGCGCCATCAACAGGTCAATCGAGCAGAACGTCATCGTTAACGCCCAGAAGATCATCGCCGGGCCGGCGACGGCGCGCATCTTGGCCATGATGCCCGAACCGTCTTTGCTCGAATCTTGAGCCAGCGAGCTGTTCAGGTAGTAGCGCGCGATCAGCGTCCAGAAGCCGAAGTAGACGATGAAGCGCACCAAGAAGAAGCTGCTGTTCAGGTAGGCAGCCTTCTTGTGCAGCGCGTGGTTCGCTTCGACCGCGTGCGCGTCCGACCAGACGTAGATCGACGAATGGCCCATGAACACGGGCACGACGATCGGCAAGGCCAGTACCGCGAGCAACGGCGCTTGCGACGCCAGCAGCTCACCGACGCGGCGGAGAACGATGCTCCAGTGCGCGTTGACCAGGTTCTGAAGAATCACCCAGAACAGCGCGCCGAGACCGAGCGCCAAGACCCACATGAACGCGGTCAGGTACGAGAGCGAGAAGCGGCGGAAACCGTCGCCCTCCATCGAACCGAGCGCGACCGCAGCGGCCAAGCCGATTGCGCCGAGACCCGCCGCCTTGGTGAACAGCGATTGGCCAGCCGCACCGAGGCGGATGTTGTCGTTCGGATAGTCCGGTCCCGAGCCGCCGGAGCCTTTGCCGCCGCCCGAGCTGCCGCTGCCGCCAGCGCCGCTAGACGCTTTTTCGGCCGACTTCTTGGGCGATTTCCCCGCGTCCTGTTTGCCTTTTTCCGTTGCCATGTCGTCTCTCACTTCAGGCTGCCGCGTTCGGACTCGGGCACGTCGTTGAGCGTGCCAGCTTGGCTGCGCTGCAAGGCGCGCACGTACATGATGATCGCCCAGCGATCCTCGCTCGGGATCTGTGAGCCGTAGCCGGGCATGTTGCGCACGCCGTTGGTGATGGAGTTGAACAGCTCACCGACCGGCTGATTGCGCACGTACTCTTGCGTCATGTTGGTCGGCTGGATCCAGCCGCCCTGCGCAAGCGCGTCGGCACGCTTGTGGACCATGCCGTCGCCCAGGCCGCCTTGGCCGTGGCACGGCGTGCAGTAGATGCCGAAGCGGACTTTGCCGCGCGCCATCGTCTCGTCGTTGAGCTCGACCTGTGCCGGGAACGTGCGAGCCCAGCTGCCACCAGCGCGACCGCGGTAGAAGTGGTCGTCCTCGTTCAGGTGACCGACGGCGACCGTGCCCGGCAAAGCTTCGCGGTCGGCGCGGCCGTCGGCGAAGATCGGGTTCTCGCGCTGCGCCTTGTATTTCGGCTGCGCGTCCATGTCCTGGATGATGTGGATGCGCGGCTTGTCGCTCTTGGAGTGGCGCGCCTTGACAGCCAACGCCAGCGGTACGACCGCGGCGCAGGTCACGATGATCAGGCCGTAAATCAGGCCGGGCGGGAAGTTGTCGGGCGTGACGCGGTCTTCGAGCACGTTCTCGACGGCGACCGGGTGCGTGCCGTCAATCAGCGCGCGCGTGTCTTGCTCGTCGAACTTGGCGTCGGCCGCCTGGATCAGCAGGAAGAACTTGTCGTCGGTGACACGACCGAAGCGCTTGACCAAGTCGAGCGGGTGCGACGGGTGTGGCAGGCCGTTCAGCATCAGCATACCGACCAGCGTCGTGATCGCGCTGAACAGCACGGTGAGCTCGAACATGATCGGCACGTTGGCCGGGATGCTCCAGGTCGGCTTACCGGAGATGAGCCACGGGTAGTCGTAGGCGTTCATCCACCACTGCATCAAGATCGCGCTGCCCAGGCCGGTGATGCCAGCGCACAGCGTGATCCAGGGTAGGACCGTCATCTTGATCCCCATCGCGGCGTCGATGCCGTGAACGGGGAATGGGCTGTACGTGTCCCACTTCTCGAAGCCAGCGTCGCGCACCTTCTTGGAAGCGGAGACGAGTTGGTCCGGTGTGTCGTACTCGGCCAGGATGCCGTGGAGCTCGGGGGCTGTCGATTCAGCCTGGGGCTTGTGATCGCTCATGATCTTCTCTGTCACGGCTGAGCGTGAGCGTGGGCCGCGTCGTCGTGGCCGTGGTCCAAGTGGGGCCGGGCGTGGCCGCCGGGCGGGCTGAAGGCTTTGACTTCGGACATCGCCACCATCGGCAGGTAGCGGCAAAACAGCAGGAAGAGCGTGAAGAACAGGCCGAAGCTGCCGCCGAGCGTCATGAAGTCGAACTTGGTCGGAACGAAGTAACCCCAGCTCGACGGCAAGAAATCGCGCGTCAGCGAGGTGCAGATGATCACGAAGCGCTCGAACCACATGCCGACGTTCACGATCATGCCGATGATCAGGATCGCCCACACGTTGGTACGCACCTTCTTGAACCAGAACAGCTGCGGGAAGATCACGTTGCAGCTGATCATCGTCCAGTAGGCCCAGGCGTACGGCCCGAACAGACGGTTCACGAAGGTGAAGCCTTCGTACGAGCTGCCGCCGTACCAGGAGATGAAGAACTCCATGCCGTAGGCGTAGCCGACCATCAAACCGGTCGCGATCATCACCTTGGCCATCAGCTCCAGGTGGCGAATCGTGATGATGCGCTTGAGCCCAAAGAACTGCCGTGCCGGCACTGCCAGCGTCACCACCATCGCGAAGCCGCCGAAGATGGCGCCAGCGACGAAGTAGGGCGGGAAGATCGTGGCGTGCCAGCCGGGCAGCTGGGCCGTGGCGAAGTCGAAAGAAACGACCGAGTGCACCGAGAGCACCAGCGGCGTCGCCAGTGCGGCCAAGATCAAGTAGGCGCGCTCGTAGCGGTGCCACTGACGGGAAGAACCGCGCCAGCCCATCGCGACGATGCCGTAAGCGATCCGCTTGGCGGTCGACGTCGAGCGATCGCGGAACGTTGCAAAGTCCGGGATCATGCCCATGTACCAGAACAAGATCGACACGGTGGCGTACGTGCTGACGGCGAAGATGTCCCACTCCAGCGGGCTGCGGTACTGCGGCCACATGCCCATCTGATTCGGGATGGGCATCATGTAGTAGGGCAGCCACGGGCGACCGATGTGGACGCCGGGGAAGATGCCGGCGCACATCACCGCGAAGATCGTCATCGCCTCGGCGAAGCGGTTGATCGCGGTTCGCCAGTTCTGGCGCAGCAAGAACAAGATCGCGCTGATCAGCGTGCCGGCGTGGCCGATACCGATCCAAAACACGAAGTTGACGATCGGGAAGGCCCAGGCGACGGGCATCATGTTGCCCCACACGCCGATACCGTTCCAAGCCGCCCAGGTGATGCTGCCGAGGAACATCGTTAGCATCGACAGCGCGATGCCGAACGCGATGTACCAAGCTCGCGGAGGCTTGGGCGCCTCCATGATGCGGGTCACGTTGTCCGTGATCTGCGCGAACATGTTGTCGCCCTTGGGCGGCGACTGAAACGGATTGAAGTCGCTCGCAGCAGCCATGATCAGGCAAGCTCCGGATTCGGGTTCGTGATGCGCGCCAAGTATTGGACGCGCGGGCGATTGTTGAACTCGCCGAGTAGCTGGTAGGCACGCTCGAGCTTCTGCAGGCTGGCGACGCGGCTCTTCTTGTCGTTCAAGTCACCGAACACGATCGCGTCGGTCGGACACGTCTCTTGGCAGGCGGTCTTGATCTCGCCGTCCTCGATCGCGCGGTGGGCGTTCTTGGCCGGAATCTTCGCGTTTTGGATGCGCTGCACGCAGAACGTGCACTTTTCCATCACGCCGCGCGAACGCACGGTGACTTCCGGATTGAAGACCATCGCCTTCAACTTCATCTTCGGATCTTCGGTCGGCGTGTACGGCGTGATGCCGATCACGTCGACGTTGTAGTTGAAGTAGTTGAAGCGCCGCACCTTGTACGGGCAGTTGTTCGAGCAATAGCGGGTGCCAATGCAGCGGTTGTAGACCATGTCGTTCAGCCCTTCGTGGCTGTGCATGGTCGCGCCGACCGGACACACCTGCTCGCACGGTGCGTTCTCGCACTGCTGGCAGGGCAACGGCTGGAAGCGCAGCTCCGGTTCGTTGGGGTCGCCGCGGTAGTAGCGGTCGACGCGCAGCCAGAGCATCTCGCGGCCCATCGCTACGTTGACTTGGCCGACGACCGGAATGTTGTTCTCCGCTTGGCAAGCCGTGACGCAAGCGCTGCAGCCGATGCATTTATTCAGATCGATCGCCATGCCCCACTTGTGGCCCTCGTACGAGACGGGATCGACCCACAGGTTGAGCTCGTGCGGCTGGTGCACCATGTGCTTGGCGAAGTGCGGCTCCTCCTTGAACTTCTCGTAAGGAGCTTCACGGACCAGCTCGGGCAAACGCTCGGCGATGCCGTCGAGCCCGATTTGGTCCATCGCGTACAGGTCTTGCGTGTTGGCCAGACGCTTGCCGGGCCCGTTGCTCGACACGTTGAGGCCGCCGGTGAAGAACGGCGCATCGCTGGTGCGGATCAGGTTGGCGTTGCCACCGACCGGCGTGACGTCGGTGCCGACTTTGCCGCCGACGCGACCGGCGTGCGTGCGACCGTAGCCGAGCGCCACCTTCACCGAGCCCTCGGCCGAGCCGGGCGCGACGATACACGGGATGTCGACGGTCTTCCCGCCAACCGTGAGCGTGAGCACGTCACCGTCGGTGAAGCCGAGTGCCTTGGCCGTCGCGACGCTGAAGAACGCGCCGTTGTCCCAGGACAGTTTCGAGAATGACTCCGGCAGCTCTTGCAGCCAAGCGTTGTTGGCGTAACGCCCGTCGTACACCTTCGGGCACGGCACGAAGCGAACTTCGAGCTGGCCGTTGACGACGGCTCCGGAGACTTCACGCTCGCTCAGCTTGATCGGTGCGATCGGCGTGAGCTTGGGCGAAACCCGATCGAAGGCCGAGCCCTCGATGATGCCGTCGTGCACCGCTTTGCGGAAGCGTCGGTCGTCGCCGAGCAGACCCTTGTGCTGCGCGCGCACCAGCTCGAGACCCTTCGGCTCCTCGCCGAGCAGGCGAGCCGTGAGCTCAAGCGCCGAGCGACCGCCGAAGATCGGCGCGATCAGCGGCTGCACGATGCTGACCGTGCCGTCGTAAGCGCGCGCGTCGCCCCAGCTCTCCAGGTAGTGAGCGGCCGGCACGTGCCAGGTCGCGGCTTGCGAGGTTTCGTCCTCGTACAGGCCGAGCCGCACGCTGAACGCGACCTTCTCGAGCGCGGCGCCGAACGCCACGTCGCTGGGTGCGTCGTAGGCCGGGTTGCCGCCGAGCACGAACAGCGTCTCGACCTTGCCGGCGGCCATCTCTTCGGTCAGGGCTTTGAGCGCTGCCGTATCGGACTGCACCGCGTCGGCGCTGTCCTCGGTGTAGAACACCGTGCGACCGGTGTTGCCGAGCAGCACGTTGATGCGCTCGACCAAGGCGTGCACCTCGGCGGGCTGGTGCAGACCGGCGACGACGATGCTCTTGCCGACGTTGGCGAGCAGGTCCTTGGCGACTGCGCCCAGGAACTTCTGCACCTTGGCGTCGTTCAGGAACTCCGCGGCGGGCTTCGGTTGCCCGGCACCTTGTTCGGGTAGCGCGGATGCCTTGGCGCTGATCGCGTTGTCCAGGAACACCGCGACGGCCTTGAGCTGCTCCGCGCGCAGCGCGAGACGGTGATCGGAGGTGGCGCCCGTCGACGAGAAGGCGCTCTCGATCACGTACAGGCGGTTCATCTCCTCGTGGTCGGGTGTGCGACCCTTGGTGAGGCCGCGCGCGTTAGCCAGACCGCCCGGGAACGACGGCGCGACGAAGTCGGCGTCGAGGCTGAGGATCACCTTGGCTTCGGCGAACGAGTAGTGAACGCGGTGCGGCTTGCCGAACGCGAGCGCGGTACCGGCAGCGCGGCCGTTGGTGCCGAGCGACTCGAACGTCACCCACTTCGACAGCGGAAACGCCGCTAGCCAGCGGTCTTTGAGCGCCAACATCGTCGGCGAAGAGGTGCGCTCCGAAACCACGCGCAGGCCTTCTCCACGATTGGCGCGCAGCTTCTTCAGCTGGTCTTTGCTGGCCTTGTCGAAGGCTTCGAAGTTCGAGATTTCGCGGCCGGTGCCGCTCTTCTGGCTGACCGCGTCACTGCGATCCGGATCGTAGACGCCCAACACGCTACCCTGGTGGTAGGTGCTCGAGGCGCCGAGGCTCTCGGGATGGAGCGGATTGCCGTCGACCTTGATCGGGCGACCGTCGTAGCTGGTGGCGTGCAGGCCGAGCGCGACTCCGTTCAGCTCCATCGCGGTCGCATAGCGGCTGGTCGTGCCGGGGATCACGCCGTCGGGACGGCGTGTCATCGGCAGGATCTTGTCCTCGTGCCAGCGACATCCGGCCAGGCCCGCCATCGAGAACGACGCGCCCATCACCTGCATGAAGCGGCGACGGCCGGGCGAATCGGGCGGTAGCTCCTGCAGCGGCTCGGCGAACTCGCGTTCGACGGCATCGCGGAACTCAGGTGTTTGATCGAGCTCGGCCAGGCTGCGCCAGTAGTTAGGCTTCGCCGCGGCCGTGTCTTGGGCGCGCGGGGAATCGCTGCGCTCCGAAACAACCCTTAGCTTCTTGTTCATCGATGGCATGTCGAGCAGTCGGTGGGCGGATTGATGTGGTTTTCGGCGCGCAATTTGGCGCCGTAGGCCTCGGCATCGCCGTTGGGCGCTTTCCAGGTCATGTTCGTGACTTCGCTCGACGGCCGTAGGTTCGGCTCCGGATGGCGGTGGCAGTCCAGGCACCAGCCCATGCTGAGCGGCTTGGCCTGGTAGACCTCTTCCATCTGGTCGATGCGCTCGTGGCACGAGACGCAACCGACGCCGCGCGTCACGTGCGCGCTGTGGTTGAAGTAGACGTAGTCCGGCAGGTCGTGCACCTTGATCCACTCGACCGGCAGGCCGCTGGCGAAGCTGTCACGGACCGGAGCGAGCTTGGGGCTGCTCGTCCAGACCTTGCTGTGGCAGTTCATGCACGTCGCCGTCGGCGGGATAGCGGCGTGCGCTGCCTTCTCGACGGTGTTGTGACAGTAGCGACAGTCGATGCCCATCTGCCCCGCGTGCAGCTGATGGCTGTACGGAACCGGCTGGTGCGGTTCGTAGCCGACGTCGGTCGTCTTGGGGGAAGCGCCGTACCAGACCAGGCCAATCACGTAGATAGGCGCGGTGCTCAGGAACAAGCCGGCGAGCTGTCGTGTTTTATTGGCCCAACGAGGGAAAACGAAGAGGCTCATGAAGACAGACCGAGCGTGCACGCACGCGACGCCCGCGGCCGCCGTGTGCGAAGGGTTATCGG
Organism: Polyangiales bacterium; assembly: GCA_038252755.1. GTDB lineage: Bacteria > Myxococcota_A > Polyangia > Polyangiales > Polyangiaceae > PMG-095. The sequence continues at coordinate 9,643 of JBBSAB010000122.1, read as the reverse complement.
GGTGCGGGTCATTTGGGCGGGACTAGGAAACGCTGCCCGCCTCGCAACACGCCGCTTTGTTTCGCAAAAGCCGCGTCAGGGGCGGGTACGAATCGCCTGACGACGGCGATTTCCGCTGGGGACGAGCGCGCTTATGCGCCGCTCCAAACCAAATGTAAATGATCACGCGCGGCCGAGCGCTCGGACATGTCGTAGGTCTACGTAACTATTGAACTTAGTCCGCTGACGCAGCGGGTTTCCGCCGGCCGAAGGGCGCCCCCCGCGTCACGTTCACGCCACGACGCGTCGTAGCGCGTTGGGGCGCTCCGGCGGCTGAAACCAGCGGGATCTGGAGCATGAAACAAACCAAAGCCGGTCACGCTCTCACGCGACCGGCTCGGTTTGCCTATCGATCGACAGGCGACGCTGGTTTGGGGCTAGCTCAGAACTCGCGCATCTGTCGCGTTGGTTGTTGGGCCCCCGCCCCGACAAAGTTCGCTCAGAACTCGCGCATTTGCCTGCGGATCTTGCCGATGGCTTGCTCCTGCAGCTGGCGGATGCGTTCGCGCGACAGGTTGTACTTGTCGCCGATCTCCTTCAGCGTGAGCTCGTCCTCATTGTCGAGGCCGAAGCGCCAGCGGATGATCCGCGATTCGATCGGCGTGAGCGTGCCCAGCAGGCGCTTGACCTCTTCGGCCCACTTCGCGTTCGCCAGACAGTCGTAAGGCGAGAGCGAGTTCTCCTCGACCAAGAAGTCGATGAAGCGGCGCCCGTCCTCGTCGCCCACCGGGCGGTCGAGCGAGAACGGCGTGTCGGCGTACAGGTCCTTGACCTTGTCGAGCTTGTCGCGGGGAACGCCCGTTTCCTTCTCGAGCTCTTCGATCGTCGGCTCCTTGCCGGTACGAGCGATGATGGTCTGCGTCGCGCGCGACACGCGGTTGTACGTGTCCAGCATGTGGACCGGGATGCGGACAGCGCGGCCCTTGTCGGCAAGGGCGCGGCTGATCGCGTGCCGAATCCACCACGAAGCATAGGTGCTGAAGCGGTAGCCGCGCGTGTGATCGAAGCGCTCGACCGCCTTCATCAGGCCGATGTTGCCTTCCTGAATCAGGTCGATCAGCGGCAAGCGGCCGCGGTTGTAACGCCGGGCGATGCTGACCACTAGCCGCAGGTTCGCTTTCACGAAGCGGTTCTTGGTCCGACGTTGCCCAGCGTCGCTGGCGCGCACCTTGTCGAGGTAGCGCTTGTAGGCCGGTGTCTCGGGGACGTTCTCGGCCTCGACCTCGGCCGTGTCCTCGTCGGGCAGGCGACCGGCGTCTTTGGCCAAACGCAACGCGCCGTGCATCCAGATGCGGTCGGAGTCCGGCAGGCGTACGGCTTGACCCAGCGACTGGGACAGCTCCGTCCAGCTACGTTGCTGATCGGCGTGCAGCTTGCTGCGCTGCTTCTTGTAGATCTTCGCCAGCTTGCGCAGCTCCAGGATCTGAGCGATGTCCGGGCGCTCTTCCGGGTTAATCTCGGCCAAAGCTTGGTCGAGCATGTCGAGCATGCGCTCGGCCACCGGCACGTAGGCCAGCATCGCCGCCCAGTGGTCGATCTCGGACTGCTCGACGGCTTGCGCGGCGCGCAGCTCTTCGTCCGGCCCCATCACCTGATGGGTGGCCATGTCGCGGAAGTAGCGCGACAGCATCGAGTCGTTCGAGGCGTCGGCGGTCGGAGCCGGCGCTTCGGAAGCGAAGCCGGCGACGTCACCGGACGACGTGTCGAGGAACTCCTCCGGGCTGTCGGGTGTGGACTCGTTGTTCAGTCCGGCTGGAGCGGCTCGAACGGCAGTCTGCTCGGGCGAGTCCTCGGTGTACTCTTCCTCGCGGCGCGGCTGAGTGTTGGTGCTCTTCTGGGACATGGTGGGCCTGACCTTGCTTTGCGTTCGGGGGGGCGGGGCGGCTGCCTCGCGCTCGTGCACTGGGGCGCTCGACCGCGCCTTTGCTACATCGGGACGTTTCGGTGAAGTTTTCAGCAAATTGCGTGCCGGGTTTGTGGCGCTTGCCGGGGGCCCGCTTGGCGCACTCCGGCCGGCCGCGTTCTGCGGCGCTGGCTGACTCTTCTTGGGTACCCGGTGGCTCATAAAATCCGTTGAAACTCAGATGAGATTAGATACGTTCCTCGAGGCTCCAGAGATCCACCCCTCCGGCGATTTTGCCCGGGGGCCGTTCGGCCGGTTTGACTGGTATCTTGGGCTGTGCATTTGAGTTGGGTGCGGCAGGGGCCCGTCCCGATCACAACAACGTCAGTACGGCCGATCTGTTCCGCAAGGTTACATGCACGGCCAAATCGCCTACTTTACCTCGGGCTGAACCACGTGCACGTCAACGGGCTGGCCATGCCGCCCGCCAGACCCAGAAGGGGGCCGCCGAGTGGCCGGGGTAGGTGGTTTGGGTCTTCCGTTTGGCGCGCCTCGCGACCTCGGAGCCCGGGTGGCGCGCAAGTATTGCGAGGTCGTTGACGCTGGTTGGCGCTTGCGGCGGCGGCACAACCTGTGCCGCGTACTGGCACGCCAGGTCTCGGCCAGGGACGTCGAGATGTCGGGAGTGTCTCGTCCGGGGAACAAAAACTGAAAAGCCGGAACCGCGAGTTGGGCGGGTCCGGCTTTCAGAGTTGAAATCTAGCCTTGCATTTCGCGAGGCCAGATTTTGCTAAGTGCTTGATTCGATCGCTTCGCCTGGTAGTCCTCTGTCGGAGGCTGTAGGGCGATGCGGGTCTGAACTCAGCCAGGCTTAGCGATCGCCATTTGGGCGATCTTGGTAAAGGCAGAAGCGTCGTTCACGGCCATGTCGGCCAGCACCTTGCGGTCGAGCTCAAGCCCGGCCTTCTTGAGACCAGCGATCAGGCGCGAGTAGCTGGTGCCATTGACGCGGCAAGCGGCGTTGATGCGGGCGATCCACAGCGAGCGGAAGTCGCGCTTGCGCAACTTGCGACCGATGTAGGCGTACTGCCACGACTTCCACAGGACGTGGAATGCCTGGCGGTAGCGGTTCTTCCGGCCGCCGAAGAAGCCTTCGGTCTGCTTGAGGACGCGCTTGTGACGACGACGGGGACTCGGACCACGTTTTACTCGGGACATGGGAGCTCCTCTCGATCAGCCGTAGGGAAGAAGGAGTTTGACGCGGCCTTCCATGGCCTTGTCGACCATGTCTTGGTCGCGCAAGCGGCGGCGCTGTTTGCGGGATTTCCCGATCATATTGTGTTGCGCACCGCACTTTGAGCGGCGAATGCGCCCGCTGCCGCTTACTGAGAAGCGCTTGGCAGCGGCCCGATTGGTCTTCATCTTCGGCATTATCGACTCTCCACGGAGACCTAAGCTCCAGACCGGGGTCCTCGAAATGAGGTGCTTGTAGCCCGGGGGGCCGGACTTATGACGGAACCCCCGGCGCTCGTCAAGGATGCTTACGGGGCCGGCAGGCACATCTTGTAACGCTGGACGTGCAGCTCGCTGCCGGCAGTCGCCGCCGCAGGCTGAATCCACGCGACTGCGACCTGCTGGCTGGGGAGGATTCCGACCGCGGGCCAATCGGGGCCGACGAAGCCGTCGGCTTCGGTGGTGTCGTTGTGGGCGATTTCCAGCAGTCCGGTATCGACGTCGCCGCCGATGGTGGTCGAGTCGGTTTTGGCCGGGGCCGAGACGTCGGCGCGGCTGAGCGCCAGGCTCAACTTGGCTTCGGGGGTCGCGGGGTCGTCCGCCCTCGGGGCGATCTGCGGGATGGCGACAACTGAGTAGAGGATACCGGGGTCGTCGGTGGCGAAGTGCACGGCGGCCCCGGCGATGTTGCGGATGCCGTTCGAAGGCTTGGCCGCGGCGCAGTCTTCGACCACGGCTGAGCAGGCGTTGTTGCCGCACAAGAGCGTGCCGCTGCCGCTGGTCAGGTAGTCGTTGCCGAAGCGCGTGATGGTCGCGAGCCACAGCCCCGGCACCTGCGTGCCGATCACCGACGAGCTCAGGTACTGGCCCGGGCGCGTCTCGCACTCTTCCAGGCGCGTGCGATTTTGCCCGGAGGTCTCGACGTAGGCGCCGATCGCGGCCGTTGCGTTTTGCGCGGTGAACATGACGGCCGGCTTGTTGTCGCCTGTCGACAGCAGCGAGAGCGTGGCGGCCGGCAAGGTTACGGCGCCGAACGTGTCGGTCCGAGCGCCGCCGACGTCGCGCACCGCGATCGTGCCGTCCGGCTGGATCCAAGCGCCGACGACCTTGCCCCCAATGCTCAAGGCTTGCGGGAAGACCGTCTCGTTGTCGGCCTTATAGTCGGCGCCGAGGACTACGTTGCTGGTGGTCACGTCGGCGTGGTTGACCAGGTGAAATACCCTAGGTGCGAGATTGCCGACCCTGGGCTTGACGGCCAAGAAGCCGTGCAGCGCGACGTCGCCGAGCGCCAGTTCTTCGACCGCCAAACCGACGTTGCTGACCGGAGTGCCCTCCAGCTTCAGATCCGTGCCGATAGGCTCCAGCTCCAGGCCGTCGCTCGCCAGCCGATGCAGCGAGACGCGCGGGACGTCTTTGTCGACGCGGAGCGCGGCCAGGTAAAAGAGCTGACCGCTTGCCACGAGCGAGACGCGCACGAAGCGATCGGCAGTCAGGGCGGTTTCGAAGCCGTCGAGCTTCAGGCCCTCGGTGGGCTCGTGCAGGCAGGTCGGGGTTGCGCCGGTTTCATCGCAGGTGTCGACCGTACAAGCGTCGTGGTCGTTGCAATCGCCGCACGAGGACGAGCTGTTACCGCCCTCGGCGCCGCCCGTGGCCGCGCCGCTCTCGCTTACTGCGGGGACGCCGCCAGCGCCGCCGGGCTCGACGGCGCCGCCCGATTGCAGGTCGTTGTAGTCGAGCAAGAACACACACGACGCGAGCATTGGCGTCACGCACAGCGGCAAGAGGAGACGGAGGAGGCGCCGCATCAGAAGCTCCAAGCCGCGCTGGCCGCGGCCGCCGTGGGACCCAGCGCGACGTCGAAGCGCGGTGCGTTCCGAGTCAGCTCTTCCCTGTCGCCTTTTGACGTCAGCAGCAGCGCGACGCCAAGCCCGACGCCCAACACCGCCGCCCCGGTCAGCACGGTGCTGGTGATCGCGAAAGTGCGGCTGCTCGAAAGCTGCGAGCCGGTGCAGCCGTGGCCGCAGCTCTTTTTGGCGTCGTCGTACTTGCTCTTGGCGACCAAGCCGGTGGCGAGCGCAGCACCGGCGAAAACCCCGCCGACACCCAGGCTGATGAACGCCGGCAGGCGGTTCGGTTCGGCTTTGGCGTGACTCGCTGGCGTGGGCGCAGGGGCCGGAGCCGGCGCGGAGCCGGTGGACGCCGGCGGCGGCTCGGCCCGGGGCGGCATCGCCGCGGCATCGGCTCTCGCCTTGTCCTGGTCCTGCAGGCGCTTTTCGAGGTTTTGGATGCGCAGCTTGACCGTCTCGACGTGCTCGCCCTGCGGTGCGGCGTCGACGTAGGCCTTGAGCGCGCCGACGGCGGCTGGCAAATCGCTCTGCCGTTCGTGAACGGTGGCGATATTGAGCAAGATCTCGGGGCGCTTCGAGAGCTCGAAGGCCTTTTGGAAGGCTTTGAGGGCGTTGTCGTAGTCGCTCTCTTCCAAGTAGGCGACCCCGGAGTCGAAGTGGCGCCGCGCCAAGTCGTCCGAAGTGCTCTGCGCGTGGCCGACTGATGACAGCAACGTGAGGACGCAAGCCAGCGTTGCCGCGGCGAGGCTGGGGCCGGGGGCGCGCGGCCTTCTCCCTAAAAGCATGACAAATTCATACCACGGACCCCTCCGGCACAAACCGTTTTCGCGCCTGGGGCCGCGGTGCTAGGGGCCAGGTCCGAATGCCCGCGCGAAGTGACATCAAGAAGATTCTGCTGATTGGTTCGGGCCCGATCGTGATCGGCCAAGCTTGCGAGTTCGATTACTCGGGCACCCAAGGCGCGAAGGCGCTGACCGAGCTCGGTTACGACGTCGTGCTCGTCAACTCGAACCCGGCGACGATCATGACCGATCCGGAGCTGGTGCGACGCACCTACGTCGAGCCGCTGACGGTGCAGGCGTTGTCGGCGATCATCGAGCGCGAGCGCCCGGATGCGCTCTTGCCGACGTTGGGTGGGCAGACGGCGCTGAACCTGGCGCTCGAGCTGAACGAAGAAGGCGTGCTGTCGAAGTACGGCGTGCAGTTGATTGGCGCGCAGGTCGACGCGATTCGCAAGGCCGAAGATCGCAAGTTGTTCAAGGAGGCGATGAACAACTGCGGCCTCAACTCGGCGCGTTCCGGCGTGGCGCACACGGTCGAAGAAGCGCGTGAGATCGTCAAAGACACTGGCTACCCGGTGATCTTGCGGCCGAGCTTCACGATGGGCGGCTCCGGTGGCGCGGTGGTTACCGATCCGGCCGAGCTCGACGCGCGCGTGGCGTGGGCGCTGCAGCAGTCGCCGACGTGCGAGGTGCTGGTCGAAGAGAGCTTGATCGGCTGGAAGGAGTACGAGCTGGAGGTGATCCGCGACAAGGCGGACAACTTCATCGTCGTTTGCTCGATCGAAAATATCGATCCGATGGGCGTGCACACCGGTGATTCGATCACCGTCGCGCCGGCCATGACCTTGACTGACAAGGAATACCAGCGGCTGCGCGACGCGGCGCGCGCGGTCATGCACGAGATCGGCGTCGAGACTGGCGGCTCGAACGTGCAGTTCGCGATCGATCCCAAGACCGGCCGCATGATCGTGATCGAGATGAACCCGCGCGTGTCGCGCAGCAGCGCGCTCGCGTCGAAGGCGACCGGTTATCCGATCGCCAAGATCGCCGCCAAGCTCGCCGTCGGCTTCACGCTCGACGAGCTGACCAACGATATCACCGGAACCAGCGCGGCTTTCGAGCCGACGATCGACTACGTGGTCGTGAAGTGGCCGCGCTTCGCGTTCGAGAAGTTTCCCGGCTCCGACCCGCGGCTCGGCACGCAGATGAAGAGCGTCGGCGAAGCGATGTCGATCGGTCGCACGTTCTGCGAGTCGCTGCAGAAGGCTGCGCGCTCGCTCGAGACCGGCAAGACCGGCTTCATCAGCTTGTTCGACCGCATCGACTACCGCACGTTGTCGCTCCAGCCGGACACGCGCCGCGACCTAAAGCACGACGCGCCGCCCGCGCCGCGCGGTCGTCAAACCTTGCCGCCCGGTGCGCAGAGCGAAATGGTGACGGCGATCGAGCGCGCAATCGCCGTGCCGACCGCCGACCGGCTGTTCTACGTCGGCGACGCGATCCGCTCGGGCATCACGCTCGAGCGGATCTTCGAGCTGACCGGCATCGACCCATGGTTCCTGGCGCAAATGCAGCGGTTGGTGAACATGGAGGGCGAAATCAAGGCCGCTCCCGAGCTTTCCGCCGAGGTTTTGCGCGACGCCAAGCGGCTCGGCTTCAGTGATCCGCAGATCGCCAGCCTGCGTGGCTTGACGCAGAAGGAAGTGCGCGAGAAGCGCGCGGAGCTGGGCGTGACACCGGTGTTCAACCGCGTCGACACCTGCTCGGCGGAGTTCTCGGCCAAGACGCCGTACCTGTACTCCAGCTACGAGAGCGAGTCGGAAGCCGACGTCAGCTCGAAGAAGAAGGTCGTGATCCTCGGCGGCGGTCCGAACCGCATCGGCCAAGGCATCGAGTTCGACTACTGTTGCTGCCACGCTGTCTTTGCCCTGCGCGAGCTGGGCATCGAGACGATCATGGTCAACTGCAACCCGGAGACCGTGTCGACCGACTACGACACGTCCGATCGCTTGTATTTCGAGCCGTTGACGCTCGAAGACGTGTTGGCGATTTGCCACGAAGAAGCGCAAAAAGGCGAGCTGCTTGGGGTGATCGTGCAGTTCGGCGGGCAGACGCCGCTCAAGCTCGCGGTACCGCTCGAAGAAGCCGGGATTCGCCTGCTCGGCACCAGCGCCGACGCTATCGATCGCGCCGAAGATCGCGAGCGCTTCGACGCGCTGTTGACCAAGCTCAATCTGGCGCGTCCGCGCGCCGGTATCGCTAAGAGCGTCGAGGAAGCGCGCGCGATCGCCGAGAGCATCGGCTTTCCGGTGTTGGTCCGCCCGTCGTACGTGCTGGGCGGCCGCGCGATGATGAACTGCTGGAGCGCCGAGGAGCTGGCCGGCTACGTGCAAGTCGCGATCGACGCTGCAATGGAAGAGGGTGGCTCGCAGACGCTGCTGATCGACCAATACCTGCGCAATGCGATCGAGGTCGACGTCGACTGTGTCTCCGACGGCAAGCGCGCGGTGATCGGCGGCGTGATGCAGCACATCGAAGAAGCCGGCGTGCACTCCGGTGACTCGACCAGCGTGCTGCCGCCGCACTCGCTCGACGTCGACGTCGTCGCGCGCATCGAAGAGAGCACCAAAGCGCTGGCGCTCGAGCTCGGCGTAGTCGGGTTGATGAACGTGCAGTTCGCGGTGAAAGATCGCGACGTCTACGTGCTGGAAGTGAACCCGCGCGCGTCGCGGACGGTGCCGTTCGTTGCCAAGGCGACTGGGCGCCCGCTGGCGAAGATTGCCGCCAAGGTGATGGTCGGTCGCACGCTGGACGAGCTGGGCGTCACGGACGGCAGCGTGCCGATGCACGTGGCCGTGAAGGAGTCGGTGTTCCCGTTCAACAAGTTCCCGGGCGTCGACACGATCCTCGGCCCCGAAATGCGCTCGACGGGTGAGGTGATGGGCATCGCGATGAACGTCGCTTTGGCGTTCGGCAAATCGCTGGCCGCCTCCGGCTTCAAGCTGCCCGACGGCGGCCGCGTGTTCCTCAGCGTGAAGGACGACGACAAGGCGCAGGCGTGCCAGCTCGGACGTCGGCTGCGCAATCTGGGCTTCACGCTCGTGGCGACGGGCGGCACCGCTCAGGCGCTAGAACGCGCGCGCATCCCGGCCGAGCGCGTCAACAAGGTGCTCGAAGGCTCGCCGCACGTCGTCGACCTGATCGGTGCCGGCGACATTCAGCTCGTCATCAACACGACCCAGGGTACCAAGGCGATCGCCGACAGCTACTCGATCCGTCGCAACGCCTTGCTCTCCAACATCCCCTACTTCACGACGATGTCCGCCGGCCTCGCCTTGGCCGACGCGCTGGAAGCCTCCGTGCTGCTCCAAAACCGCTCCCAAGTCCGCAGCCTCCAAGAGTGGCACTCGCGCGGCTAGCGGGGGTAGGCCGAGTTACAGGCGCCCAGCTGGGCGCCGCCGCTGCATACGGAAACTGGGCCTCGCCCTGTAACGGCTCGAACGCGAGCAAACAGGGAGGTGGCTGACCATTCATCACATTTCGCGATTCGAGCACGAGCGAACAGGAAGGCGGAGGGAGGCGGGGAGTCGGGGAGGGCGAGCAGGAAGGCGCATTTTTTTCGGAAGACCGAACAAAAAATCGATTGCCCGGGGGCCACTCGCGTTGGGGGCACAGTGCGGGTTAGCGGCGTCGAGGTGACCGGAGGCCATCCAAACAAACCTCGGGTTGGTTTCCTCCCCGGCTCCCCGGCTCCCTGTTTGCTCCAGCCTTGATTGGTGATCGGGCCGGGTTCGGGTTGGGGATCGGCTGATCGGCAGCGGGATGGGGATCGGCCGGGTCAGCGGTTTCGGATCTGCACAAATTCGCAGCCGGCAGCGGGGTCAGTGACGGCATCGGCT
>JBBSAB010000121.1:0-24380 GCA_038252755.1 Polyangiales bacterium | reverse complement strand
GCCGCCGGTCGCCTAGCTCAACGCGTCCAAATTCCTCCCAAGCCCAGTCATGCGTGCCGTCCATCCCTGCTCAACGCGTGCCACCAGCAGAAATTCCCGGGCAATCCTGAGATGGAACCAATGCTCAGCCGCCTTCCTGTTCGCTCGTGCTCGAGTCCCGTCCTCCCTGTGAAAATTCTCGAGCATTTCGACTCGTTTACAGCGCGCTTGGGCGGTAACGAATCGTGCCGCGTGCCGACTCGCCCGGAGCGAGCACGATCGTGCCGTTGCCTTTCACGCCGCGGGCTTCGAGGTTGAAGGCGTCGTTCACGTTCGAGACGGTCTCGAGGCAGAAGAAGTCTTGGCCCTTCGGCACGTAGCAGATCAAAACCCCGAAAATCGGATCGGCTTCGATCGTGAGAGCGGTGCTCTTTTCTGGCCATTCGAGGCGCGCGCAACCACCGAATTGGCCGAAGCAGCCGTCCATCTCCGCCAGCGGCGACAGCTCGCGCGGCTCGCTGAAGTTCCACATTTCAGGCACCGGTTCGCTCCATCCGGGCAACAAGTACTGATCGCCGACCCAGCGCACCGGCGCCTGCGCCTGCAGCCGCACGCCTTCGCTGCGGTCGTAGTACGGGTGCATCCCGAAGCCGCACGGCATTGCCGAATCACTGTCGTTGCGAATTTCGAGCTCGACCGTGAGCGCGTCCGGCGCGAGCGAGAAGCGTTGGCGGGCGGTATAAGCCCACGGCCAATCGGCGCCGGGATAGCCACAGACCAGCTCGGCGCTGGTGGCCGTTTTCGCCACCAGCGTCGACGGCCGCTGCCAGACGTGGCCGTGGATCGGGTGGTCGGGCGGCGTGTTGCGGCCGAGCTCGACGTCGCGGCCTTGGAAGCTGAACCGGCCGTCCTTCACGCGGTTCGAAAACGGGAACAGCGGGAAGCTCGCTAGCTCCCGCCCGTCACGCTCGGGCAAACCCCGCGGGGTGGCGCGCCGCATCAGCTGGACGCGGTGCCCAGCGTTCAGCCAGGAAAACCCCGCCACACAGCCGCCGATGCTGGGCCAAAGCTCGAGCGCGAGCGGCCCGCTCTCGAGCAAGACCGCGTCTTCGGGAGCGGAGGCCGAGGTAGTGGGACTTTCGGGGCTCACGGCTTGGACGGAATGCATACCACCTGCATTGTGTCCGGTGGCGCGAGGTTTTTTCTCGGAGCGGCCTTCCGAGCATGCGAAAAGGAGCCCATGACGACGAGCACGCCCGGTCTTTCAGCGATCGTTCTCGCGGCCGGCAAGGGCACGCGCATGAAGAGCCAGTTGCCGAAGGTGCTGCACCCTTTGTGCGGCCGGCCCCTGGTCGACTACCCGGTCACGGCGGCGTTCGAGGCCGGCGCAGACCAGGTCGTGGTCGTGACCAGCGGCCAACCCGAGCTCACCCAGGCCCTGGAAGCCCGCTACGGCAAAGAGCGTATTTCGGTGGCCGTGCAAGACCCGCCGCGCGGGACCGGGGACGCCGTTCGTGCGGGGCTGAGCGCCATCAAGCACTCGCGCACGTTGATCCTGTACGGCGACACGCCGCTGTTGCGCGCGCAAGACCTGGCCGGGCTATTGGCGGCGCTGGACGTGCCAGAACAGCAGCTGTCGATCTTGACGGCGCTGCTCGAGGTGCCGTTCGGTTACGGCCGCGTGCTGCGCGACGCCTCCGGCAGCGTTCTCGAAGTGCGCGAAGAGCGTGATCTGCAGAGCGACGCCGAGCGCGCGATCCGTGAGGTGAACGCCGGCATGTACGCGGCCGACACCGAAAAGCTGCGCGCCGCGATTGCGCTGTTGAAGCCGAACAACGCGCAGGGCGAATATTATCTGACCGACATCGTCGCGAGCATGGCGAAAATGTCGCGCGTCGCGCCGGTGCTGGGCGAGGCCGAAGCGCTGCTCGGCGTGAACGACCGCGCCGATTTGGGCCGCGCCGAAGAGCTCCTGTTCGCGCGTCACCGTGACCAGCACCGCAAAGCCGGCGTGACGGTGCACGGCGACGCGCGCATCGACAGCGGCGTCGAAATCGCCGCCGACGCCGAGATTGGCGCCGGCGTGAGCTTGCGCGGTAAGACCAAGATCGGTGCCGGTTCGCGCGTCGACGTGGGCTCGGTGCTGGTCGACGCGGTGATTGGCGTCGACGTCGAAATCAAGCCGTATTGCGTAATTTCGCAGAGCAATATCGGCGATCGCGCGCAGCTCGGCCCGTTCGCGCATTTGCGGCCCGAGAGCGAGATCGAGGCCGAAGCGCACATCGGCAATTTCGTCGAGACCAAGAAGACGCGCGTCCGCCGCGGCGCCAAGGCCAATCACCTCGCCTACCTGGGCGACGCCGACGTCGGCGAGCGCGCCAACATCGGCGCCGGCACGATCATCTGCAACTACGACGGCTTCGTGAAGCGTCGAACGACGATCGGCGAAGGCGCGTTCATCGGCAGCGACTCACAGTTGATCGCCCCCGTAGTGATCGGCAAGAACGCCTACGTCGGCACCGGCAGCACGATCACCGAAGACGTGCCCGAGGAAGCGCTGGCGATCGGCCGCGGCCGGCAAGAGAACAAATTGGGATACGCCATCAAGCTTCGTGAGCGATTGGCAGCCGCGAAGAAGGGTTGAGAGAGTTGGCAGTTCGGAGTTGGCAGTTGGCAGTTGGCAGTTGGCAGTTGCAAGCAGCGAGACGGCCCAGAGCGGAGCGGTTCGGCTCGTTTCACGGAGCTCCTAACTCCCAACTCCCAACTCCTAACTCCTCGCGAGCCGGCGCCGCAAAGCGACCCAGGTCACGACGCCGACGAAAAGCGCGGCGCCGATGATCGCCAGGGCCCAGCCGGGGCGCGACAAACCCTCGCCGTGGCGCTTGAGCACGACCTCGAACAACTGCACGATCAAGGCGCCGATACCGGCCGTCGCTGCGCTGTAAAGCACCGTGCGCCGCAGCCGTTGTTGCGCCTCGATCGCGCGCGGCGTGCTGGGCCAAACTTCGCGCGACAAGTGGCGGATCCACAGCACCGTCGGCGTGCCGAGCGCGCCGAGCGCACCGATCAGGCTGATGATCGCCTCGGACTGCGTCAGATCGTTCCCGCCACGGATCAGGCGGATGGCGCTGGCAACGGTGACGAGCGCTCCGGCCAGCAGCCACAAGCCGCCGAGGGCGGTAAAGAACACGAGCCCCGGCCGCGCCAGCCGCACCGAGCGCATCGCTTCGTCCATGCTCGCGCTCTGGACGGTCGCCGCCGACTGTCGCAACACCGTTTTAGCCGTCGCCACCGCCGAGCGATCGGTGACCGGAGCACCGGATACCAAATCGATGTGCGCCGACTCTTCGTCGAACGGCGTGAGCGCAAGATCGAGCTCGGCCATCGTTTGAAAACGCTCGGCCGGATTTTTGGCCATCGCGCGTTGAATCACCAGCTCGAGCGACAGCGGCACGCCTGGATTCAACTCGGTCGGACGCGGCGGCTCTTGGGTGAGCACGGCGGTCAGCGTCGCCATCGGGTCGTCCAAGCCTTCAAACGGTTTTTTGCCCGTGACCGCGCGGTACAGGATCGCACCGGTCGCGTAAATATCAGCGCGCGCGTCGACTTTGTCACCGCGCGCTTGCTCGGGCGCCATGTAGTCCGGCGTGCCCATCACGGTGCCGGTCTTGGTCAGGCCGTCTTTGCCGTCGCCGACCTTGGAGATGCCGAAATCGAGGACTTTAACGTGCGCGTGATCGCCAGTGAGAAACACGTTCTCGGGCTTCACGTCGCGGTGCACGATGCCAGCTGCGTGCGCGGCTCCGAGCGCCGCAGCGACCTGGCGCACGACATGCGCGGCCGCCGACGGCGTCATGCGCTGCACGCGATCGAGGTGATTGCCGAGCTCTTCACCCTGCAACAGCTCGGCCACGATGTAGGGTCGCCCGTCCGCGCTTGAGCTGACATCGAAGACGTCGACCACGTTGGGGTGCGACAGCACGCTCGACGCCTCGGCCTCGCGCTGAAATCGCGTGACGACGTCCGGCTGCCGCGCCAAGTCGGGGTGCAGCATCTTCACGGCGAAGCGCTTCGTGGTCAGGCGTTGATGGCGCGCTTCGTACACGCGCCCCATGCCGCCTTCACCGACCATGCGGATCACCTCGTACGAGCCGCCCAGCACGGCGCCGATCATCGGATCTTCGTCGTCGGGCGCATCCTCCAGCGGCGTGGCGTCGTGCGGGCAAACCTTGAAAGCGGCTGGGAAACGTCGGTCGCAGGCCGGACAACGCCGCGAATTGGGCATGCCTTCGGACGACGCATCCGAAGAGCTCGCCAGCGAACCGCGCGCCGGTGCCATCAAGGGCGCGCTGCCCAGCGGTGCGCGGGGACCAACCATCAGGCCCGGAAGCGTAGCCCAAGACGACCAGCGCCAGCCAGCGCACACAGGCGGCCACGCCGGGTGGGAGGATTACTTACGCACGACCATGAAGACCGTCCCGCCATGACGCTGCACCAAAAGCAGCACGTCACCGGCCGCTTTACCGTACTGCTCCTTGAACTTCGCCAACGAATCGACGGCCACGCGGTTCAACTCGAGCACCACGTCGCCCGGTCGGAGGCCCGCTTTGGCTGCCGCGCTGCGCTGGGAGAGATCGGTAACAACCACGCCGCGTTGCAGGTCCGGACTTAGGCCCAGCGTTCGGCGGTGCTCAGGCGTCAGCTCCTCGAGCGTCACGCCGTCGAGCGCACCGCCGCTCGTGGCGTGTGGTGCGCCGCTCGACGTTTCGGGCGACGCCGCCTCTGCCGCGTCGTCCGGCACCTCGGCCAACTCGACGCCGAGTGACTGCGGCTTACCGTCGCGCATGACCTCAAGCGTGACCTTCTTCTTGGCGCCGCTCGAAGCGATCAGATTGCGGAACTGCCCCGTCGACGTGACCGGCTTGCCGTCGACCTTGACGACCACGTCACCGCGCGCGAGCCCGGCCTTGCCCGCCGGACCACCGCCACGCACTTCGGTCAACAGCACGCCGTTCGGGCTACTCAACTTGAGCGCCGTCGCCAAATCGCGATCGACGTCTTGGATGCCGACGCCCAAGAAGCCGCGCGACACCTTGCCCGCCTGCTTCAAGGTTTCCATGATCGGCCGCGCCATGCTGCTCGGGATCGCCAACCCGATGCCCTGGTAGCCACCGCTGCGCGACAGGATCGCCGTGTTGATGCCGACTAGCTTGCCTTCCGTGTCGATCAGCGCGCCGCCGGAGTTGCCCGGATTGATCGCGGCGTCGGTCTGGATGAAATCTTCGTATGCCGCTATGCCCAAGTCGGCGCGGCCCTTGGCCGAAACGATGCCCATTGTCACGGTTTGGCCGACGCCGAGCGGATTGCCGATCGCCAGCACGACGTCGCCCAACCTCAGCTTGGAAGAATCGCCAAATTCGGCTGGACGTAGCCCAGTCGGGGCGCCCTTGATCTTGATCACGGCCAGATCACTCTTCGGATCCGTGCCGACCACGGTGGCGTCGAACTCGCGCTTGTCCGAGATGGTGACCTTGATCTCCTTGGCTTCGGCCACGACGTGATTGTTGGTCAGTATGTAGCCGTCGGCCGAGACGATCACGCCCGAGCCGATGCCGGATGTCTGGCGTTCGCTCGGCCCGCCGCCGCCGAAGAACGGAAACATCGATTGCTGTTGGTGCTGGACGACCGTGGTCGAAACGGTGACCACCGACGGCAGCACGCGTTCGGCCACGTCGGCGATCGAGACCGAACCGCCGACTTGCGTCAGCGCCGGGTGACTCAGCACGGTCACCGGGGAGCGCCCCTCGGGCCGCACCTCGCTCTTGGAAATGCCATTGTTACGAGCGCAACCGGCCGCTGCCAGCGCCAGCGTCAAAACAGAAACGAACCCGTAGCTCAGTCTCGTCATGGTTGGGATTTCCTCAAAGACTGCAGCCTTACGCTGCCTACTCTCAGGCCCCAACCCGTCGAACCTTGGGTTCATTCCCGGCCGAGGCCGAGACGAATCAACAGGAAGGCGGGAAGGCGGGAAGATTTCTGTTGTTCGAACAGGCGCCTGAGGCCCAATCGCGATCCCGCTGCGTCCAGTTGCCAGTACCACCCACCCCAAATCTCGGCCTTCCCGCCTTCCCGCCTTCCTGTTGTCCCGCTCGCTCGGGCAAGATGCGATGAATCATCAGCCGACTCCCTGTTGATTCGCTCTCGAGACGCCGAGCGCTACAGCTTGGCGAGCATGTCGCCGATTTCGCTGAGCGGAAGGCTTTGGCTGGCCGCGCCAGCGCGCACGGCGGCGCCCGGCATGCCGTAGACGACCGCTGACTCTTCACTTTCGGCGATCACGATCCCACCAGCTTCGATGATGCGCTTCGCGCCCTCGACGCCGTCGTCACCCATACCGGTCAAGATCACGCCTATCGCACGTCGGCCGAGGCCGACGGCAACGCTCGTCAGCAAGCGATCCGCGGAGGGTACGTAGCGGTCGCGCTCACCGGGTGGCGTTACCTTCAGCTTCATCGTGCCGCGCGACGACACCTCGAGCTCCATGCAATGCCGACCCGGACACACGAAGCCAACGCCTTCGCCAACCATGTCTTGATCCTGGGCCTCGCTGACGCGAAGTGCGCCACGGCGCGACAGCCGATCGGCGAACGTGCGGGTGAACTTGTCCGGCATGTGCTGGGCGATCACGATCGCGTTCCGGTAATTCGCCGGAAAGCGCGTAAAGATCTCCATCAGCGCGCTCGGGCCACCGGTCGACGACGCAATCGCGATCACGTTCTTGGGCGGGACGAGCTGTTTCTGCGGGCGCGGCTCGACCGGAGCCGGCGAGAGATCGACCGAGCGGCGCGGGGGCGATGTGCCCAATCGCACGCTGCGCGCCAGCAGCACCTTGGCCACGAGTTGGTCGCGAATCCCGCCTAAATCAGGGTCAGAGAAACGCTCGGGCTTGGCCACGAAATCGAGCGCGCCCAGCTCGAGCGCCTTGAAGACGTTCTCTTTTTGGCTGTAGCTCGAGACCACGACGACCGGCGTCGGCATCTTGGTCATCAAGATACGCAAGAACGTGAAGCCATCCATGCGCGGCATCTCGAGATCGAGCGTGATGCAGTCGGGCTTCAGGTTGGCGACCAGCCGCAGTGCTTCCTCGCCATCGGCGGCTTTGCCGACCACCTCGATCTCCGGGCTCTGCGCCAAGATCTCCCCGATGCTGCGGCGATTGAAGACCGAGTCGTCGACGACCAACACACGCAGCGGTAGCGAGCCGGCGCTGCGCATCACAGGCCTCCTGCGCGCTCGGCGCCGAGCGGTTTTCGGTAGACGAGATCATCGCGCAGGTGCACGAGCTCGAAGGCAGTGCTCAGGTTCAAGAGGGACTCCGAGTGACCGAGCATCAGGTATCCGCCCGGCGTTAGCCGCTGGTACAGGTTGTCGATCACGCGCTTTCTGGATCGAACGTCGAAATAGATCAGAACATTACGGCAGAAGATTGCGTCCACCCGACCGACCAAGTTGCCCCGCCCGCTGTCAAAGAGGTTCATCTGCCCGAATTGACACAGTTTTTTGACCGGATCCGTGACATGGAAGCCATCGTCCATCTCCAGGAAATAGCGAAGCTTATCGCGGGCCGAGGTCGCCCGAAGCGAGCTGGCCTGGTAAACGCCGCGCCGAGCGTGCGCGACCGACTGCTTGGAGAGGTCGGTGCCGATCACACGAACGTCCCACCCCTCGAACAGCTCGGACTCGAGGATCAGCGCCGCCAGCGTGTACGCCTCTTCACCGGTCGAACAACCGGCGCTCCAGACCAAGAGCCGCCGCGTCCGTTCGT
This sequence comes from Polyangiales bacterium, assembly GCA_038252755.1. Lineage (GTDB taxonomy): Bacteria > Myxococcota_A > Polyangia > Polyangiales > Polyangiaceae > PMG-095. The sequence continues at coordinate 16,576 of JBBSAB010000121.1, read as the reverse complement.
TAGCCTGCTCTAGGCGCGGCAAGAGCTCCGCCTGAAACGCGCGCAGCTGGTACTCCTGACGAAAGAAGTAAGTCTCTTTCGTGGTCAGGCGCTCGACCGCTTCCTCCAACTCTTGGTGGTTGCGCGCGTCGAAGCGCAAGTACTTGTAGTACGCCTGGTACGTCGGCAGTCCGAGCGCTTCCAGGCGTTCACCGAGGCGCCGATCGAACAGCATCATCGCCGACTCGTCGTAGACGAGACCGGCATGCTCGTACACGAGGTCGCGCAGCAAGCGGAAATCCTCCACCGACAAGCGCCGAAATTGTCCCGGCAGCTGGCGCAAGCTCACAGCTCTCCCTGCGGCCGTCGCGGCGGACGGCTGCGGCGCTGCCCGCTGCTCTCCAAGGCCCGCGCCAGCGCGTCCTTGACCATCGGATCCTGCTCGACCGAGAGCCGCGCCCGCAGCAGCGTGGCCGAAGCCTCGCTCGGCGCGCGACCGAGCAGATCGGCGGCCAGCCGGCGCACGTCCCACGCCGATTGATCGAGGCACGCGCCCAAGTGCACGACGACGCGCGGGTCCGGCTCGGCGGCGATCGCGAGCATGGCCGCCTTCACGACCTCCGGCTCAGCGTGATGCAGCCCGTCGAACAGCGACGACAGCCGACGCGGGTCGGCGTGGCGCGACAAAGCTTCGACGGCAGCCACCGCGACGCGCGCGTCGTTCGAACGCACGAGCGGCCCGAGCACCGGCAGCGCGCGCGGATCCGACGATTCACCGAGTGCGCGCAATGCGGCCAATAGCAGCACCGGATCGCGCGCCTCGGCCACGACCTCGAGCAGCGCCGGCACGCCGACGGCGCTGTGATCTTTACCCTTCAGGCGGCCGAGCGTGCGCACGGCCTCGACCCGTACGGCTTGCTCTTCGTCGGCTAACGCAAAGCGTACGGCGTCGAGCGCCTCGGCTGGGCCCAGCTCCGCCAGCGCGACCAGCGCCGCACGGCGTTGCTCGTGCGAGGTGCTCATCAGCAACCGCACCAAGAACGCCGCCAACTCACCAGCGTCGAGCGAGCCGAGCCGCGAGCGGGGCGCGAGCGCCGCGATCACCAGCGCCGCGGCGTGTGAAAGCGAGCCCTGCAAGCTGCCGAGCTGCACGAAAGCCAACGCTCGGTCGGGGTTTCGCTGGCTGATCGCGACGAGCGCCGGCTCAATGCTGCTGACGAGCGACTCGTCGTCGAGCAGGCGCACGAGGCCGGGCATGCAGTCGGCGTCGCCCACGCGCGTCAAAGCGCCGAGCGCCGCGCGCACCACGTCGGGCGACGGTGAGCTGAGCGCGGTCGTCAAGCTGCGCCGCGCCTCGCTGGTCACGGCCTCCGGCGGCAGGCGGCCGAGCAGGTCGAGGCACGCAGCAGCGCTCTCCGGCTCACCCGTTGCCGCGCCGCGTATCAGCGCCGGGATCGCGACGGCGCCGAGCAAGAACAGCGCGTGGTCGGCCTCCGCGTAGCAGCGCGGCGCCGCCAACCAACTGACGGCCAGCTCCGAGGCCGCCGCGATGCCGAGCGCGCCGACGACCGAGAGCGAGGCGCGGGCGCATTCGACATCGCCATCGCGCCGCTCCAAACAGCGTAAAATTACGCTCTCGCCTCGCTGCCCGCTGCTCGAGAGCTCACTGAGCGCGGCGCGGCGCGCGACCTCGGAGGCGGTCACGTAATCGGCCAGCGCGCACACGGCCTCAGGGTCACGCCCTCCGAGCAACGCGGCGACGAGCGGGCTTGCGGCCTGCGGATCTCCCGACTGAGCCGCGAGCGCGAGCGCGGCGCGACCCAATAACGGATCCTGCAACCACGGCTGGACGGTCGCGAATGGCAGACCGGCGCCGACCATCGCCAGCGACTCGAGCGCGGCCAGCGTTTCGAGCGGGCGACTATCGTCCAGGCGACTCACCAAAAGCGCGCGCGCCTCATCGACCCGGAGCGCGCCGATCGCGCCCAGCGCTTCGAGCGCCGCGACTCGGACGTTGGCGTCGGGATCGGCGACCAGCGGTGCGAGCACGTCGAGCGCCGACGACTCGCCGGAGCGGCCGAGCGCCTCGATCGCCAGCTTTTTGCCGTCGGCGTCGAGCTTGGGCAACCGCCCCGCCAGCGTTTCGACCGCGAAACTCGCGAAAGCGCCGAGCGCTTCGACCGCTGCGTTGCGCAACCCAACGTTGTCGCCAGGCTCGAATACGTCGGCCAGCGCCGACAGCAACTCCGGCTCCGGCCCGAGCTCGGCCGTCAGCCCGATCGCCTCTTTGCGTACGCGCCAGTCAGCGTCGCCCAGCGCCGACAGCAACGGCGCCACGCGCGCTGCGGGCGCGAGCTCGGCAATGCGTGCCACCGCGCGGCGGCGTTCCTCCGGATCGGTCGCGGCAAGCGCGCGCGTCACGTCCTCTTCGGCGTTCACCGTCGGGCCTCGCTCGCTCCCAGAAATTGGCCCTGAGCGAGCGAGCTCGTCAACACGTCGAACTCGCCGACATCCAAGATGAAGGTCAGGCCCTCGCCACGGCTGACGACGCCAGAGATGCCGCGCAGCTCGTCGCCGCCGCCCAGCGCTGGCGCGGGCTTCAGATCGGCGCCAACGGTTCCGAAGACCTCGGTGACGCGGTCGACGCACAAGGCGACGCCGCGACCGGTGACGTCGATCAAGATCCATTTCGCACGCCGAGGATCTGGCAGCGCCGGCAAGCCAAAGCGCACGCGCAGCTCGACCACCGGCACGATCTCGCCGCGATGATCAGCGACGCCAGCGATCGTCGGCGGCGCGTGCGGCAGCTCGGTGATCGGCAAAGGATTCACGATCTCACGCACGTGATCGATCGGCACGGCGTACGAAACGTCGCCGACGACGAAGCCGACCAGGCTTTTTTGCGGATCCGCACGTTCGGGACGGTAGGTCATGTTCGGAATCAGCTCGGCAGAATCGCACGCAAATCGAGCAAGACCACGAAGCTGCCGGGCGGCCTGGCCACACCGACCACGTGCTCCGAAGCGTCACTGCCCAGCGTGCTGGCGGCGGCTTCGATCTCGGAAGCCTGCAGGCGCACGACCTGGCGGACTTCATCGACCAGTAAGCCGACGCTTTCACCCGCTTCGGAGGTCGTCAGCAAGATGCGTGAGCGACGGCCGCTGCTGGTCTCGGCCAGACGCAGCTTGCGCCGCAGGCACAGCACGGTGACGAGCAGACCGCGCACACTGCACACGCCCAGCACCTCGCGGCTCGAGCGCGGCACGGGCGTAATCGGCGGCGGGCTCAAGATCTCTTTGATGCCGGTCAGCTCGATGCCGAACAGCTCGCCGCCGACGACGAACATCAAGAACTCACGCAACGGCGTGGTTTCACTGCCACGCCGCGACAGGCGTGCAGCGGGAGCGCGGGTTAAGTCAGCCATGCATCAAGCTCGGCCGCTCGCGCGGCGCCTCCGCACCGGACAAGACTTCTTCGATCACCGCGCCCGAGTCCAGCACCAAGCCGACGCGCTGATCGCCCAGCTCGGTCGCGCCAGCGAAGCCGCGCACGCGCGACAACGACGAGCCGAGCGGCTTGATCACGATGTCTTCCTGGCCGAACAGGTGGTCCACGACCAGGCCCAAGCGGCGATTGCCAAGCGCCGCCACGACCACGAAGCGACGCCTGCGCTCCTCGAGCGGCTCGGGTAAGCCGAGCAAGCGCCCCAAATCACAGATCGGTAGCGAACTGCCCCGCACGGTGATCACTTCGCGATTCTCCACGCGCCGCACCTGGGCGGGGTCGAAAGACAGCGCCTCCGACACGGTCGACAACGGGATCGCGAACACCTGATCGTACACGCGCACCAACAGCGCGCTGACGATCGCCAGCGTAATCGGCAGCGTGATCGCCATCTTCGTGCCGATGCCAGTCTCGCTGTGAACGTCGATGACGCCGCCCAACTTGTTGATGTTGGTCTTGACGATGTCCATGCCGACACCGCGACCCGACAGGTCATCGACCTGTTCGCGCGTCGACAGCCCGGGCACGAAAATCAGCGCCAGAATTTCGTCGCGCACCAGCTCGGAGGCTTCGCTGCGGGCGATCTTGCCCGACTCGACCGCCTTTTCGACCAGCGCCACTTCGTCGATGCCGCGGCCGTCGTCCTCGACCTCGATCATGACGTGATTGCCTTTTTGGAAGGCGTTCAGCGCGATCGTCCCCGCCAGCGGCTTACCGACCTCGGCGCGGCGCTCGGCCGACTCGATGCCGTGATCGATGGCGTTGCGGATCATGTGCATCAGCGGATCGCTCAGCTCTTCGACGATCAGCTTGTCGATTTCGGTCTCGGCGCCGGTGATAACGAGGCGGATCTCTTTGCCCAAATCACGGCTAATTTGCCGCACGACGCGCGCCAATCGATCGAAGACCTGACCGAGCGGCACCATCCGCACTTCCAAGATGCCGTCTTGCATCTCGCCCAGACGGCGGTCGAAATTGCGGTGCAGGCGCATCAGCTCGGTGGCGAGCTGGCGCGAGCCCTCGCCGCGCAAGCGTTCGGCGATCCGCGACAGCGAGCTGCGCACGATCGACAGCTCACCGACGATGTTCATCAGGTGATCGAGCTTGCGAATGTCGACGCGCACGGTCTGCGTCAGTGAACGCAAGGACGGCGCGGCGTCGCCCGGTCCGTCGGCGACGCGATCGAGCGATTGATCCAACGCAGCGCCGGCCACGCTGCCGCGCAACGGCGCAACGCTCGGCGCGACCGAGCGACGCCGGCGCGGGATCTCTTCGATCACGATGTTGTCGGCGCCGAGCGAGCCGATCAGGGTTGCCAGGTCGTCGCGCGAGGCCAGCAGCAAATCCAGCTCGATCGCGTCGACGCCGGTCGCCTCGCCGGTCGGCAGGTAGGTGATGATTTCACCGTGCCGCTTGGCGCGGTCCTTCATGTCGTCGAGCGCTTTGTCGATCGTCGACAGGTCGAACTGCACGCGCAGCCGATACAGCTTCAGGTTTTGCTCGATGTTGGAGCGCAGCCGGTGCTCTTCGTACTCGGTCAGCACCGCCAACATGCCCGGATCGAGCTCGTAGCCACCGACCGGGCTCTCGCCACGCTCGACCGCTGCGCCCAGCCGATCGAGTCGCCGGAACAGGTCGTCGACGCTCGGCAGGTCCTCGTCGCGGCCCTCTTTCTCGATCGTGAGGATGCGCCCGTACGCGTCGACGGTCGAGAACAGCACGTCCAGCACCTCGGGCCGGAGATCCATGCGCCCGAGCCGCAGATCGTCGAGCAAATCCTCGAGGCGATGCGAGAAGGCGCCGAGCCGCACCGCGCCGAACAGCCCGGCCAAACCCTTCAGGGTGTGGACGGCACGAAACGCCTCGTTGATCAGCGACGGATCTTCTTTGCCGGACTTCTGCGCCGCGTCGAGCGCGAGCAAATTCCGGCTCAAGGTCTCGATGATCTCCTGCGCTTCGGAGAAGAACTCTTCGCGAGCTTTGTCGGTTATCTCAAGCATGCGCCCCCGAGGAAGACTCTGCTCCCATCTGTTCGAGCGCTTGCTCCACGATCGCTTCAGCCGTGAACGGCTTGACCAAGTAGCCGCTGGCGCCGAGCGTCATGCCGCGCTCGCGGTCACGCTCGGAAGAGGCGGTCGAGATGATCAAGATCGGCGTGCTTTTGTGGGCTTCGTTCTTCCTGATGAACGAGATCAGCTCCAAGCCGTTGATGTCCGGCATGTTGATATCGGTGATGACCAGATCCCAGGCGCCGCGCGGTAGCAGCCGCAGCGCGTCGAAGCCGCTCTGAGCCTCGGCGATCTCCAGCTCACCCAGCGCGTGCGCCGATGTCAGGGCTGCCCGGACAAAAGCACGCATGCTGGCGGAGTCTTCGACGAGCAGCACCCGGCGCATTGAGGGTTAGCATACCATCCCGCGCCTTTTCCAAGCGCATTTGTGGCAGGGTCGCTGTCCCGTGGTCTCACGGGTCGCTGTCCCGCCCCTCCCCCTCACCCTCCACCGCTCGTTCTCCCGTGATGTCGTGGCCAACTGCTGTTATTGGGGCCGGTTCTTCAGGCCTAACCGTACTGAAGGCGCTGCTCGAGGCGGGGCTGCCGGCCGTCTGTTTCGAGCGAGGGTCGAAGATTGGGGGCAATTGGGTCTTCGATAACGACAACCAACAGAGCCGCATCTACCGCTCGTTGCGCATCAACACGTCCCGAGGCCGCATGCAGTTCTCGGACTTTCCGATGCCGGCCGACTACCCTGACTACGCCAGCCACGAGCAGGTGGCGCGCTACTTCGAAGCGTACGCCGAGGCATTCGGTCTCAGGCCCAGCATCCGGTTTCAAACCGGGGTTGAGCGCGTCGAGGCGTGCGAGGGCGGCTACGCCATCACGACCACGGGCGGCGCCGTCGAACGCTTCCGAGCGGTCATCGTCGCCAACGGCCACCATTGGGATCCCGCGTACCCCGACCCGTCGCTACCGGGGCACTTCACGGGTCGGGTCCTGCACGCGCACGACTACGTGAGCCCGACCGAGCCGCACCCGCTGGCCAACCAGCGCGTGCTGGTGGTCGGGATCGGCAACAGCGCGGTCGACATTGCGAGCGAGCTGGCCAAGGCCGGCTCGGAGGTGTCGCTCTCGGTGCGGCGCGGCGCCTGGGTGCTGCCGAAGTTCCTGCTCGGTAAACCGATCGATCAGTCGACGCTCATTCCAGAGCGTCTGCCCGCAAGCTGGAAGACGCGGCTCTCCGAGCTGGGATATCGCTTGTTCGTCGGTGACCCGGGCGGACATGGTTTACCCACGCCCGATCACCGGCTGTTGCATGCACATCCGACTTTGTCCGATGACCTCTTGCCCCTGCTGCGTGAAGGACGCATCACGCCACGGCCGGCCATCGCGCGCTTCGACGGCAGCGCCGTGCACTTCAAGGACGGCAGTCACATCGAGGCCGACGCGGTGCTCTTCTGCACCGGCTACAAAGTGACGTTTCCGTTCTTCGACCCGAGCTTCGTGTCGGCGCCGGACAACGAGCTACCGCTGTTCCTGCGCTGCTTCCACCTCGAGCATCCGGGACTGATGTTCGCGGGCATGGCCCAGCCGATTGGCGCGATCATGCCGCTAGTCGAGGCGCAGGGCCGGCTGTTCGCGCGCTACTTGACCGGCGCTTACGAGTTGCCTGACCCTAGCGAGATGCGTCGCCGCACCGAGCGCGAGCGCGAGCAAGTGCGCCAGCGGTTCGTCGCCACGCGCCGCCACACCATGCAGGTCGACTTCAACCGCTACCTCGACGACTTGAAGCGCGAAATGCGCGCCGGCCATCGCCGCTCTGGGGCCCCTAGTTGCTGAGTGTCCGTCGCGGTCAGATTCTGTGAGGCCTGCGACGCGAGTTTGGCTGGGAAGGGTACGAACCTGCGGGTCGCACTTCGGAGCACACTCAAGCACCCCGCGGAAAGCACGGCGACCGGGCCTTCGATGCGTGACTCAGGCGTCATCGCGTGAGACAACTCTAATCTCGCGGGTTTACAGAGACCTCCATTGCGTTTGAGGAGAGGTTCGATGCCGTCGTCAAAGCCGATGCCTGGATGGGTCGTCGCTACCGTGGTCAGTGGCGCCGTCGCGGTCGCGTGTACGGGCTCACTCGACGTGTCCACGGAGCCTTCGAATTCGTCACGCGCCGGGTCGGCCGGATCGGCGTCGACGCCTGCCGGCACGGGCGGGGCGGACGCGATGACGCCCGAGATACCTTTCGAGCCAGTCTCGGCCCGCATCTACGTCCCGAAGATCAAAAACCTGCTGCTAGGCCTGCCGGCGACCGAGGAAGAGATCGCGGCCGTGACGGCCGATCCGGCGGCCCTCAAAGCGATGGTCGACGCCTGGTTCGTGAAGCCCGAAGCCCAGGCGAAGCTTGGCAATTTCTTCAGCAAGGCCTTCCAGCAAACGCAGATTTCCTACAGCGATTTTTTCGACCAGCTGAGCGTCGACAACGGAACTGGCTTGTCGCTGTTCACGCAAGCGCAAGAGTCGATGTCGCGCACGGCGCTGAAGACGATCGCTGACGCCAAGCCGTTTACCGAGACGGTCACGACGCACACGTTCATGATGACGCCGACGTTGATGTCGCTCTATCTGGCGATCGACCAATCGCAGGTCGACGACAACAACAAGCTGAGCGCCAGCGTGCCGATGCCCGATGGCACGCTCAGCACCACGCAAACTTTCTGGATCACGTACCAGGCGTCGGCGCCGATCCCGTTTTCGGAGACGATCGATCCGGCCAGCCCGAACTTCATGCATTTCGCGGCACCGATGGCGTTCACGTGCAACGTGCCGCAGGTCGACGACACCGGCCACGTCATGGTCGACGCGACCGGCAACGCCATAAAAATGATGGTCTCGTACAACCAGCGTCAGTACTCGAGCGTTACCGCCGGGTTCCTTGGGTTGTTCGGCTGGGCCAGCAGCAGGAACATCGTCAAGGATCCGACCGCCACCGACGGCCCGCCGGTGCTCACGATTCCGGACGACGTGACGCCGGACAAGAAAAATCTCTACACCTTCAACTGCACCGGCGGCATGAGCTTCACGCCGCCGAGCGTGACCAGTGCAGACGCCGTATGGCGCCCAGTCACCATTCGGCTGGCAAAGGACGGCGAAAAGCTCACGCCGTTCTACGACCTGCCCGCACTCCGTATGGCCGACGAGATCGTCGTGCGCACGCCGCGCGTCGGTTTCTTCTCGACCCCGGCGTTCTTCGCCAACTGGCCGACCAACAACAGCAACCAGCACCGCGACACGCTGAACCAAGCGCTGATCGTCGGGTTGGGGCGGAGTATCAATCCCGTCGACAAAGGCACAGCGACGATCCTCGACGACGGTAAGGATGGGGCGCACTCGGATCCGAACAGCCCCTGTTACAGCTGTCACCAGACGATGGATCCGATGCGGAACATCTTCCGCCAAGCTTACTCGTACACGTACCACGCCCAGCACGATCCAGCGCAGCTGTTCGCCACGGCGGCGTTCGACTACCTGGGTGAAACGACTGCCCTCACGTCGTTCGACGATTTCGCCAACGCGTTGGTGCAGCATCCGCTCTACCCAGTCGCCTGGACGCAGAAGCTCTGTTACTACGCGAATTCGAGCGGTTGCTCGGAGGAGGACCCGGAGTTCAAGCGCGTCGTCACGGCGTTCACCGACTCGAGCTTCGACTTCCACACGCTGGTGATTGAGCTGTTTTCGTCGCCGCTGATCACCGGTCAGACGTCGACAAAGACGTGGCGCGAGGTCGGCGAAACCGACACCATCTCGCGCCAGGATCACTTCTGCTCGGCGCTGACCAATCGCCTGCAGCTCGCCACCAACCTGTGCGTCGGCATCACCGACAAGACCACCGCCACGGCGGTGGCCAGCAACATCCCGCTCGACGGCTACCTGCGCGGCGCCGAAGCGCCGGCGCTGTCGACCGCCCAAACGCCGTTTTACCGCGGCGCGACCGAGTCGCTGTGCACCTACGCGGCCAGCCTGACGATCGACAAGCCGAAGAGCCGCTACGACAGCACCAAGAAGGACACCGCGATCACCGACTTCGTCGAGAACATCATGGGCATCACGGCGGCGGACCCGAACAACGCCGCCGTCACCCAGTTGTTGAACGAGCACTACGCGGCCGCGGTCGCTGCCGGCGCCAAGCCGAGCGAAGCGCTCGCCTCCACCTTCGTCGTCGCCTGTCTATCCCCCACGTCGGTCGCCATCGGCCTGTAGGAGCACCATGACCATGCCAAACCGCCGCCAATTGCTGCAGGGTGCCCTCACCGGCGCAGGACTACTGGGCCTGCGCGCCATGGCCACCGGCTTGCCGATCTCGTTCTTGCTGAACCCCAAATCCGTGCGCGCCGATGACGCTTGCGCCAACGCGACCGGCGCGCAGTTTCTGATCTTGAGCATGTCGGCTAAGGGCGACGCACTCAACTGCAACGTCCCGGGGACCTATGATCTGCCCGCGACCTTCGCGGCTGGCTCGATCAATCACGCAGAGCCGGTCGACCTGTCGATGGCTGCGACCAGCCTGTCGTTGAGCGGCAAGAAGTGGACGGCTGCCAAGCCGTGGTCGTCGCTGCCGCAAAACGTGCTCGACCGGACGGTGTTCTTTCACCACTCGACTGGCACCGCGAACCACGGTGAGCTCGGCCGCGTGCTGCAGCTGTTCGGGGCGCTGCGACGCGGGCAATGGCTGCCATCGTACTTCGCAAAGAACCTGGTTTCGTGCGCCAACACCGTGCAGGCGCAGCCGATCACGATTGGCGGCGAGCAGCTCTCGTTCGACGGCCAGTACCTGCCCAAGCTCACGCCGACCGGCCTCAAGGCAGTCCTGTCGGGGCCGCAAGGCATCCAGGCCAAGCTCCAGCCGCTGCGTGACGACACGCTGAACAAGCTGAATACCGCGCTCAAAATGAATCGCTCGCAGACCACGGCCGAACGCGCCTACCTGGACAACATGGCGATCGCGCAGACAGATTTGCGCAAAATGATCGAGCAAGTGGCGACTGACTTGACGACGATCAGTAACGACGACCCCAGCAATCAGATCATCGCCGCGGCGCTCTTGATCAAAATGAACGTCACGCCGGTGGTCACCATCCACCTGCCGTTCTCTGACGACAATCACAGCGACGCCAACTTCACGAATGAAGCGACGCAAACCAACGCCTCCGTCAACAACATCAAAGATATGATGAAGAAGCTTGCCGGCTATGGTTTGCAAGACAAGGTGACTTTCGCAACGCTCAACGTCTTCGGGCGGCAGTTCGATACTCAGAACGGGCGCGGCCACAACGCCTCGCACTCGGTATCGTTGATGATCGGCAAGGCGTTCAAGGGCGGCGTCGTTGGTGGCATCGTGCCTGGCGGCCATGCAGCCGACATCGACTCGACCACGGGCGCCGCAGCCGACGGTGGCGACTTGTCAGCGAGTGACAGTCTGGCCTCCGTCGCAAAAACGCTTGGCCTCGGTGTCGGCCTTACCGACGCTCAGCTCGATGATCAGATCACATCTGGCCTGGCGATTCGCAGCGTGCTTGCCTGACGCGCTGATGCGAAAACGCTCTTCTTCTGGCGGCGGACTTCTGATGGTCGCAGCGCTGCTCGCTGGCGCGCCCGCGGCCAGCGCCGCGCCCGCGAAGCACAAGCCCGCGCGCGCCGCTAGCTCGCGCAAGAAGCCAGCGCCGCCCAAAGCGGCACCCGCCGCGAGCGACGACGACAAGCCAAGTGTGACGCCCGAGCCAGAGAAACCTGCGCCAGCGGCAGAAAAGCCCACACCGCCCGCGGACAAGCCCACCGCTGCAGCGCCAGCCGCCCCCGCGCCCTCGACGAAAAGCGAGGCCGACCTGCCGAGCGACGCCTCCTTAGCGCCAGCCCCGCCCAACGACCCAACACCCAGCGCCAGCGATGCGGAGGCGCTCGGCCGGCGCGAGGCAGCGCGCATCGCCGCGGGGCGCATCCAAGTTGCCGTTGCGCTCGGCGGCGGCGTGGCCAGGCGTCACTTCACCTACAGCGACCCGGTAGGTCGAGTCCTGGCACCGTACCGGCTACCGGTAGCGCCGATGGCAAGCTTCGAGCTCGAAGCGTATCCCGCAGCCAGCACCGACGTGTCGGTACTGCGTGATCTGGGCTTCCGTGGTCGGCTCGGCCGCGGCTTCGCGTTCGACTCGAATACCCCCCAGGGTGTCACACTCACCACGAGCTGGACGCGCTTCGGTGGCGAGTTGCGCGAGCGCACGCTGCTACCTGGCCCGCACGCCTTCGAGCTTGGCTTGTTCGCGGGCGTGGACGCGAGCTACTTCGGCATCAGCTCCAAGCAAGCCGTCCCTGCGCTCTTTCCGGCGGCCCGCACAGTGGCGTTGCGCTTCGGCTTCGACGCGCAGGTGCTGGTCGCGTGGCGGCTATCGCTAATGCTCGGCGGCGCGTATTTGGCCACCACGTCGGTCGGAGAAATCTACGACCACTTTCGGAAGCCGAAGGTCGGCGGCGTCGATGCTGATCTCGGCGCGGCGGTGAACGTGGCGCCCGGCTTCCAGGCGCGGCTGACCGGCCGCTACACCCGCTATTTTGCCACCTTCAAGCCGACGATTGGCGATCGGTACGTGGCTGGCGGCGCGCTCGACGAACAAATGCAGTTTGGTTTGGGGGTTCGCTATGCGCACTGAAAGAGCAGCGCGCGCCTGGTGGTATGCGCTGCTGGCGGCGGTGTGCTTGCTGCCCGGGTGTCCTGGCAAGCTCGACGACAAGCAGGGCTTCTTGGCCTATGCGGAGGCACACGGCGATGGCGACGCCGGTGCCGGTACCGAAGTCATGAACACCGCCGGTACCGCAGGCACCAGCGCTGGTTTCGGAGCGTGCGGCGACGTCGCGACGCGCATCTTCGTTCCAAGCTGCGCCGGCAACGGTTGCCACAACGCCGCCGCCCCCCAGCAAGGTCTCGACCTAGCCTCGCCCGACGTGGCAAAGCGCGTCGTCGGCGTCTCGGGCAAGATGTGCCTGGCCACGCTGGCCGATCCGAGCAACCCCGAGGGCAGCCTGCTCTACCAAAAGCTCGCCGCCAAACCACCGTGCGGCGCCCAAATGCCGCTAGCGCGCCCGCCACTCAGTGCAGCCGACGCCGCCTGCGTGCTCGAGTGGATCGCCGCGCAGTAGCGGCCCTTCAAACGAATCAGCCGCGGCGACGGCGCACGCTGTCGGCCAGCTCTTCGAGCACCGGCACGGTGGTGTCCCAAGCCAGGCAGCCGTCAGTCACGGATTGGCCAAAGGTCATGCTGGCGCGCTCGCCGATTTCCTGGCGGCCTGCCACTAGAAAGCTCTCGATCATCACGCCGAAAATCGCGCGGCTTCCGCCCGCAACTTGGCGCGCGATCGCAGTGGCGACCTCAGGCTGTTTCGCCGGATCTTTGCCGCTGTTGGCGTGGCTGGTGTCGATCATCAGCTTGCCGGGCAGCTTGTTCTTGGCGAGCAGCGACACCGCTGACGCGACGGCTTCTTCGCCGTAGTTGGGGCCGTTCGAGCCACCGCGCAAGATCACGTGGCAGTGCGGGTTGCCCTTGGTGGCGACGATCGCCGCGAGACCCTGCTTCGTGACCGATAAGAAATGGTGCGGCTCAGCCGCCGAGCGCACGGCGTCAGCCGCGATTTGCACGGTGCCGCTCGTGCCGTTCTTGAAGCCGACCGGCATCGACAAACCCGACGCCAGCTCGCGGTGCACTTGACTCTCGGTCGTGCGCGCACCGATCGCGCCCCACGTCACCAAGTCGGCCATGAACTGCGGCGTAATTGGATCCAAAAACTCGAGCGCTGTCGGCAGGCCCAGCTCGACCACGTCGCGCAAGAACGTCCGCGCGACACGCAGGCCCTGGTTGATTGCGAAGCTGCCGTCCAGCTTCGGATCGTTGATCAGCCCCTTCCAGCCGACAGTCGTGCGCGGCTTCTCGAAGTAGGTACGCATGACGATCTTGAGCTCGCCCTTCAGCTTGTCCATCACGGGCTTGAGCCGACGCGCGTACTCGAGGCCAGCTTCAGGGTCGTGAATCGAGCACGGTCCGACCACCACCACCAACCGGTCGTCCTTGCCGTCAATGATGTGGGCGACTTCGGTGCGCGACTCGACGACCGCGCGCGACGCGGCCTCGGCAAGCGGGATCTCCTCCATCAGGATGGCCGGCGGCAGGAGCGGCTTGAGGGTATCGATGCGAACGTCGTCGGTCAGAACGGGCATGCGGGGCCGTTAGTAGTACGGCCCGAACAGAACGCAAATTCGCCGCAGACTTGCGGCCCCGTGCGAGGTCATGACCAGTATGAGGGCGTTGGACCAGCCCCTCTCGTCGCCCGAGCCGGCGTTCCGCCCCGAACCGAGCCATCCGCGGGCCGGGCAGCGCTTCACGCGCGGCAAGGCCAGCCCGCGCGGCGTCGTCTGGTTCGGCCTGAGCTCGTTTTGGGGGCACTTGCGCCATTTCGTGTCGGCCGCCATCGCTACAGAGGATATCGACTCGCGTGACTGGATGACCCCAGACGTCCCGCAGGAGCTCACGGCCCGCGCGGCGCGCATCCTGGGCGGCGACGAGACCAAAAGCACGCTGGTCGAGGCGCTCGGTCGAGACCTTTGGATCGACTACGTCTCCGATACCGGCGACGACGTTTCAGTAAGCCGCGCCGTGGCGCGCTTGGTCGTCGCGCGCTACGAGCTGCCCGATCCCGATCGCGAGGGCGAGTTCTTGACCGCGCCGCGCGGCGAAGTCTTGCTGTTTGGCGGCGACACCGCCTACCCGGTCGCGACGGCGCAGGAGATCACCAACCGGGTATTGGTGCCATTCAACGAGGCGCTGGTCGGCAAAGACACCGAACCACGAGTGCTGCTCGGGATCCCCGGCAATCACGACTGGTACGACGGGCTCGACGGCTTCGGGCGCATGTTCCGCCGCCGCTTCGACGACGAGCAGGACCCGCGCCCGAGCATGATCGGCGTGTCGAAGCCGATGCTCGAGTACTACGCCGAATGGGCGCGTGAGTTCGTGCTCGGCGGCAAGGTCGATAAACCCAAAGCACTCGTCCTGAGCGGTTACGTGCCGGTGCAGAACGCCAGCTACTTCGTGCTCCCGCTAACGCGCGGCATCCATTTGTACGGCGTCGACCGACAGCTGAAGAGCATCGACTCGCGCCAAAAGCACTTCTTCGTCGAGTGGGCGCGCGAGCACGCCACCGCCAGCCCGTGGGTGCTCTTGCCGGATCCGCTGTTCCGCTTCGGTGGGCCAAGCCGCACCGGCACCGACATGATCCAGACGTTGGGCTTCGACTTTCACGCGCGATCGCATTTCCTGCTCTCTGGCGACGTGCACCACTACGAGCGCAGCAACGATGGCGGCATGCTGCACGTGATCGCCGGCGGTGGCGGCGCGTTCTTGCACCCAGCGCCGGTGGTCGGCGGCCGCCGCAAAGCCGAGCGGCGCTGGCCGAACAGCACGCAGTCGCGCGCCTTGCTCGGCTTCGTACCCTGGAAAATCGCGCGCGGCCGTTCGGGCTTCCTGCCGCACTTGGTGTTCGCGGCGCTGTTCGCTCCCGCGATGTCGGTCGGTGTGCGGCTCTACGACCGCACCGGGGTAATCTTGGCAGCGCCGGTCGCGGTCACGGTCGTAGTGACCACGATTTACGCATTGATCGGCGGCTTGCGACGACGTTGGAAGAAGGTGTTGCCGCCGGCGTTCGTAGCAGCAGCTGCGACGGCGTCGCTGCCGATCTTGGCGTCGCTGTTGGTGAAGCACGCGCTCCTGCGCCTGCACTTCGTGCCAACACTGTTCGTAGTCGCGAGCGCTACCCTGCTGCTCACGGTGTTTGCCGCCTGCTACATCTTCGGTTCGTACCTGGCGTGGCTCACGCGGCGCGGCATCGAGCACACCCAGGCGTTCACGGCGCTCGACCACCCGGGCTACAAACATTTCCTGCGGCTGCGCGTTCGCGCAGATGGCAGCGGCGTCGACGGCTACTGCATCGGGCTGACCGATCCGTTGGCGGACGGCGCAAAGCCTGAATTGATCGATGTTTTTACGTGGCGACCACGGGCCTGAGGAAGAAATCTGCCGGCCAAGGCGTAGACGTTGAGCGGGTATCACGGTGATGCGTCCGAGTCGTCGACAGGTTTTGGGGTTGCCGCTGGCGCTGGCTAGTTTTTCATCCTGGCGCGCGGCGTGGGCGGCCGACGGCGCCGAGGCGCCGCTGATCGTGCTGCAGCCGCTCGGCGCAACGATTCCGGCGGCAGAACTCGAAGCCGTGTCGACCGCAATCGCCGCCTTCTATGCCGTCACGGTGACGTTAGCCGAGCCGCTCGCGCTACCGAAGAGCGCCTTCTACCCGAAGCGGCAGCGCTACCGAGCCGAACGCCTCTTGGACTACTTGGTCGCCGAGGGCCGCAAAGACGCACGCGTCACACTCGGCCTGACCGCCGTCGACATCTCGACCACCAAAGCACCGTATGAAGATTGGGGCATCCTGGGCCTAGCGACGCTCGACGGTCGCTCCGCGGTGCTCTCCTCCTTTCGCTGCCAGCGCCGCGCGAAAAACGCCGCGCACGCACGCACGCGCTTCGCCAAAACCGCCGTCCACGAGCTCGGCCACTCCTTCGGCCTCGAACATTGCAAAACGCCTGGCTGCATCATGCACGACGGCGAAGGCAGCGTGCTCACCACCGACACCGAGCACGACCTGTGCGCCGACACACGCGCACGCCTGACAGCCGCAGGCGTGCTGCGAAACGGCGCAGTTTCGCCGTTCTCGGAGTCAGGGGCGACGGACTAGGCGTGTCCCTAAATTGGGACCGCTCGCGCGTGCCCGTAAACGTGCCCGTGCCCGTCTGACCATCATCACATTTCGCGCCTCGAGCACCAGCGAACAGGAAGGCGGCTAGGCATTGGTCTCATCTCGGTTGGGCTGCCGAAATGCGGCCTGTTTGCAGAAGCTTTTGTGGCGGTCCCCGGTGAATGCGGGGGTGCGGGCGTGCAGCGCTCAGCGTTTGCGCGGGCGGGGCGCGGGGGGCGGGGGGCCGCGGGCGGGGGCCGCGGGCGGGGGGCGGG
>JBBSAB010000120.1:0-24623 GCA_038252755.1 Polyangiales bacterium | reverse complement strand
TACTAGCGAGCGCCTGCTTCGCTTCTCGCCTTTGGCTGCGGAGGCTCTCTTCAGCCCCGACAGCGCTAGCCAGCTCCCGCCCCTGGTCAGTCCCGATGGCCAGTTCTTGGTCAGCCTCGTACGCATCCCCGGTGACTTCATGGTGCCAGGGCAGCCCGAAGCCGACGGCCAAAGAAACGGGGCTCCAACCGCAATGTAGTAGAGTGAAAAGATGCTCTTAGAGAGGCCGCTGCGGCCGCAACGCTTGCTCATACGTGTTGCGTTGCTGATCGCGGTGGCCGTCTGCGCTAGCCCTTGGCTGACGGGCGAAGCCGGCGCCCAGTCACCGGCAGCCTCCGCGAACGCCGCGGCACCCAGTGCGAGCGGCGCAGCGGCCCCGCCGAGTACGGGCGGCACCGAAAACGGCGGCACCGCGCGATCCCCGCTTGCCGCGGCGTTTGCCGAAACCGCCGCACAGATCCGCCACCTTTTGGCCGACGACCTCGCGGCCGACGTCTCGCCGAAGAGTCTGTTCGACATTGACATCACGGACGCCAAGGCGGTTGATCTCGAACGTCAGCGCTTGCTCCAGCTTCGCGAGGCCAGAGAGATCACGGCGTCTGGTGGTAACGCGAAGGCCGCCAGGAGCGCGTCCGCCATTCGCGGTTCCGCAGCCAAAGCCGCCGATCAAGGTTCGGCGGCAGCGGGCGATGCGGGCGCATCCGCGGTGGGCGAGCCGCCACTCGCCTCCGCCGATGAGGTTGACGCCAGACTTGACCTCGACCGAGCCAGGCTCGCTTTCTATAGTCTGCCAACGTCCGAGCGGGATCGCCTGCTGCGCTCACAGCAGGCGCGACACGATGAGCAGGCTCAGAAGCCGGAAGCCCAGCTCGACGAGGCTGACCAGCGGGCCCGAGCCGCCGAACAGGAGCGACTGGCAGCGCTGGAGAGCGCCCACAATGCGCGCACCGAGGCATTGCGCTTGGTGTCGGAAGAGCACGCGCGCCTACTGCAGGTAGCTCAACACCAGGCTGAGTTTGAGAAGACCTTGGTCCAGCGGCGGAGTGACCTCGCTCATCGCGAGGAGAGCGTGCTCGGTTGGCATCGGAGGGTGCGCGAGGCGACCGACGGCGCCGCCAGCGGCGACCTCAACGGCGCCGCGGTGGACACACTCTACCAAGAGTTACGCACTGAGCTGAGAGCCGCACGAGACTTGCTCGCAACGTCGCTCTCCGAGCAGCACGCCGAAAGTGCTGTACCGGCGGCTGGCGACGACCGGCTCAGGACGCTGCCCGAAGACGTACCGGCCGTTGCGCCCCGCGCCAAGCGCAAGGTGCTGGAAAAGGAACAGGCTCGCCTTGCGCAACTCGAGGCCAAGCTGCGCCAAGACGCGCTGGGCGTTCTTTACGAAGAGGTAGTCTCGCTGAATCGCGATCGCCTCGCGCTCTATCCGTTCTTGAGCGCCGCACGCCGATCGGAAATCGTCAGCTTTGGTCCACAGGGCTTCGATCAAGCAAGGTCGGAGGGCCGCCAGGTGGTGTTGGTCTTGCGCCAGCACCTGCAGGCGACTGGGCAGTTCCTCAAGGCGCTCGCCAACCCCGGCGGGGCGCGCAGCGACAGCGCACTCATGGCGACGCTGATCGCCTTCAAGTGGCTGCTGCCTTGGGCGCTGTTCATCATCTGGCGTCGGAGAGCCCAGGCGACGCTGGCTGCATGGCGCGACGCTGCACGCGAGGAGCGCCGCAGCCACCGCGTGGTCGAGCTCAGTCCAGTCGAGCGGGTTCTCGGGTTCGTGATGCGGGTGCGCGGTCCAGTCGAATGGTTGCTCTTGCTCGGCTCAGTAGTGTGGCTGCTGCCGACCGGCGCCAAGAACACGCTAGAAGTATCGCTCTTTTCCAGCATCTTCGCCTGGACGCTGGGGGGCTCCGCCGCCGTTACCGCGATCGATGCGCTGGCCGCTGGAGGCGAAGGCGGCTCTCGCAAGAGTCGTCTCGTTACCGCTCATGTGCGTTTGCGCTCGCTCCGGCTGATCGGGCGCATCGTGGTCGCGGTCGCGCTCATCTTGTCGTTGAGCGACCAGCTGGTCGGGCGCGGCACGATCTATTCGTGGGTGCTCTCGACATGTTGGTTCACGGCGGTACCGGTCGTGTTGGTCATCGCACGTTGGTGGCACGACATCATCCACGAACGCCTGTCGCTGAGGCGCCGCAAGAACGCCGTCGACAACTGGGTGCTAGCTCACGACCATGGCTGGCAGCGCATGGCTGCCGCACTCGTCGGCGGGGCCATGTTGCTTGGCCAAGGCGCGTACCGTTGGGTGCGGCAACGTCTCACGACTTTCGAGCTGACTCGTCGCGTGCTCGCTTACCTGTTTCGACGCGACATGAGTCGTCGGACGGCAACCGGCCCGCAGTACACGAGGTTACCGACGGCGGCGTTCGACGCTCTCGGTCCGGAGACACCCTCGCGCGAGATTGTGCCTAGCATTGCTGACGACGAGGTGAAGCGCGTCATCCAGCGCATCAACGCCAAGGGCGGCGGGATTTTCGCGATCGTGGGTGAGCGCGGCGCCGGAAAAAGCACGCTTTTGCGGCGAATTCTTAGCGAGACGGACGACACGCTGTTGATCGACTGTCCGCTCGGCGATGCCACAAGTTTCGCTCGCGCTTTCGCAGTAGCCGTTGGTAGCGCCGAGGGTACGCCGCTCGATGACGCCGCGAAGACCCTCGACCTTGCGGGTCGTGACGTTGGCCTACTGATCGACGACGCGCGTCACCTGATCATGCCGCGCATGGGGGGCCTCGATGCCTTCGATGCCGTACTGGCAGTCGCACGCAGGCGCAGCAGCTCATCGGCCTGGGTCTTCGCTTTCGATGAGGTAGTCTGGCGCTTCTTCGAGCGGGCTCGTGGCGCCAAGCCACTCTTCGATGAGGTCATTCGCCTGGAGCCTTGGCGCGAGGAAGCAATCGGGCGCCTGCTCGTCAGCAGGACCACAGCCGTCGGCCTTTCCCCGAGCTTCCTGCACCTGCTGACAGATCTGCCCGAAGGCGCCGACGAGGTCGACGTGAACGAAGCCATCGAGCAAACGGCAGGCGCCTACTACCGGCTCATCTGGGACTACGCCGGCGGCAACCCCGGTATTGCGTTGCACGCTTGGCGCCTGTGTCTGGGCATCGATACGCAAGGTCAAGCCGCGGTTCGGGTTTTCGATGCCCCCGACGCTCGCGAGCTCGAGGCCTTGCCAGATAGCGCCGTATTCGTGATCCGCGCGGTAGTGCAACTCGGGCTGGCTCACCCCAACGACATCTTGCGGGCAACGATGCTCGAACCCTCCGAGATTGAGGACGCACTCCGCTTCGGTCTCAACCGGGGCTATTTCAAGCTGGTGGCTGATCGCTACTGGGTTACCTGGGCCTGGTTTCGCCCCCTCACTCGCTTCCTGCAACGTCGCTACTTGCTGAGTTCAACGTAATCGGGAGTCGCATGCGCCATCACCGTTTAGTACCCCTACTTGCCTGCTTGCTCGCCTTCGCTTGGGCGCCGTCAGCGTTCGCCCAAGATCCGCCAGACCTCGGAAAATTGGCAGGCCTCGTGCGCTGGGGCGGTGTCTTTTTCTCGGTGGTGGTCATCGCCGGCTGCGTCGTCTTGCTGCGCATCGTCGGCGGCATCGCCAACCGTTTCGGCGCTCGCTTCACCTCCAAACGCCTGGTGGTGCAGAAGGTCGAATCGTTTGCGCGGTTCGTGCTGTACATCGCGACGGCCGTCGTTTGCCTCAGCTTGAGCATTCACCTCGACTCGACAGCCATCACGGTTATTGGCGGCGCCTTGGCATTCGCGGTCGGTTTCGCGATGCGCGATCTTGTCGCCGCCTTCATCGCCGGCGTCACGATCATGTTCGATCGCCCCTTTCAGGTCGGCGATCGCGTCAATTACGCTGGCGAATACGGCGACATCATCAAGATTGGCTTACGCAGCGTGCAAATGAACACGCTTGATCACAACATCGTTACCATTCCCAACAACAAGATCCTGACGGACGTGACTTCGTGCGGCAACTATGGCGCGCTCGAAATGCAAGTTGCCGTCGAGTTCTACATTGGCGTCGACCAAGATGTCCGCCTCGCACGCCAGCTCGTGCGCGAAGCTTGCCTGACCAGCCGCTACGTCTTCCTCGGTCGCGAAGTACCGGTGTTTATTAAGCAAATGCTACTCGACAACGTCGTCGCGCTGCAAATCAAGGCGCGGCCCTACGTGTTGGATACAAAGTACGAAAAGGCCTTCGAGACCGATATCCACCTGCGCGTGATCGAAGCCTTTGCGGAGCACTGCATCCTGCCGCCGGCCCTGTTGTTTCGCGAACGCGAGGCTTCGTCGCCGCTGGTCCGGCTCCAGCGTGCCAAGTGATTGGGGCGAGAGGCGTTCATGCGCGCGCGAAAGCACGAGCGTCACGCGCTCAGCAATCGAACGACTCGGGCTCAACGTTGCACCACGCTCTGGAGCGCGTCGGTGCGACGGGGGAGGCCGTAGCCCTCGAAGGTCCCGCGGCGGAGTGAATCGTCAACGCGGCTCGCGAGCGAGATGTCGCGCTCGTGGTAGTGGGTACTCGCGGCAAAACGGGCTTGTCGCGAATACTCTTGGGAAGCGTAGCCGAGAAGATCGTAGGAGACGCGCATTGCTCGGTGCTTGCCGTCCGCCTGGTAGACCCCAATCAGCTCTACTGATCTGATTGCGCCTTCCGGTGTTCCGCCGCTATCCCCAAAACTCCGGCGAGGCGATGACCAATGTCCGCAGCCAGACCGCGCGGCGATCGCGAACGCAAGGTGTCGTCGGTCGGCAACCGTAGGGATCGGCCCGACGCCTTTCAGCCGGTGGTCTTGGCGGCCACGGTGTCCCGGGCTTCGGGCAGCTCGCGGCAACCCGTAAGTACGGCGCGCGTCCGGAGGCTGATCGCCGCACTCTGCACGTCCACTGCCCAAGTGCGCCCCACGCTCGCAGAACTTCGCCTCGAAGGCGTGCTGCATCGACCTGACGTGGATCGCTGTCGATCACGGTCTCGACCGAGTGCAGTGCACGAAAGCGATCAGTGGGCTCGCCCTGCTCCATGTAGTGCTGAACGTTGTCGCGCAGCAGCGCGAAGCTGCCCCAATCGCAAACGTAGGCGGCCTCCGAGCCCACTAGAGAAAGTTGCATTTCATCTCCTTCAATCTCGCCGTCCTTCGGCGTCAAAGAGCCGCGCCCAGAACACCTCCGAGCTGGCTGGAGGTAGTTGCCTCAGCCCTACATAGCCGGGCTGATGTCACTACCAGACAACGACTACCTCGAGCATGCCACGCCATTAGTTTGAGGTCCAACCATTACCCCGACCGGGGGATGACCTAAACGAGCTTGTTCCGAACTCCGAAGCGTTGCATCCCCACGATCGCGATCAGTCCCCCCACGGCTACGAAGAGGCCGCTCACTTGGATGCCCGCCGAATAGAACAGAGCGATCACGAGGATTGCCCCGAGGTCGTCGATCACGGTCAACGCCAAAAGCATTCGCCCATCAACGACGGCTTCCGCAGTGGCGGGCCAGTTAGTGGGCCGTGGCAGGCCGTTGGCGCCGACGTCGCTTGCCACCAGCAGCAACGCCAAACACAACCGAAAAACGATACCGAGGGCCGAGCAGACTTCGAAGCGGCGGGTCCAGATGTCGACACGATGCCCGAGCTTGGCCAGCCGTTTTGCCAGCTCCAGCACGTAGACGACTTGGCCTCCAGTGTCCGCTGCCCCCAACGGTGGCTCGGCGGCGACGTAGCCATGGGTCGCGACTAAGGCAATGCGCGGCAACTCGAGCGTCAGGATGGAGCGGAGGGCGTCGATATTCTCCATCATCATCGTCTTGACCTTTCGAAGCCCAATGCGTCGACCAAGCTCCGAGCCGTAGAGCGCCGAATCCGATCGATGGCGTTGGCGCTCATCTGCTCCAGGAGCGCCAAACGCTGCGTCCCGTGGACACGCTCCAGCTGCGTTACGCGATCGCGAATCTCTTCACTTCGCGGCGTGTACTGAAGTCTGCATGTCCCGACATCCCTCCGAAGTAGGTTGCCTGTGGCAAGTAGTTTCGTCACAGCCAAGTTGATCTCCTCAGCACCGATACTCAGTGATTCTGCGAATCCACATCGGACCAGGCGCGGACCAGACAGCGCGCCACCAGCAACAGCGTCTCGAGTTCCTCATAGCTCGACACGTTCTCCCGCAAGAACTGTGCCGCATCGGCCTGCAGATCGATGATCAAGATACCCTTCTAGCGCAGCATTAGTTTGCGATCAAAGCGGGGCTCGCTTTGGACGGCGAGTGGAGCCGCGAGCATCCCGGTTCGCGCGCGCTCATCCCGCTAGCACGGCGTGCGGGGAAAGCCGTAGTCGCCATCGCGGCCGTGGTGCTCTTTCTATCCGTACTTGGGTACCCCGTAACGAGCCTGATCGCCGGTCTCGGCATCGGCGGCCTGGCTCTAGCTCTCGCTTCTCAAAAGACCGTCGAAAATTTGTTCGGTGCCTTTTCGCTGGGCATCGATCAACCCTTTCGTGAAGGCGACTTCGTGCGCGTCGACGCCCTGGTAGGCACCGTTGAATCGCTCGGCCTGCGTTCGACGAGGATCCGCACGCTAGACCGCACCTTGGTTTCGATTCCGAACGGCAAGTTGGCCGAGATGCGCCTCGAAACGTTCGCCGTGCGCGATCGCCTTCGGCTCGCCTGCACGGTAGGTCTGGCCGGCAATGCTCGCAATCACCTCCTGAAGAGCAAAGGCGATGCCGGCGCCGGCCACGCCAAACGCCATGGTCAACCCAGCCAGCTTGGAGCTGTACACAGTCGCCAGCACGACGGCTGCCGCCACGTAGACGAGGAGCGATATGACCTTGCGTACCTGGTAGCGCGTGGCGTTGTCCGTCACGTAGCGTTCGACTGATTTACGCAGCAGCCGCCCCACTACAACCACTACGATGATCCCGATCAGCGCGCTGGTGAGCTTTGCGATCGTCGGATCGAAGATCCACCGCTTGATATCGTCTTCCATGGCGGTGGAGATACCACCCTTTTGTCACTTCATCCTGCGGACGCCCACGAAGCCGCGCGTAGTCCATGCTGGCGGTGATTGGCTATCGAGCGCGTTCTCTGTTACGACGAAACGCTCAACGAGCGAGTGACTCGCCTAGGCTTGGCGCTTCCCGGCTGCGACCTGCTCGGGTGCTAGTGGTCGTTGCAGGACCCGAACAACCAGATGGAGAAAATCAGCGATGTTTGAGCAAATCCTAGTGGCCACGGATCTGACCCCGATTTCTGAGCGTGCCGTGGAGCTCGCGGTAAGACTCGCTCGGACGGAAGGCGCAAACCTGTGCATCGTGCATGTGGTCGAATTGCCCAAGGTGCTCAAGGCCTGGCAACGCCCAGGAGGCATGGTCGACAGGCAACAGTATCGCGCGATCGTGGACAATCAGGTGGAGGCAGCGAAGGTCGAGCTTCATCACCAGATCCGCTGGGCCTCACAGGCTTCGCGTTCGGTGCTGATCAAGGTGGGAGAGCCTGCTGCCGAGATCGCGCGCGCGGCGCTGGAGGTAGACGCAGATCTCCTGATCGTGGCGCGTGGGCGCGGAGGGCGACTGGGATCGACTGCCGAGCGTGTCGTGCGTCTGGTGGGTCGCACTGTGCTCGTCGCACCCGTTGCCCGAGGTGCGGACGCGATCGGCAAGCGGTTGCCCAAAAAGAAGACTCGCAAGGTCGGTCGGCGCGTCGCGACTGAGCAGGGTTGATCGGATTCGCGCAATGGGTGCTGAACGGTGGCGAACGTCCACTCTTGCAACGCAACGCAACCAGCGCATAATGCCGCGCGGACGCTGCCGTAAGCGTCCCACTCAGAAGGGATCTCGTGGAAATCAATCTGCTCGACGCGACGCTGAATGCGCGGGGTGGTGCAAGCAGCGGCGTGGCCATCTGCTGCCTCGTCCTGGCGGCTTGCGGTGCGACCCCTGCACCCGAGGTGCCTTTGGCTGCGTCGTCCGCGCCACCGGCGGCGCCCGTCGTGGTCGCCGTCGCGAAGGCGGCCCCGCGCGAAGACTCTTCGGTGATCACTGAGGCGTTCCTCGCTCAGTGTCTAGGCGGGGTGTACGAGCCGTACGGGCGAGACCTCGCCAACGGCTCGTTCAAGGTCCCGGTCGGCGCCGAGCACGTTGCAGGTCTCAGCGCCGCGCTCCAAGCCACGCGGTAGTTTCTGCGAATTGACGCTACGCAATATCAATAGGGAGAAAAATCATGGCCGAACATCAAGCCGTACCAGAAGCATATTCCATCCTAGTGGCCGTCGACTACTCAGAGGGCAGCACCCTCGCGCTGGCCGAGGCGATTCGCATCGCGACGCAGCGTGCGCCGAGTCACTTGCATTTCGTCCGCGTGCTTGCCGGCGTGCAGCTGGGCGGCGCGGACGCTGGTTCGGCGCCGGGTGTTACGAGCGCTGTCTCGACGCAGGAACCGCAAGGTGCGGCGCAGGAACTTCAAGACTACCTGATCAGACTCGTCGGCTCGCCGAACGATCCCGGCGCCCCTGCGACGCTGGCCGAGGTTTCTTGGACCGCGCATGTGCGCAGCGCGGAACCCGTTCAGGCAATCGCTCAGCTAGCCACCGACCTGCAGGTGCAGCTCGTCGTAGTGGGTACGCATAGCCGGAAGGGCCTCGCGCGCTTTCTGCTCGGGTCCGTCGCGGAGGGCGTCGTCAGGCACGCGCCGTGCCCGGTGCTGGTTGTCCGAGAAGTCGGTGCTCAACCCGCCAATGACGTTCCGCAAATCGAACCTGCTTGCGAACGATGCGTCGCCCAACGGCGGGCGACTGCCGGCAAACAGCTTTGGTGTGAGCAGCACAGTGCACACCACGATCGGCGTCACACTTATCATTTCAGCCCCTTTCGCTCGTCGCATCAGTCCGGTCTGCTCTGAGCGGAGGAGCTCGAAGGGTACGCCACCGTCGACTCGCCATCCCAGAGGGCTCGCTGGTTCTCGCTCGTTGGCTACGCCTTCGCGCCGTTTCTGGGCCCCCAGCGCCGCCCAAGCCCGTAACGCCCTCGCAGTGTGCTCCACCTGGGGTGACGTCGTGGCCAAACCGCCTGCTGACACGGTGGGAGTTTGGCTCGAGCCCGTAAATGAGCGAGCCTCACATGCTGCAATGCCCGACGTCAGCTGCAACCGCTGCGAGCCTTACCTTCCTCAGGTTGTGCGACGGGTGACCAGGTGAGCGGCGACGGCCTTGGTCAGTCCTATCGCGGCAGCATCGCGCTGATCGGCTGGGCGGCTTTCGTGGTGGTGTGCGCTGGCGTGAAACTGGCATCGCCGGTGCTGGTGCCGGTCGTGTTGGGCGCCTTCATCGCCACCGTGAACTTCCCGCTGGTATTCTGGCTCTACCGGCGGCGCCTGCCTTTACCGTTGTCAATCGCGTCCGCATTGCTGGCCGATACCGTAATGGTCGCCCTGCTGTCGTGGCTGATGGTGGTATCCGCAGCGCAGCTTTCCGATCGCCTGCCGATCTACCTGTCGCGCCTGCGACAGCTCCAGGCGCAGGCGTCCGGCTTGCTGCATGCCTACGGAGTCGAGGGCAAACTGCAGGAGCTGCTTGAGCCTGGCTCCGTCGTTGGCGCGATGGCCTCGCTGGCCGGCGACGTGGCGGTGGCGCTTACGGAGTTGCTGCTGGCAGTGACGATCGCCGGTTTCTTGCTGTTTCGTTTCGGTCGGGCCAGTGCGGGCACAGCGTCCGCGCCGATGACGCACAGCGAGCGTGTGCGCCGGGCCGTCCGCGAGATGTACCGCTACATTGCGCTCAAGACCCTGACCAGCATCGGAACCGGACTTTTGGTGGGCGGTTGGCTCGCCCTGGTCGACGCTGATTTACCGATCTCGCTCGGGCTGCTCGCGTTCTTCTTCAACTACGTGCCGACGCTGGGCGCCGTGGTTGCAACCGGCGCGGGCATTCTCGTCGCCCTGCTGCACGGCGGGCCGGAGCACGTGGCGCTGGTGGCAGCGGGCTATGCCGTGATCAACGTGGGAGTCGGCAACGTGGTCGAACCGCGGGTCATGGGACGCGCGCTCGGACTTTGGCCACTAGTGGTGCTCGTGTCCGTGGTGTTCTGGGGCTGGCTGCTGGGAGTCGTGGGCGCCTTGCTCTCTGCGTTGCTCACGCAGACGGTTCGCCTAGCCCTGCTGGCAACGCCCGATCTGCGCGCGATCGGGCTCTTGCTCGGGCCCGCACCTGCCGCCGTCCCCAACCGGGCGAGCCAAGCCGATTTGGTCGAAGAAGCAATGCCCGCAAGCATCCGGCGTAAGCCGTCCGCCTAGCCCCCGACCGAGCTTACTGGCGCACGGCTAGCTTGGCGGCGCTGGCAACAGCCGCGTCAACAGAGCGCGCAGCTCCAAGTAGTCCACCACGCGGTAGGTAGCGTGCGAATGCGTGGCGCCGACCCGTACCGTGACGGCGTCGGCCGGTAAGGCGCGAAACAAGTCCTCGTCGGTGAGGTCGTCGCCGGCGGCGAGAATGAAATCGGGATGGGCTTGAGCCAAGCAATGCAACGCGGCCGCGCCCTTGTTGACCCCCGAGTTGCGAATCTCGATCACCTTCTTGCCCTCCAAGACCTGGACGTCAAAGTTGGCCGTGTACATGACCACGTCGTCGGTCAGCTCCTTGGCGCGTAGGCTGCCGAGTTCCGGATCCGACAGGCGGTAGTGCCAGGCCAGCGAGAAATCTTTCTCTTCCAGCAGCGAGCCAGGCACCCGATCCACATACAGCTGAACGAGCGGGCGCAGATGGTCTTTCCATTCGAAGCCGAGCGGCTTGAGCAAGCCCCAATTTCCGCTAGAATCGCGCAGCCACGCCCCATGCTCCGCGACAATGTTGAGCGGGACGCCGGCAAACCAAGTGTCCAAGGTCTTACGGTCGCGACCGCTGATCAGATAGACGGTTTGACCCTCCACCGCGATCAGCCCACGCAGCAGCTCGATGAGCTCGGGGTCCGGCGACGCCAGGTGGGGTTGCGACGCGAACGGCACGAGCGTCCCATCGTAGTCGAGTAGGATCAGGCGCTGCTTGGCCTGCCGGTGCCGGGTGACCACGCCCTCTGCGGCCGTGCCGACCAAGTGCTGTGTGGCCAACTTGCCCTGCAGCGCCTTGACGCGATCGAGCGCGCCCAAGAAGTTGGTGACCCAGTGTTGCGCGTCGAAAGCGCGCAACCGTTCTTGCATCGGACGATTGCGGCGAACCTGCTCGGCCTCGGGCATCAGAAGCGCTTCGTGAATCGCCTCCGCGATCTCGGCGGCATGATTGGGGTTGATCTGTATGGCCTCGCCCAGCTCGCGCGCCGCGCCCGTCATTTCACTCAGAATCAACACCCCGGTTCCGTCGGTCTTGCTCGCCAGGTATTCCTTGGCCACCAGATTCATGCCGTCACGCAGAGGTGTGATCAGCGCGATTGGCGCCAGGCTGTACAGGGCGACCAGATCGACGAAGGACAGGGCTCGGTACTGATAGATGATCGGTACCCAATCCACCGAGCCGTAGGCGCCGTTGATTTGGCCGACTAGCTCGTCGAGCTCGTGCTTCATCTTTTGGTATTGGTGTACCTGCTCACGTGAGGGCACCACCACCAGGATGAACGTGACCTGGCCCCGCCACTCGGGGCGAGTCTCGAGCAAAGTCTGGTAGCCGCGCAGGCGCTGCACCAAGCCCTTCGAATAGTCAGAGCGATCCACGGAGAAGATGACCTTGCGATCGCGCAAGCCTTCAGCGACGCGCTCGCGCGCTTCCATGACCTCGTGACTGCCCGCTGCATCCCAGAAATGTTGAAAGTCGATGCCGATCGGAAACGCCTCGACGCGCCGCACCTCGCCGTTAACCGTGAGTTGTCCGAGATAATGTTCGTGGCCAAGGGTTCGGAACACCGAGCGCAGAAAGTGCTGCACGTAGTCGTGGGTGTGAAAGCCGATCAAGTCGGCCGCCAGCACGCCTTCCAACAGCTCGCGGCGCCAGCGCGTCGGCAGCTGTCGAAACACCTCAAACGACGGAAATGGGATGTGCAAGAAGAAACCCAGCGCCGCGTGCGGGAGCCTATTTCGCAGCAACTTGGGTAAGAGCAACAGTTGGTAGTCATGGACCCACAGCACGTCACCGGGTCGTACGATCTCGAGCACGGCATCGCAGAAGCGCTGGTTGACGCTTTGATACGTCTCCCAATCTTCTTCGCGGTACACGGCGTAGCTGGGAAAGTAGTGAAACAACGGCCACAGTGTGCTGTTGCAGAAGCCGAGGTAGAAGCGGTCCATCTCCTCGCTGCCCAGGAAGATCGGATAGGCGCCGTGTTCTTCGAGCGCAGTAGCCCGTACTGCGGCTTCTTCTTCGGGTGCTACCTCACCGCCTGGCCAGCCCGCCCAAACGCACTCGAAGCTAGGATCTTCAGTGAGGCGGCGCTGAATGTAGCCCGAGAGAGCGCTCACCAGCCCGCCCGACGAAGCGCCAAGCTCCGGCCCAGTCGCCGTCCGGCGAAGCGAGAATGGCAAGCGATTCGAAATGACGATCAGACGACTCATTCATATCCCAGGGTCAGGCTCGACCGGTTGGCTCGGGGCGAACGCAGTAAAGACCGCGCAATGTCGCACGCGAGCCTTTGCGGGGCAAACGATTCAGGCGCGCAAGAGCGCTGACCTGGGTGACAAAATGTCGCTGGGCGCGGCAGCCCCGGCACGATCCATTAGTTTGATGTGCAATTATTACTTTTTGAGCTACGAATCTCAGGCCCAGTCGCCAACGAAAATGTTGGGTAGGCATGCTTCTCGCAGCTTTTCGAGCTTGGCGCCCTGAAAGCTGATGGGGCTTGTAGCCGCGGCCGCAGCCGGCCGATTGTGCGGGCAGCGCTGCCCGTTTGATACCCAACTATCTTACAAACAGCGCGCTTCGCCGGAATCTAACGGCGTTCAATCCCGGGAAACGCGTTTTAGCTGAGTCGGACGCCAATCAGCAAGCCAGTCGATGGTACAAGGGACCCGATGCGGAGAACCTTGCCTGGCGTTCCGTCGACATTCACGATCGCACCGCGTTCGTATGGCACGTCTACGTGCCACGCTTCACCGCGGGGTGTTTGAACTTGGAGCAATAGGGAATGAAGCGCGCAGAGATTGAGTTGCAGTTACACATCGGCGTTCCCGTCAACCTGAAGGCTGGAGTCGCGGCCGCCAGCACGCCGCCCCGTAGCAACGATAGTTCGAAGCTCGTCGAGCCGAGCCAGGAGTTAGCCCGATGACCATACCGCCCCCCGCGACCCAACGGAACCCGCAGTGGTACCGCGACGCCGTGTTCTACTCGCTGCGCGTCCCCGCCTTCTACGACGCCAATGGCGACGGTATCGGCGACCTAAAAGGGCTGACCGAAAAGCTCGGCTACCTAGAAGATTTGGGCGTTACCGCGTTGTGGCTGCTCCCCTTCTACCCCTCGCCGCTGCGGGACGACGGCTACGACATTTCCAACTACGTCGACGTCCACCCCGACGTCGGCACATTGGCTGACTTCAAGAACTTCTTGAAAGAGGCGCACAAGCGCGGGCTGCGCGTGGTGACGGAGCTCGTGCTGAACCACAGCTCCGACCAACACCCGTGGTTTCAACGCGCCCGGCGCGCCAAGCCGGGCAGCGCCGAGCGCGATTTCTACGTGTGGAGCGACACCGACCGCAAGTATTCGGAAGCCCGCATCATTTTCAAAGACTTCGAGAGGTCCAACTGGACTTGGGATCCAGTCGCGAACGCCTACTACTGGCACCGCTTTTACTCGCATCAACCCGATCTGAACTTTGAAAACCCGGCCGTCAAAAAGGCCCTGTTGCGCGCGCTGGATTTCTGGCTCGAGCTGGGCGTCGATGGCGTGCGCCTCGACGCTGTGCCCTACCTGTTTGAGCGCGAGGGAACCAACTGCGAGAACCTGCCGGAGACCTTCGAGTTCCTGGAAGAGCTACGCGCGCACATCGACCGCAAGTTCGACGATCGCATGTTGCTGGCAGAGGCAAATCAATGGCCGGAGGACGCCGTGCGCTACTTGGAGGGCGGCAACAAGTGCCAGATGGCGTTTCACTTCCCGATTATGCCGCGCATGTTCATGGCGCTGCACATGGAGGACCGCTTCCCGATCACGGAGATCCTTTCGCAGACACCGCCGCTGCCCGAGAACTGCCAGTGGGGCATGTTTCTGCGCAACCACGACGAACTCACACTCGAAATGGTGACCGAAGAAGAGCGAGACTACATGTACGAAGCCTACGGTAAAGACCCAACGGCTCGCATCAACCTGGG
Source organism: Polyangiales bacterium (assembly GCA_038252755.1). Classification (GTDB taxonomy): domain Bacteria; phylum Myxococcota_A; class Polyangia; order Polyangiales; family Polyangiaceae; genus PMG-095. The sequence continues at coordinate 10,299 of JBBSAB010000120.1, read as the reverse complement.
TATTCGCCGCAGACTCGCCCCGCTGCTCAACAACAATCGCCGCAAGATTGAGCTGCTCAATTCTTTGCTCTTCTCCCTGCCCGGTACGCCCATCCTCTACTACGGCGACGAGATCGGGATGGGCGACAATATTCACTTGGGTGACCGCAACGGTGTGCGGACGCCCATGCAGTGGAGCGCGGATCGCAACGCCGGCTTCTCGCGCGCCAACCCGCAACGGCTGTATCTACCGGTGATCGTCGACCCCGAGCACCACTTTCAGAGCGTCAACGTCGAGACTCAGCTCACCAATCCGTCGTCGTTGTTGTGGTGGACCAAGCGGCTGATCAGTCTGCGCAAGAGTTACCCGGTCTTCGGACGAGGCAGCTGCGAGTTCCTCAACCCTGGCAACCCGAAGGTCTTGGCCTTCATCCGCGAACTGGACGATCAGCGCATGCTGGTCGTCGTCAACTTGTCGCGCTTTGCACAATACGTGGAGCTGGACCTGTCCAAGTTCCAAGGACTGTTGCCGATCGAAGTGTTCGGGCGCACCAAGTTTCCGATCATCGACACCGCTCCCTATGCGCTGACGCCCGGTCCGCACGCGGTCTTCTGGTTCTCACTCGAACGGCCCAAGGGGGCACCCGCCGCCCTCAGCGAGGCGACTATCCGAGACCTACCTCTGGCAGGCAGCTTTACGAGTTGGGTCGCGGCCGGCGACTTCGGTGAGCTAGAAGCGCTCCTGCCGGACTTCATCGCACGCTGTCGTTGGTTCGGCGGCAAGTCGCGCAGCATCAGCAACGCCGTGGTGCGCACCGCGTTGCCGATCGCCGGGTCAGGCGCGCACACGTTGTTCGTGGTCGAGGTTCACTACACCGAAGGCGCCGAGGAGGCGTACCACGTGCCGCTGAGCTTCGTGCCAGGCGTCGTAGGCGAGGCGTTGTTGAGCAAGGAACCAGCCGCCATCGTGGCGAAGGTGCGGGAGAACAACGCCGAGATGCCCAACGGCGTGCTCGTCGACGCTTTCCGCTCCCCCGACTTCAGCCGCGCGCTCATCGGTCTGCTGCAGCGACGCCGGCCCATCAAGAGCGGGGATTTGGAGCTACGTCCAGAACTCTCGCCCTGGCTGCGCAAGGCCGCTGATTTCCCGACCCGCTCACTCGAGTCGCGCCTACTGACGAGCGAACAAAGCAACACGTCGGTTATTTTCGGCGACCAATTCATCTTCAAGATGTACCGCAAGGCAGAAGCCGGCAAGCACCCGGACCTGGAGCTGGGACGCTTCCTCACCGAGAAGGAGTTCCCCAACGCGCCACGCGTTGCCGGTTGGCTTGACTACGTCAATGGTCGGGGCGCCCCCACAGCGCTCGCCAGCATGAGCGAATTCAAGGCAGGGACACGGGACGCCTGGGAGTACACGCGTGAGGAGCTGAAACGCTACTTCGAGCGTGGCCTCGCACAAGAGGCCACCGTCTCAGTGCCGGATTGGCGCCTGTCTTTGCTCGATTCGCTCGACGTGGAACCGCCCGAGGCGGTCACGACCGCGCTGGGCACATTTCCCGCTTTCGCGGGGCTGTTGGGCCGTCGCACGGCGGAACTCCACCTGGCGTTGGCAAGCGACACGGATTCCCCAGACATGGCCCCGGAGCCCTATGGAACGCTTCACCAACGCTCCATCTACCAGTCGATGCATAACCTGGCTCACCAGGTGCTGCGCGCGCTACGCGGTGGCCTCGCGAACCTACCGAGCGAAGTTCAAGCGCGGGCCACCTTGATCCTGGCAGACGAGCCACGCATCCTGGCGTGCTTCGAAGAGTTCCGGACCCGTAAGGTCCAGTCGCTACGAATTCGTCATCACGGCGACTACCACCTCGGCCAGCTGCTCTACACCGGCCGGGACTTCCTGATCATCGACTTCGAAGGCGAGCCTGCGCGACCGCTCGTGGATCGCATGCGCAAGCGCTCAGCCGTGCGCGACATCGCAGGCATGCTGCGCTCGTTCCATTACGCGGTCGCGTCGACCCTGGAGGGCCAGTTTTACACCGGCAGACTCAACGCTGGTGATCGCGAGCGCCTCGAGGCCTGGGCAGACATCTGGTACTTGGGCGTCTGTCGGGCGTTTTTGCAACGCTACCTGGAGACCGCAGGGACGGCCCCGTTCATTCCCGCAGACCGCAGCGAACTGCGCGTGCTGCTGGAAGTATTCTTACTGGAAAAGGCCCTCTACGAGGTTGGCTACGAGCTGCAGAACCGCCCCACCTGGCTGCCCATTCCACTGCGGGGCATTCGCAACATCGTCGAGACAACGACCCCAGCGCGGGAGGTGAAATGAGAGACCCGCATCAACAGTCGAAGGCCTCTGCCGCCGAGCCCAAAACTTCTCCGAGCCACTCCGCCAGCGTGGAGCGGCTGCTGGCGCTTTGCCATCGGGACCCGCACTCGCTCCTCGGCGCCCACCCGACCGCGCGAGGCGTGGTCGTTCGCGCCTTCCGGCCCGATGCCACCCAAGTCACGCTGCTCGCGGACAACGACCAAACATGGCCGATGACCCTGGTCAATCCGGCCGGTTTGTTCGAGGTGCAGGTCACGGAACAGAAACTCGTGTTCGGCTACCGCCTGCGCGTGCACTACGCCGGCGGTCTCGTCGTTACGTCGCGAGACCCCTACGCGTTCCTACCCTCACTGGGTGAGATGGATCTGCATTTGGTGAGCGAAGCCCGGCACGAGGAGCTGTATCGAAAGCTCGGCGCGCATCCGCAGTCGCTGGGGCCCGTGTCCGGCGTCACGTTCGCCGTTTGGGCCCCCAATGCGCAAGGCGTCAGCGTGGTCGGCGACTTCAACTCCTGGGACGGCCGGCTGCACATGATGCGCAGCATGGGTTCGTCCGGCATTTGGGAGCTGTTCATCCCGGAGCTCGAGGCAGGGGCGCTCTACAAGTACGAGATTCGGACAGCCGCCGGGCCCATCGTCAAGACCGACCCGTTCGCCTTTGCGCTGGAGCACCCACCAGCGACAGCGTCGATCGTCCATCAATCGTCGTATACTTGGAACGACGAGTTCTGGCTTGGCGAGCGAGCCCGGAAGAATCCGTGGCGCGAACCTCTCTCCATCTACGAGGTTCACCTCGGGTCTTGGCGACGCGATCCGGCGCAGCCGGATCGCTTGCTCAGCTACCGAGAGTTAGCGCCGCTGCTGAGCAACTACGTCCACGAGCTCGGCTTCACCCATGTGGAGCTGATGCCGATTCAGGAGCACCCCTTCGCCGGCTCCTGGGGTTACCAGGCCAGCGGCTATTTCGCTCCCACCTCGCGGCACGGTACCCCCGACGACTTCAAATGGTTCGTCGACTACCTGCACCGGGAAGGTATCGGGGTCATCGTCGATTGGGTCCCGGCGCACTTCCCGAAAGACGCCTTTGCTCTCGCACGCTTCGACGGCTCGGCACTCTACGAGCACCTCGACCCTCGCCAGGGTGAGCATCCTGACTGGGGCACCTATGTCTTCAACTATGGCCGCGCGGAGGTGCGCAACTTCTTGCTGGCGAGTGCGCTATTCTGGCTGTCCGAACTGCATGTCGATGGTCTGCGGGTGGATGCAGTCGCGTCCATGCTGTACCTGGACTACAGCCGGAAAGACGGCGAATGGGTGCCCAACGCCTTCGGGGGCCGGGAAAACCTGGAGGCCATCGCCTTCATGAAGGACCTGAACCAACTCGTCCATCGTCGCTGCCCAGGCGTGCTGATGATCGCAGAGGAATCCACGGCCTGGCCTGCGGTAAGTCGCCCCGTTCACTTGGGCGGGCTCGGCTTCGGGTTCAAGTGGAACATGGGCTGGATGCACGACACGCTCGACTACTTCTCGAAGCCACCTGTCTACCGCCGCTATCACCATCATCAGCTTACCTTCGGCCTGCACTACGCCTTCAGCGAGAATTTCGTGTTGCCGCTCTCACACGACGAAGTGGTCCACGGCAAGGGCTCACTGCTGGACAAGATGCCAGGCGATCATTGGCAAAAGTTCGCCAACCTGCGCGCCCTCTACGCTCACATGTGGGCACACCCTGGCAAGAAACTCTTGTTCATGGGTTGCGAGCTCGGTCAGTGGCAAGAGTGGAATCACGATCGGAGCCTGGACTGGCACCTGCTGAATGCTCCTGAGCACCGCGGTGTACAGCGCTTGGTTCATGACTTGAATCGCATCTACAAGGAACAGCCGGCGTTTTGGGCGGCCGACTCCGAGCCAGGAACCTTTCAGTGGATCGACGCGCATGACGGCGACAACAACGTCCTCGCGTTTCAACGCATCGCCCCCGGAGGCGGCCGGAACGTCGTGTGCATCGGCCATTTGTCGCCGCTGCTGCGCTCGGGCTACCGCATCGGCCTGCCAGGGCCTGGCTGGTACGAAGAGGCGCTCAACACCGACGCGGCCGTCTACGGCGGAAGCAACGTCGGCAACGGTGGCGGCGTCCAAGCACTGCCGGTGCCCTGGCATGGTCAACCCTACTCAGCCGAAGTGACCTTGCCGCCGCTCGGCTATGTGTGGTTCCTCGCGCCTGGCGCTTGAGCGCTGATGGTTCATCGCATCTTGCTTGGGCAAGCGGGGACAACAGGAAGGCGGGAACGGTGGGCGCCCCGAACAACCAGCTCGACGATGGCCCACGCGGTTTCCACCGCCTCTTCGCGGGCGAACAGCGAAGGGCTCAGGCGGTCAGGTGCGATCCAGCATCCGGCGGTATGACGAAGGAGTCCTCAAGCTAGTTAACTAGTTGAGCAAGGGAGCACTAGTTAGGGTGTGGTGGAAAAGCACGAGCGGATGCGGCGAGCGGCCTTACGACTTTGCTTGACCGCCGGCCGCGAGCCTTGATGGAGCGGGCGGGGCCTCTGGGGTGTCGAACTCTGGCGCGGGTGTATGAAGGACGAAACCGGGGACCAGCGTGTTAACGAGCGTGAACACGACCAGCGCCCCGAAGAGCTGGTCCGGCAACGCGAAGCGTTCTTGGAGTATCTCCGCGATCACGATCGTGAAGACCAGCGTCGGGATCACAGCCGTCCCGATTCGCGCCCCCTCGCGCCACGACTCACCGAGCGCTAGTTTCCGATGGACTGCGACGCGCAGAATGCGAACTGGCAGCACCAGCACCAAGAGCGCTAACGCCATGAGCAGCGACGTAACGGTGAAGTGTTCCGCGCGCAAGTGCAAGCCGCTCTTGAAAAAGTAGAACGGAATAAAGAAGGAAGCGAACAACTCGACGCCACCCAAAAGCTTTTCCGAGCTCAGCGCCGGCAGGTCGTTACGGAGCCGAACGGCAGTCACGCCGACGACGAACGCCCCCACGAGATAGTAAACGCCGAGCTCTCGCGTGATGAAAGCGCACAGCAATGCCACGATCACCAGAAACGTAAACTCGGTTCGCGGAGCGAAGGGTACGATCACCTTGGCAAACGTTCGAAACACTGGCGGCAGCAGCGCAACCATCGCAATCAGCGCGACTGCCGACACGAGCAATGTCTTCACATCGACACTCTGAATGGTCACGAACAGCACACCCAGCGCGACAAGCTCGGAAGCGATCGATTTCGACTTCACCCAGAAGCGCTCTTCGCTCGTGAGCCCAAAAGTGTGCAACGAATCGAGGATGAAGCCAGTCGACGGCGTAAAAACGGCGAGTCCGAACAGCAACGCCGCTCTCAGCTCAAGCTCAAACACCCAATGAAAGACGGCCGCCCCGACGACCAAGAGCAGCAGCTGCGCCACGATGTGTTGGATTAGAATCGTGCGTCCCTGTCTCAGCTCGGCGAAGTCGACCTCCAGGCCCGCGAACAGGAACATGGACACGATCCCTAGGGTCGCGAGCAGTTTCACGGTCGCATCTTCGTGGAAGCCGTGAAAGCCGATGCTCACGGCTGCGCCCAATAGAACGCAGGTTACCGCGCTAGGGAGTCGAAAGCGCTGCAAGCCTCGCGGAACGATGAAGAGACAGAAGACCAGCACCACGTACTGGATTTCGGTCGAAACGTTGAGCGGCATGGGTCAGCGCGGACGCGGCTACCTAGTATGAGCAGTCTCAGCCGTCGGTGACCGAAACGACGTCGTCTGGCCCCGCATCACCGATGATTCGAAGCAGCTCAACGACAAGGCTACCGAAGGCGTCACCAAGAACCTTGGCTCCATCGAGCGGGAAGCTAGGAGTCCAACCGACCGCCGATACCAGAACGCTGTTCCTACGTTCCGGCAAGGGGAAAGCCAGCGTCTGGACGGCGCGAGTGCGCAGGCTGACGGCCAAGTCCGCGATGGGAAGGTCGAGGAGCGGCTTGGCCCGTGTCAGCTCGTCGCGTAGCGCGAGAGCAGGAACCGAGACCGCCGTGCCAGACAATGCGTCGCCCAGGCGGTGCAGATGCTCGAAAGCGGCCGAGGGCTGACCCTGCTCCAGGTGATGCTGAACGTTGTCGCGGAGCATTGCATATACGATCCAGCGTCGTTCGAAGCTACCACCGGGCCCCTCAAAAATCAGGCTCATGCGACGAGGGTACTACACTGGTGCGACCAGGACGGTGATTCGTAAGCTGAACGCGACGATCGGGATCGGAGAGGCCAAACGCTGAGCCGGAAGTCAGCTCGCTAGCGCTACCGTCCGGCGCGGCGAGCAGTGCTGACCTTGGCCTTGCCTTTCACTTTGGCCTTCGTCGCGCGCGTCTGACGTGGCCGTGTCTTCGCCACCACCGGGCTGCACGATCATGTGGCCGATCTCCCCAGCACCCCCGAGCGACCCCGTGAAGGGCCGCCCGTCGAGGACGAGACCGCCGCCGATCCCCGTTCCCATCCAGACGCCGAGAACGTTCTGCCGCCCTCGCGCGGCCCCTGCTAGCCACTCACCTAAGAAGCCCAGCGTGACCCGTACGGTCGTGAGGCGTGTTAAAAGGAAAGTCCGCGATTGGCGCCTCACCTTGGATCCGCCCGTTAGCGAGAAGCGAGGAAGATCACGATGGAACGGGACAAGTTACGCGACTCATTGGCTCGCCTAGGAATTGCATCCGAAGACTATCGAGTGCTCAAGCTGTTGCCACTCATCTACGTTGCATGGTCGGACGGCAAGATGCAGAGCGTGCAGAAGGAGCGCATCCATCTATTTGCCGCTCGCCACTACGAGCTGAGTGCGGCAGCCGTCGCAGTTTTGGAAGGCTGGCTGTCCCGCGCACCAACTCAGGCCTATTTCGCAGAGGGATTGAGCGACATCCTCTTTCTTGCGCAGGCCCAGGACGACATGGAGGTGGACTTCAGCGAGCTACCAGCGCTTTTGGCCCACGCCGAACGCATCGCGCGTAGCACTGCCGACGCCCTCGACCAACCGGCAGCCGTATCACCCGAAGAGGAAGCCGCTCTGGGCGACATCGCACGCGAACTCCACGTGGATCACGGCAAGAGCTGGGGAGCGTTGCTTAAGGAGCTCCGTCAGAGCTCGCTCGGGCAAGCTTGAGCTCCCGCATCGAAGACTACGCGCTCATCGGCGACTGCGAGAGCTGCGCGCTGGTCGGCCGTGACGGCTCGATCGATTGGTTGTGTTGGCCGCGCTTCGACTCGGGTGCCTGCCTCGCAGCGCTCTTGGGCTCGCAAGACAACGGCCGCTGGCTGCTGGCACCCCGCGCGTCCATTCTCCGGGTGTCGCGGCGGTACCGCGAAGACACGCTAGTCCTCGAGACCGATTTCGAGACTGATGAAGGCGCGGTTACGGTCATCGACTTCATGCCAGTACGCGACGGGGTTTCCGACCTGATTCGCATCGTGCTGGGTCGTCGAGGCAAGGTCAACATGGCAACCGAACTCCTGCTGCGCTTCGACTACGGAACGGTGGTCCCCTGGGTCACCCGTGACGAGGAAGGTGTGATCCGAGCCATAGCGGGCCCCCACAAAGTCATGCTTCGAAGCAGCGTGGCGCTGCACGGCGAGGATCTCAAGACGGTGGGTGAATTCAGCATTGAGGCGGGCCAAAGCCAAAGCTTCGTACTCAGCTACGAAGCCTCCCACCTACCGGATGTGCCCGCCCGCAATGCCATGCAGGCGCTCACGCAAACGGCGGAGTTTTGGCGCTCCTGGGCGTCGCGCTGCAACTACCGTGGGGCCTGGCCGGAGGCAGTCAAGCGTTCGCTTATCACTCTCAAGGCCTTGACCTACGCGCCAACAGGCGGGTTGGTCGCCGCACCAACGACGTCACTACCCGAACGCATTGGGGGTGAGCGAAACTGGGACTATCGCTATTGCTGGCTGCGTGACGCGACCATGACGTTGCTCGCGCTCGTCGACGGCGGTTACCACGAAGAAGCCGACGCTTGGCGAGTCTGGCTCCTTCGAGCCGTCGCGGGCAGCCCAGATCAGGTTCAAATCATGTACGGCCTCGCCGGAGAGCGGCGCCTGACTGAATGGGAGCTCGATTGGCTGCCTGGCTACGAAGGCTCTCGACCGGTCCGAGTAGGCAATAACGCTTCGCCGCAACTTCAACTCGACGTTTTCGGCGAGGTCATCGACGCGCTCTATCAGGCGCGAGCCGCGGGCCTCACGCCCAATGCGGCTAGCTGGGCGCTCGAGCGTGCACTGCTCGAACACCTTGAGACAATTTGGTCGACGCCCGATCGAGGAATCTGGGAGGTGCGGGGCGCCCTGCGCCATTTCACTCATTCGAAGGTCATGGCCTGGGTTGCATTCGATCGAGCCGTTCGCTCGGTCGACGAATTCGGACTCGCTGGGCCCAGCGACCGTTGGCGCGGCGTCCGAGACCAGATTCATCGCGATGTCTGTGAGCGGGGTTTCGATGCTGAGCTCCAAGCATTCGTCCAGTCGTACGGTTCTAAAACGCTCGACGCGAGTCTCTTACTCTTGCCGCTAGTCGGCTTCCTGCCGCCGTCAGATCCCCGCATGGTGAGCACGCTGGCCGCGATCGAAGGATCGCTGCTTGTGGAAGGTTTCGTGCTGCGCTACCACACGAGTTCCGCCGACGACGGCCTACCATCGGGCGAAGGAGCTTTCTTGGCATGCAGCTTCTGGCTCGCCGACAACCTGGTCCTTCAGGGCAGGACCGCAGAGGCCACGGCGTTGTTCGAGCGGCTGCTGACGATTCGAAACGACGTCGGCTTGCTCGCCGAAGAGTACGATCCCAATGCCAAGCGCCAGCTCGGCAACTTTCCCCAGGCGCTCTCCCACCTGTCGCTGGTGGCTACGGCACTCAACCTAGCGCGCGGCGCCAGGCCAGTGGAACAGAGGCCTGCCTAGCGCTGCACATCCGCGCGGCGCTCGGTGATACTGGCGAGTGTCTTCGCAACGCCCGGGATTTCTGTCATGCGCAAGGCGCTTGAGTGGGCGCTGCGTGCCAAGTCACCGAGGCCGATGATACCGATGACTTTTCCGTCCGCGTCCACGACAGGCAACCTTCGAAGCTGAGCCGCCTGCATCTGGCCTTCCACCTCTCCAGCGTCCTTGCCGAATTCGCCGGGGTGCGCGAGCCCTCCGGGAGCTATCTCCGGCTGCGCGACCCCCAGATGGCCGCGCCGGCTTCGGGCGGTGGGACCCTTGCGAGGCCCGGGGCGGGCAACGGAGCGCGGCCGCTCCCGTCGCTAGCTGTGCCGAGGGACCCGGGCAGGCGCTCGAGGTGTAGGTCACCTGCCAGTTCCGCGTGCTCGAGTTGATCCACGAGCTCCCTGAGCCGAACGCCGCTCACTGCCGCGCGCTTCACCTCCGCACCATACCTCCCCGCCGCGGCATTCTCGAACAACGCATTCCTATGAATCCGCCGCTCTTCGGCGCTCGCGGGGTTGCTCGGTGCTCGGCCGTGCGTTGCGGCCCATCGCGTTCGCCAAGCGCACGCGAAACGACTTCAATCGACAGGCTGCCTAGCCCACGCACCCGGTCGCCGCTGCGCCACCACGCTTGTTTGGGCACATTGCCGGGCATCGCGATCACACCGCGAAATCGGGGCTCGATTCGCTCGCGCCCCGCCGTTTGGCTAACCTTGGATAGCCATGAGACGTGGTTGGTTGGTGGCGGCGTGTTTGCTCGGGTGCGGCAGGCCCGCTGCCGTGGCGCGGCCGGTGCACCAGCCGCCGCCAGTCGTCGTGGCGAAAGCGATGCCCGCGCAGCCACCGCCGAAGCCCGATGAGCCCAGCGAGCGCGACGCGCCGGTCGAGATTGGCTCGCTCAGTGTGCTCGCTGAGCCACCCGGTGAGCCGCGCATGGAAGGCGCTCGCTGGATCACGCCGTCTTCCGGCGTGTACCTGGAGGGCCGGGTCGCGCTGGTGGCGCCGCTCGGTGACGAGACGACGCTGTTTCGTGTCG
>JBBSAB010000119.1:0-25466 GCA_038252755.1 Polyangiales bacterium | reverse complement strand
TTGTCGCTTTGATGAACGCCGGTTGCGGCGCTCGTCAAGGCAGTTGTCGCTTTGATGAACGCCGGTTGCGAACCGCGCCCCTTTCAAGGCGAGGGCTCTCGGCACGCGCCTGGCGTGTCGCAAGTGCGACACACATTCCTCAATGATTCTGCGGGCGGTCTCGGATGGCATGACGCTGTCGCACTTGCGACAAGGTCAGCGGCTGCTGACGAAGGTGTCGCAAGTGCGACAGCGTCATGCCAACGAATCGGGGCCGCGAATTCATTGAGCAAAGTGTGTCGCAAGTGCGATACGGATTCACGCGCCGAAAGGGGTCGGCCCCACCATACGGGAGCGCGAGTGCGGACGGGACGACACCGAAAACCCTCCCAGAACCTAGCCACCGGGCTCAATCCCCGGGCGAATTTCTGGGGCCAAGGCGAATGCGCTGAGCGTCGAGCCGTCTTCCCGCCTTCCTGTTGTCCCCGCTCGCTCGGGCAAGACGCCATGAATCATCAACGGTTCTTGGCGCGGGCTTGCCCGCGCGCGCCGCGCCCAGCTGGGCGCGCAGACAAGGCCTCCCCACATTCGCCACCAAAGCGACGTCATATTTGCTGGCGCGCAGCTCGCAGCTCGCAGCTTAAAGCCTCGCCGCGCCTGGCTCGCAGCCCGCAGCCCCGCGGCCCCACAGCCCGCAGCCAAAAAGCCTTGCCGCGCACGAGGCGACGCCGGTTGACAACTTCCACCCCATCAATCATAGTCCCCGCCCTCTCGGCCGAACCGTGGGCCGAGCACTTTTTGAAGGTAGTTCCCGATGGTTTCTTCGACGAGGCAAACAGAACGACGCCGTGCGATCCGCGCCCGCGCCTTTGGCAAGGGTAAGAAGCTCGAGCAGACCCCCAAGTTTCCCGTGCACCCGGAAGGGTACGACGCGAAAAAGGCCGACGCCGCGAAGCCCGAAGCGAAGAAAGCCGCTAGCTGAGCCATGGCCAATCATCCGTCCGCAGAGAAACGTAACCGTCAACGCATCGTGCGCACCGAGCGCAACCGCGCCGCCAAGAGCGCGCTGCGTGGCGCCGTGAAGAAAGCTCGCGCTGCCGCCGCTGGCAGCGACGCCGTCCAGGCGAAGAGCAGCGTGGCCAGTGCCGAGAAGGCGCTCGCGAAGGCAGCCAGCAAGGGTGTCATTCACCCGCGCACGGCCGCTCGCACCACGTCGCGCATCGCGAAGGCGTTGGCGAAATCCGCCAAGGCCTGAAAAGCCTGCTCGAAACGATGCTAGCCTCCGGTGACGGCGCGCTTTCGGCGCGCCGTCACCGGAGAGGCATGTCGTTCGATAGTGGGAAAAAGCCACCCGACGAGCTGGATTTGCTCGTCGGCTCCACCGTCGCTGGCAAGTATCACATCGATCGCTTGATCGGCCGTGGTGGCATGGGCGCCGTGTTCCAAGCCACGAACGCGGCGATTGGCAAGCGCGTGGCGTTGAAATTTCTCGGCGTCGAGACCAGCAAAGACGCCGATGCCGCCACGCGTTTTCAACGCGAAGCCGAGGCGGCGAGCTTGGCCGAGAGCCCGCACATCGTGCAGATTTTCGACTCGGGCCGGAGCGAGCAAGGCTTGCCGTTCCTGGTCATGGAGTTGCTCACCGGTGAGGACCTGCGCGAGCGCTTGCGGCGCGAAGCCCGTTTGCCGCCCGAGACCGCGGTGCGCATCGGCATACAAGTGCTCAAGGCGCTGCGCCAGGCTCACGGCGCCGGCATCGTCCATCGCGATTTGAAGCCGGACAACGTCTTCCTCTGTCGTCGCGACGACGAGCCAAGCTTCGTAAAGATCGTCGACTTTGGGATCTCCAAACTGCAGCAGCACGCCGGCGTCGACACGTTGACGCACAAGGGCGCGGTGCTGGGCACGGCGTTCTACATGTCGCCCGAGCAGGCGCAGTCATTCCCCGACATCGACGGTCGTACCGACCTGTTCAGCGTCGGGGCGATCTTGTACGAGATGCTGACCGGCGAGCCGCCCCACACTGCGCCCACGTACGAAGCGGTGCTAATCGCTATCTGCACCCGCGACGCCCCCGACGTGCGGATGAAGGCGCCGGAAGCTCCGGAAAAATTGGCGCGTGTCGTCGCACGGGCGCTGCAGCGCGAGCGCGACGACCGCTACGCCTCGGCGCAGGACATGCTGGCTGATCTCGAAGCCACGCTGCACGAGAGCCGCGCGCTGGCGACCAAGACGCGCACCACCGCCGGCGTTTGGCTCGATGCGCCTGGTTCGAAGCGCGCCAAGGCCGAGCGCTTTCGTACGTTGGTGTTCGCTGTCGTGGCGGCGCTCGGCGGCTTCGCCGTAGCGGCCTATTTCGTGGCGCGCGGCGGCGGCATGCCCGAAGCCGCTCCCGGCACGTTGGCAGGCGCGGGCGGCGGCGATTCGACCTTGTCGAACCGTGTCCCCTCGCCGCTCGACTCGCAGACACCGATCGTCGCCGACCCGGCCTCGCTCGCCAGCGCGGCCGCCAAGCCCGCGCCGAAGCTGGCGCAAACCAAGCACGACGTGGCGCCGCCCAAGCCGAGTGGCAAGAGGCCCGTTCCAGCGCCTTCAGCGGGCGTTGCCGGCAGCCTGGGGCTGAGCACGCGCGAGCCATAGAGCTGCCCCGAAACCTGTGTTAGCCGTGGGGCCTCTTGGCTCGTCTTGGCGGTTTCGTTCGTAGGCTCGGGCTCGCGCCGCTGGTTTGCTCGGCGCTCGGCGCGGCGCCCGCGTTCGCCCAAGACGCGGCGGAGCCGAAGCCGGCAACGCCGCCCGCAGCCGACGCACCCGACACGGCGACGCTCGACGCCCGGCGGCATTTCAAAGCCGGAACCAAGCTCTACCGCGACGGGAACTACGGCGGCGCGCTGGCTGAGTTCGAAGAAGCCTATCGACTCAAGCCCGGCTCAGGCTCGCTGCAAAACGTCGCGCTCAGCCAAAAGGGCTTGTTCCGTTACTCGGAAGCGGCAACCACACTCGAGCAATTGCTGGCGCGTCACGCGGCCGAGCTGAACGAAGGCGAGCGCAAGGCCGTCGACGATGCGCTCAGCGAGCTAAAAGGGCTGGTCGCCAGCATCAAGCTACGCGTTGTCCCCGAAAGCGCGCGCGTGCTGCTCGACGGCAAAACCCTGACCCCGAGCGAGCGGGCGGCGCCGCTCGTCCTCAACGTCGGCGAGCACGCGCTCAGCGTGGACGCGCCTGGTTACACACCCGACCGCCGCACGCTGCGCGTCGCCGGCGGCCAACGCGAAGTGCCGATCGACGTCGAGCTACGCTGCATTTCCGGCTTCGTCGACATCAGCAGCAATGATCCGACGGCCAACATCGCCATCGACGGACTGCCGAAAGCGCGCCGTGCGTACAAGGGTCCGGTCGAGCCGGATACCGACCACTTGCTGCAGGTGTATCGCGAGGGCGTCGAGCCGTTCGAGCAGACGTTTCAGGTTAGTGTTTGCAAAACCGTCAGCATCAAAGCCGAGCTCGAAGGGCTCGAGACCGCGCCGCCGGCAAATCCGAACGACGCCGCAGCCGCGATCCCGGGTGCGCCACCCAAACGCGCACAGAAGGGCTTCTTCGGCCTGCTGTCGCTCGACATCCTGGGGCTATCGAAGCAGCCGGTGAACCTGGCCAAGGCGCAGAGCGGCGGCGGCTTCGGTGCGCTGGGCTTACGCGTCGGGTACCGGCTTTCCAATCCGGTCGCGCTCGATTTGCGCCTCGACGCTGGCGTGCTCCAAGCCCAAGGCGCGTTCGACAAAGCCAACCAGGCAAACCGCGACTACTCGCTGACCTCGATCCACTTCGGCCCCGATCTGAAGCTGATGACGACCGGCGAGCGTCTGCGCTTCGTGACCACGATCGGCGCGGGCATCGTTCATCACCGGCTCTCCGTCAGCCAGGTCACGCCCGAAGAAGTGCGCGGCATCGATCCGTATTTCTCGTTCGAGCTCGGAATGAATTTCAACTACCGCCAGTTCTTGGGGGAGATCGGACTGATCGCGCTGATCGACGGCAGCACCGCCCTGCAAAGGGGCTTCAGCGACACTGCCAACCGCGCGCTGACGCGCGATCTCGGCACCACGCTGCCAATGGTCGGCCTGGGGCTGCGCGGCGGCTTCTCACAGTGGCGTCCGCCGCGGTAAATTACGCCATACAAACGGCATGATCAGACCACGCCTGGGGCTTTTCTAGCGGATTTTTGCTAGGTACTCTAAGGGCATGGCGCTCGACACCTCCTCCATCGAAACGCACTCCGCTGAAACCCGAACCTTCGAGCCCAGCTCGGAGTTCGTGGACAAGGCTCGGTGCAGTCGCGCGAAATACGCCGACCTGTACAAAGAGAGTATCGAGTCGCCGGAGACGTTCTGGAAACGCGAGACCGAAGAGCTGGTGTTTCGAAAGCCGTGGCAGAAACTGCTCGACTGGGATCTGCCGCACTCGAAGTGGTTCGTGGGCGCCGAGCTCAACGCGAGTGAGAGCTGCCTCGACCGCCACCTGAAGACCGAGGTCAGAGACAAGCCCGCCATCATCTGGGAGAGCGAGCCGGGCGAGACGCGCACGATCACTTACGCCCAGCTGCACGACCAGGTCGTCCGCCTCGCTTCGGCGCTGCGCGGGCTCGGCGTCAAGCAGGGCGAACGCGTCGCGATCTACATGGGCATGGTGCCGGAGGCCGCCGTCGCGATGCTGGCGTGCGCGCGCATCGGCGCGCCGCATACCGTCGTATTTGGCGGTTTCGCGGCCGAATCACTGCGTGATCGCATCAACGACTGCTCGGCCAAAGTCGTGCTGACGCAGGACGGCGCGCTACGTCGCGGCAACGTCGTGCCGCTCAAACAGATCGTCGACAAAGCGCTGGAGGCGACGCCCAGCGTCGAGAAGGTGCTGGTCTATCGGCGTCTCTCCAACGAACAAGCCAAGATCGAGATGAAGCCGGGCCGTGATCTGGACTGGGCCGACACTTTGGCAGCCGCCGATCCGAAGCTGGGCGCCGAAGCTGAAGTGGTCGACGCCGAGCACCCGCTGTTCATCCTCTACACGTCCGGCTCGACCGGAAAGCCGAAGGGCGTGCTGCACACCACCGCGGGCTACCTCGCCGGCGCGTACCTGACCTCGAAGTACGTGTTCGATCTGCGGCCCGACGATGTCTATTTCTGTACCGCCGACGTCGGCTGGATCACTGGTCACAGCTACATCGTGTACGGGCCGCTCTCGAACGGCGCGACGTGCTTGATGTACGAAGGTGCGCCGAATCAGCCCGATTGGGGGCGATTTTGGCAAATCATCGAGAAGCACAAGGTCTCGATTCTGTACACCGCTCCGACGGCGATCCGCGCGTTCATCCGTGCCGGCAACGAATGGCCGGCAAAGTACGATCTCTCGAGCTTGCGGCTGCTCGGCTCCGTCGGCGAACCGATCAACCCCGAAGCTTGGATTTGGTACTACGAGCACATCGGCGCCAAGCGCTGCCCGATCGTCGACACCTGGTGGCAGACCGAGACCGGCTCGATCCTGCTGACCACGCTACCCGGCGCGCACACGATGAAGCCCGGAGTGGCAGGGCTGCCGTTCTTCGGCGTGTCGCCCGAGGTCGTGACGGCGGATGGCGAGCGTGTCGGCGCGGACCAAGGCGGCTTCTTGGTCTTGCAGAAGCCGTGGCCGAGCATGCTGCGCACGGTGTGGGGTGACGACGAGCGCTACCGCGCGCAGTACTGGACCGACGTGAAGGGCGTCTACTTCACGGGCGACGGCGCCTACCGCGATGCTGACGGCTACTTCCGCGTCGTCGGACGCGTGGACGACGTGCTCAACGTCTCCGGTCATCGCATCGGCACGGCCGAGATTGAGAGCGCGCTGGTGTCGCACAAGGCCGTCGCCGAAGCTGCCGCGGTTGGCCGCGCCGATGAGCTAAAGGGCCAGGCATTGGTCGTGTTCGTCACGCTCAAGCCACAATTCGCCGGTGACGACGCGATGAAGAAGGAGCTCGGCGAGCAGGTCGCCCGCGAGATCGGTAAATTCGCGCGACCGGACGAGATCCGCTTCGCCGACGGCCTGCCCAAGACGCGCAGTGGCAAAATCATGCGCCGGCTACTGAAAGACATCGCCAACGGCCGCGCGTCTCAAGGCGATACCTCAACGCTCGAGGACGTCAACGTACTGGCGAAGCTCCGCGGCAACGACGAATAGCTTCCCGCGCCGAGACGAGAACGAGGCAACAGGAAGACGGGAAGACGGGAAGGCCCCGAGCAAAGGTTTTCTTTTGAGTGTGGTTTTCTGGAGCGTCGCCAACGCAGGTCGGCGGATCGCCTCACAGCCCCCCCTGCTCGAACCATCAAAAATCTTCCCGCCTTCCCGCCTTCCTGTTGATTCTGTCCCGTGTAAGGTAACGTCGTCGCGTGCGACCGGTGATCATCGCGGCCGGAAGAGGCAGCCGCTTACGCAACGAAACGGACGAGATTCCGAAGACGCTCGTCGAGGTCATGGGCCGTCCCATGCTCGAATGGATTCTGGAAGCGTACGAGTCCGCCGGGCTTTCGCGGCGCGACGTGGTGTTCGTATGCGGCTACCGCGCCGAGGTCATCAAAGCGCGGTACCCCGAATTCACGTACGTGACCAATCACGACTGGCAGAACAACAACATCCTGCTGAGCCTGCTGATGGCGCGCGAGTACTTGGGCGAGGGTTTCGTCTCGACGTACGGCGACATCGTCTACGAAGGCGCGGTCGTGCAAAAGCTCGTCCAGTCGTCAGCCGACATCGCGCTCGGCTGCGACACCGCCTGGCGCCGGCGCTATATCGGTCGCACCCACCACCCTGAAACGGACGCCGAGAAGCTGCGTGCCGAGGGCTCGCGCATCGTCGAGCTCAGCCGGACCATCCCCAGCGAGCAGGCCGGAGGCGAGTTTATCGGCGTGATGAAGCAGTCGCCGAGCGGTGCGGCGAGTTTCCTGGCCGCCTTCGACCAAGCCGAGCGCGCCTACAGCGGCGGTCTGTATCGCGAGGGCCGCAGCTTCCAGAAGGCTTATGTGATCGATCTGCTGGCCGAAATGCTGGAGCAAGGCACCCCCATGCAGCGCGAGGACACCAACGGCGGTTACATGGAGATCGACACCCTCCAAGACCTCGCCATGTCGGAGCAGTGGTGGAAAGAACGTCCCTAACGCTGGCGTCCGAGAAGCTGACCGAGGAACTTTCGGCCATGCTGGGCGACGCAGATCCGAGCAGCGTCGTCATCGCCTTCGACGGTGACGGCACGCTGTGGAGCGGGGACGTCGGCGAAGACCTGTTCCGCGCCGCGATGCGCGAGGATTTTTTGGTCGACGACGCCATGCCGGCACTCGTGCTCGAAGCCGAGCGTTATGGCCTCCCGCTCGATGGCGCCGCGAGCGCGAACGCCGTCGCGCGCGTGTTGCTCGCCGGGTATCTCGCGGGCCAGTACCCGGAGCGCGAGACGTGCGCGATGATGACTTGGTGCTACGCCGGTCGCGCGCTCGGCGAGGTCGAGGCGCTCGCCAGCTCGGTCTTGAAGCGCGAAGATTTGGCGAGTCGACTAACCGGGGAGCTTGCTCCAGTGCTTGAATGGAGCCGCCAGCGCGGCGTCCGCAACGTGCTGATTTCGGCCTCGCCGCGCGCGGTCGTGGAGGCCGCCGGAGCGTTTCGCGGCTTTCTGCCGGCCGATATCGCGGCCGCTACGCCGGTCGTCGAAGCCGGGCGCGTGCTGCCACGGCTGGCCGCGCCCGTCCCCTACGCCGAAGCCAAGCTGAGCGCCGGGCGTGGCTTGTTCGGCAGCGCTCGCTGGCTGGCGGCCTTTGGCGACAACGTTTTCGACATCGAAATGCTCACGACCGCCGAGCTGGGCATCGCCGTGCGCCCCAAGCCAAAGCTCGAGACCGAGCTGGCCGCGCTCGGTCTTTGCTTGTTGGCGCGCCAGCCCTAACCCTGCCGTCAGGACGCGCTCGAGCTATTTTTTGGCGAGCGCGAACGGACCGGGCGAGCGACGAGCTGACGGGGCTTGCGGGGACCTGGGCGTGCAGCTACCTCTAGGCTGCCATCATGCTCTTTCGCGTTTCGAAGCTCGCCTGGCTCGTCGTTCCCGCCTCTGTCCTGCTCGCTTGTGACGAGAGCGCACCGCCACCCAAGACGGCCGACGACACACCCGAGGTCCAACAGGAGCGCCACTCGGGCATCAAGATGTCCAGCGAGATCGGTGGCCTCAATGAAGAGAAGGTCAACGCTGCCTTCGAGTCGAGCCTCTCTGGCTTGGAGCGGTGCCTGAACCAGGGTGCCTCGCGGGTTGAATTCTTGGGCGGGTCGGTCAGCTTCTTCGTGAAGATCGATGTCGAGGGCAAAGTCGACGGCGCCTACCTCGAAAAATCCACGCTCGGCGATCGCGACACCGAAAAGTGCATGCTCGGCACCTTGCGCTCCAAGCACTGGCCGAAGCCGGTCGGTGGTGAGCACGGCTTGGCGCGCAAGTCGTTCGACTTCGACCCGCCTAACGACGTGCGTGCCCCGGCCGACTACGACCAAGACCACCTGGGCAAGGGCCTCGACAAGATCTCGAACAAGCTCGCCTCGTGCAAGAGCGCCAAGGGCTCCTACGAGGCCACGATCTACGTGGCGACTGACGGCTCGGTTCTGTCAGCCAGCGTCACTCCGCCCAACGAGGACGGCGAAGAATCAGTCGATTGCCTGGTTTCAACGCTAAAAGGGGCGTCCTTCCCCTCGCCTGGCAGCTGGCCGGCGAAGGTGACGTTCACGTTGTAAGCTGCGCCGCATGAGTGACAGCGCCCCGGTCTCGTTGCGTTGCAAACGCGCGCTCGTGACGGGCGCGGGCCAGCGCGTCGGCCAAGCGATCGCGCTGGCGCTCGGCGCCGAGGGCATGCACGTCGCAGTGCATTACCGCGAGAGCCGCGCTGGCGCGGACCAGACCGCGGAGCAGATCCGCAACAGTGGCGGTAGCGCCGTGACGTTGCCCGCCGACTTGACCAGCCGCGACGCGGCGCGCGACTTGGTCGACCGCGCCGTAGCCGAGCTGGGTGGGCTCGATCTGGTGGTGGCGAGCGCTGCAAACTTCGAGCACGTGGCGCTCGGCGACGTCGACGACGCCGCTTGGGACCGCAGCTTGGACCTGAACCTGGCATCGCCATTCGCGCTCGTCCAGCGCGCGGTGCCGGCGCTGCGTGCCAGCCAGGGCTCGGTCGTGTTCATCAGCTGCTCGAGCGCCACGGTGCCGATGCGGGGCTACCTGCCGTACGTGGTCTCGAAGGGCGCAGTCAAACACCTGATGAAGACGCTTGCGCTCGAGCTAGCCCCGGAAATCCGCGTCAACGCCGTCGCGCCCGGAACGGTGATGCCACCGCCTAGCTACGACGCAGCAGCCGTTCAGCGGCTATCGCGCGCGATCCCGCTCGGACGCGTCGGCAGTCCGCACGACATCGCGCGCGCCGTGGTCTTCCTGGCCAGCTCGCCCTTCATAACGGGCCACGAGCTGGCGGTCGATGGCGGCCGCAGCGTCGCCCGCTCCGAACATTTCGGCTGAGGTTCTGTCCCTCACCACTCACCACTCGAGCCTCACTACCGTTCAATGCCGCACCGCGAAGAACAAAGTTATTCGATCGACGTCAACCTGGTCGCGGAGTTCGACGACGCCTACGAAGGCGAAGAAGACGGCTTCGTGTGGCTACAGCGCTTCGAAGCAGAGCTCAAGCCGCGGCTGACGGCAGCCGTGACCGAAGCCCTGCGCTCCGACCCGCGCTTTTCGCTGTGGGCAGCGCCACGCGGCAAAGATCCGGACCGGACGCTCGAGCTCGAGCTGCGGTTCAAGGCACGCTGAAGCCGAGCACGAGCTCGGGAGCGCCTGTTTTCTCGGCCGGCGGCACGGCGGTGGCCGCGGCGTCACTGGCGGCCAGCGGCTCGAAGCGATCGGCCGGGACGTCGTGCTCGGTGAGCGCGGTGACCAGCCGTGAGGTCGCGATCGGATCAGCGGCGGCCGACGAATCCTCGACGCGCAGCTTGGCCTCTTTGTGCAGCTGCATCAGCCGCGACACGGCCTTGAGCAGCGGCTCCGCCTCCGGCTTCAAGCTGCCGTCACCGGCCAGCACTTTGTCGCGCGGCACGCGCAGCACGACCGCGCCCGGCTCGGTGTCGAGCGCATACTCACCAGTCGCGACCGGCTCGGCCAAGGCCAACGCCACGTCGCGCGACAACCGCGACAGCACGCGCCCGCGCGAAGCCTCGGCGACCAGCGCCGTCTCGAGCTTTTGGCGATCGTCGTGGAATGACTGCAAATGCCCGCCGACCCGTGCCAGCTCGCCGCGCAATTGTTCGACCATGCCCTCGGCGTCTTCACGCTGCTTGCCTTGCGTGGAGCTGTCGAGTTGAGCTTGGGAGAGCGCTTGCTCGCGGTCGTCCAGGGACTGGCTCTGCTGCTGCAGCTGTGAGCGCAGCTGGGCATTTTCCGCCTTCAGTTGTGAAGCTTGGTACTCGGAGCGACGACGGCCCTCCATCTCGACCTGCGCTGCGGACTGCGTCTCTTCGAAGCGCGTGACCGGCACGCACCCGGAGAGCACGCCGAGCAGGAGCAGCAGCGCCAGCTGCCGCGGCGACATGCGTCGGCGCCGCAACCACAGCTGCAGGCGCGTATTGAGCCAGGCCAGCGTCAACCAATCGAATGTCAGGGGAATCGTCACGTTCGTTTTCGTCCTCAGCAAAGACACACGCCACGCAGGTTCAACACGTCGAGGTGCTCGGCTAGCGTGAGCCGATCGACATCGGAGATACGCACGAACTTCAGCGCCTGCTGCGAGCCGCGCACCCAAATCGGGCGAGCCAGCGCGCGCAGCGGGCGAATCCGTTCGGGCAGCAGCATCTCGAGGCGCATCAGCAGCGGCTGGCTGCTGTGCTCGCGTCCGCGATCGACGATGATGCCGCTCGCTGAAATCTCGATGCCGCGGCAATGCGAGATGAAGCCGCCGTTTCTAGCGACGACTCGAAAATCTGTTCGTGCCCTTAGGCCGACCCGATGCTGCATGGCTTCGAACCTCCGGTGACTCGTAAATGGTCAGCCATAGCCATGATGTAGGTCAAGTTCTTACATCAACCTACCTATCACTTCGATAAGCGAGCGGGCCAGAACTTGGCCGCCGTTGGGGATCAGGCGGTTAAATCTGCGCGACACGATGAAAGCGCGGCGGCAAAGACTGCTCGGCCTCCTGGGCCTTGTAACGGCGATCATCGGCGGCACGGCCGGGGCCGCACCACGTGCTGAGAGCCTGCCCGCGGAGCCGGCGCCGGTCGCCGCCACGCGGCCTGCCAAGCCCCACGGTCTGACGACGCTCGACCCGAACCTGCAGCGCACCGCGGATCGCCTGCTGCGTAGCGCTAAGCCGGTCGAAGGAGCGATCGTGGTGATCGACCCCAAGACTGGGAGCGTGCTCGCCTTCCACGCGCTCACCGCCGGTGGCAGCAGCTTCGACGTGCTGACACAAGCGCGCCTGCCGGCAGCCAGCTTGTTCAAAGTCGTCACCACCACCGCGCTGTTCGAGTCGACGTCGATCTCGCCGCAAGATCAAGTCTGCATCAACGGCGGTGTTCACGGGATCGAACGCCGCCACCTGGAGCCAGCGCGCGGCCCCGGCTCAGAGTGTGGCCGTTTCGGTTGGGCGCTGGGACACAGCAAGAACGCAGTGTTCGCGCAACTGGCGACGCGGCTGCTCACGCGCGAAGACCTGCTGCGGACCGCCGAGCACCTCGGCTTCAACGCAAAACTGCCGCTCGATGACGGCGAAGCACAGGCCGAGCTGGGCAAGCTGAGCGTCCCCTACAACGATCTCGATTTTGCCCGCGCCGCGGCGGGCTTTCAGGGCAGCAGCTTGTCACCGCTCGGTGCCGCTTACCTGATGACCCTGATCGCACGCGGCGGCTCGCCCGTCAGCCTCCGCCTCCACGAGGCAATGGAAGATGCCTCCGACTCAGCCCCCAATCCTCAAGCCTCACCCCCCTTCTCGGCTCGCACCGCCCAGCGCCTGACGCGCATGCTCGAGGTCACGGTCGAAACCGGAACGTCGCGCGCAGCCTTCACGGCGCCCGACGGCAAGCGCTACCTGCCCAGCATCCGCGTCGCCGGCAAGACTGGCACGCTACGCCCCGAGCAAGGTGAGGACACCATGACCAGCTGGTTCGTCGGATTCGCGCCCAGTCGGAACCCCGAAATCGTCGTCAGCGTCATGCTGGTAAACGGCCACACCTACCGCCGCAAAGCCAACGAGCTGGCGCGTGATCTGTTGCGAACGTACTTCCGGTCGCATGGACACGCACAAACGGTTACAGATCCGTTCGTGGCGCCGGCGCCTATCTCGACAGAGCCGCTCGCCGCCGCGGCGCCTGAATGATAAGTTCAGCGAGTATGGCAGCGCGCCCAAGCTTGCCCCGTCTCGCAGCTAGCCTAGTGGGCGGCTTGTGCCTGCTGGTCACCGCTTGCCAGCGCCCTGGCGCCACACCCATCGTCGGGCCTGACGGCTCACCAATGGCGCACGTGCACTGCGGCTTCGATCAAGGCGCGTGCTTTCGCATGGCCGGTGAGCTCTGCGCGAGTGGCTATGAGATGAAGCCGGTGCTCAGCAGCAACGACGGTAACTTCTTGGTGCGCTGTCGTGCCGCGGGTGGACCAGTGGTCGCGACGCAGTACGCGGCTCCGGCGCCAGCGAGCCCGCTCTTGCTATCGCCGCCCGCGGCGATTGCGAGCGCGCCGAGCGCTAACGCCCAGGCGCCAAAAGACACGTGGCCTCCGGCTGCCGAGCCTCCGTTGATGTATCCGTGGCCGCCGCCCGAATCGAGCGCCACGGTGCGCACCAAACCCAAGACGCCAACTGCACCGCAAGGCGACGTCGACATCGGCTACTAGCCGCCCACCGCGCTTCAGCCGACCAGCGACAGCACGAGCTTGACGACGCCGTAGCCAACCAGCGGACCTGCGATCCACAACGCACGCACGGGTCCGACCCGGACCGCTTCGCCGTTGAGCATCGCGTACCCCAAATCCGCGATCATGATCGCGGCGCCGACGCCGATCAGCCGCAGCGCGGGCATCATGCGCGTGAGCACAGTGTCGATCGTCGGCGCCTCGCTCGGCATGACCCGCAGGTTGGCGCTACGTGCCACACGCGGGCTCGCTGCCAGCTCCGGCGTCGCCGCCCGTGGTGACCAGCGCGGCTGGGCGCCTCCACTCTGCTGCGGGGAGTCGTTGTGCATGACTGAGATGTGCATGCCGTCGTCCTCGGCGTGCTCGAACGAGCGCATGCCGCCGCCCGAAACCGATGCTTTGCCCGGCGCTGGGCCCTGCGCGGGCTTCGGGGCACCTGGCGGCGGCAGTCCCAAGGTCAGCTCCGGAAAAAGCTGCGCACCCGGGAGGCGCTTGGTGGCGTCGACCTCGGTCAGCAGACTCGACGGTTTTGCTCCGCTCGAGTCCGGTGGCGGCGGCATCGAATCGTTGTCTAAGGTCTGCGTCACCGTGATGCGCGGCGTGGTGTGACCGCCAACGGCTTCGATCTCATCCCAGAACGCGCCGATGTCGTGAAAGCGATTTACCGGGTCGACGGCTAGCGCCTTGCGAAACGCGGCCTCCACGCGATCCGGCACCTTCACGCCAAACGTGAGCGGCGTCGGGCGCTCGGCCTCGTTGATGCACGCACCCATTACGGCTGGTGCGTCCCCCTCGAACGGCGCGTGGTTGGTGAGCGCCTCGACGGCGCACAGCGCGAAGCCCCAAATGTCCGTCCACGGCCCGGTCTGGCCGTAGCGCTTCGGAAGCCATTGCTCCGGAGCGCCGTACGCCGGCGTAAAAGCTGCGATGCCGCCCTGCTCGGCCGACACGCGGCCGACCATTTGCGTGGCGGCGCTGCGCACCTTGCCGATGCCGAAGTCCAAGATCTTGAGCGTCTCTTGGCCGTGCACCTTGGCTAAGAACAGATTCTCGGGCTTGAGATCGCGGTGCAAAATCGAGAGTTGCGCGCCACCCGGTCCGGGAAACTTGTGTGCGCATTCCAGCGCGCGCGCCACCGGCCCCATCATCCGCACCACGCGCGCCAAGTCGAGCGGCGGCTTGCCGGCGGCCCTGCGGCGCTCAATCACCGAATCGAGCGACTCGCCATCCAGCCATTCGAGCGCGATGAACGGCACGAACGGATGCTTCGAAGTCTCCAGCGTGCCCACGTGGAGCGGGCGCACCACGCTCGGAATCAGCGCCGAGAGCCGAAACAACACCTCGCCCTCTTCCTGAAATTTCTGGAGGAACGCCTGGCGCTGCTGGGCCGAGAAAGCACCCGGAATCTTCAAGCACTTGAGCGCCACGGCGGCCTTGAAGCCTTCGTGATGCGCTCGGTACACGACACCAAAGCCGCCCTCGGCGACGACGCGCTCGACTCGGAACACGGCCGCTTGGAGCGAGCCGACGATCCCGAAGACGTCCTCTGCCATCCTGGCAGGCTAGTGCGACGGGTCTAAAGTCACAACCCGCGAGCGTCGGCGCCGGGCGCGGCGCATGGCCCAGCCGAATGCTGCGCCGAGAGCCAGCGTGAACGCCGTGCCTCCGCTCGGTCCCGGTCCCGGTCCCGCCGCGCCGCCCGCGCCGATTCGGCATCCGCAGCCGCCCTTGGCGGCGGGCGCCGCTGCTGCGCCTGCCTTGCCTCCAGTGCCGTCGGCCTTCGCCGGCACCGGTGCCATGCCGAGCCCCAGATCCGGAATCGGTGTCATCACGACCAACGCCGGCTTGATCTGCGTGTGACTCTTGCGCGTGAGATCGTCGGTGATCCACGTCTTGCGCAAGCCGCGGTAGTCGCGTCCCGCCTTGCCCCAGCGGTATCGATCCGGGTTGTCACATTGAATGACCGGCACCCAGGGGTGAAAGTTGTTGTAACGAGCTTGCAGCTTGTTCGCCTCGCCGGTTTTGACCTCGGTGCTGGCGTCACCGTTCTTGCCCTTCGGCTGCGCGGTGCCGCCGCTCGCCGCGGGCGCAGTCCCCAGCTGCGGATCATTCGGCAGGTTCTTGGCGTCGTAACGGTAGTGCAGACGTGAGACGACATACTTGTGGCGCGCCAGCAGCGCCTGGCGCTCAACGACCGTGATGCGCTCTTGCTTGAAGACCTTCTCGCGCTCGTGCTTTTCCTTCGGCTTGAAATCTTTGATCGAGTCCTTGAATGCCTTCTCTTGCTCTTTGGTGAGCTCGGCCGGCTTGGGGTGACGCTCGGCGTCCGGCACCGATTGCTCGAACACGTCGGCGCCCAAGCTGAGCAGCTCGGAGATCATCAACGGCTCGGTGGCGCAGGGCTGACCACATCCCTCGGCTGACCACGCGTACTCCGACAAGAACGTCTGCGGATGCTTCTGCAGAATCATGTCGTAGAGCGCGTTGTAAAACTCGCCCATCCGCTCCTTGGCGCTGAAGTCGAGCTGGATGTTCGTCGGCGGGAAGACCGTCTTGTAGTTCTTGGCCTCGTAACGCGACTCAGGATCAATCGTGTAGATGATCAGCTCCTGCTCCTTGGGCGCGTTGAGCAGGCCCAAGCGGCTCGGAATCGTGTCGAACGGCTGACTCGTCGAGAAGCGCACCGGCGAAAGCTGAGCGCGGTCACCACCGACCAGCTCGATCCGCTTCGGATCGACCTCCGCCACCAGCGGTCGCAGAGCACCGTAAGGCTTGAGCGCCGCCGCCGCGCCTTCCGGCGCTTTGTAGCCATGACTCGCGAGCCACGCCGTGACGTCGGCGCCCGCGTCGAGCAGCGTGAATTTGTATTCACCCTCTTTCTGCTTGGCCTTCACGTCCAAGAACAGCTCCTTGGCGGGCTTCGGAATGCCGCCCTCGGGAGTCGGAGCGCCGCCACCAAGCGGTCCGCTCGCGGCACCCTGGACCTTGAGGTTGCGTTCCCACTCCTGCTCCGCCGGACCCGGATCACACGGATCTTGTTCCCAGTATTCGTGGAAGCGCGGCGCGCTGAGCGAGTCGAGTCGATCGATGAAATCGCGCTTGAGCGTCGTCACCTTTTCGCTCGTCACGTCAGCTGGCACGAGCAGCACCATCGCGAAGCCTTCGAGCGGGCCCTCGTAGTCGGGCATGATGCTGACGACAGTGTCGGCGCCGCGCTTCATCACCGCGATCTGCGTCGAGTACGTCTTGATCGGCTCTTGCTTCTTGGACGCGAAAAAACCGGGGAACGCGGCGGCTGGGCGAGGACCCGACAACACTGCCAGCGCGAGAGTCGCCGCGCCGAGCAGGCGGGCGGGGGGGGCGAAAAACATAGCGGGCGAGACGTTACACCAAGCATCGTCAGAAATTCCACTGTAGCTGTGAGGGAAATTCAGGGTTTTCCGCGCGCGCCGTGGGGCTGAGGCCCCGCATCTGGTAGCGGTGGGCGGTGATGAGCGGGCCCATCGACCTCGGTCGAGTCCGAAGCGCGCTGACCCGCGCACCGAGCCGCGAGCTTCCGGCACCGCGCCGCGCGGCTGTCGCGCTGGTGCTCGCGCCCAACACGACCGTCACGACAGCGTCGCTGTCGGTGCTTTTGCTGCGCCGCACCGAGCGCGAGGGTGACCCCTGGTCGGGCCACATGGCGCTGCCGGGCGGGCACGCGCACCCCGAGGATGCCGATCTCTTGCAGACCGCGCGGCGCGAGACGCTCGAAGAAGTCGGCATCGACCTCTGGAATGCCGAGCTCCTGGGTCGCCTCGACGATGTGAGCCCGATGCGCTCGAGCGACATCACCGTGAGCCCGTTCGTGTTCGGGGTGTCGACGCAGCAAAGCGCCACGCTGTCGAACGAGGTCGCCGAGGTGCTATGGGTGCCGCTGGATGCACTGGCTAGCGATGTGCTGCGCAGCACGCGCGAAGTTGAGGTCCGAGGCTCCACGCTGCGCGTTCCAGCGTACGTGATCGAGGAGCGCGTGGTTTGGGGGATGACGTTCCACCTGCTGGAGCGTTTTTTGGCGCAAGTCATCGGCGCTGCCTAGCGCTTGGAGGGAGCCCATGACGGTGCTACAGCCCGCCTCGATGTCGCCCGCCGCTCGCACCGAGCCCGAGCTTGAGCTCGGGAACCGAGCGCCTTGCCGCAACTGCGGCCAGCCGCTCCCGCCCGGACAATCGGTTTGCCCAGGCTGTGGCGCCGCCCACGGCGAGGCCAATCGCTGCCCACACTGCGACGCAATCGCGGACGTTGAGCCGCACACCGCGCTGATTTTTCGGTGCTTGGTCTGCGGCGGACCGCGTGTCGCGCTCGACGTCGCCGGGGTGACGCCGGGCGATCGTACGCGGAACGCGCTCGTCAGCGCCGGCAGCGAGCAGACCAAACACATGATGTTCTCTGCCGCCGGGCTGTTCCTCAGTGGCATGGGCGCCCTCGCGCTGTTGATCGCGACCGTGGTCGTGCTGAGCGCGTCGCCGGGACTCGTGCCGACGCTCGCAACCTACTTCGCAGCATCGGTGCCATTTGTCGCGGGCCTGCTGGCTTTGTCGCGCGCAGCCACCGCTCGCAACCTTCGTTCGGAGGCGCTGCGCACCGCGCAGATCGGCGCGCTTGGTGACGTGCAAGCCGTGACGGGTCTGCTCGACGCCAAACGCGTGACCCAGCTGATGCGCCTGACACCCGAGCGCGCCGAGCTGTTACTGGCAGAGGCCAGCGTCGCCGCGCTGCTCAACGAAGCACCGGTGCCGGCGCCGCGCCTGCGAATCGAAATGTCCCCGCCGATCGTCGCAGGCAGCCCCACCGAGCTCGAGCAGCAGACGACCCAGCTCGGCGAGCCGGGCACGACGGTCCGCGGCGACACGGAGATCTGAGCCTTGAGCCGAGCCCGCAAAATTCTCCGCACGTTCGCCGTCGCCGACATCATGGTGCTCGCGTACCTGCTCGAGCTGAACATCGCGGTACTGCTGGCTCCGCCCAACCCGATGCGCCAGCAAAGCTTTTTCGAGGTACTGGGCCTGCTCGCCACGTATTTGGTGTGTTTGGGCCTGGTGCGCACAGGCGTGCTGCGTTCGAACATCTGGGCGGCGCTGCTGTACCGGATCGGCATCTACGGCACGGTTCAGCAGAGCTACGTCTTCTTCAAGCACCTGCTGCCGGTCGTGAACCCCGGCTCGCTCGATCACCAGCTGCTCGCGCTCGATCACGTGCTGTTCGGCTTCGAACCGGCGGTCTGGGCGGATCGATTCGTGACGCCGCTGACGACCGAGTGGTTCGCGTTTTTCTACTTTTGCTACTTCTTCTTGCTGGCCGCGCACATCTTCCCAATCGTGTTCGGCTCGCGTGATCAGATGCTGCTCGGCGAGTTCATGCTCGGCATGCTGATCATCGTGTGCTTGGGCCATACCGGCTACATCCTGGTACCCGGCTTCGGGCCGTTTCGCGCGTTCCCCGAGCTGTTCAAGCACGAGCTACCGAGCGGCCTGTGGATGGACTTGGTGTGGTCCACCGTGCGCTCCAACGGCGCTCAGAAGGACATCTTCCCATCGCTGCACACGGCCGGGCCGTGCTTCATCGCGATGTTCTCGTTCCGGAACCGCGATCGCCTGCCGTTCCGCTACACCTGGCCGCTACTCAGTTTTTTCGCCGCCAATATCATCGGCGCGACGATGTTCCTGCGCTGGCACTACGTGATCGACGTGCTGGCTGGCTTCACGCTGGCCACGACCGCCGCGTTGGTGTCGCCGCTCGTGACGCGCTGGGAATTGACACGGCGCCGCGCCGAGGGGCTGCGCCCGCTCGTTCCGCTCTTCGGTTCCGATCGCCCGCAAAGCAGCGCGCCCGACAGTGTCGGACGCGCCGCCGCATAGCGCGCTTACTTCTCGAACACTTGGGCAGCGGCCACGCCGGAGCCCTGCGAGACGGTCATCACGACCTTCATCATGCCGCTCATCGGGAACGCCCACTTGAAGCAGTTGGGCTTGTCACCGACGATCGCCGTCGACGCGACGGTGTTGTCCGCGGCCAGCGTCGCCGCCGGCAGACCCGGGATCGGCAAGGCGGGCACCAACGAGATGTCGAGGTTCGCGACCGGCGGCAAACCGACGCCGACCACCGTGTAGCACTTGCCCGGGTTCATCTGGACCTGAGCCTCCAGCGACTGGCCTTGCTGGAAGTTACCGGCGATCGCCGAACCGACCGGCTTCGCGCCCGCCGGAGCGTGCTGCGCGCCGAGCGGCGCGATCAGCTGCGTGGCAGCTTGCGCTGCCGTCGGATCGAGCGGCGTTGCCGTCGGGCCGCTGGTGGTCGTTGCGACGCCCGGGATGCCCGCAGGCGCGGTGGTCGCCGGTGCGGTCGTGGCCGGCGCCGTCGTGGCCGGCGCGGTGGTCGCACCCGGCGTAGCGCCGACGGTCTGGCACAAGCGGCCGTCGTAAATCTGGCCCGGGGGACACTGCACCGCCGTAGGCTGACCGTTGACCGCGGACTTATCGTCGCCGCCGCAGGCCGTGAGCAAGCCGAAGCCGCTCAGTAGAAGGAAGCTGATCGAGGTGGTTCGAGACATACCGTTTCTCTCCCTTGACGTGGCACACGCCACGGCGCCGCATCGGCGGTGGTGGTTTTCTAGTCGAAATACAGCAAAGCCAGAAGGCCGAACTACTCGAAGGCCGATTTCCGGCCCTCAGTCCCTGAAAACGCAAGCCCGAAGCGCGGCTTACAGAGCGAGCGCGAAACAACAAGAAGGCGGGAAGACGCGAAGATTTTTTGGGGTAGGCCCAGGTTCCTGGCGGCGGCGCGCGCCAGGAGCCTCTGATGATTCATCGCATCCTGCCCGAGCGAGCAGGGACAACAGGAAGGCGGGAAGACGGGAAGGCTGAGATTTAGGGTCGGTGGTACTGGCAACTGGACGCAGGGGGATCGCGAGTGGGCCGCAGGTGCTTGTTCGAACCACAGAAATCTTCCCGCCTTCCCGCCTTCCTGTTCTCTCGTGCTCGAGGCGAGAAATGTGATGAATGGTCAGGCCGCGGGCAGCTGCCCGCGCAAACCAGGCCTACCTATCGTGCGGCTACCGCGAGCAGAAGCCTTCGTAGTCGATGTATTCCTTGATCGTCGGGTTCTCGCCGCAGGTCGGGCAGCCCTTGTCGCGGCGCAGCTTGAGCGTGCGGAACGTCATTTTCAGAGAATCGTAGGTGAGCAGGCGGCCCTTGAGCACGTCGCCCACGCCCAAGATAAGCTTGATCGCTTCGGTCGCTTGGATGACGCCGACGACACCCGGCAAGATGCCGAGCACGCCCGCTTCCGCGCACGACGGCGCGAGGTGCGCGGGCGGCGGCTCTGGGTAGAGGCAGCGGTAGCACGGCCCGTCGAACGGCATGAACGTCGTCACTTGACCGTCGAAGCGGAAGATCGACCCGTGCACGACCGGGATCTTGTGAAAGAGCGAAGCGTCGTTGACGAGGTACCGCGTCGGAAAGTTGTCGCAGCCGTCGACGATGCAGTCCCAACCGTCGCCGAAAATGCGGTCAACGTTGCTGCTGTTCACGCGCTCTTCGAATTTCACGACCTTCACGTCGGGGTTCAGGTCGTTGATGGCCTTCTCGGCGCTGAGCACCTTGGGCATGCCCAGCCGCGACGTGGCGTGTAGGATTTGCCGCTGCAAATTGGAGGCGTCCACGGTGTCCGCGTCGACCAAGCCGATCTTTCCGACGCCGGCCGCTGCCAAGTACAGCGCCGCCGGCGAGCCGAGGCCACCGGCGCCCAGCAAGAGCACGCGGCCCTTGAGCAGCTTCTCCTGACCCTTCTCGCCCACCTCGGGCAAGAGGATGTGGCGCGAGTAGCGGTCCTGTTGCGCCGGCGTGAGCGCGACCGGCTCTTCGATCGGGAACTTCAGGTCCTTCCAGCGCACGAAGCCCGGGTTGGCGCTGATCACGTTGGTGTAGCCGAACTCGGCCAGCGTCTTCGCGGCAAACGCGCTGCGCGTGCCGCCAGCGCAATAGAGGATGATCTCGGCGTTCTTGTCGGTGAGCTTCTGCTCGGCCTGCATCTCCAGGTGGGCGCGCGGAATGTGCACCGCGCCCGGGATGAAACCGGCGCGGAACTCGTCCTTCTCGCGCACGTCAACCAGCGTGAACGGCCGCTCTTTGCGTGTCTCCAGGCGAGCCTTCAGCTCGTCCAGCGAGATCAGTTTCACGCTCTGCCGAATTTCGGCAAACAGGTCGCTATAGGTCTTGGGCATAAAAGGCAGCTTTGGCGATGAATTCGGATTCCCTACTTTTCCGATGTAGGAATCTCGGCTCCCAGTATTTGGCCTTTGTTGGGGGTCGTCAAGGGGACGAGGCTTTCGGGGGGCGCGGACCCTGATAGAGTTCGCAATTCTGTCGGCGTAGCGGGCAACCGGAGCCGGCGTTCCAAGGCAACAGATGGCGCAAAATCGACTGGGTGAGCTCCTCGTTCGGGAAAAGCTGATCAGCCTGCAGCAGCTGCGCAAGGCTCAGGACGAGCAGAAAAAGTCCGGCAGCAACCTCGGCTACACGCTGGCCAAGCTCGGCTACATCTCCGACGGCGAGATCACGAGCTTCCTCTCGACCCAGTACCGGCTGCCCGCCATCAACCTGGACGAGTACGAGATCGACGGCGAGGTCGTGAAGCTCGTCTCGCGCGACGTGTGCGAGAAGCATCGCATCATCCCGGTCTCGCGCTCCGGCTCGTCGCTGATCGTCGCGATGAGCGATCCGACGAACCTGAACGCGATCGACGACATCAAGTTCCTGACCGGCTTCAACGTCGAACCGGTCGTGTCGAGCGAGACGTCGATTCAAACCGCGATCGAGCGCTACTACAGCGCAGGTCCCTCGTACGAGGAGGTCATGGCCGACCTCGATCTCGGCGACGACGACATCGATTTCGGGGCGGACGAGGAAGAAGTGAACGCGATGGAGCTCGAGCGCGCCAGCGCCGACGCTCCGGTCGTGCGGCTCGTCAACGTGCTGTTGCTCAACGCAATCCGCAAAGGCGCGAGCGACATTCACTGCGAGCCGTACGAGAAAAAGCTACGGATTCGCTACCGCATCGACGGCGTGCTGCACGAAGAGATGACGCCGCCGTTGCGCTTGAAGGCGGCGATGGTCAGCCGCCTCAAGATCATGAGTCAGCTCGACATCGCCGAGCGCCGGCTACCGCAAGACGGGCGCATCAAGCTCAAGCTCGGCAAGGGCCGCGAGATGGACTTCCGCGTCTCGGTGCTGCCGACGATGTGGGGCGAGAAGGTCGTCATGCGTTTGCTCGACAAGGGCAACCTGCAGCTCGACATGACCAAGCTCGGCTTCGACGTCGCGCCGCTCGCCGACTTCAAATGGGCGATCGACCAACCCTGGGGCATGGTGCTGGTGACCGGTCCGACCGGCTCCGGCAAGACGACCACGCTGTACTCGGCGCTGTCCGACTTGAACAAGCCGACGGTGAACATCAGCACCGCCGAAGATCCGGTTGAGTACAACTTGCACGGCATCAACCAGGTGCAGATGCACGACGAGATCGGGCTGAATTTCGCGATGGCGCTGCGCGCGTTCTTGCGCCAAGACCCGGACATCATCATGGTCGGCGAGATCCGCGACTTTGAAACCGCGGAAATCGCGGTCAAAGCCTCGCTGACCGGTCACATGGTGCTGTCGACGCTGCACACCAACGACGCCCCGGCGACGATCTCGCGTCTGCTCAACATGGGCGTCGAGCCGTTCTTGATCACCGCCAGCGTCAATTTGGTGCTCGCTCAGCGCCTCGCGCGCAAGGTCTGCGTCGACTGCAAGCGCCCGACCGAGATCGATCACGTAGCGCTCTTGGACCTGGGCATGACCGAAGAGCAGCTGGCCAACAACCCGCAAGTCATGAAGGGCGCCGGTTGCCAGACCTGCAACGGCAGCGGCTACAAGGGCCGCGTCGCGCTGTACGAGGTGATGCGCTTTCGCGACGACTTGAAGGAGCGCGTCCTGCAAGGCGCCTCGAGCGCCGAGCTCAAGCAAGCCGCGATCGCCGGCGGCATGATCACCCTGCGCATGAGCGGCATCACCAAGATCTTGGCCGGCGTCACCACGCCCGAAGAAATCTTGCGCGTCACGATTGCCGACTGAAGCGCGGCGACCAGCTCAGCGCGGGCACCGATTCGGCGAGTTATCGCACAGCGAACAGCTCGTCTCGTCCGCACAGACCGCGCCGGGGTCGCCCCAGCTGCCGCCACACTCGATCGAGCCGTTTTCCACCGCCAGCAGCGCATGCGTATCAGCGGAATAGGTAACGGTATCGTAGGCGGTGACGACCTTAATTCGACCGCAGCCGGAATGGACCTCCGGTAGGCGTCGGCCGGGCTCGAGAACGCTGCAATCATAGCCGGAAATCTCGTCTTCGTAGCGAGGCAGCCCGCGGGTCTGGTCCAGCAACTCGAGCGAACAATTCGCCGCGCAAGTGTTGCCCGACGCATCGCACAGGGAGCACACGGTCCCTTCGTCGCAGCGCGGCGACTCACCGGCAGAGTACGAACCGGTGCCACACGGGCCGAACGGCTCGTCGTTGGCGATCTGTGCTCCAATCAACTCGTGCGTCGCCTCGTCGTACACGTACGTCCAGCCGCCGATCACCGGCGCCATTGCGACGACGAGCTTGCCGCAACCGGTCTGCTCCGTGACCCACCATCGCGAATCATCAAAGCAACCACCCCAGTGCGCGCCTGGGCTCGACCACTGCCTGACCTCGTCATAACTGGGAGACGATCCCGGCAGCTCGGCGCGGAAGCACTCGAGGCTGATCGGTTCGGCCTCGCTAGGGCACGCGCAGCCCGCCGGCAGGAGTGCGTCCCGTTGCTCATCATCTGGCTTGGCGCCGTTTGCTGTGCACCCACCCGCCAGCCATAGGCCAAGTATCGGCAGAATGATTCGCTTCATGGGAACCCCCCTCTCCTTCTCTCGTTTGGCCTCGCCGCCTCGTCCCGCTTTGGTGAGCACCGTAACTCCCTCAATCC
Source organism: Polyangiales bacterium (assembly GCA_038252755.1). GTDB lineage: Bacteria > Myxococcota_A > Polyangia > Polyangiales > Polyangiaceae > PMG-095. Next base: position 1,512 of record JBBSAB010000119.1, on the reverse strand, counting down.
AGACACCACCACTAACCTCCCCCACATAAAGCAGCTTCCGTGCCAACGCCCGGCAGCCCGCGGGGTCGGGCCTCGACGGCGTCGTTTCTGGCATGTTTACGGGAGAAATGCGTGATTCACCTGGCACGGGTAGGTGTGCCAGCTGTGCCAACGCAGCTCGAGACCCGGGTGCTCGAGTCGCGATCCGAGCGGCGCCCCGAACCCTAGCGCTTCCGCTATGTTGGAAGGCTATGAACGGCGTCGATGAGGGCCTGAAGGTCAATCTGCACCAGCTGCTGCGCGCCATGATCGAGAAGGGCGCCAGCGACATGCACATCACGACCGGCTCACCGCCGCTGTTGCGCATCGACGGCGCGATCGTGCCGCTCAAGCTGTCGCCGCTGTCACCGATCGAAACCAAACAGCTGTGTTACTCGGTGCTGACCGAAGAGCAGAAGATCCAGTTCGAGAAGATGAAAGAGCTCGATCTGTCGTTCGGCGTGAAGAGCTTGTCGCGCTTTCGCGCCAATATTTTCATGCAGCGCGGCGCAGTCTCGGGCGCGTTCCGCTCGATCCCGTTCAAGATCTTGTCGTTCGATGAGCTGGGCCTGCCGCCGATCGTGGCCGAGCTGGCCAGCAAGCCGCGCGGGCTGATCCTGGTGACCGGTCCAACCGGTTCCGGCAAGAGCACGACGCTGGCCTCGATCATCGACAAGATCAACAGCGAGACCCGTCAGCACATCATGACGGTCGAAGATCCAATCGAGTATTTGCACCCGCACAAGCGCTCGATCGTGAACCAGCGCGAAGTCGGCAGCGATACCGGCACCTTCAAGCAGGCTCTGAAATACGTGTTGCGCCAAGATCCGGACGTCGTGCTGGTCGGCGAAATGCGCGACCTCGAGACGATCGAGGCGGCGCTAACGATCGCGGAAACCGGCCACTTGGTGTTCGCGACCCTGCACACCAACTCGGCGATTCAGAGCATCAACCGTATCATCGACGTGTTCCCGCCGCACCAGCAGTCGCAGGTGCGCGCGCAGCTGTCGTTCGTGCTCGAAGGCGTGATCAGTCAGCTGCTCTTGCCGCGCGCGGGCGCGCCCGGGCGCTGCTTGGCGCAAGAGGTGATGGTGCCGAACGCCGCGATCCGCAATCTGATCCGCGAAGACAAGGTGCACCAGATCTACACGCAGATGCAGGTCGGCCAGCAGAAGCACGGCATGCAGACGTTGAACCAGTCGCTGTACTCGCTGTACGCGCGGCGGATGATCACGCTCGAAGAAGGCATGGGTCGCTCCAACGACACCGAAGAGCTGCGGATGATGATCGAAGGCCGCGTCTCCGGCGGCGCTGCGGGCGGCCCAGCGCCGCGCGCCTAACAGAGAACGAGACAACAGGAAGGCGGCTGAGCATTCATCGCATCCTGGAGCTGTTTTCCACAGCCAAGACGGCTTCGACGCTTGCCAAAAGCTTTTCGAAGCCACGAGCGATGGTTATGGAGCCGGGAGGACCGCCGGAGTATTTCCCCGTATA
>JBBSAB010000118.1:0-25752 GCA_038252755.1 Polyangiales bacterium | reverse complement strand
TACATGCACCTGGCGCCGAGCGCGCTCACCGAAGCGATCGGACTTCTGAACTTTGGGCAGCCGGTGGGCAGTGGCGCCGGGGCTGTTGTTTGAAGTAGCGAGAACGATTCGGGAATACTTGCGGAGAGGGAGGGATTCGAACCCTCCCGCACTACTTCTCGACGTCCGGCGCGGTTGTCATGCGTCGCAAGTCACTCCAGGCCAGGGCCTTGGAGTGCGGAGTCAAGACTGGCACTGGAGGCCGCACGCTGAACCACGGCGTGGCTTTGCCGGGACGGACGACGTGGATGCTCTCGGCGGGGTTGCGGGCCTGGCCGAGCAGGGCGACGCGCTCGCCGCTTGGCTTGTCGGCCACGTCGAGCACGACGGCCACGTGGTTGGGCTCGCCGCTCTGCAGGAAGAAATCGCCAGCCACTAGATCTTTAGGATTTTCGAGCCGCGTCGAACGCGGCGCGAGCGAGGTGCTATTGGCCCAGTTGAACACCGCGTCGAGGTACTTGCGGAACTCGGCGTGGTCGACCTCGGCGGGCTTGCCCTTGATCACCCAGAACACGTTCGGACCACTGGGGATGAGGCGCTGCCCTTTCTCCCAACGCGACAGCGGCATGTTGAGCTTGGTGGCGCTCAAGTAGCTGATCTTGTCTTTTTCACCGCGCGACCACAGGTACTCGGCGTGCAGGCGGATGATCACGTCCGAGCTCTGCTGCAGGTCCGGGTTGCCGGTGTCGATCGCGACGACCCCCGCCAAGTAGTCGTCATCGGCGGCGAGCGTCTCCTTGCCGTCGAAGCTCTTGGCCGGCGTGCCCTCGGGCGCCATCGGCAGCGACCGCAGCCACTCGGAGAAGCTGCCTGGCGGTACCTTCACCCGCTTGTAGCCGGGCGGGGTCGGGAAGCGCTCCTCGAGCGAGGCGTCGGGCTTCGGGAAGTCCCGGTCGTCGGCCAGCCACGGGTAGCGCTTCGGGTCGGGGACGAACGGCTCCTTGGCGGTCGGGACAGCGCTGCCGGCCACGCTCGCGCTCGGTGCCGCGCTGGCACTGGTCGCCGCCGTACTTACGGAAGTCGCCAGGCCTGCGCTGGCGGACGCCGCCGCAGCAGCGCTGGCAGGCGCTATCGGGGCGCCGGATTGGCTCGGGCTCGGGCTGGCTTCGTGCTTTCCCTGGCAGGAAACCAGGGCCAACATGAGGCCCGCCGCGCAGGGCACACGGGTCACGCAGCGCAGTCTACAAGCGTTCCCGCACAGACCCCGCATTTCTGACGGTTCAGTCAGGCTGGACGTAACCTACTGAAGTTACAGGGTCTAATTCTGCTTTCCCGGCACGCGCGCCCCTGTGGTGTATACAAAGCCTCCTTCAATGCCACAGGCAGCAAAGAGCCATGGGTCACGCCGATAAGTGGCAGGACCTCGAGCGCGTGCTCGCAGGCGCCACCGACAAACCTCACGTGATCCTGCTCGGCGGGCATCCAGATCCCGACAGCATCGGCAGTGCCTTGGCGCACAAGCGGCTGTGCGAGCGGGTCGGAGTCTCGGCGACGATCGCCCACGTCCTGCCCATCTCGCGCGCCGAAAATCGCGCGATGGTGAAGCTGCTCAACGTGCCGATGATCAAGGTCACGGACTCCGAAGAGCTCGCCGGCTACGGCTACTTGTCGCTCGTCGACGCCAGCCAGAGCGAGCAGACGATCAAGGTGCCCGACAGCGTGCAGCTGCTGACGGTGGTCGACCATCACCGGCCTGCCGCGGTGCCGAAAGCGCCGTTCGTCGACATCCGTCACGATGTCGGCGCGACCGCGACCATCTACGCCGAGTACAGCGAACGCGGCTTGGCGCCATTCGGAGCCAACGGCAACGACGACGGCGTCGTTGCCACGGCGATGTTCTTCGGCATCCAGACCGACACCGACGACTTCTCGTTCGCGACGCCGAATGACTTCCGGGCCGCGGCGTATTTGAAGCAGTTTTCCGACGCCGAGACGCTGAGCCGCGTGGGTCGGCGTACGCTGACGGCCGAGGCCATGGACGCCGTCGGCCGAGCGCTGCGCGACTTGGAGGTCGTGCGCGACTTCGCGATCGCTGGCGTTGGCCGAGTTTCCGCGATCAACCGCGACGCCATTCCGATGGCGGCCGACTACATCTTGCGCCGCGAAGATATCGACACGGTCGTGGTCTACGGCATCATCGAAGACCGTATCGATGGCAGCTTGCGCACGCGCCGCGCGTCGGTCGACCCGGCCGCGTTCATGCAAAACGCGTTCGGCGACGACAGCCAAGGTCGCCCGTACGGCGGCGGTCGCGCCGACATGGGCGGCTTCCGGATCCCGCTCGGGATGATGGGCGAGACCGAAGACGAAGAGACGCTGTGGGCGCTCGTCAAAGACGTCGTGCGCCAACGCGTCGCGCGCGTCGTGCCCGAGCTCGACAAGAGCAGCGACAAGCGCAAGAACGACTAGCCGCCGTTCGAACGTCACGTCCCTGAACGCCTCGAAATCCTCCGGTGCCGGATGTCTTCTTCGAAGACAACGGGGCCGACGCGGTCTTGGTCGAGACGTACGAGCGCCTGGGCGACGCCGGGCCGACCGACGTCGTGCTGCGTAACCTGGGTGTGCCGTATCGTATCGGTACCGATCTGGACACTACCGGGCTCGAAGTCGGAACCGGCAACGGCAGCGCGGCCAGCCTGACGATCGAGCCGGGCACCGAGCTGCGCTTTCCCGAGCATGGTGGGCTGAGCGTCGAGGGGCCGGACGGCACATTGGTCGCCGAAGGTACGGCCGCGAAACCGATCGTGTTCACGTCGGACGCCGCAACGCCTGCCGCCGGTGATTGGTTGGGGCTCAACTTCCACAAGCAAGTCGCGGACGGTACTCTGCTCGACCACATCGTGGTCGCCTACGCCGGTGGGAGCGACACGGGTATTCGGAGCTCTTCGTGCGGTACACCGCCGGCAGCTCCGACGAAGCAGCTGACGACGATGGGCGCCATCTACCTTTCGCTCGACGTGGCTCCGACGAAGAGCTTCGTCACCAACAGCCTGCTCGAGGACAGCGCCACCAATGGCGTTGATCGCGGCTACACCGGCGACGCGATCGATTTTTCCGACAGCAACACCTTCGAACGTGTCGCGTTCTGCATCCAAACCGAGCCCAAGCCGAGCGTCGGGGCCTGCTCCGCGGACCCGGCTTGCCCGCAGTTACCCTGAGCCGAGAATCTGTTCGGCGCGCAACAGCGCGCCGGGTGTGTCGACGTCTTGCCAGAACGCGGTGCCGATATCGAGCGTGCGCGCTTGCTTTTGCTCGGCCAGCAGCAGCACGCCGTCGGACAGGCTGGCGTCGCCAGTGCTGTCCCAAAGCTTGCGTAGCGCCGTGAGCAGCGCCAAGTCGACGGCGAACACGCCGCAGTCGATCGCGTCGAAGGTATCGAGCTGCTTGTTGATTGCGACGATATGACCGGCGTCGGTCCTGACCTTGGTCGCGTCGTCCATGTCGTAAATCTCGTCGAGTCGGCGATCGACGCACAGCCACAGCTTGGCCTGTGACATGTCGGCGGCGGCGGCGGCGACCGCCAGCTCCACATCGTAGACGTGGTCGCACATCACCAGCAGGAACGGGCCGTCGACCAGCCCTTCGACGGCCAGCACGGAAGCGCCATGAGCCTTGTTCTCGTCCAGCGACTGCGCGAATTCGATGCTTATCCCGAGCGCCGCGAGGCGAGGATTCTTGCGCACGGCTTCGCGGATCAGCTCGCCCATGTAGCCGACGACGACGATCACGCGCCGCATGCCGGCGTTGGCCAGCGTCGTGATCGCCCGCTCGAGCAGGGTCCGCTCGCCGACCTCGCGCAGCGGCTTGGGTAGCTCGGTGCCGTCCGCCCGCAGCCTCACTCCGCGCCCAGCGGCCAGAATAACCGCGGTGGAGATGGCCTGGCCTTGCGACATGGCGCGGGATATTGCCCACATTCCTACCGAAAGGAAGGCCCTTGACCATGCCGTGACTCCTGGGTAGGTCACTTCGCCTATGCACTCCGAACGCATCACTGTCGCGACTGCCGTAATCCCGGCCGCTGGACGGGGTGCACGCCTCGATCGACCGCTCACGCCGAAGCCGCTGGTCGACGTCGGCGGCGAACCGTTGTTGGTGCGCTTGCTCGGCCAGCTCGCGGCCGTCGGTGTCACGCGCGCGATCGTGATCGTTGGCCACGACGCCAAGCGCGTGATGCGCGGTCTCGCCCATCATCCGCGCGTCGAGCTCGAGCTCGAGTTCGTCGAGGAGCCGCGTTGGGAAGAGGGCTTGGCGACTTCGGTGCTGGCGGCCGCGGGGCGCGTGACGGGTCCGTTCTTCTTGGCGATGGCCGATCACTACTTCGATGATGAGCTGCTCCGCCGGATGAGCCGGCCGGCGCCGCAGCAGGGCTCGGTCAGTGCCTTGATCGAGACCGATCTGGGTCGAGTCGCCGACACTTCGTCGGCGGTAAAGGTACGGCTCGAGGGGCGTACCGTGTCGACGTTTGGGCGCGGTTTGGAAGCGCCCGACGGCATCGACGCCGGTCTTTTCGTCGCGTGGCCGAACCTGTTCGACGCCCTGTCAGCGGCGCGCGCCAAAAATCCGCGCGCTGAGCTGTTGGATGGGCTCACGCTACTCGGCCAGCAAGGGTTGGTCGAGGCCGTCACCAGCGACGGCAAGCTGTGGGCCGACATCGATACACCGGCGGCCGTGGTGCAGACCGAGATGCGGATCCGTCACGCCCGCCGCTTTTCGACCGCCCCGCGCGCGGCGGCGGCGGCGCTCAGCGGCAACAAGTACAGCTTCGTCACCGGCCACGCGGTCACGACCGAGATCAACGTCGGCCGCGGCACCGCGACTGAGGTCGAGCGCTTCGCCGTGCAAATCCCGGCCGAGAGTCGGACTTCGCCGCTGTTCGTATTCACCGACGAGACCGTCAATCGGCTGTACGGCGACAAGTTCATGAGTTGCCTCGAGCGGCTCGGTTACCAGGCGCACCGCATCGTGACGCCCGACGGCGAGAGCGCCAAGTCGATGGACAGCTTCAATCGACTGGTGGAGGAAGTACTCTCGCTCGGCATCGACGAGCGCTCGGTGCTGATTTCGCTCGGCGGCGGTGTTGTCTGCAACGTGTGCGGCTTCATCGCTTCGACGCTGTACCGCGGCATCGGCCTGATTCACGTCCCGACCACGTTGATGGCGCAGTGCGACGCCGCGATCAGCCACAAGCAGGGCATCAACGGCATGCGCGGCAAGAACCTGGTCGGCAGCTACTACGCACCGAGTCAGATCGTCGTCGACGTCGACTTGCTGGCCACGCTCGAGCCGCGCCGGATCGCCGACGGCATGTCGGAGATCATCAAGCATGGTTTGGGTGAGGACACAGCGCTGTTCGACAAGCTCGTGAGTTACTCGGGCGACCATCGTGAACCGGCGTTTCTGGAAGCGGTCGTCGAACGCAACATTCAGCTCAAGTGCGCCTTGACCTCGAATGATCCCAAGGAGCTCGGGCCCGGCATGGTGTTGATGTACGGCCACACCGCCGGGCACGCGGTCGAGTGGCTGTCGGGCTATGAGCTGTCCCACGGCGAAGCCGTCGCGATTGGGATGATGGTTGCGGCGCGCGTGTCACGCATCCTGGGCGGTTGCACGGATGACTTGGTCGTCGCGCACGACCGGGTGATGGCCAAATATGGGCTGCCGCGGCACATTCCGGCCAATATCTCGACGCCGGATATCTTGGAGGCGATGCGCTACGGCAAGCGTTACCTGACCGAGGGCTTTCGGATGTGCCTGTTAGCTGACGTCGGCAAGCTGTGGAGCGTCGACGGCGACACCGTGATTCCGGTGTCGGAGCCGGTGTTGATCCAGGCGCTCGATGCGTGCCGTGAAGGAGCTTCCAATTGACGCGCAGACTCTCGGTCATAACGGGCGGGTCGCACGGCATCGGTCGTGCCGCCGCCGTGCAGCTCGTGCAGCGCGGTGAAAGTGTCGTGGCTTGCGGTACCGATCGCGCTGCGCTGGACGCGCTTTCGGCGGAGACGAACGGCGCCGTACGGCCGCTGGTGCTCGACGTCACCGATCGCGACGCCGTGTACCGCGAGCTGGCCGGGCTCGGCCCGATTCATTCGGTGATCGCGGCGGCCGGTACTTGCGACGTCGCTGGGCTCGACCAAGATCCGGACGACGCGATTTGGCACCGCGTGCTCGACGTGAACCTGAACGGCCTTTACTACACGCTCAAGGCAGCGGCACCACAGCTGCAGAGCGGTGGTCGAGTCGTGGTGGTGTCGTCGGGCTTGGGCAAGCTGGGCCGCGCCCGCTACCACGCCTACACCGCGTCCAAGCACGCTGCGCTCGGCTTGATGAAGTGTCTCTCGCGCGAGCTTGCCCCGCGTGACATCACCGTCAACGCAGTTTGCCCGGGTTGGGTCGACACGCGGATGGCGCGAGGTGACGTCGAGCGGGCGGCGATTGCCGACGGCATCAGCACCGAAGCAGCCTTCGCCAAGGCCGTTTCTGGCATCGCGATCGGCCGATTCGTCACGCCTGACGAGGTAGCGTCGTTGATCGCCTACCTGACGTCGGACGGCGCGGCGGCAATCACCGGCGAGGCGTACAACATCTCGGGTGGCGAGTTCTTCGCGTGACGTCGAGCCCCGAATTTCTCGCGGTCGGGCACGTCACCCATGATTTGTACGGTGACGACTACGTGGCGGGTGGGTGCGCGTACTACGGGGCTCGCACGGCCGCGGCGCTCGGAGCCCGTACCGGGTTAGTGTCGGTGGTCGGCAGCGACTTTCGCTGCGATGCCGCGTTGGAGGGTATCGAGCCCGCGATGCAGCGCGTAGGAGACACGACGATCTTCATCAACACCTACCGCGCCGACGGCGTGCGGGTTCAGCGCGTTCGCGCGCAAGCGGGCGCGGTCACACCGGCACTCTTGCCGGCCGGTTGGGAACGCCCCGACGTGCTGTTCGTGGCCCCGGTCATGGGCGAGCTCGATCTGGCAGCCTGGCGCCGTGCGGTGACGCCGCGGGTGCTTGGGATCGGCGTTCAAGGTTGGATTAAAGAGGCGAACGCCGACGGTCACGTTGTGCCGCGGCGCTGGGAGGTCGAGCCGGAGCTGCTGCGCACGGTCGACGCCGCGTGCATCAGCGAGGACGACTACGCCCAACAGCCTGATCTGCTCGAACGCCTGCTCAGCAGCGTACCGATCGTAGCCTTCACGCACGGCAAAGCCGGCTGCGAAGTGTTCGTGCACGGCAAATCGGCGCGCGTCGGCATTTACCCGACCTCCGAGCGCGATCCGACCGGCGCTGGCGACGTCTTCTCAAGCGCGTTCTTCCTGGCGTTGGGCCGCGGCGCCACCCCCGTCGATGCGGCGCGCCTCGGCGCGGGCGCAGCCTCGATCATCGTTGAGGAACGCGGCGGCGAGGCGTTTTCGCGCATGGCCGAAGCGACCGCTCGGTCGGCGCATGTCTCTGTGCTTGAAGGCTGAGCGTCTACCGCCAGAGTTTCGCGCGTTAACCAGCTGAAGGCGTGCGCTCGAAGATGGTCTTGCTTCGAGTCGTCGGCACCCCGAATCGCGACGCGCCGCCCGCTTCATAGATGGGCTGCCACTCCGCAGCCTTCCTCGCAGAAGCTTCCGTGTCGATTCCAGGTCGCTCAGGCCGCCGTCACGCTGCTCAGCTCCTTCTACCCTGCCGCTCAACGTCGTCGGCTTCGGTTTCGGGCTCCTCGGCGTCGCTCGAAACACGTTGGCGCGGCGCGGGTGGCGGTGAGTCGACCGGGACGACTTCGGGCGCTTCCGCTTCGGTGGTGACGGCGTCGGCTTCGAAACCGGTCGGGGTGGGGCCGCCGAGGAACTGGTAGCGGATGTGTTCGCCGGCGGTGCGCAGACCGCGTTGACCGGCTTGGCCAATCTCGAGCAGGCGTCGGCGGCGACCGGCGATTGGGATGAAGTAAAAGAGTGTCGGCAGCAGCACCTGAAACAACGCGAACGTAGCGATGCTCGCCACCTGCAGCACGGCCAAGAGCACGATGCCGAGCACGATGCCGGGCGGCACCGGTCGCCCGGGGCGATGCCACTGTCCGCCGCCGAAGTGCCGCGCACTGCGCCCTTCACGGCGCGCATCCTTACGCTCATGGCGTGCTTCGCGCTCGGCGTCGCGGCGCGCCGCGCGTTCGGTCTTGTGGCGCTGCTCACGCCCCCGACGCCGCTCGGCTTGCTTGGCGTGCCGGGTGGCTTCGGGCCCAAATTTTTCTGCGATTTCGGCTTCGATCCGATCGCTGATCAGCTTGCCGAGCTTGCGTTCGCGCCGCGCGTCTTTGGTGTCGTACGCGGCGGCGGAGCGGGCGGGTGGCGTGTCGCCACCGAGACCGGCGGCGCGCAGTGCGGCGTCGACCGAGCTGGCGCGCCGATCCGGATCGGGTTCGAGCATGCGGAGGAGGGCGGCGACCATCCGCCGATCGACTTGGCCGCGCAGCGCGCTCTCGACGTCGATGCCGAGCCCTTTGTGCGGCAAGTCTTCCGGCTCTCGCCCGGTGATCAGGCTCAGCGCGGTGGCCCCGACGGCGTACACGTCGCTGACCGGCGCGGCGCGGCCTTGAAACTGCTCCGGCGCCATGAAGCCGAACGTGCCGACCACGGTGCTGCCGCCCTCCGGCTTCAGCCGGTCACGCACCGAGCCAAAATCGACCAGGCAGTGTGAGCCGTCGGGGCGCAGGATGACGTTGCCGGGCTTGATGTCGCGATGGACGATCGGCGGAGCTTGGCTGTGCAGGTAGCGCAGACTCTCGGCGACGTCGCGCAGGAAGCGCAGCACCTGCGCGTGATCGAGCGGAGCCTTGCGGCGCCGGCGCGCCGCCAGCGACTCGCCCTCGACCTTTTCCATCACCAGGTACAGCGCGCCGTTCTCTTCGAAGTGCTCGATGTAGCGCGGCAGCGACGGATGATTCAGCGCCGCCAGCACGGTCGCTTCACGCTCGGCCAGCTCGACGTCTTTCCACGACTTGGCGCCGCGGATCAGGAAGCGCTTGATCGCGACGGGGCGGCCCTCGCGCTTGTCGACGGCCTCCAGTGTTTCGCCTTGCGAACCGGCGCCGAGCGACCCCATGACCACATAGCGGCCTTGCCCGACTTCTTCTGCGGTCGGCGCTACTTCAGAAACACGAGCAATTTCGGGGCTTGGGGTCACCCTGGACCCCGCCCCACTGCGTCAGCCGGTGTTTCGCATACCCTGTGCAATGCCATTCAACGTGGTCCCTAGCGCCTGATCCAGCAAGGGGCGATCAGGATGATCTTCGGCCAGCGTACGCTTCTTTTTGAGCAAGCTCACCTGCAGCAGGCTGAGCGGGTCGACGTACGGGTTTCGAAGGCCAAGCGAGCCCTGCAAAAAACGGTGATCCGCGAGCAAGTCGCGGCCGCGGATCAGGTTGAGGCAGCGCACGGTGCGCACGAAGTCCTGCTCGATTTCGGCGGTGATCTGCGCGTTGCCGCCGAGCTGCGTGACATACAACTTCGCAATCTCGAGGTCGGCCTTGGCGCATACCATCTCGAGCTTGTCGAGCAGGTCGCCGAAGAACGGCCAGCTCTTGGCCATCTCCTTCAGCAGGTCGGCCCCGCCGGGCTGGTTCATCATCGTCTCGAGCGCTGCGCCCGCGCCGAGCCAGGCCGAGACCATCAGCCGCATTTGCGTCCAACCGAAGTTCCACGGGATGGCGCGAATGCCCGCCATCGTGCCGGCGCCGCGCTCGCGGTACGCGGGGCGTGAGCCGAAGTGCACATGCGTGAGCTCGCGCACCGGCGTAGCGGTCAGGAACAACTCGAACACCGCCGTCTGGTCGTGAACCAGCCGTCGGAACGCCACGCGCGATTGCTCGCTCAGCTGCTCCATCGCCGTGCGGTAGCGCTCTTCGGTGCCGGACGGCAGGCCCTCACGCCAATCGGAGAAGTGCGCCATCAGGGTGCCGGTCAGCATCACTTCCAAGCTGCGCTCGGCGATCGACGGCAGCCCGAACTTTTGCGAGATGATCTCGCCCTGCTCGGTGATCTTGATCTTGCTCGACAGCGTTTGCGGGGGAAGCGCCGTCAATGCCCGGTAAACCGGCGAGCCGCCGCCGCGGCCGACGGTGCCACCGCGGCCGTGAAAGAGGCTGAGCGAGACGCCGTGCTCGCGCGCGACGGCGCTCAGCAGCTCTTGCGAACGGTACAGCTCCCACGACGCCGCCACGACGCCGACATCCTTGGCCGAGTCGGAGTAGCCGAGCATGATCTCTTGGTGCATGCCGCGCGCCTGGAGTTGCCGCGCGTAAACCGGATCCGTCACCAGCTCGCGCAGCACCTTGGGCGCGTTCGCCAAATCTTGCTGGGTCTCGAACAAGGGCACGACGTCGAGGTGCGAAACCGGTGGATCCGCCGTCAAGTCGCACAAGCCGACTTCACGCGCGAGCATCAGCACGCGCAGCAGATCTTCGGCCTTGCGACACATCGAGATGATGTACGTGGCGGCGGCGCGCTCGCCGAACTCTTCCTGCACTTGGCGCATCGTCCGAAACACGTTGACGACCTTGGTCGCTTCTTCGTCGAGCGTGGTGTGCGGCGACAACAACGGACGCTTGCCGAGCAACTCGCGCCGGAGCCCGGCCTCGTCGAGCTTGCCGACACCGACGCTGGTCGCGATCGCGTCCACGGTGCGGGTGTGGGTTTCGGAGTCGTCGCGTAGATCCAGGTAGTAACCGGCGAAGCCGAGCGTCTCGACCTGGGCCAGCAGCGGCGACAGCAAGCTCCGCACGGCGTGCTCGGCGCCGCCCGCGCGCACGGTCTCTTCGACCAGCCGCAAGTCGGCCAGGAACTCTTCGGAGTTGTTGTAAGCGCCCTCGAGTTTTTCCGGGCGATTCGCGTCGCGTGACGCCACTTCTTGGCGCGTGGCTTCGAGGCGACCGACGATGAACGTTAGCTTCAGCCGCAAGCTCTCGTTGGCGTTGCGCTTCTTGTTCTTTTCCCAGGCGATCGGCAAAAGTGGCTTGTCACGTTCGAGTGAATCGATCAGCGACTGGGGAGGTGAGGCGATGCGATCGGATATCGACAGCCGACCGATCAGACTGCCGACCTTCTTGGCGTAGTGACCCAAGATGGCGTGCGCGTTGCGGCGCGCTGCGGCCAGCGTGATCTCGGGCGTGACGAACGGATTGCCGTCGCGATCACCGGCCACCCAGCTGCCGAGCGGCACGTGCAAGGTGACGTTCAGCTCTTCGCCGAAGACCTCGCGGAACGCGGTGCTGGCGGCTTCGCCGACTTCAGCCGAGGCGTTGAGCAGGCGATCTTCCAGGTACCAGATGACCTGACTGACCTCGTCCAGCACGCTCGGGCGGTTGCGACGGACTTCGTCGGTCAGCCACAACAGCTCGATCTCGCCTTCGACGTGCTCTTCCAATCGGCGCAGCTCGCCGGCCGAAGCGCGATCACGACTCAGCAGTGCCTCGGCCAGGCGCGCTTGCAGCTCGAGCAGCGTGCGGCGCGTGGCTTCGGTCGGGTGCGCAGTGAGCACCGGGCGCACTTCGAGATCTTTGATGTAATCGCGGAGCTCGCTGGCGGTCTTGCCGCGGCGCCTCAGCTCTTGAAACGCCCACAGCGCGCTGGCCGGCTGCGCGGCGCGCGGCGACGTGCCCTCCGTCGTCGCGTAGCTCTGGCGGCGCCGCACGCGATGCACCTGCTCGGCGGTGTTGATCAAAAAGAAGAACACCGTGAACGCGCGCGCGGTCGGCGCTGCGATCTCGAACGGCAGCGCGTCGACCTTCGCCAGCAGGTCGGTCAGCGACGGCGCCGTCGGATCACCGCGGCGGCGCGCGCGGCAGGCGACGCGCAAGTCTTCGACAGCTCGAAACACGGCATCGCCCTGGAGCCGCTGGATGACTCGGCCCAGCAGGCTCGCGAGCCATCGCATGTCGTCTTGCAGAGCGCGGTCTTCGGGGCGAGCGTCGGCGGGTTTCACGAGTTTTGGTGTCGCATGGACTGCACCGGTACAGCAAGACCCCGCGCGGTTGATACAGCGCGATTTCCCCCAAGATTCGTGGTCGCGGGGCGCCGCATGCCGCTGCCGCCATGTTCCGGGAACATGTGCGAAGCGCACGCGTTACAGTTTTGCGGTTCGACCTGGGTGTCGGCGGCGCTCGCGGCAATTCCAGGCATGGGGTACTCTGGCTGCAACGTGGCACTCCCTCGCCTTTTGGAAGCGCTCGATTTTGCGGCCGAGCGGCACAGCGCTCAGCGGCGCAAGGGGCCGGATGCCGCCCCCTACGTCAACCACCTGATCGAAGTCGCGATGTTGGTCGCCAACGTCGGCAAGGTCGAAGACGTCGAGGTGCTGATGGCAGCCGTGCTGCACGACGTGCTCGAAGACACGCCCACCACGGCCGACGAAGTGACCGCGCGTTTCGGCGCTCGCGTTTGTCGGCTGGTCGAAGCGCTCTCCGACGACAAAGCGCTCCCGCGGCCGCGCCGCCGCGAGCTCACCCTCGAAGAGCTTCCGAGCGCCGAGCCCGACGTCAAAGTCATCAAGCTTGCTGACCTGAGCAGCAACATCAAGCTGATGCCGCCGACCTGGTCCGACGAACGCCAACGCGAATACCTCGAATGGTCCGAGCGCGCCGCCACGATCTGCTCGCCCGAATGCCAAGCGTTGGCTGATTTGTACTGGCAACGGGCGCGTGCGACGCGCGCGACGCTCGATGCGACGCGACGGGCTTGAAGCGATTCAGGGGACCGCCTTCGGCGGGGCCCTCACGGAGGCGTTTAAGTGAATGGGTTGTCGCTGCGGGTGGCGAGGCGGATGGGGGTTTTGGATTCGTGTACGGCGGCGATCAGGTCGGTGACGTCGTCGGTCATGATGCCGTCGACGCCGAGCTCGAAGTAGTTAGCCATCGCGGCTTTGCGGTTCAGGGTCCAGCGGCAGACAAACTTAATTTTGCCGGTGTCGCGCTGGATGGTGAGTGCGCGCTTGAGCGAAGCGTGGAGCGGGCCGCCCATGAAGTCCGGCAGCATGGGGGCGATACCGTTGCCGAACACCACCTGCTCGAAGCCTTTGGCTGCGAAATGTGCGGCGATCCGGTCTGGGTCGTCGTCCTCGTCGATGCCCGCACCCTCGCCAGAGCGAAGCTTGCCGAGCACGTAGTCGAGGACCGCGCGGCCTTCGAAATGCGGAGCGGTAAAGAAGCACTTAAGCCCGCTGTCGTCCGTCAACAGTAGGCGCACTCGGTCGAGCAACATCGCCACCTGAGGCCCTGAAAGGCTCGGCTTGAGATCGAAGATGATCAGGGCCCACTGCTCCTGAAACTGGTCGGCCAGCTCCCGAACGGCGGTCAGGTACTCGTCGAGTGGGGTGCCGCGCGGCAGGGGCTCGAGCACGTCGCGCGGGTGACGGACCCAAAGCCCGTCGTCCCAAACGATGTCGCATTCGATGGCGTTCGCGCCCGTTTCGAGCGCGCCACGCGCCTGCTCGACGAGATTGCAGTGGTGCGCGATAGCGTAGAAGGGGCGAGCTACTTCCGCATGCGCCAATCCGCTCATGCCCTCCGCTTAGCACGGCCCGCGGCCGCCCAATTGCCCTGCGAAGGCGCGTCGCACCGTTTACGGGAGACTGCAAGGGCTCCCGAAGAAGCGGCTAAGATGCGCGACATCATGCTTCCGTCACAGTGGGCTCTACTCGGCTTCGTGGGTTGGACGCTGCTCCTTCTGGTCACGTGTATCGGCGGGCCGCGGATCTCCGCGGTGATGAAGGGCGAGGCGCGCGCCAACTCGTTCAACCCAGCTGTGCCTCATGGCAGCGACCGCTACCAACGCGCCATGCGCGCGCACCTCAACTGCGTCGAAAATCTGCCAATCTTCGCGGCGCTCGTGCTGCTCGGAGCGTCGCTCGGCGTTTCCGGATCGCTGTTTCAGGTGGCGGCCGCCGTTGTACTGCCCGCACGGATGCTCCAAAGCGTGGCGCATTTGGCGAGCGGTCGAAACCGCGCGGTGCTGGTGCGCTTTACGTTCTTTTCGATTCAGCTGTTAGGCTTCGCGGTGATGCTCGTGCTTCTGCTGGCGCACGGAATCAGCCCGCACACGGCAGCACCCGGATTGCGAGAATGAGCTGGTTCGGAAGCGCGGCGAAGTCGAGCGCCGAATCGGTCCAGTACAGCTTCAGATGCATGCTCCGGGCGGGTGTACCGACCGAGCAGCGTCCGCGCCAAACGGTTCATTCGACGATGATCACGCGGCCGCCACAACGCCAACGCCCAGGGTGCCAACGGCCGCGCGGACCGTAGCCGCTGGCCACCCACACCGCGTCGCGACAGCGGACGGGACGAGCCACCACGGCGCGCTCGTGGACGACACACCCGCCGACGCTAAGAACGAGGCCAAGTAGGAAAAACGCCGAAGCAATTGCAGATTTCATCGTGCTTCTCGTGGTTGGTTCGGCACCATCGTAAGCGGAGCTCAGCCGAGCTTTGCTGCCGATGGCGGCTGGCGCGCATACTCTCCACCGTGACCAGCAAGAGCCTGCCCGGTGGGGTGGTACACAAGCTCCCGGTAGATCTGCGTGAGGCGCTGAGCGCGAATTCTGCCGCACTCGCTGCTTGGATGGACATCACGCCGTTGGCACGCAACGAGTTCATCTGCTGGGTCGAGGACGCGAAGCAAGCGATAACGCGAAAGCGCCGTATTCGCAGGACTCAGGAGGAGCTGGAGGAAGGCCAGCGCCGGCCCTGCTGCTGGCCTGGGTGCAAGCACCGCGAGCGCACGGGTGCGTGAGCGCCCGACCGTGACGTCGGCGTGAAACCTGACGCCTGCCGCTCGGCGATGGTCTAGCTTTCGGAGGTGGTGCGGTCGTTCTCAGAGCTTCGTAGCCGTCGCGGCCTCCTTCTGAGCGCGCTCGCGTTCGTGCTCACACTGTCGCCTGCTCGCGCCACCAAGGCGGAAGTTCCTGGCCTACAGCTCACTTGGCTGGCACCGTCCGGCTGCCCCTCCCAGGCAGATGTGGAGCGCCGAGTCCAAACGCTGCTCGTCGGGCACACGCTCCCCCGGGGGCACGGGCTGGACGCACGTGTGGTGGTGACCAGGGAGCCATCGACCCCGTTTCACGCCGTGGTGACGACCGGCACCGACGGACGCCTCGGCACCCGAACCCTGGAGGCGGAATCGTGCACCGCCATAGCGATCGCCACCGCGGTGGTCTTGGTCCTCAGCCTCGACCCGAGCGTCGCGCTCACTGAATCGCCGACTGACGCACACCACGAGGTGACGCGCCCCTCCCCCCTCCGTGAACAGGCCCCACCGCCACCGCCGCCGCGGACCTCGTGGGACCCCTACGTGTACGCCCTCGGTGGCGTCGCGATTCGCGTCCTGCCTCGGGCTTCGGCATTCCTAGGTCTCGGAGCAGGGCTGCGCCGTGGCCCTTGGGGGGTCGAGGTTGGCGCCGCGTGGGCTCCGATGCAGACCGTGCGCTTCAGGAACCCAGACGGAGCTCATGCGAACATCGGATATTGGTCGCTGCCCAGCCGCGCCTGCTACCTTCCGGTGCGGGCTCGATCCGTCGACCTGGCCGCCTGTGCGGGTGTGGCCTTCGAATACTGGTCTGCGCAGGCGTTCGGCGTCTCAAGCCCGGGTCGCGGTGTCGTAGCCCTGCTCTCGAGCCAGCTCTCCCTTGAGTCTCAAGTCTTGCTGGTGTCTCCGCTGTCCTTTTCTTTCGGTGCCCAGGGTAGTTTTCGGCACCTACACCCACATTTTCTGATTGGCGGCGTTGGCCAAGTGCATGAAATTCCCGCCCTTAGTGGCGCTATGCTGGCAGGCCTCGCGATTCGATTCTGAGGGCGCGCGAGTTTTCTCGGGCGCCGAACCGCGGCGATCACGGATTGAAGCCCAGCATGGACTAACTCCTTTGCTAGGCCCGATGGAACTGCTCTTGCTGCGCTGAAAACCGATGGAGTCGCGTCTCCCCAAGGCTGGAGCGATCCCTAGCGTGGCGGAGCTCTACGCCGAGCACGCGAAGTTTGTTTGGCGCAACCTGAAGAGGCTGGGGATCCCTCAGGATTACATTGAGGACGCCGTTCAAGATGTCTTTGTCGCAGCGCAACAGGCTTTGCCGGACTTCGAGGGCCGTTGCACGGTCCGCACCTGGTTGTTCGCGATCATGGCGCGGATCGCGGCGCGCAGGTGCGAGCGGCTCCGCGTCACGAGCCAGCGGTTTCTGCCGGTCTCGCCTGAGATATTGGACAGCCTGGTCGAGAGCGAGCACAGCCCGCTCGACCTCTTGCTGCAGCGTCAGGCCATCGAGCTCGGGCATCGGCTGCTCTCCGAGCTCGACTACGACAAGAGAACGATACTCGTCATGGTCGAGCTGGAGCAGATGTCCGTGGTAGAGGCAGCTGAGGCCCTCGACATCAACCTCAACACGGCTCACAGTCGGCTACGCGCCGGGCGGCGGCTCCTCGAAGAACGCTTGAGGGAAAGCCTCGCCGAGCCGAAGGTGGCATCGTGAGCGACCTTGACCCGAGAACACGCGCGTTGCTCGGGGCCATGCGCTCGGGCGACGACCCAGATCAGGCGGACGTGGACCGGGTCGGTAAAGCTCTTCTTAGCAAGCTCGCGGCGGCCGGTGCGCTTGCTGCAGCGTCTGTCACGGCCCCCCAAGCGGCCGCTGCAACCGGCCTGCTGGGATTCAAGCTCGTCGCCTCGGGGCTGGTCGTGGGTATCGCCCTAGCGGGAGGCGCGTGGCTCCAGCTTTCGAAGCCACCCGTGCCGGCGGCGGCCGCTCCGGCCACGCGCGCAGCGCCGAACCGCAGCGTGCCGGCGCGCGACAGTGGCGAGCCATCACACGAGCTCACGACAGCGCTAGTCCCCGTAGTCTCGCCCTCCGCTTCCGCGGCGTCTGAGCCGGCTCAGCCCAAGAAGGCCCCGATCCTGAACGTGGAAGCCGAGGGTAAGCTGTTGGCGGAAGCTCAGCGCGCGCTTGCGGCGGGGCGCACTGGCGAGGCGCTTTCGAAACTAGGCGACTACGATCAGCGTTTTCCGAAGGGCATGTTGCGCATCGAGGCCGACGCGGCCCGCGTGCTGGCGCTTTGCGCGGCGGGCAGGCAGACTGAGGGCCAAGCTCAAGCCAGGCGCTTCCTCCATCGCTATCCTGATTCCCCCCAAGCTGGTCGCGTTGAACGAGCGTGTGGTGCCGCTGCGGAGCCTGCACCCGCGCCGGGCTCGGCTACGACTAAGCGACCTTGAAACCGGTGTCGCGCAAGCCCGCTGGCGATGCGCCTGGGGTGCGGCGCTGCTGCTCACGCTCACGGGTTGCGAGGTCGGCTCCCCAGGGGTCTTGATTGGGCATCACACCCGAGATACGGGGAGTGGCGGAGCGGTTGACGGCCCGATCGACGGCCCGATCGACGGCCCGATCGACGGCCCGATCGACGGCCCGATCGACGGCCCGATTGGCGAGCCGCCGGCGGAGTCAACGCCCACGACTGGATGTACACTCACCGCGGGCTTACGCGACGAAAGCTACGCGATCGGCGCCGCGGGACGACTCGAGGGCGTGCTGCGGCTCGAGGCTGGCGCCAGCGGCAATTGCCTGACTCCGCAAGATCGTGCGCCTGGCGAGGCGCCTGCCATCGAGCAGCGCAGCTGCGCCGCAGAGCCCCGCCAGATCTGGCAAGTCCGGCCTGCGAACTCCGGGTGGTCCTCGCTTGTCAATCTCGAATGGGCCGACTGCCTCGACGTGTCCGGCGGCGATCCGTCGCCCGGTACGCCTGTCATCGTTTCGGAGTGCAACCAAAGCGTCAACCAAGAGTGGCAAGCTGTCTGCGTTGGCGATGGCACTTGGAACATCGTCAGCCACGTCGGCGGTCTCGTCTTGCAGGTTACTGACGCGAGCATGGAGGGTGGCGCCGCGCTCGTCCAACAGGTCGATCCGGGGCTCTCGGAACAAGCCTTTCGGATCACGTTGCGGACGCAAGCTTACCGGTCGCTCGTGGATACTTCGGAGGAGGTCGGCCAGCCGTGGCGGTTTTCGGAGGGGCCGATCGACGAAACTTGGGCGTCGCCTTCATTCGACGACTCGAGCTGGAGCGAGGCACTAGGCCCTTTCGGCGACGACGCGGCTGAGGTTTCGCCGCGCGGCACGCACTGGCAGAGTCCGGAGATCTGGCTGCGGCGCGGGTTTTCTTTCGACCCGCCCGCCAGCCTCCTCAGCCTGCGCGTTTATCATCGCGGAGAGACGCAAATCTACCTGAACGGCGTGGAAGCCTTCTCGGGCGTGGTGGCCCCCGGTGCCTATCGTGTTTCAGAGGTGAGCGCGGAGGCGCTCGCCGCGGTTGTGCCAGGTTTCAACGTGTTGGCTGTTCACAGCCTCACGAGCGACGCCGGCGCTTTCGTGGACGCCGGGCTCGGCGTCTTCGAGTTTCCGTGATGCCGTGGCGGTTTCGGTCATTCCCGGCTGACTCCGGCGGCTGACGCCTGGCATCGGCAAATTTTTTTGCGGACGCATCACGGAATGGCGCGAAGGCGTCCCTAACGCATCATGACCATGAAGACCGGGCTGCTTGCCCTGGGTTTGTTCGGTGCGGCAGCTTCGCTGATCGTCGTTGGGGCTGGCTGCTCAAGCGACGGCGCCTCCACCTCCCCAATCGGCAATGGATCCGGAGGCGCCGCCGGAGCGTCTTCAATAGGTGGGTCCAGCACCGCGAACGCGGGCTCAATCAGCGCCGCGGGCGTGACCAGCACCGCAGGGACTAGCGGGTTTGGCGGCACGAACGCCAACGGCGGCACGAATGCCAACGGCGGCACGAATGCCAATGGCGGCACGAATGCCAATGGCGGCACGAATGCCAACGGCGGCACGAATGCCAACGGCGGCACGAATGCCAACGGCGGCACCGACGTTGGTCCTACAGCCGGCACGGGGAACGTTCCTGCTTGCCCAGAAGCGATGCCCGAGCCGGATGCGACGTGCGTGCAGGAGCAGGACGCACCGGACGTCTGCCCTTACGACAACCAGCTGTGTAGCTGCTTGCCCACGGACGGGGACGGCAGCCCTCTGGCGTGGATCTGCGTGGATGGCGGCGCTGGTGACGCCGAGTGCCCGCCGGACGCGACGGACGGCGACTCCTGCACCGGCACGGGACAATGTCCGGATCAATTGTGCCTCTGCGTCGACGATGCAGTCGCCTGCAACTTGTGAGACTACGTCCCGGATCCGGCAGCGGCAGCGGCAGCTTTGTCGAGAATGCCGAGGCCGCCGACAGCCGACGGAACTACGGCACCGAGCCGACGAAGTCGAAGCTGTTCTCGACGATGAACGCGCTCAGCGCCGACGTGGTAACGAGCGCGCGCGTCAGTGCGCGCCCAGGCGCAGGCTTGCGAATGTGCTGCGCCGGTATGGGCGGTCGCCTGACGGCGCGGAGGCGGCCATCGCCACGGACTTGGCGCGGCGCCTGGTGCCGCACGCTTCGCGCGTGCTCATCGCCATGACCGCTTTCTGTTCACCGGGCTAGACACGCTTGCCGGCCAGCCCGGGCGGCGGCCGCAACAGGGCGACCGGCCCCACCCGAATCAGGCCTTCAGCACGCCTGGCAACACCGCCGTGCCGTCTTGCCCAAATGTCTTGTCCGTGGCGCCCATCATTTGCAGGAGCGTGACGTAGAGGTTGCCGAGCGGGGCGCCTTTGAAGTCGACGACTTTGCCGGTTTCGAGGGCGCCGCCAAAGTTGCCGACCAGGGCGGGGGCGAGGCTGGTGTGGTCATGGGGGTTGCCGTCGCCCATGTCGGGTAGCAGCAAGAGCGCGGTGTTTTCGAGCAGGGAGGTGCCGTCAGCGTCTTTGGCGGCTTGCAGCTTGGTCGCAAAATCAGCGGCTTGCTCGCACTGCCATTTTTCGAGCCGTAACAACGCGGCACGTCCGTTGGGGCTGGCGTCGTGACTCAGGGCGTGGTGGCCGGCAATCGCGTTGATGAACGGATGCGAGCGGCTGCTCAAGCCGTTCTCGATCTGGAAGGTGAGCACGCGCGACTGATCGCAACGCAGCGCCAGCACCATCAAGTCGTTGAACGCGAGCACGCGCTCCTGGTAGCCGAGGCCGGTGCCGGGCGGCTGGCCCATCTCGCAAGCGCCAACCGGGCTTTGTAGGCGAGTTTCCAGCTGCCGCACGGCGGTCAGGTACTCGTCGAGCTTGGCTTGATCGCGCTTGCCCAGGCGCTGATTCAGCTGTTGCGCGTCGTTGAGCGCGTAGTCGAGCACGCTGCCGAGCGATTCCTTGCGGATCGCTTGCTGCTCGGCGGTCGCGCCCTCGCTCGTGCCACCGAACAACTGGTTGAAGGCGGTTAGCGGATCGGTGATCGGGCTCAGCGGCATGCCGGGCGCGGCCCACGAAATCGTTTGCGTGTATGTGCACGAAGCACCGAAGTCACACGCGGACGGCTCGCCGGCTCCCCATTGGAGTGACGGAAAGCGCGTCGTCGGCTTGAGTGCTTTGACGATCGCTTGGTCGATTGAGATGTCGTTGGTTAGCTGGTTGAAGTTGCTGAGCTTGGTGCTGGTGAGCAGCGTACCGGTCCCGCGCGCGTGGTCGCCAGCGGCGGTCGACGTCTGTCCGGCGGTGTGAAAGAGCCCGTTCATGAACAAGAGCTGCTTCTTGAACGGCTCGAGCGAGGCCGACGCCTCCGGCAGCGTGAAGGTCGTGCCCAGCTGACCCGGGATCCAGCTGGCCGGCATCCGACCGTTCGGCAAAAAGTAGATCACCAGCCGCTTTGGCGCCTGCACGGCCTGCGAGCGCGCAGGCTTTACAGCGAACAACTCGAGCGAAGGCAGCGCGATCAACGCGCCAGCACCGCCCAAGAACCATCGACGTGAGCGTTGCATCATGGCGCCACCTCGACCGCCGTTTGCCGCCGAAAAGCCGGCGAAAGCGCGATCGCCGAAATTAGCTGCGCCAGCGTCGGCTTCGCGCCAGCATTGGCGAGCGCTTCCCAATACGGTTGGTCGCCGTCGGCCAAGTTGCGACCGAGCGCGTACCCGTACAGCTTTTGGGTCAGGCACCTTGCAAAGCGCGGGTCGTCTTTCAGCCGTGCGGCCAGCTCGAGCCCGCCGGAGTACGGCACGTCGGCGACGAAGGAGTTGGCGTCGGCGGAAACCCCGCCGCTGGTGTCAATCGGCGTGCCGGCCTCGAGCGTGCGCAGGCTGCCGATGCCGTCCAGCTCTTCGAGGCCGAGCCCGACGGGATCGAGCAGGTTGTGACAGCCGGCACACGCTGGGCTCTTACGGTGCTCGGCCAAGCGCTCACGCATCGTGACCTCACCTTCGGGTTCTTTGAACGCCGGCACGTTGGCCGGCGGAGGCGGCACCGAGCGGCACAAGATGCGCTCCAGCAGGAACCGCCCGCGTTTGACCGGCGATGTGCGGTTGGCTTCGGAGCTAGCAGTCAGCCACGCGCCCTGAAACAGCAGCCCACCGCGCGTGCCCGCCGGCAAGGTGACGCGCGTGAGCTGATCGGTGCCAGGCAGCGGCAAGCCGTAGTGCTTTGCCAAACGGTCGTTCACGAAGCCAAAGCCCGGATCCAACATCTGCTGCACCGGCAAATCAGCGCCCAAAAACGCGCCGAAAAACTGCTTCACTTCGCCGATCATCGCGGCGCGCAGCGGCTCGTCGAAGTCTGGATACTTCATCGGATCCTTCGTCACGACTGCCAGCGGTCGCGCGTTGAGCCACTGCGCCGCAAAGCCTTCTTGCAACGCCGCCGCGCGCGGATCGGTCAGCATCCGCTCGACGGCGCTGGTCAAGCCGGCGTCGGTCTGTAGCGCGCCGGCCTTGGCGGCGTCGAACAGCGCCGCGTCCGGCATGCTGCTCCACAAGAAATACGAGAGCCGGCTGCCGATCGTGTAGTCGTCGAGCGGCACGAGCCCGTGAGCGTCCGCCGTGAGCGAGCCGGGCAGCTTGAAGCTCGGTCGGTACAGAAAATTGGGACTGATCAGCACCGCGCGCACGAGCAGCGAGACAGCGTCGTCATCGCCTTCTTTGGTGCGGAGCTTTTGCCAAAGCGCGACCAAACTTTCCGACTCGCCTGCCGTGAGCGGACGTCGAAAGGCGCGCTCGGCAAAGCCGGTCACGATTTGGTGGTAGCAGGCCGCTGGGTCCGCCGCTTTCGCGGGCTCGCAGGTGTAGATCTTGGCGCGCGAGGCTGGCACGACCTGAGCCTGACCCTTGGCCTCGATCGAGCTCACCACCAGCTGATTGGTGATGTTATCGGCCGGCAAATTCACGTAGTTGTCGCACTTCACCGTTACGGTGTGCGCCCCCGCTGCCAAATCCGCGGTCACGCTGAAAGTCTTGGGCGCCGACGGCAGCGCCTCGACCGTGAACGTTTGCGGTGCTCCGGCGTCGACCTGAACGCTCATGATCGGACGATCGGCGTTCGAAATCGTGCCGCCCGCCGGAATGTAGAGCGTTACCTTCTCGGCCTGAGCCAGCTGGAGCTTGGCGGTGAGCGCGCTGTTGGCCAGCGTGAACGCGGATGCACCGTAGCCGTAGCCGGGCGCCTTGCCGAGCGCCTTGGCTTCGAAGTACTCGCGGTAGCGCGGGGCGATCCTCAAAGCGGCGTCGGCTAGGTCGTGCGCGGCGCCCGTGTACAGGTCCATCAACGCGGGCGAAAGGCTCAGCCCCTCGGCCAGGTTGTCGAAGCCGTCGAGGTTGCTGTCGGGCGGAAAATCATCCGCGGGGTTGAGTGACGTGCCGAGCAGCTCACGCACGGTGTTGTCATACTCGAGCCGATTGAGCCGATGCAGCAGCTCGGCGGCGAGGGGTGTGGAGGACACCAACGGGCCGCTGCCGCCACCCCCACCGGGACTGGTTCCAGCGGTGCCGCCAGAATCTGCCGCCACGACAAGCGGGCCCGGCACGGGACCGCCATCGATCTGGGCGACGCAACCGCACGTGAGCCCCGCGGCGAGGGCCAGGCCAGCGGCGACCGCGCGCAATTCGGACGGCATCGCGATTAAGTCGCGCTCGGGTGATCTTTCAGACCAGAAAACGGTTTACTAACCACCCAGCTGGGCCGGTTCCGATTTCCGGACATCACCCCACATGCTGAAGCTGGTCGCCGCCCCGAACGCCCTCAAGGGCAGCCTCTCCCCCTTTGCGGCGGCTGCCGCCATTGCGACCGGCGCCAAGCGCGCGCTGCCGGGTATCGAGGTGGTGGAGCTCGGCATCGCGGACGGCGGCGACGGCACCGCCGAGGTAGTGTGCCGAGCCCGCGGCGGCAGCTTTCGCGACTGTTCGGCCCAGGACCCGCTCGGTCGTCTGCGCAGCGCGCGCTACGCCTGGCTCGACGATGGCACCGCAGTCATCGACGTAGCCACGGCCTCGGGCCTGGCGTTGCTGCAAGCGACTGAACGCAACGCGCTCACCGCGACGAGCTACGGCACCGGCGAGTTAGTCCGCGCCGCGCTCGAGGCTTCCGCCCAACGCATCGTGCTTGGGGTCGGCGGCAGCGCGACCGTGGATGGGGGCGCCGGCATCTTGGAAGCGCTCGGCGCGCGCCTGCTCGATTCCGACGGTCAGCCGCTGCCGCGCGGTGGCGGCGCGCTCGGTCGACTCGCGCGTATCGACGTGAGCCAACTTTCCGAGCGAGCCCGGCAAGTGCCGATCGACATTGCCTCCGACGTCGACAGCCCACTGCTCGGTGAGCACGGCGCGGCAAGGCTGTTCGGGCCGCAAAAAGGCGCCACGCCGGCTGGCGTCGAACAGCTCGAAAGCGCGCTCGCGCATTTCTCGTCGATCGTAGCGCGCGATTTTGGTCGCGACGTTCGCGGTGTCACCTCGGGCGGCGCAGCCGGCGGCATCGCCGCGGGCCTGCACGGCGTACTCGGCGCGCGGCTCTTGCCTGGCGTCGATTGGGTGCTCGACGCGGTCGGTTTCGAGCAGGCGCTCAGCGGCGCCGCGCTCTGCATCACCGCCGAAGGCCTTTTGGATCGCCAAAGCCTGCGCAACAAAGGCCCGTTCGGTGTCGCCCGTCGCGCAGCCGCCCACGGTGTACCAGTCGTAGCGCTCGGCGGCGGCATCGCCAGCGACATCGCCGGTCGCGATTTTCCCGCCTTCGCCGGCATGTTCTCGATCTGCTCCCGCCCGCTCTCGTTGGAAGAAGCAATGCGCGACGCCGGCCCGCTCTTGGAAGCCGCCGCCGAACGCGTCGTACGCTTGTTCAGCGTCGGGCGGTGCGAGCGGTAGCTAGCCCAAGCCAGTCATATTGCTCGCGGCACGGCCCTGCGGTAGTTGCCAGGCATGAACTTGGCCGAGCTCTTGGCGACAAGGCGCGATGACGTTTTGAAGCGTTGGAACGTAGCCGTCCGCGGATCGCTCCACCCCGAGGCGATGCGTCACCTGGAGCTGATCGACCACCTGCCAGCGTTCCTGGACGAAATTGCCCAGGCGCTGCGTCACCGAGAGAGTACGGAAGGCAGTCGGATCGCGGCGGACCACGGGGTGCAGCGGCTGGGGCTGGGGTTCAGCCTCGACAGCGTGGTGCGGGAATACGGCGCGCTGCGTGACGCTATCCTCGAGTTGGCGAAGGTCGAGCAGCTCACGGTTCGTGAGTCGGAGCGAGATCTGCTGTTCGATTGCATCATCACGGGTATCGCCGAAGCGGTCTCGGAATACCAGCGCCAGCGAGACGCCGAGTTGCAGCGCAACATGAACGAGCACTTTGCCTTCATCGCTCACGAGCTGCGAAACCCGCTCGGTTCTGCGCTCGCCGCCGTCGGTATGCTGGAGCGAAAGGGACAGCTAGATAAGAGCGATCGCTTTGCGCAGGTGCTCAACCGCGGGCTGCAACGCATGCAGCAGCTGATCGATAGCACGCTGCGCTCGGCACAATTTGGGACAGGGATCCACTTGACCAGAGAGCCCGTGACGCTGACGGCGCTGCTCGAAGATATGGAAATGGCGGCGACGGCCAGCGCAGAACAGCGCGATATAGCGCTTACATTTCACGTCGAGAACGATGTCACCGTGTCTGTCGACGTGCGTCTCGTATCGTCAGCGCTGTCGAACCTTGTACGAAACGCAGTCAAATTCAGCCACGACGGCGGCGCCGTCGAAGTGCGCGCGCGCGGCTCGGCCGAACGCGTAGTGATCGAGGTCGAGGATACCTGCGGCGGCTTGCCGCCCGGCGCCGTCCAACAAGTGTTCGCGCCATTCGCGCAGATGGGCACCGACCGCAGCGGCTTCGGCTTAGGCTTGGCGATCGCCAAGCAAGCCGCCGACGCCCACGACGGCGTCATCCGCGTCCAGGACCTTCCTGGCAAGGGCTGCATCTTCGTGCTCGAGCTACCCGTGTTGACCAAGTGAGCAACCAAAACAAAAAATATTTCCTTGGAGGTGTGCACGCGGCCACCAGCCGGCGTGCCTAGCTGTTTCGCGGGCGGCAGCGCGCACCCTAAAATTCACGCTCGCACGGCAGCGGCCGCTGCGGCTCGCTCCGGTCCGCACTCGCGCTCCGGTCCGCACTCGCGCTCCCGTATGGTTGGGGCGACCCCTTTCGGCGCGTCAATCCGTATCGCACTTGCGACACACTTTGCTCAATGAATTCGCGGCCGCGATTCGTTGGCATGACGCTGTCGCACTTGCGACAAGGTCAGCGGCTGCTGACGAAGGTGTCGCTAGTGCGACAGCGTCATGCCAACGAATCGCGGCCGCGAATTCATTGACCAAAGTGTGTCGCGAGTGCGTTACGGATT
>JBBSAB010000117.1:0-25763 GCA_038252755.1 Polyangiales bacterium | reverse complement strand
TGGCGAGGCTTTCGCGAGGACCGGAGCGGAACGTACGTGGGTACGTGAGCACCGGACCGGAGCGAAAACGAAGCCAGAAGCCAGGATCAGCGGGCGTGGCCGCCAGCTGAAATGAGACCAATGACAAGCCGCCTTCCTGTTGTGCCCGCTCGCTTGGGCAAGATGCGATGAAGCATCAGCGGCCTTCCTGTTTGCTCGGGTTCCACGGAACCTTGTTCCGTCGGACTGAACGCCTCTCTCGGGAGGCACGTTCATGATTATCGAAACGACCGTTGGTTGCGGCCAGTCACCTAAGATATTGTTTTTGTTGGAGGAACTGGGATTCGACTACGAGGTTGCCTTGCGTTCGGACGGCCATTTCCTGCAGGCGTTCGGCCGACCTGGCCCGCGGCTGGTTGAAGGCGAACGAGGGCTGTTCGAGGTCAACCCGATGATGCGGCACGTGCTGCGCTCGCATGGCAACGCAAGCCTGCTGCCGGCCGACGCGGGTCAGCAGTTGGCGGTCGATAGCTGGCTTGAGCTGTCCGGCAAGCTGGGTTGGACTGTGATGCAGCTGATGCGTGAGGAGCGCACCAGCGCGGAAGAGCGGAGGCCCGCGCGGATTGCCGAAGAGCGCGCCAAGCTCGAAGCCATCCTCGACCTCGTCGAGCGCGGGCTCGACGATTCGGACGGCGACTGGCTGGTCGGCGACTTCAGCTTGGCCGACTGCGCGTTCGCGAACCTGCCGCTGATCTCGAGATTCGTCGATGTCGCTAAGTGGCCACGGCTGCAAGCCTACGCCGCGCGTATTGCGCAAAGACCGGCGCACGAGCGGGCCCGGGCTCGTCAGTCCGCGCCCAGCGCAGCGCTCGCGTCGCCCGAAGACGTGCTCGGCTTCTGGTTCGGCGCGCCGGCCACGAGCGAAGCCGAGCTGATGAACAAGGTGCGGCGCTGGTTCGCCGGTGGCGCCGCGCTCGACACGGAAGTGAAGGCGCGCTTCGGCACGACGGTGGAAGCCGCGCTGAGCGGCAAGCTCGACGCCTGGAGCGAGACACCGCGCGGTCGCTTGGCGCTCGTGCTGGTGCTCGACCAATTCACGCGCAACATGTTTCGCGGTGACCCGCGCACCCACGAAGGCGATCGCAAGGCACAGCGGCTTAGTCTGGAGGCTTTCGAGAATGGCGCGGAGAACGAGCTGAGCCACCTGGAAACGATGTTCTTGAGCATGCCGTTCGCGCATGCCGAAGACGTTTCGCTGTCCAAACGCGGCGCCGAAATCGCGCGCCGGCTGGCGGCTGCGGCACCGCCGGAGCTTGCCAAGATCAGCGCGATGCACGTCGAGCAAGCTCACAAGTTCGTCGACGTGATCACGCGCTTTGGGCGTTTCCCACACAGAAACGAGCTATTGGGCCGCGACTCGAACGCCGAAGAGCAGGCATTCCTGGTCGACTGGGCCACGAAGGGTCCGCCGAAAGACGCGCCACGCCACGTGGCCGAGGCGCGCTAGAGTAGCGCGCCATGCAGCGCCTTCATGGCCGGCACGCCGAACTCGAGCGCGCTGGCCTTGCTTTGAAGCAAGCTGACCAGGGTCACGGCGCGCTGTTGCTCGTGACCGGTGAGGCCGGCATCGGCAAGTCTCGCTTGGCCAAAGAAATCGCGACGCAAGCTAGTTCGCTCGGTGCCAAGGTGGTCTGGGGACGCTCGTGGGAGGCCGGGGGCGCGCCGCCATACTGGCCCTGGATTCAGACGTTTCGCGCGCTCGGCGTCGACCCGTTCAACGGTTTCGACCCGAGCGGCGACGCTGCCCAGCAGCGCTTCGAGGTGTTCGACCGCGTCAGCCAAAGTCTGAAACAACTGGCGGCGGAGACGACGCTGGTGCTGCTGTTCGACGACCTACACGCAGCCGACGTCTCCTCGCTCTTGTTGCTGCAGTTCGTCGCGCCCCAGCTCACTGGAACGCGTTTGCTGGTGGTCGGCACCTCGCGTGGCGCCCACGCCTGGCCGGAGGGCGCGGCCGCGCTGGCGCTGGCGCGGATCCAGCGCGACGCTGAGTGTATCGAGCTCGCGCGGCTCAGCCTGCAGGACGTGCGGAGCTGGGTCGTGGAACGCGCGGCGTCGAGCGCGGAAGAGGTATTTCGCATCAGCGAGGGCAACCCGCTATTCATCGAAGAGCTGCTGCGCGTCGGCATGAAGGAGGGCGCGGCTCACGGTGCGCTGGCGGTCGTGCTCGACGAGCACTTGGCGACATTGCCGGTAGCCGTGCGCAGCATGCTCGAGTCCGCCTCGATTCTGGGCCGAGAGCTCACGCTCGAGCAGCTGACACAAGCCTTCGAGCTCGCGCCAGACGCGGCCCGCGCTTGCGCCGACAAAGCCGTCGCGGCCGGTATTTGGACACCGGGCGAGCGTGGCGCTTACGCGTTTGCGCACGTTCTGCTGCGCGACCGCGTGTACGACGCGATGACCCCGAGTCGGCGTGCCGAGCTGCATTGGAAGGCCGGCTGCAACACGCGTGACCCCAGCCTGGGGGCGCACCACTTGCTGGCGGGGTGCAGCGCCGGCGACGCGGAGCTCGCGGCACGTGCAGCCGGTGAAGCGGCACGCGCAGCCCTAGCAGCGCTGGCCTTCGACGAAGCCGCCAGCATGGCCGAGCGCGCGCTGTCGGTCGCGCCCGCCGGCTCGCTGCTGGCGTGCGAGCTAACGCTGCTGCACGGCGAAGCGTTGATCCGCGCCGGCGCGGGGCCGGAAGGGCGTAAAGCCTGCGTGGTCGCAGCCGAGTTCGCAGAAACGCTGCAGTTGCCCGAGCTATTCTCGCGGGCGGCGCTCGTCTACGGTACCGAGCTATTCACGGCTGGTGTCGATCCGACGATGGTCGACTTGCTTGAGCGGGGTCTCGAGCGGCTGACGGGCGGCGACACCCCGCTACGCGCGCGAGTTTCGGCGCGTTTGGCGGCCGCGCAAGTGCCGCCGCGGGACGCCCAGCATGCGTTAGCGATCGTCGACCTGGCGCGCGAAGCGATGGCCAGCGCGCGCCAGCTCGGCGACAAGCAGACGCTGCTGTACACGCTGAGCTACGGCGGCCCGGCGCTCGGCTACATCGTCCACGAAAATGAGCGCGCTGGATTGTTGGCCGAGATGATCGCGCTGGCCCGTGAGCTCGGTCAGCGCCTCACGCAGGAGCGTTCGCTCGGCATGCATGTGCTGCAGCTCCTGCTCGAGAGCCGGCGCTCGGAAGCCAACGTGGAGCTGCGCGCCTTCGAGGAGCTGATGCGCGGCATGCCCCACGTTGCGCCGTGGCGGCTATTGGCGCTCAAGTCGGTATTGGCGCTGCTCGACGAGCGCTACGACGACGCGCGGCGGCTCTCGGACGAATCGCGCACGGTCGGCCAGGCTCCAGCGGTGATCGCCTGGTGCATGCAGCGCGTGGCGCTGGCACAAGTCACCGAGCCTGAGCGAATCCTGCCGGACGCCGAGTTCTTGCTCGACGTATTCAGCAAGATTCGCGGCCTATCGCCGTTCAAAGCCTGGGTGATCGCCGCCAGCGGCCGAACCGAAGAAGCCGCGGCGTTGCTGCGCTCGGCGCTGCCCGCGGCCGCCAACTTTCCAGCCTGGATGATGTGCGCCGACGTCTGCGTGCTGTGCAAGGATCGAGCAACGGCGCAGCTTGGATTCGACGCGCTATCCGAGTTGCGCGCCAGAAACCGGCTGTTCTGCGGACCTTCGGGCGGCGTGCTGTTCGGCCCCACCACGCGCCTGTTGGGCGACTTGGCGCTCGTGTTGGGGCGACCGGACGAGGCAGCGATATTCTACGATGACGCGATCCTGCTGAGCGACGCGATGGGCGCCAAGGCTTTCTCGAACCGGGCGCGCCGTGGCCGCGCGGCCTGCGGCGCCCGGCCGAGCCCCAAGACACAGGCCAAGTCGCGCACCCCGTTTACGTTGCGCCGCGAAGGTGACGTGTGGGCGCTTCAGCCGGACGCAGGACCCGTGCTGCGCCTCAAGCACGGCAAAGGACTGGCGTATTTAGACCAGCTCGTCGCGCAGAGCGGACGCGAAGTCCACGTGTTGGTGCTGATCGGCGCCGAGCACGGCGACGGCGACGCCGGGGGGATCTTGGATGCGCGGGCCAAGGCGGAGTATCAAGCACGCATCGCTAAGCTCGAAGACCGCATCGAGCTCGCGCGCTCGCTCGGCAACGACAGCGCCTTGAGCCACGCGCGCGAGGAGCTGGACGCGCTGGCCGAGCAATTGGCGTCGGCGGTTGGGCTGGGTAACCGCGACCGCCGAGCGCCGTCGAACGTCGAGCGCGCCCGAATCAACGTGCAGCGGCGACTGAAAGACACGATCGACAGCGTCGCCAACCTGGATCCGGCGCTGGGTCGCTACTTGGCAGCGGCGATCAAGACCGGGACGTTCTGCTCCTTCTCGCCGGTTTGAGCGCGGAGGTTCGGCCGAATCTTGGCGATTGGGCCCAAACCAGCGGCGCCGCGGCCCTTCACCGGCCGCCGGGCTGGCCGTTCAGTCCATTAACCCGGGGCGCTCCGCCATCGAGGCGCTTCAGGCCCGTCGCGATTCGCCCCGCAGATCAATGGAAGCGCGCAGCATCAAGCCAGACCCTGGCTCCGGAACGCTCCCGGTGGCGACGGGTGCACGCAAGCAGCGCGTGCTGTTCGTCGACGATGAGGCGGCGATTCTGGAAGGCCTACGCGCGGTACTGCGACCTCAACGGCGCGAGTGGGACATGGTGTTCGCGCTGGGCGGCCCGGCCGGGCTGCAAGAGGTCCACGCGTCCAAGTTCGACGTCGTGGTGACCGACATGCGCATGCCGATCATCGACGGCGCGTTGCTGCTGACGCGTGTAAAAGAACTGCAGCCGCACGCCGTGCGGCTCGTGCTCTCTGGCCAGACTGATCCGCAGACCGCGCTCAAGAGCGTGTTCACCGCACACCAGTTCCTGGCCAAGCCTTGCGATGTCGAGAAGCTGCGCAACGTCGTCAAGCGCTGCTGCGAATTGAACGAGCTATTGTCCGCCGAGGAGCTGAAGTCGCTGGCGGGCGACGTCAGCGTGCTGCCGGCGGCGCCGACCGCGTACCTGGCGATTTCCAAGGCGCTGGCCGATCCGAACTCGAGCATCGGCGACGTAGCGCGGATCGTCGAGCGCGAACCCACGTTGTGCGCCAAGGTACTGCAGGTCGCCAACTCGGCATTTTTCGGGCTACCGCGCGCCGTGAGCAGCGTGAGCCAAGCCGCCACCTACTTGGGAACGCTCGCCCTGCGCGACCTATCGCTGGCGATGGAGGCGATGTCGGCGCTGCAGTCGGGCAAGCTCAGGCTGCCGGCGGCGAGCTACACCGCGTTTCAAGTCAACGCGCTGGCCGTGGGCCTGCTCGGGCGGCGTTGGTTCGGCGGCGAGCGGCGCCGTGCCGACGACGCGTTCGTAGCCGGCATGCTGCGCGACATGGGTCACTTGGTGCTGGCCACGCGCTCAGATTCACAGCCGGCCGACGCTGAACAGCACGCGGCGCTCAGCGCCTATTTGCTCGGTTTGTGGGGCATTCCGCACTCAGTGCTGGAAGCCGTCGCGTTCCACGAGCACCCGGAGCGTGTCGAGCACGACGGCTTGGACGTGGTCGACGTGGTGCACCTGGCCGACTACGTGATCAGTGGGCTCGCGCCTTCCCCGTTTCAGGAGCGACCAGCGTGCGATCTGGCTCGCCTCGAACGGCTGGGCGTGACGCCGACCAAGCTGAGCGCGCTCGAGATCGACGCTGGCGTTGTGCTGGCCGAAGCCAAAGAAATGCTTTTGCTATGAGCGAAGCCTTCGAAGGCAACGATCTGACCGCCAAGGCCGAGCTGCTCGACCTGCTGCTCAGCGCAACGCAAGACGGCATCGTCGACTGGAATCTGCAAACCAGCGAGGTCACCTACAACGCTCGCTGGAAGCACCTGCTCGGCTTCGACGAGGCCGAGCACGCAGAATACTGCGATCTTGCGGATGCCTGGCGCGATCTGATGCACCACGAAGACCGCACGCATACGCTCCAGCTGATCGACGACCACCTGAAGCAGGGCTGGCCGCTGTACACGACCGTGCGCATGCGCCATCGCCACGGCGGCTATCGCCACGTTTTGGTGCGCGGTGTCGCTCGCCGCGACGCCAGCGACAAGCCGGTGCGGCTGGTCTTGATCTTCTCGGACATCCACGAGCGCATCCGCGGCGAAGAGCGACAGCGCGCGTTGATCTCGGCCCTGCCCGACACACTATTCCGTGTGCGCAGCGATGGTATGATCGTGAGTCTCAAGCGCGGCGTCGAGCGCGAGGGTTCGCCGTTCGCCGCGTTGCGCGAGGGCATGACGCTGGCCGACGGCATCAGCGACACGCGGCTGCGAACGCGGCTCGAATCTGCGTTCGCAGAGCCGCGCGAGATCTCGCAAGATGCGCAAACGCTGGACATCGCCTGCACGCCCGGTGGCGGTGCGCCGATCCACCACGAGATCCGCATCGTGCGCAGCAGCGAGGATGAGCTGGTTTGCATCGTGCGCGACGTAACCGACCAGCGCGGCTTGGAAGATCGGTTGCTGCAGTCGCAGAAGCTCGGCGCGATTGGCCAGCTGGCGGCCGGCGTCGCGCACGAGATCAACACACCGCTGCAGTTCATCGGCGACAACCTGCACTTCGCCAAAGCCGGCATCGCCGACCTGCTCACGCTGCTCGACATGTTTCGGACCTCGGTCCAAGCCGCCGTCCAGGCGCCCCCCACCGAAGCTCGCCTGACCGAGCTGGCGCAAGCCGAGCTCGACCTCGACTTCGAGTACACGCGTGAAGCCCTGCCGACCGCGATCGAGCGCTCGCTGACCGGCATCGAGCGCGTCACCAGCATCGTGCGCGCGATGAAGGCCTTCGCGCACCCCGGCGGTGATCGCCTGACCCCAACTGATCTCAAAGGTTTGATCGAGAGCACGGTGATGGTCGCTACCAACGAATGGAAGTACGTGGCCGATGTGGACTTGCAGCTCGCCCAAGATCTGCCACCCGTGCCCTGCATCGGCGGCGAGCTCAATCAGGTGGTGCTGAACTTGATCGTCAACGCCTCGCATGCGATCGCCGACGTGGTCGGTGAGAGTGGCGATAAAGGTAAGATCTCGATCAGCGCCGGCTGCGACGCCACCCACGCCGTAATCCGCGTCAGCGACAGCGGCACCGGCATCCCGGAGCACGCGCGCGCCAAGGTATTCGAGCCATTTTTCACTACCAAAGAGGTCGGCAAGGGCACGGGCCAAGGCCTGGCGATGGCTTACAACTGCGTGGTCAAGCGCCACAACGGCACAATCGATTTCGAGACTGAGCTCGGCCTGGGCACGACGTTCGTGATCCGCCTGCCGCTCGCGATCGACGCCGGCAAGAGCGGGGCTCCGCTATGACGGCGCACAAAGTGCTGATAATCGACGACGCCGAGACGATGCGCCGCGCGGTGGTCGATGCGCTGGAGCCGGCGGGCTTCTCGGTGCTGACAGCCAGCGACGGCTTTCGTGGCATCGCGATACTGAAAGAGACGCGCGATCTGTGCCTGGTGATCATCGATCTGAACATGCCCGGGTTGAGCGGCTTCGGCGTGCTCGATTGGATGCGCAAAGACGCCTCCCCGCACCTGCCGCCGGCCGTGTTCATGACGACTGAAATCAGCCCTGCTGCCCTGGAACAGGCCAAGAGCGCCGGCGCTGTCGGCTGGCTCGTCAAGCCTTGCCGCCCGGAGCAACTGGTCACCGTGGCCAAGCGCATTTTGGCCAAACGGAGCGAACTTGGAAGCTAAAGCGCGCTGCCGCGTGGTGTGCGTGGATGACGAGCCGCAGGTATTGAGCGGGCTCTCACTGCACCTGCGGCGGCGCTACGACGTCGAGACGGCCACCAGCGGTGCCGCGGCGCTCGAGCTGTTGGCACGCCAGCCTCCGGCCGCGGTCGTGATTTCGGATATGCGCATGCCGGGCATGAGCGGCGCCGAACTGCTGGCGAAAGCCAGCCGGAGCTACCCGCATACGACGCGCATCTTGCTGACCGGCCACGCCGAGGTCGACTCGGCGATCGCGGCCGTGAATCACGGCCACGTGTTTCGGTTTTTGGTCAAACCCTGCCCGCCGCCCGAGCTGCTCGGCGCGGTCGAAGCCGGTGTCGAGCTGCATCGCTTGACCGTGGCCGAGCAAACCTTGCTCGAGCAAACGCTACACGGCAGCATCAAGATGCTGACCGAGGTGATGTCGATCACCAACCCGGTCTCGTTCGGGCGTGCGCAGCGCGTGAAGCAACACGTCAGCGCGTTGTGCGACAAGCTAGAGCTGGCCGAGCGCTGGCAGGTCGAGGTCGCGGCGATGCTGTCGCAGCTGTCGACGTTCACGTTGCCGCCCGAGACGCTGGAGAAGGTCTACTACGGCGCGGCCTTGACCCCCGAAGAGCAGGCCATGCTCGACCGCGCGCCGGACGTGACCGAGCAGCTGCTGAGTCACGTCCCGCGGCTAGAAATCGTGCGGGAGATCTTGGCGACGTACCCCAAGCCGTTCAAGAAGCTGGACAAGGTCGACCACACCCACGAGCAAGCGCGCCTGCAGCGCTGGACGCAGATCGTGCGCGTGGCCGTGGATTTCGATACCCTCGAAGCCCAGGGCCTGAGCAGCGGCATGGCGCTCACGACCTTGAAGGGGCGCGCCGATCAGTATGATCCGCAGGTTTTGGCGGCATTTCTCGGATTGCACGGCCAGCGCAAAGAAGGCGACAAGATCCGCGACATCTCGGTCGCTGCGTTGCGCAGCGGCATGGTGCTGGCGGCGGACGTGAAGCTAGCGACCGGCACGCTGTTCGTCGCGCGCGGCTACGAGATCACGCCGGCGTTCTTGGAGCGGATTCGCAACTTCCGCCCCGGCTCCGTGCGCGAGCCGATCAAGGTCTTGATCAAGGCGGCGTGACCGCACGCGCGGCCGTGCAACCCGCGTCAAGCGCAAGGTTCCGACTACGAGCAGAGCGCCAGGTAGCGGCGCACCGTTTCGGCCATGCCGAGCTCGAGAGCGTCGGCGATCAGCGCGTGACCGATCGAAACCTCGTCGATCGGGCCGGCGCCTTGAACGAAAGCAGCCAGGTTTTCGAGGTTCAAGTCGTGGCCAGCGTTGACGCCGAGACCAGCGGCGCGCGCAGCGGCCGCAGCGCGTCCGTACAGCGCGACCGACTCCGGCGCGCGACCTGCAGCGGCTGCCGCAGCGTACGGCTCGGTGTACAGCTCGACGCGGTCCGCACCCAAGTCGCGCGCGATCGGCATCATTTCGGTGACCGGATCGAGGAAGAGACTGACGCGGCAACCAAGCGCCTTCAGCTCGTTGATGCTGCGGCCGAGCGCGGTGCGCGCCGCCGCTTCCAGCTCGACCAAGTTCCAGCCGTGGTTCGAAGTGAAAGCTTCGCGCGCATCGGGCACGAGCGTCGCCTGCTTCGGCTTCACCAGCTGGCAATGCTCGATCAGCCCGTGAAACGGATTGCCCTCGATATTGTACTCGGCCGAGGGATACGCCTTCAGCAGCTCCGCGAGCTCGACCACGTCGCTCGGACGGATGTGACGTTGATCCGGCCGCGGGTGCACGGTGATGCCGTGGGCGCCCGCGTCGAGCGCAACCCGCGACAGCTTGACCAGGCTCGGAATCTCAAGGCTGCGCGTGTTGCGCAGGGTGGCTATCTTGTTGACGTTGATGGAAAGTTTGGTCATGGCGTTAGCGAGCGACGGCGCACTCTATCACTCGCCAGCAAGCTCACCAGTAGTTGAAGTGCTGCACCGCCACGCCCGTAAATAGTGCCGTGAGCGCAGCCAACGCCAGCACGCTGGTCGCCACGCGCTGCCGCCGCCCGCGCGAAAGCCGAAAATACGCCACGCCCGCGCCTGAAATACCCAACAGCGCGCCGACGATCGCGCCACACAGCACGGCCATTCCGCGCATCAGCCCCTGCGCGTCGTGCGGGTAGGCTAGCGGGCTCCCCAGCCACCCAGCGCAAAACCCCAGCACCACGCCACCCACCACGAAGCTCAACCCGCAAAACACCTCGAGCAGCGCGATCGAAAGCTTCGAATCCATCCGCCGACTTTCAATATACCCGCAAAGACAAAGCGCGCCGTACGGCTCCCTGATTTTCTCACAAAGAGATCGGGAAAGGCGGCTCACCATTGGTCTCATTTCAGCTGGCGGCCACGCCCGCTGATCCTGGCTTCTGGCTTCGTTTTCGCTCCGGTCCGGTGCTCACGTACCCACGTACGTTCAACGAGAGGCGACCAGAAAGGTCGCTTGGTCCTCGCGAAAGCCTCGCCAGAAGCCAGGCTGAGCGGGCGGGCAGCTGATAAATGAGACCAATGCTCAGGGAAAGGCGGGAAGACGGGAAGGCCGAGATTTAGGGTGGGTGGTACTGGCAACTGGACGCAGGCGGATCGCGATTGGGCCGCAGGTGCCTGTTCGAACAACAGAAATCTTCCCGCCTTCCCGCCTTCCTGTTTTCTCGCTGCTCGAATCGCGAAATGCGATGAATGGTCAGCGGCGGACAGGCCTACCCGATGGGACCGAAGGCTTGCTTCGAAAGTTTTTCGGCGTGGATCAGCTCGGCCTTGAGTAGCTCGGCGACGGCGCGGATGCGGGCAACGCCGAGCGCAGATTTGGCGCACACGACATGCAAGGAGCTCTTGGCGTGCGGTCCCAAGTCGAGACCGAGCGGTACCAGGTTGCTGTCGCGGTTAAAGCGGTGCCGGACTTTTTGCATGAAGATCGCACCCAAGCCGGCTTCGGCCGCGCGCAGTTGCACGATGAAGTCGTCGGAAGCGAACGCCGGGCGGAAGTTCGGGAGCATCTCGGCCAGCTGCGGATTCGGCGGAAATGCCTCAAACGGCGGCGCCCAGGCGATAAAGTCGATGTCGCTCACGCTCGGCTTCTTGGGTAATTTCTTGGCGTAGCTTTTGCTCACGAACGCGTCGTTCAAATGCGTGAACGTGTGGATCAGCGTGAGATCGCGTTGCGTCGGCGCGCGTGTACGCAGCGCGATGTCGGCTTCGCGCCGCGAGAGATCGACGTACTCGACGCGCGCCAGAACCTGCAGCTGAAGCTTGGGGTACTTGTCGCGCACCAAACGCGCGAACGGCGCCACGAAGTCGAAAGCCACACCGGGCGCCGCCGTGATGCGTACGATGCCGGCCGGCGCCGAGTCGGTGAGCTCGGCCGTGCTGCGCAGCTCACCCGCCCATTCGGCCATGCGTCGCGCTGGTTCCAGCCAGCGTTCGCCTTGGCTGGTGAGCGTGGTGCCCTCAACGCTGCGACCGAACAGCGGGTAGCCCAGGCTTTCTTCCAGCTCGGCGAGCCGGCGACTCACGGTCGGCTGCCCCACGTGCAGGCGCCGTGCGGCCTCGGTCAGGCTGCCGTGGTCGGCGATCGCGAGGAACAGCCGAACATCGTCCCAGCTAACATCCATTTATGCATGGTATCATCCAATGTTTGGCAGTTCTCATGTGAATCACGCATGGCTATGTTTCGAGCATGACGAACCGGAAAATCTACGCCGCCGCCTCGATTTGCATCGCGCTCAACGCCGCAATCCTGACCCAGGGTTGCGTGGTCAGCGGTCACCCGGCAGCCGTTGCGCGCTGGGGCACGGCCGCGACTTCGACCGCGTTGGAAGCGACCCTCGACCAACCGGGGCCAATCGAGGTCGAGACGGTGGCGTCGGCGACCTGGCAGGTACCGCTCGAAGGCATGCTGAACCTCGACCACCCGAGCGCGAAGGCGGCTGGCTTGAAGAGCTCCGAGCAACCGGTAGTGATCTACTTCCACGCGCTCCGTCATCCGACGCGCGGCCTGTTCATCGTCGACACCGGCGTCGAGCACGCGATGCAAAGCGATCCCGACCATGCCGCC
Source organism: Polyangiales bacterium (assembly GCA_038252755.1). Classification (GTDB taxonomy): domain Bacteria; phylum Myxococcota_A; class Polyangia; order Polyangiales; family Polyangiaceae; genus PMG-095. The sequence continues at coordinate 13,865 of JBBSAB010000117.1, read as the reverse complement.
GTGCGCGGCGTGGTCGCCAAGCTGGCGAAGATGGACACGGTGCACGTGAACGTCGACCTCAAGACCTGGCTCGGACGCCAACCGCAGCCGTTGGCCGGCGTGTTCCTCACGCACCTGCACCTCGATCACATCATGGGCATGCCCGACGTGCCGCATGGTACGCCAGTGTTCAGCGGTCCCGGCGAGACGCGCTCGCACGGCTTTCTCAATCTGTTCACGCGCCCGATCACCGATCGCGCGTTCGAAGGTCAAGACACACTCGCCGAGTGGCAATTCCAGCCGGATCCAGCGCATCGCTTCCGCGGCGTGCTCGACGTCTTCGGTGACGGCTCGCTGTGGGCGCTCCACGTACCGGGTCACACGCCCGGTAGCACCGCGTACTTAGCGCGCACGCCGAAGGGCCCGGTCTTGATGGTCGGCGACGCTTGTCACACGTCGTGGGGCTGGGACCACGGCGTCGAGCCGGGCAACTTCTCGAAGGACCAGCCGCTGAGCGCCGAGAGCCTGGCGGAGCTGGAAGCGTTGGTGAAGCGGCACCCGAGCATCGACGTCCGGCTGGGCCACCAGCCGCGCGGCCAGCAAATCGTCGCAGATCGTTAGCTCCGGTGGGGCGTCCTGTAAGGGGCGAGCCAGGTCGCTCGTTGTGCAAGGACGAACCATGCGGACCAATCTATTTAGCGCTTTTCTTGTCGTGTTCCCTCTGTCACTGAGCCTCGGCCTCGGCGGCTGCGCCACTAACCTGCCCCGGCCAATCGAGAGCAACGCGGCGCTCGGCAAAGTGGTGGTTTACCGCAATGGCGTCGCGTACTTCGAGCGCTACGCGGCCCTGCACGGCACCGAGCTGAAGCTGCGGGTGCCGAGCGAGCGGCTGGATGATCTGCTGAAGTCGCTGACGGTGGTCGACGCGCACACGGGCAAAGCCGTACCGGTGTCGTTTCCGACCGTGGAGCATGTCGGCGATCAGGTCGAAATCGCGATTCAACTGCCGAAGCCCACGCCGAGTGATCTCAAGATTTCTTACGTGACCGAGAGCCCAGCTTGGAAGCCTAGCTACCGCCTGAACCTGAGCAAGAACAAGCCCGCGCACCTGGAAGCCTGGGCAGTGGTCGACAACGTGTCGGGCGAAGATTGGGATCGCGTGGCCATCGGCGTTGGTTCGACGTCGGCGCTGTCGTTCCGATTCGATCTACACAGCGTGCGCTTCGTGGAACGCGAGACGTTGAGCGACGGGCAGATGCTGGGGCTGGCGCCGCCAACCGGTGGCTCGCCGTACACCGTGGCCGGCAAGGAGCTGCAGGTGCTGGCCAACGTCACGCTCGACGACTTGAACGCCAAAGCCGACGAAGTGGCGATGAACGAACAGGCCGAACGGATGCCGTCGGCGCAGTACGGCGCGACTTCCGGACGCGGTGCCAGCGCCGGAGCAGCGGCGCCCTCGACTTCGATGCCGAAACCAGTGTCGAAGCAGGCACCGCGCCGCCGATCGCTGCAAGATTCGCTGGCCGGTGTCGCGCAGCGCGCGCAGCAAAACAAAGAGAAAATCCGCATCGAAGGCTTCGCGCTCGGTAACGACAAAGATCGGGTCGCTGAATCGATGAAGCGCGCCAACCAGGTGCGCGACCGCCTGCTGCAAAACGGCCTGACCATCGATCAGATCGAGGTCGTCGCGACTGGGCGCGCCGCGCAAGGCGACGCGGTCAGGATCATGGCCGTGCAGGGCGAAAGCAAGCCGCAGCAGCCCGGTACGCCAGCCGCTGCGCCTGGCAAGCCGCCGAGCGACGAGCCACTCGGTAGTGCGTTCTTTCTGTCGGCCACGCCGCTTACGATCCAAAAGGGCCAGTCAGCGCTGGTCAGCATGCTGAGCCACGACGTCCAGGCCAAGCCAGTTTACTACTTCGATCCGATCTCGGCGCGCGGCTCAGAAAAATTCGCATTTCGGGCGGCGCTACTTGAAAATCCGTCCAACGACACGCTTGATGGCGGCCCGTTCACGATTTACGCCGACGGGCAATTCCTAGGCGAAGGCTTGAGCGATCCGATCCCGGCCAAGAGCCGCGCGTTCATCCCGTTCGCGCTCGACCGCACGCTGGTCGTCGACACGGTGTTAGGCGGCCGCGAAGAGATCGAACGGCTGATCACCATCCAACGCGGTGTGGTCACTGCCGAAGCGCGCTCGGTGAAGTCGACCAAGCTCACGCTGGTCAATCGCGGCACCGCGCCGGCCTTGACCTACGTGCGGCATTTGCCGGCACCCGGCTTCACGCTGATCGCGCCCACCACCGGCTTCGAGAAGCTGCGCGACGCCTACCTGTTCCCGGTCACGGTGCCGGCCGGCGGCTCACTCAACCTGACGATCGAAGAGTCGACGCCGATTCAAAAGACAGTCGACGTGCGCTCGGCAGGCGGCGTGGCCGAGCTCGGGCTGTACCTCAAGACCGCCAAAAACCTGCCTGACGATCTGAAGCAGAAGCTCGGTCAGGTACTGACGATGCACCGCGAGCTGGGGGAGCTGGACGAGAAGCTCACCACCATCTCGACTCAAATCGAGATGTACCGCAGCCGCGTCGACGAGCTGAACGCGCAGCTCGTGACCCTGCGCAAGGTGCCCCAGGCCGCCGAGCTGAGCCGGAACCTCGCCAAGAAAATGGGCGAAATCTCAGACCAGCTGCAGAAGTCGACGCTCGCCGCCGCCAGCGTCGAAGGCGAACGGCTGACTCGTCGCGTGGCGCTGGAAGACCGCCTGGCCGAGCTCACGCTCGAAAGCCGCCGCGACCAAGCCGTCGCCAACCGCTGACGGCTCGAGAATTAACAGGGAGGACGGGAGGACGGGAGGTCCGCGAGGCGAGCATTCTGGGGTTTCGAGCCCCAACGCGCCGAGCGAATCCTGCGCAGTCACATGGCGGTACCGGGCGGCTCGAACAACAAAAAACCTCGCGGACCTCCCGTACTCCCTGTGAAATCTGGGTTCTGACGGGTCCGTTCCAGGGACGCGCTGTTGCGCCCATTTGCTGCGGGCAACCCGGGTTTTCCAGATCGAAAAGAGGGTCACCGGACACCCAGCGAGCATGAGCCAGGACGGCGTTTTTCTAGGCAACCACCAGATTTCGAAGCGCGCGCCGACGGTCGACGGTCGGCTGGTCGAGCGGGGTGGGGAAACGTTCTACCGCATCGAGCACGCCGAGGCCCTGGCGCCGTTCCTGACCACGGTCGTGAGCGACTCCGATCATTGGCTGTTCGTCGGTAGCAACGGCGCGCTCACCGCGGGTCGTCAAAGCTCCAAGTTCGCGCTCTTCCCGTACACCACCGAAGACAAGCTGCTCGACGGCGTGGACGTCTCGGGCCCGCGCACGGCGCTGATCGTCGAGCGCAACGGGGCGCGGCGGTTGTGGCAACCGTTCAGCGGACTCTCGGATTTCGTGTACGACGTGACGCGCAGCCTCGAGAAAAGCGTGCTCGGCAACAAGCTGCGCTTCGAAGAGCTAAATCAAGATTTGGGCGTACGCTTCAATTACGAGTGGAAGACCAGCGCACGCTTCGGCTTCGTGCGCGAGTGTACGCTCGAGAACACCGGCACGGCGCCCGTCAATGTGCGAGTGCTCGACGGCGTGCAAAACCTGCTCGCTGCCGACATCGATGAAGCGATGCAGCTCGGCTTCAGCTCACTGCTCGACGCTTACAAGAAGAATGAGGTCGTGGCCGGCACCACACTCGGGCTGTACACGCTCACGGCGCAGGTCATCGACCGCGCGGAGCCGCGCGAGTCGCTGCACGCCGCGGTGGTGTGGAGCCATGGCCTGCCGAACGCCAAGATTCTGCTTTCGGCCGAGCAAAGCCGCAATTTTCAGCATGACGAAGAGGTGACCGCCGATAGCGAGGTGCGCGGCAAGCGCGGCGCCTACCTGCTGGCCAGCAGCGTCGAGCTCGCTCCGGGCGCGAAGTTGTCGTGGCTGCTGGTGCTCGACGTCGCGCGCTCGCAGCGCCAAGTCAGTGAGCTGACCGCGCGCTTGGCCAAGCCGGCGGAGTTGGCAGCGGAAGTGCACGAAGACGTCGAGCGCGGCACCCAGAACCTGCGCCGCATTTTGGCCGCGACCGACGGCTTTCAAGTCACCGCCGATCGCCTGACCAGCGCGCACCACCTGGCCAACGTGCTGTTCAACGATCTGCGTGGTGGTATCTACGCGCAGGGCTACGCGATCACCGGCGTTGATTTCGCACGTTTCGTGAAGGCGTGGAGCCGCGCTACGTTTCAGAAGTTCGAAAAACTGCTCGGCGAGTTGCCGGAGACGTTGTCGCGCAGTGAGCTATCGGCGCTGGTCGAACTGCACACCGACGCTGACCTCACGCGCCTGGCGTACGAATACCTGCCGCTCACGTTCAGCCGCCGCCACGGCGACCCAAGCCGACCGTGGAATCGCTTCGAGATCCGCGTGCGCGACCAGCAAGGCAACAGCTTGCTCGGTTTTCAGGGCAATTGGCGTGACATCTTCCAAAACTGGGAAGCCTTGAGCGTGCCGTTTCCGGACTTCGTCGAGAGCATCATCGTCAAGTTCGTGAACGCGTCGACGGCCGACGGTTACAACCCGTACCGCATCACCCAAGAAGGCATCGATTGGGAGGTGCCGGAGCCGGATCACCCGTGGGCTGCGATTGGCTACTGGGGGGACCACCAGGTCATTTACCTGACGAAGCTGATCGAACTGTCGCGTAGTCATCATCCGGAGCGGCTGCGCGCGTTGCTTGAGCGTGAGCTGTTCACGTACGCCAACGTGCCGTACCGGATTCGTCCGTATGCGGAGATCGTCGCCAACGTGCGCGACACGATCGTGTTCGACCACGCCAAGCAAAAGCATCTCAACGCCCGCGTGGCCGAGGTTGGCTCGGACGGCAAGCTGCTGGCAGGCGCCGACGGCCTGACGCGCGTCACGCTTTTGGAGAAGCTGTGGGTCACCGCGCTCGGCAAGCTGGGCAATTTGGTGCCCGGCGGTGGGCTGTGGCTCAACACCGGTCGCCCGGAGTGGAACGACGCCAACAACGCGCTCGTCGGCTACGGCTTGTCGATGGTGACGACCTACTATTTGGAGCGCTATTTGGCCGTTTTGGTCGAGCTAATGGCGCCGCTGCAAGCGCATGAGCTGTCGTTCAGCGCCGACGTGGCGACCTGGCTAGAGCGCACCGCGGCCGCGCTCGAAGCGAATCAAGGCCTGCTGACCAAGCCGACCATCGACGACCAGGCGCGCCGCAAAGTGATGGACGAGCTTGGCGGAGCCGCCTCCGACTTCCGCACCAAGCTCTACGACTCGGGCCTCCCCGGCAAGCGCAAGCTGACCGGCGGCCAGCTGCTCGACCTCGCCAACCTTGCACAGCGCTGGGTCGCGCACACGATCGCCGCCAATAAACGCCAAGACGGTCTGTACCACGCGTACAACTTGCTCGCGTTCAATGCCGACGGCGGCGTGCGCGTCGAGTACCTGTACGAAATGCTCGAAGGCCAAGTCGCCGCGCTCAGCACGCGCGCGATGGCGCCAACCGAAGCCATCGGCATGCTCGAAGCGCTAGCGCAGAGCCGCATGTACCGCGCCGACCAAGAGAGCTACACACTCTACCCGGATCGCCGCCTGCCCCGCTTTCTCGAGAAGAACAGCGTCAACGAAAAGGTGCTCGCCAAGTCACCGCTACTCGTCAAGCTGTTGGCCTCCGGCGACAAGCGCGTCATCTTCAGGGACGAGCAAGGCGTCGTGCGCTTCCATGAAAGCTTCGCCAGCGCCGAACGGCTCGCAGCCGCGCTGGGCGCCCAAAACGCCGCTCCGCAAGAGATCACACCCGCGCTCGACGTCTACGAAGCGACCTTCGACCACCACAGCTTCACCGGCCGCAGCGGCACCATGTTCGCGTACGAGGGATTGGGCAGCATCTACTGGCACATGGTCGCCAAACTTTTGCTGGCGGCCGGCGAACGCACCTTCGCCGCCGCCGAACAGGGCGCCCCGCCTGAAGTCGTCGCCCAACTCACCGAGCGCTACTACACGATCCGTCGCGGCCTGGGCGGCTTCAACAAGACGCCGTCGGTGTACGGTGCCTTCCCGCTCGACCCGTACTCGCACACACCCAGCGGCTCGGGCGCGCGCCAACCGGGCATGACCGGTCAAGTGAAGGAAGAAGTGCTGACGCGCTTCGCTGAGCTGGGCGTCAGCGTCCACGCCGGCCGAATCAGCTTCCGCCCGCTGCTCTTACGCAAAGCCGAATTCTTGCGCGAGCCCGCCGAGCTCTCCACCTTCGACCTCGACGGCGCGCCGCTCACCGTCGCGCTCGCCGAAGACACGCTCGGCTTCACCTACTGCCAAGTACCAGTCGTCTTCCACCTTAGCGACAAGCTGCGCATCGTCCTGACCAAGCCAGCCGGCACCGAAGAAATCTCCGGCGACACCCTCTCCGCCGAGGCCTCCGCCACCGTCTTCGCCCGCACCGGACAAATCAAACAAATCGACGTCTGGACAAAGCCCGGCTGCTGATGACTTCGTAAGTCGCCGCCTTTCGAGCACGAGCGAACAGGAAGGCGGGAAGATTTCTGTTGTTCGAGCAGACGCCTGAGGCCCAATCGCGATCTCCCGGCGTCCAGTTGCCAGTACCACCCACCCTAAATCTCGGCCTTCCCGTCTTCCCTCCCGCCTTGCTGTTGTCCCCGCTCGCTCGGGCAAGATGCGATGAATCATCAGGCACCCCGGTGTGCGCTGTCGGTATCAGGTGATATCACCTGATATCGGGATCGATAGCGGTGGTTCTCGATCGGGTGGGTCAGCGCCGTCGGGTTTGGTTGCGTTGGGCGCGGGTTTGCTGGAGGGCGTCGAGCAGGACGGCGGTGCTGACTTTGGGGTCGGGGTCGAAGCGGGCCGATCGCTAGCGTCGAAGTCGGTCGGGGCGCCGAGCTGCGCTTGATCGCTCTCGGGCAAGTCGGTCTGGATCTCGCGCCGGCGGTAGGCCTTCCGACGGTGGGCCAGGGCCACGAACTCGCACGCTTGGTCGAGCCAAGCGGCGGCGGAGCGCGACCCCGAAGACCTCCTGGCGCAGGTCGTCGACGTCCGTGGGCGGAACTCCGAGCCCGACTAGGCTCGCTCGCAGGCGCTTTTTCGAAGCCGAGTACATCGACTCTAACTGTTCGATATCATTGATATTACTTGTCATCTACCGGCAGTGCTTCAACCAGGATGACCGAAGGATCGACCGGCTTCAAAAGATTTGTTCCCACGACCAGCGGGCCGGGGGCATTTAGGGGGACCTGAGTTGCCTCTCGCCTAAGCGGCGTGGGCGGGTGCTGTCGTTCGGCGGTTGGGGTCGTGCGGTGGTGGGGGGGGTCGGGGTCTTTCCCGTGGTTGCTGCCCCGATGCCGGAGGCCGATACTCCCCGGTTATGCAACCAGGCGGATTTGGCGGCGGACAAGGCAATGGTTACCCGCCCGGAGGCTACCCGCCTGGTGCGCCGCAAGCGCCGGGCGCACCGCAGCCTTACGGCGCTCCGCAACCGCAGCAGCCGTACGGTGCGCCGCAGCAGCCGCAGCAATACGGCGCGCCACAACAACCGCAGCAACCGTACGGTGCGCCGCAGCAGCCGCAGCAATACGGCGCGCCACAACAACCGCAGCCCTACGGCGCTCCGCAACAGCCCTACGGCGCTCCGCAGCAACCGCAGCAGTATGGCGCCCCGCAACAGCAACCTTACGGCGCTCCGCAGCAGCCTTACGGTATGCCGCAAGGGATGCAAGGCATGCCCGGAATGATGCCTGGAGCCATGCAGGCGCCGCGCGGCAACTCCTTCGGCCAAGCGCAGTCGGCGCTGGCGGGTGCCGGCGGCATGATGAAAATGATGAAGTACGCCTTCATCGGCATCGGCGGCTTGTGCGCGCTTGGCGGCCTGGTAATGGTGTTCACGGTCGACGTGATCACTGGTATCTCGCTGGCGTTTACCGGCGTGGTGTTCGTGGTCGTGGCGATCGCAGTGCTGCCGCGTTTCTCGGGCATGCTTGGCCAAGCCACCGCGATGGTCGACGGCTTCGCCGCCAAAGAGCAGCTGGCAATGACGGGCATCCCGGCGATGGGTCGCCTGATCAGCGTGCAGCAAACGGGGCGGCTCGTTAACTACAACCCCGAGATCCAGGCCGTGGTCGAAGTGCACCACCCGCAGCTCGGCCCGTACCAGACACAGACAACTGCGATCGTTCCGCAAATTGCCATCCCGCGCGCGCAACCCGGCGCTCAGGTGCAGGTGCGCGTTAGCCCGCAAAACCAGCACGACATCGCGCTTGTTTTCTAGGCGTTCTCGTCGCGCCGGTGCGGGGCACGCGTGGTGCAGCCTGCCGAGACAGTTGGCGGCGTGTACGCGCGTGTGCGCTCCGCGGTTAACTCAGGGCTTCCAGCGACGCCGGGTGTCCTGTCATAGTCTGAGTTCGAGCATCGGCTTCAAGTGATTCCGAGGTACCTCTGACCACGACACCAGTCACTTTCGCAATTGCTATGAGCGCCCTCGCTGCGCTGTTCTCGGGAGGGTGCCTTTACGATGACGAGCACCGCTGTGGCCCCAGACAGCACCTGGCGCCGTTGAGTTCTTGCGTGTGTGACGACGGTTTCGTCCAGCACGACCACGACTGCGTGCCTTGCCCACAGAACGAAATGTGGCAAGGCGGAGCGTGCGTCTGTGAAGCTGGTTTTTCACGCGCGGAAGCCGGCGGCGCCTGTCACCAAGCCGGCGCCGGCTTGGCTTGCGAACCGAATGCTGCTGACCGCACCTGCGTCGATTCTGACTATCCGCAATGCCGAGCGTTGAATGACAGGGTCGGCTATTGCTCGAAGGTCTGCGTCGCAGACGCCGACTGCCCGCATGGCTTCGCCTGCGACACGAGCGCAGACCCCGCGACCTGCATGACGGCAGCCAGTGGCCAAGGCCTAGCCTGCATGAGCGACGCCGATTGCGCGGGCAACGACGCCGACTACTGCGAAAATCTGCAAAGCAACGTTTGCCTCGTTCAAGGTTGCTCGACGTCCGATCTCCTGTCGTGCTCCGAGGGTTGGTCATGCTGCGACCTGCACTCGCTCGGTTTACCCAAAAACCTCTGCGTTCCGGAGGGCATGTGTCCTACGGCGCCCTGATGCGTGCATCAAGCCTGGCGCTCGGCGCGCAGCTGGGCGCTCTAGTCTGGAGCGTGGCGTTCACGGCGCACGCCGCCGAGCCTGCTGCTGCCAACGCCGGTGCCGCGGTACCAACCGAGGCGAGCGCAAGCGATCAGGCGCCGCAACGAAACGACGCGGCAACTAGCGCAAGCCCGACGCCCACCAACGACCCAGCCCCACCGATTGCAGTGCTGCCAACCGCGAATCCGGATGCGCCCGTCGCGGCGCCAGCGCCCGGGGCCGACGCTGGCTTCTACGGCGCAACCGGAACCGACGCCGATTCGCTGGCTGCCACGACCTACCCCAAGCTCGAGCTGTCGGGCTTCACCGACTTCACGTTTGCGGCTAACATCTCGAGCAAAGACAGCCCGCTGCGTAAGGTCGTCCAGGCTTATCCGTCGTTTTCGATCGGCAACCTCAACCTGTACTTGTCGGCCAGCCTGGCAGACAAGTGGCACCTACTGGCCGAGGTGCGTTTCCTCTACCTACCGCAGGGCGACGCGCCGTTTCCGGTCGGAAGCGGGCAGAGCGCACCGTTCGACGCCACCGCTTCCGACTACGCCGACGACAATCGCCCGTTGACATGGGGCGGGATCCAAATTCAGCGCGTGCAGATCGACTATGCGCTGCATCCGCTGCTCTCGCTGCGTTTCGGACAATGGCTGACGCCCGTCGGCATTTGGAACGTGGACCACGGCTCACCAGTGGTTATCGGAGTCTACCGACCGTACGTGGTCGGACAGGGCATCTTCCCCGAGCGGCAGACCGGCATCCAAGCGTCGGGCGAGTGGAACGGCGATGTCCATACCGCCGGCTACACGGTAACGGTATCGAATGGCCGCGGACCGTCGGACGCCTACACGGACCTCGATGGCAACAAGGCCGTTGGCGGTCGCCTCTACTACAGCAACAACACCTTTGGCACCCTCACGCTTGGTGTGTCGGCTTATGACGGCACCTACTCCAGCCGCAACAGGCAATACGATGTCGTGAAGACAGGTTCCGGTGCGCCCAGCGTGGTTGCCGTGAACCCACTCACGCTGCGCTATCACGAGCGCTCGTTGGCCGCAGACGCGCGCTTTCTTTGGCGTGGTCTGGTGGTGCAAGGCGAGGTCCTCCAGCACGAGGTGGTCTACCAAAACGACGTCCGCGCGGTGCTCAATGGGTCGCTGCTTGCCGACTACCGCGAGCGCGGCTTTTATGCGCTCGCTGGCTACCGGACGCCGTGGCTCGGCATCATGCCGTTCGCAATGTACGAAGGGCTCAACTTCGCCAGCGCGGCGTATGTGGCGCCGGGAAATGCCGCCAGCGTCGGTTTGAATATTCGCCCGGAAGCGAACCTGGTGCTGAAGCTGCAGTACCACGTGACCACACTAGGCTCGAACACGTCGGAGCAGCCGTATCACGGCGTACTCAAGCGGCTGCTCGCGCAACTGGCGGTGGCGTTCTGATGGCTGGCGTCTCGCGCCGAAGCGTGCTCGTCGGCAGCGCGGCGTCGTGGCTGGCCCCCAACCTGGCCTGGGCCGACGCGCCGCCGATTCGTTTGTCGGTGGTGGTCGCAAAAACCAACCAGCTTCGCGATATTTCTTTGAACGACCTCCGGCTGATGTTCCTGGGCAGACAGGTGACGCTCAGCGGCAGAGTGACCGTGCCGTTGAATCATCCGCCTCGCACGCCGGACCGCGTTGCGTTCGACAAACTCGTGCTGCGAATGGCCCCTGACGAAGCAGCCCGCTATTGGGTCGACCAACGAATCCGCGGCGGAAGCCCGCCGCCTCGGACCACGGATTCAGCGACCCTTCTGCTGCGGCTCCTGGCGCGCTTGCCGGACGCGCTCGGCTACGTGCGCCAAGGTTTCGAGTCGCCAGACCTCAAGGTACTCACGGTCGGCGGCAAGGCGGTCGGCGACGACGGGTACCCACTTCTCTACCGCCCCTGAGCAAATCCCCGACTTAGTCGCGTGTGCAACGTCCGGACGCGTCGATCAGATTGAGCTACTGCGCGCTTTTTACAAATCGAGCGTCAGATGGGTCCAAGACGAGCGGCACTCAAAAATTGTACTTCTTCGAGCATGCGAACCGCGCGCTTTTTGGTGCCGACGTGCGCTCTGTTGCTCCTTCATTGCGGCTCCGGGAACCCGGGGGTCGGGGGAACGACGACCGATCCGAGCACAGCCGGCTCGAGTACGTCGGCAAGCGGCAGCCACACGGGCGGCGCTTCCAGCACGACGACGGGCGGTTCGCTCAATATCGGCCTCGGCGGAACGGAAGCGAACCAGGCCGGTAGCGCTGGCACGACCGGCATCGACACCACCGGGTGTGGCGACGGCCTCTTGCAAGCAGCGGCACTCGGCGAAGCCTGCGACGACGGCAACAGCGTGTCGGGTGACGGCTGCTCCGCGGACTGCAAGGCGATCGAAGCCAACTTTGTTTGCCTGAAGCCAGGCAAACCCTGCGCGTCGAATGTGGCATGCGGCGACGGCAAGGTCGGCGGAACCGAGACATGCGACGACGCCAACGTGAAGGCGCTCGACGGCTGCGACGCCACTTGCCAACTCGAGCCGGGCTGGATTTGCCCCACGCCTGGCGACCTGTGCCAAGCCGCCAAGTGCGGCGACGGCATCGTGGCCGGCGTCGAGCAGTGCGAAGACGGCAACGCGACGCCCGCAAGCGGTGACGGCTGCTCGGCAACGTGCGCGCTCGAACAAGGCTACGTCTGCGACACGCCCGGCAAGGCTTGCCGACAAGCCGTCTGCGGCGACCAGGTCGTGGAAGGCGGCGAGCCGTGTGACGACGGAAACCAAGTCGTCGGCGACGGCTGCAGTCCGTTCTGCGAAGCCGAACCGGTGTGCGACGAGCCGACCGACGCCGACGGTTGCTCCTCGCGCTGCGGCGACGGCCTGCTGCTCGCGGGCGACGCCGAAGAGTGCGACGACGGCAACAAGCGCGACGGCGACGGGTGTTCTGCCCTGTGCAAGGTCGAGGCCGGCTACAAGTGCGTGCAGCAAGCCGGCGCGCTGCCGCCATCGATCACGATTCCGTTCACGTTCCGCGACTTCATCGCGGCGCCGAGCGCGGCGACCACCAAGCAACGCCACCCAGACTTTCAGGCGCGCTGCGCAGGTCTGCACACCGGCATCGTCGGCGCCACGCTCGACCTTCAGGGCAAGCCGCTCAACAGCAGCGCGTGTAACCTGAACGCCGAGTGCACGCTGGACACGGGCCCCTTCACGCTCGGCAACGACGCATGCGACCCGGTCCACGAGAGCTGCCCGGGTGGCTTCGACGCCTGCGACGAGCTGCACGCCAATCACCCAATCGCCGGCCACCCAGGCGAAGATCCGTTCAAGTTTTGGTACCGCGACACGAGCGACGTCAACAAGACCAAGGTCGTGCCGACGGTGCTGACGTTGTTGAATGGCGCGTACAGCTTCGATTCGAACGCGCTTTACCCATTCGACAACGACGGCTGGGTCAAGGCCGGCGACGAGGTCGCGGCCACCAATGGCCACAACTACGGCTTCACCACCGAAGTGCGGCGCTGGTTCTCGTTCAGCGGCGGCGAGCTGTTGACTTTCACCGGCGACGACGACGTTTGGGTGTTCATCAACGGCAAGCTGGCGCTCGACCTCGGCGGCGTGCACGGGATTGAGAAGCGCACGATTCGGATCAACGCCAACGGCAGTGTCGACTGCAAAGAAGGCGAGCCAGGCGTGTTCGACAACCTCGCGAACTGCGAAACGCCGCAGCGTGCCCTCGGGCTCACGCTGGGCAAGGTCTACGAGATCACGCTATTTCACGCCGAGCGCCACACCACCGAGTCGAATTTCCGCCTCGCCTTGACCGGCTTCGTCGACGCCAAGAGCAAATGCACAGCGGTGTGCGGCGACGGCACGCAGACGACCGGCGAAGCCTGCGACGACGGCGCGCAGAATAGCGACACCGCGTACGGCGGCTGTACCAAGCTGTGCAAACGCGGCCCGCGCTGCGGCGACGGCAAGCCGCAATTGCCGGAAGAAGCGTGCGACGACGGCGCCAACGTCACGCCCTATTCGCCCGATGGTAAGGGCTGCGCTCCGGGCTGCAAATTACCCAGCTCGTGCGGCGACGCGCTCGTTGACGGCCTGTTCGGTGAAGAGTGCGACGACGGCAAGAACGCCGGTGGCTATGGCGGCTGCGAGCAAGACTGCACGCTCGGCCCACGCTGCGGCGACGGCGTGATCGACGACCCGCAAGAAAACTGCGACGACGGCAACGCCATCTCCGGCGACGGCTGCTCCGCCAAGTGCTCGAAAGAAGACCCGAAGTAGCTCGCCCCCTCGGCGCGAGCGCGAGAGCGCAACAACAGGAAGGCGGCTGAGCATTGGTCTCATCTCGGTTGGGCTGCCGAAATGCGGCCTGTTTGCAGAAGCTTTTGTAGCGGTCCCCGGTGAATGCGGGGGTGCGGGCGTGCAGCGCTCAGCGTTTGCGCGGGCGGGACGCGCGGTGACGCGTGGGGACAGGATTGTTGTCGCCCGCCTTACCCAGAAAGACGGAGGCGACAACTATCCTGACCGGTAGGGACCCCTTTCGGCGCTTCTATCCGTATCGCTCTTGCGACACACTTTACTCAATGAATTCGCGGCCCCGATTCGTTGGCATGACGGTGTCGCACCTGCGACACCGTCGTCAGCAGCCGCTGACATTGTCGCAAGTGCGACATCGTCAT
>JBBSAB010000116.1:0-26401 GCA_038252755.1 Polyangiales bacterium | reverse complement strand
CGAGCGGGGACAACAGGAAGGCGGGAAGACGGGAAGGCCGAGATTTAGGGTGGGTGGTACTGGCAACTGGACGCAGCGGGATCGCGATTGGGCCTCAGGCGCCTGCTCGAACAACAGAAATCTTCCCGCCTTCCCGCCTTCCTCTGATGATTCATCGCATCTTGCCCGAGCGAGCGGGGACAACAGGAAGGCGGTAAGACGGGAAGGCCGAGATTTCGGGGTGGGTGGTACTGGCAACTGGACGCAGCGGGATCGCGATTGGGCCTCACGCGCCTGTTCGAACAACAGAAATCTTCCCGCCTTCCCGCCTTCCTGTTCGCTCGTGCTCGAATCGCGAAATGAGACCAATGCTCAGCCGCCTTGCTGTTCGCTCGTGCTCGATCGTACGGTTTGGCCGAAGGACGCTACGTGAGTTTCTGCGAATTGGGCTGCGGGGTGGCAGCCCCCTGCCTCAGGGCTCGTCGGAGGCGGCTTCTTCGGCTTCCTCGAGCGCCTCGACCTGGGCTTCAGCGTCGGGAGGCGGTGGATCGGTGTGCCAGCCGCGGACGCCGTGGCGCTCGACAGTGCGGCGATCGTTCTCCATTTGCCGCTCAAGTTGGTCGCGCGCCGAAATCGCCATTTTGGTGCGCGCCTCGACGTCTTGCCAATGCGGCAAGATGGCTTCCATGGCGCGGATGTTATGGCGTCGGAAGACGTCGGCGCGCTCCTTGGCCTCGTACGGGCGAACACCCAGCACCTCCAGCGCGTGACGGCCGACCGTGACCGCCGCCTCGAACGTCTCGCGCTCGACGACCTCGACGCCCAGCGAACGCAGTCGCTGCCAATGCCCGACGTTGCGCGCCCGCGCGACGATCGCCAGCTTGGGAAAATTTTCGCGCGCGAGCTCGACCAGCTTCACGCTGCTCTCCACATCGTCAATCGCTACCACCAACAACCGTGCGTGAGACGCGCCGGCCGCGTGCAGCAGATCGAGTCGCGTGGCGTCGCCATAGTAGATGCGGAAATTGAAGCGCTTGAGCAGCTCGATCGTATCCGGATCGTGATCGAGCACCGTCGCCTTCATGCCACTGGCAAACAACAGTCGCCCGACGATCTGCCCGAAGCGCCCGAAGCCGGCGATGATCACCGGCGTACCTTCGTCGACTATTTCGTCGCCCTCGCGCTCGCTGCCTTGCTGACGCCGCAGCACGAGCTTGTCGTGCAAGATCATCAACACCGGCGTCAGCGCCATCGAAAGCGCGACCGCCAGCGTCAGCAGCGCGTCCCAGTCACCGGGCAACAGCCGCGCCGTACGCGCGACCCCAAACACCACGAACGCGAACTCGCCGCCCTGCGCCAGCAGCGCGCCAATCAACCAGCGCTGCTTGGTCGTCACACCCAGCGGCCCCGCCACCAGCCGCAGCGCCAGCACCTTCAACACCTGAAAACCGAGCACCAGCCCGAGCACGAACAGCGGACGGTGCGTAAGCAGCGCGAAGTCGACGCTCATGCCGACGGCGATGAAGAACAGCCCCATCAGCAGACCCTTGAACGGCTCGATGTCGCTCTCGAGCGCGTGCCGGTATTCGGAGCCGGCGAGCAGCACACCAGCCAAGAAAGCGCCAAGCGCCATCGAGATGCCGACGCTAGCCATGATCTGCGCGATGCCGAGCACGAGCAGCAGCGCGAACCCGGTGAAGACTTCACGCAGGCCGGTCTCGGCCAAGATGCGCAAGATTGGCCGCGTCAGAAAGCGACCGATCACGAACACGGCCGCGACCGCGAACAGGACCTTGGCCGCGCCGATCCACCCGGAGCTGCCCGCCGCTTCACCCGGTACCTGCTCGGCCAGCAGCGGCACCAACGCCAACAGCGGAATCGCGGCGATGTCTTGAAAGAGCAAGATCGCGAAGGACGTCTTGCCGACTGGTGACGAGGTCAGGCTCTTCTCGGCCATCGTCTGCATCGCGACGGCAGTCGACGACAAGCCCAGCGCTAAACCCGCAACCAGCGCGCCCTGCCACGGCAACCCGAGCACCAACAGCCCGAGCCCGAGCGGCACCGCGCACGCAAACAGCTGCAGCGCACCGCCGCCAAACACACTGCGGCGCATCTTCCACAGGTGCGAAGGATCCAGCTCGAGGCCAATCACGAACAGCATCAAAACCACGCCAATTTCGGCAAATTCGAGCGTCGCTTCTGGGTCTTCAACCAGCCGCAAGCCGAACGGCCCAATGATGCAACCGGCCGCCAAGTAGCCGAGTACCGAGCCGAGCTTGGAGCGGCTGGCCAGCGGCACACAGATCACCGCTGCCGCCAGGTACACGATCGCGTCGCTCAACAGCGAGTGGTGACTCACGGCGTGCTCCCCGCGTCGGCGAGCAAGCGCTCGAGGCGCTGGCGGTAGTCGCGACCGACTCCGCGCAGCTCGCCGTCGGTGTGCCGATGCGAGCCCTGGACGATCAACGGCGGCTCCCAGCTCATCTGGCAAAAGCGCGCGGTCTGCTCGATCGGCGGAATGTATTCGTCGAACGGCAGCCGATGCATGCCGTCGGGCCCGTACGCCGACGGCTCGCCGCCGGTGGTCGTCACCCACAAGCAACGTTTGCCCTTGAGCGCGTCGCCGCCATCGCCATAGGCCCAGCCGCGCAGCAGCACCTTGTCGAACCAATGCTTGAGCAGCCCGGGCGGCGCGTACCAGTAGATCGGATGCTGCCAGATCACGACCTTGGCGCGCGTCAGCGCCTCTTGCTCCGCCGGCACGTCGATGTCGAAGGCCGGATACAAGTCGTAGAGCGACCGCACCTCGAGCCCTTCCAGATCGCGAACGGCATCGAGCAGCGCCTGATTCGCCCGCGACTTGTCGGGATAGGGATGCGCGAAAATCAGCAGCAGCATCCGAGCTTCTTAGCCCGGAAATGCCGCTGCCCGTCACCTCACGGCATCATGGCAAAACAATAAATTCCGCCGTAACCGCCACCAGAGCCAACAATTGGATTGCCCGGATCCGAGCCGCCGTTTTCGGTGCCGACGCCAGTGACGCCAGCGCCGCAGCCGCCTTCATCTTGGCCGGAGATCCAATTCGTGCGGTTGCCGGTCGACCACGAGAAGCCGATCCGCGGACGACCGGCGCCGGTTGCGGTGTTGTCCATCGAGGTCGTGGTCCAGTCCTTACACGTGGCCGTCATGCTGTAGAGCGTGCCGTCCGGCTTGGACCCGGTCAGCGTGTGGTGATTGTCGTCCTCGGGCGCGTTCGGGTTGGGCCGATGATTGCCCGTGCCGGTTTCGTTCGGCAGATCTTCTTTGATCAGGGCGTCAGCGGCTGGGCGGTTGCCCAACAGGCCCGCCAGGTTTTGCGAGACGAGCCGTCCGGTGCGGTCGTACCAAGGTCCCATGCCGATGCGGTCCT
Organism: Polyangiales bacterium; assembly: GCA_038252755.1. Taxonomy (GTDB): domain Bacteria; phylum Myxococcota_A; class Polyangia; order Polyangiales; family Polyangiaceae; genus PMG-095. The sequence goes on along the minus strand of JBBSAB010000116.1, from coordinate 23,013 downwards.
TGGCGTTCACTTTCGTCGTGCTCAAGAACGCGTGCCACTCCTTGGCGCTCGCTCCTGGCATCGAAGACTCGGCGATCTCGCTGCAGATCTTGTCGGCGCCAGTCAGGCCATCCGCGGTGCCGTATTTCAAGTCGCCGCCGAAACCTTTGTCGCTCTTCGAGAGCTTCTGCATCGCGGCCATGCTGGTGACGAAGAAGCTGAACTTGTCGAGCTTGCTCGTGTCGACGCTGCCGCCGCTACCGCCGCCGCCACCTGTGCCGGAGGCGCCGCCAGTGCTGCTACCAGCCGCACCGCTTGTACCGCCGGCCGCGCTGCCGCTGGCGCCGGCCGTCGTGCTTGAGCCGCTGGTGCCCGAGCCGTTGCTGCCCGCCTGCGCGGTGCTGCCGCCGCTGGTCGCGCCAGCCGTGGTCTGGGTCATGCCAGCGCTACCGGCCTGGGCCGACGTTCCTGCAGCCGCCGGCGTGTTGCCGTCGGTCGCAGTGCTGCCGCAGCCCGCAAACCCAAGGCCTGCCAGGGCAGCAACCGCCAACACTGAAGTTTTCCGACGCCGCGCAAAGTTGAAGTAACCCATCTCTCGCATTGTGACGCGCTCGACGCTTTTGCGATCACTCCCGATGACGATTGCTTAGTTTGCCGCCGCTGGCGCATGGAGAAAGCTGCGCAAAAGCTCGCGCGGCTCCGCGTAGTCGAGCCGGTTCTCACATTGAACCGGCACGTGGCGCGCCGCGCCGTTGGCCAGCGCAATCGTCGCGATGCCGCCGCTGACCTCCACGCGCGTGAAGGCGAAGCCAGGCAGTAGCTCAACCGAAAGGCCGTCGGTGGAGACGCGGGCCGCGCGCTGCTCCAGGTGCGTGAACACGCGCGGCGCCACACCCACCAACGTCACGCCTAGCCCGGCCAGCAGCGGCGCCTTCGAGTAGCCGAGATCAGGCGCAGCATCGGGATTGGTGAACACGCTCAGCGCCGAAAGCTCGAGGCCCGCGCCATGACACAGCTTGGTCTCGATGCGACGCGCGCGCGACAGCACGTCGTGCGGAATCGGCGCGGCGCGCAGCTCGGCTGTGACGTGCGGGCTCGGCTCGAGCGGTCGGGCCTGTTTGACCACAAAGCGCGGCGGGTTCTGGCTCTGTTGGAGCGCAGGCCAACCAGCCAGCACGCGCCGAAACTCGAAGTCCATCACCAACGCTCGCCGCTGCTGCGCCGCTGGAACACCGCTGTTGTCCTGCGCCAGGTGCTTGATCGTCAGCGCCTCGGCCAACTGAAACAGCTCGCGCAGGTCGGCGTCGCTCATCACTTGAAGCGCCGGCTTCATCAGCGACGACAGCGACTGGCGTTGAATGACGAAGGCGTCGCCATTCTTGCGCACGTGCGTGCTCTCCGGAATCACCACGCGATCGGTCGGCGGATTGGTGACGCTGACCGCTCCGGGCTGCGCGTCGATCGCAAGCTCTTTGCCACCGGGCGACACCGTGAAGGTGAAGACGCCGTTGGCCTGCTCCAACTCGTCATCGAAGCGCGCATGCACGAGCACGCCCATGTCCGCCGCCAGGTGGTCGATGTGATTCTGATGGCGCTCTTCGAAGGCTTCGGCGCTGAAGTACGAGGCCCAAGTCTTGCGCACAGCGTCGGCCACGCTCGGCCGCTTCGGCTCCTTGCCCGCCGCCTTGCGCGGCGTCAGGTAGCCGGTCGACGAGTCGTACAACCCGGCGCCGTTGAAGCCTTCAATATCTTCGACCGTGCTCGACGAGCGGAAGCGCAGACCCTGGTCCGCTGAATAGTTGGCGAAGTGCTGCGGCAACACTTTGTCGAGCTCCGCTTGCAGACCACGTGGCAAAGCTGCGTGGCGCACCAGGTACTGCACGCCGCCCTTGCGCACGACCGCCGCGATCGGACCGATAGCTTGCGGGTTCTCGTAGCTCTTGGCGAGCGAGCGATCCTTCTTACTCGGGAACTTCTTGACGAATTCCTTGGCGCCTTCCAGCGCCAGAAAGCGCAACTTCTTGAACTTCAGGAAATTTTCGTCAGCCAACAGCTCACGCAGCTCGGGCAGCAATGGCGCGAGGTGCTCGCGGTAGCCACGGATCGTCAACGCGAGCGGGCGATCGGGCACGTCGACGTGCAATGTGCCGCTGCCGTTCTGGCTCGTACCGGGACCCAGCCCGCGCAACAGATGCACCATGCCGACAGCCTTGCCGCCAATCAGCGGCGAGTAGCGCGGCAGCTGCGCGGTTTCGAGCTCCGACAGCTTCACGATGTAGGGGACGGCGTTCAAGCTCACGCTCGGCACCGTCGGTGGCTCCGAACGCAACAGCGCCTGCCACGACTGGTATTGTTGCTCCGTAAGCCGATGAAAGAGCAGCCGGCCGTTCTCCGCCGACAGCACCACCGGCGCGCGGCTGCGCACCAGATCCTGCACCTCGGGATCTTCGAGCACGCCGCCGCGGTACGCGTTGATGATCTGCCGGCTCTTCGCCAACAGGTTCAGGTGCGCGAGCGGTGTCTGCGGAATCGCGGTGACCAGGCCGCGCGCTTGCGGCAGGTATTCCGGTAGCGCGCCGAGCAGCAAGATGTCTTCGGGCTCGGCGTCGGCCAGCCGCGACAGCTCGCGAAAGGCGCGCAGCCGCCCGGCCACGATGCCGTTGGTGTAGATCGCGGTTTCGCCAGGAATACTCACGTCGCCGTAGGTGAGCACGCGACCCTTCAAGCTCGGCTTTTGCGCCATCAGCTGCTTGCCGACTTCGAGCTGCTCGGGTGAACGCGCGAACCAGCGCAGGTTGCCGCGCGCTGGCGCCGGAATGGCTTTGTCGAGCTCGGCAAAGAAGACCAGCAGCTCCGACACCTTCGCCGGATCGGTGTAGTCGACCTCGAAGCCCCACAGCTCGGGGCGCGCCCCGCGCGCCTCGACGTGGATCAAACTGCCAGCGCCGAGATAGCGATCGTCTTCGGCCAAGCTCAGATCGTAGAAGTGTCGCGCGTACAAACGGCCGTCGGTAACCTCGAGCCCTTCGGGCAAGTTGTCTTCGTGGGCGACGGCCCAATGCCGCGCGTCATCCGGCGCCGCGAACGCGTGTGGCGGAAGCGCATCCATCCCCGACACCGACTGGCCGTTGAGCAGGCGGAACCACGCCCACTCGTCGTGAAATTGATAGTAGCGGCCATCCAGGAAATGCAGCCGCCGCTTGGTCGGGTCCGAGAAGCTCGTGATCACGAACTTGGCGCCGGCGATCGCCGGGCGATCATCGACCGTTGGCGGAACCGCGGCCAGCTGCTGGAACTCCGCCAGCGAGCCGACGCTCGGCGTCGAGTAGTCGTAGAAGCCGGGATCATCAGGCTTCAGCGGCAGCTTCGGATGCGCGCCGGACGCGCAGCCGTACAGCGTCAGCGGACACAGCGCCGAAGCCACGAGAAAAGCGATAAAGCGAACGAAGCGCACCAAGGTGATGGACGTTCAAACGCACCAAAAGTTTGGTCCTTTCACCTATCCCTATCAAAGCTCGCAGGTCATTTCGAGCATCGTCTTGCGAAAGCCGACCGCGGCGAACAGCTTTTGGGCAGCGCGGTTCTTGATCGCTGTGTGCAAAAGTACGCGCGGGGCGCCCCGAGCCTTGAGCTCCGCGAGCGTGCGTTCGAGCAGCTTCTTGCCAACGCCATGGCGGCGCGCCGGGTCGGCGACCAAGATGTCGTGCAGTGCGCCGCAGGCATCCAGCAGCGAATTCCAGTCGCGCGGCTCGAGCCGTGAGTAGGAGTAGCCGACCAGCTCCCCGTCGAGCCTGGCGCACAGAATGATCGCCTTCTTGTTCAGCAGCTCTTTGCCGAACCACCACTCGTAACCTTTCTCGGGATTTTCGATGAACAAGAAGCGCATCGGGTCGAACGCGTAGTGCTGGCGCACCAGCTGACCGGCGAGCACGCTAATCTTCGGTAGGTCTCGGCGTGTCGCCTTCTTGATCTGGATCGGCACGCCGCGAGCGTACGCCAATTTCAATATGTTGACGCTGGGGGACGAGGTCTCTACAAACCCGGCCTGCCCCCGTATCGTCCACTGCCCCAGCCTCTTTCGGTGCAGCAATGTGGCTAGTTCGAGTGGCGCTACAGCGCCCGTACACGTTCGTCGTGATGTCCCTGGTGATCGTCGTGGTCGGGGTGCTGTCGATCATCAAGATGCCGACGGACATCTTTCCGAACGTCGACATCCCGGTGATTTCCGTGGTGTGGAACTACGGCGGGCTGCCGCCCGAGGACATGGAGCGGCGGATCACCAGCAACTTCGAGCGTTACCTGACCACCGTGGTCAACGACATTGATCACGTCGACAGCCAGACCTTGACCGGCGTGTCGGTGATCAAGATCTTCTTCCAGCCGCAAGCGAAGATAGAAGAAGCGATCGCGCAAGTGACAGCCGTATCGCAGGGCGCGGTGCGTATGATGCCACCAGGCGCCACACCGCCGCTGATCATCCGCTACAGCGCGTCGAATGTGCCGATTCTACAGTTGGCGTTGGGTAGCGAGACGCTCAGCGAACAGCAGCTGTTCGACATGGGCGTGAACTACGTGCGCGCCGACATCGTGACCGTACCAGGCGCGCAGGTCCCGTGGCCGTACGGCGGCAAGCAGCGCCAGATCATGATCGATATCGATCCCAAACGGCTGTACGCCTGGGGTCTGTCGGCACGCGATGTGAACACCGCGCTCGGGCTCGGCAACGTGATCCTGCCGTCCGGCACCGCCAAGATGGGCGCGAGCGAGTACCCGGTCGTGATCAACAGCAGCCCTGAGCTGATGGAAGAAATCGGGTCAATTCCAATCAAAAACGTGCGCGGCACGCCAGTTTACGTGCGCGACGTAGCCAACGTGCGTGACGGCAATTCGCCGCAGACCAGCATGGTCCACGTCGGCGGTCGCCGCTCGGTGCTGATGAGCATCATGAAGCTCGGCAGCGCCAGCACGCTCGACGTGGTGGCGCGCATCCGCCACATGCTGCCGACGACGATGGCCAAGGTGCCGCCGGAGATCAAGGCCTCGCTGCTGTTCGACCAGGCCGTGTTCGTGCGCGCGGCCGTCGACGGCGTCGCCAAGGAAGCCGCGATCGCCGCGGCCCTGACCGCGCTGATGATCTTTTTGTTCCTCGGCAGCTGGCGCAGTACGCTGATCGTCGTCGTCTCGATCCCGCTATCGATCTTGGTCTCGATCACCTTGTTGTACGCGCTCGGTCACACACTCAACGTGATGACACTCGGCGGCATGTCGCTGGCGGTCGGCATCTTGGTCGACGACGCGACCGTTGCGCTCGAGAACATCCACCGCAACATGGCGAAGCGAAAGCCATTTTTGCGCGCGATCATCGACGGCGCGCAAGAGATCGCCGTGCCGGCGTTCGTGTCCACGCTGTGCATTTGCATCGTGTTCGTGCCGGTGGCGTTTATCACCGGCCCGGCCAAGTACCTGTTCGCGCCGATGGCGCTGGCGGTCGTGTTCGCGATGCTGACCAGCTACGTGCTGAGTCGCACGCTGGTGCCGACGCTGGTCAAATACCTGCTCGAAACGGAGGCCGCGGCGCACCACAACGCCGGGCAAGGCAGCAACCGCTCGGCCTTCTTTGCGGCGTTCGAGCGTGGCTTCGCGCGGATGCGCGACTGGTACGGCAGCTACCTGGCGCTGGCGCTGGGGCACCGGCCGCTGGTCATCGGCGGCTTCGCGACCTTCGTCATCGCGTCCTTGGCGCTATTTCCATTGGTCGGTCGCGATTTTTTCCCGAGCGTCGACGCCGGCCTGATTAAATTGCACGTGCGCGGCGTCCCGGGCACGCGCATCGAAGAGACCGAGCGGCACATCGCCGACATGCAGCAGACGATCCGCGAGGTCATTCCGCCGCGCGAGATCGAGAACCAGATCGACAATATTGGCGTGCCGTACAGCGGCATCAACCTGTCGCTGAGCGAGGGCGCGCTGATTTCGTCGGCCGACGGGCAGATCATGCTGTCGTTGAAGGCGGGGCATGGTTCGACCGCCGAGTACGTTCGCAAGCTCCGGCGTAAGCTGAACGACGCGTACCCGGAGTCGACGTTCTTCTTCTTGCCGCCGGACATCTCGACGCAGGTGCTGAACTTCGGCTTGCCGGCGCCGATTGATTTGCAAGTCGTGAGCGCGCCGGGACGCGAGCAGGAGGCGTTCAAGCTTGCCAGCGTGCTGCGTCGAAAAGTCGCGGCTATTCCAGGGACCGCCGACGTGCGGCTGGCGCAAGTGCCGCGCGTGCCGTCGTTGCGCATCAACGTCGATCGCACGATGGCCAGCCAATTTGGGCTGAGCGTGCGCGACGTGGCGAGCGATCTCTTGGTGTCTTTGTCGTCGAGCGGGCAGGTCGCGCCCAGCTTCTGGGTCGACCCGAAGCGCGGCATTCAGTACCTGGTCGCGGTGCAGACGCCGCAGTACGGCATGGATTCCTTCGACGCGCTCCGCCAAACGCCGATTTCAACGCCGGGCGGGACGCCGCAGTTCCTGTCGAACGTCGCGCAGATCAGCCGCACCGACGGCCCAGTGAACATCACCCACTACAACGTCGCGCGCACGTTCGACGTGCACGCCAACGTCGACGGCGCCGATCTGGCGTCGGTCGCGGAGAAACTGAACGAGCTGGTGGCGGAGACCAAGCCGAAGCTACCGCGCGGAGTCCGGCTGAACCTCAAGGGTCAAGTCGAGAGCATGGACAGCTCCTTTCACGCGCTCGGCTACGGGCTCTTGTTCGCGGTCTTGCTCGTGTACCTGTTGATCGTCGTGAACTTTCAGTCGTGGCTCGATCCGTTCATCATCTTGATGGCGCTACCTGGCGCGCTCGCCGGTATTGCTTGGATACTGTTCGTGTCGCGCACGACGTTCAGCGTGCCAGCGCAAATGGGCACGATCATGTGCGTCGGTGTAGCGACGGCCAACAGCATCTTGGTGGTGAGCTTCGCTAACGCGCAGCGCAAATTCGGCATGGACGCCGTGGAAGCGGCGCTGGCGGCCGGCATGACGCGACTACGTCCGGTGCTGATGACTGCGCTGGCGATGATGATCGGCATGCTGCCGATGTCGCTCGGGCTGGGTGAAGGCGGCGAGCAGAACGCGCCGCTCGGTCGCGCCGTGATCGGCGGCTTGCTCTGCGCCACGCTGTCGACCTTGTTCTTCGTACCAGTCATGTACTCACTCTTGCGCCGGCAGCCGCCGAGCGAGATCGTGTTGGAGGAGATCTGACCATGGCTGACACGGACAAGCCCCGCACCACCGACGCCCCCAGCGCGGAGCTCGGTTTCGCGTTGCCGGCTCCAGCGCGGTTGTCATTCGGGCGCGCGCTCACGCTGGTGATTGTCACCGTGGCGGCGTTGGGCGGCCTCTTCTTGATCGTGTTTCTGCCGCGCCAAGCCGCGCGCGCGGATCTAGAGCAGCAGGCTGAAAATGACAGCCACGCCCCAGCCCGCATGGCCGTCGCGCCCGCCAAGCTGGTCTCGAGCGAGCGAGCGCTGAAGCTGCCGGCCAGTATTCAACCGCTGGAAGAGGCGGTGATCTACGCCCGCGCTAACGGCTACGTGGCGCGCTGGCTAGTGGATCTGGGCGACAAGGTGCAGGCCGACCAGCTCTTGCTGGAGATTGAAACCCCCGAGGTAAATCAGGAGCTGTCACAGGCGCGGGCGGCGCTAGCCAAAGCCCAAGCCGCCAAGGTGCAGGCCGACGCAGGTCGCGTGCTGTCCAAGAGCAAGTTCGATCGCACCGGTAAGCTGGTCGACGCTGGCGTCGCGTCGCAAGCCGAGCTCGAGCAAACGCAGGCCGAATCCGCCGTCGGCGACGCCAACATCAACGTCGCCCAGGCTACGGTCGAGGCCGAGCTCGCCAACATCCGTCGCCTGACCGACGTGCAGCGCTTCTCCAAGGTGACGGCGCCGTTCGCCGGCACGATCACCGCGCGCAACGTCGATCGCGGCAGCTTGGTAACGGCCGGCAACGCCACGCCGCTCTTCCGCTTGGCCGCGACCGACACCGTGCGCGTCTACGTTCAAGTGCCGCAAGACGTCGCCGCCAGCGTCAGCGTCGACAGCCCGGCGAAGGTAACGGTGCGCGAGCTGACGGGGCGCGTGTTCGATGGCCACGTCGCGCACACCGCTGGCGTGCTTGACGCCATGACGCGCACGCTCAACACCGAGATTCGCGTGCCGAACCTCGACGGCAAGCTGATGAGCGGAATGTACGCCGAGGTGTCGCTCAACCTGTCAGCGCCGCGCCAGGTTTACGAGATCCCCGCCACCGCGCTCTTGAACGACGCGCAGGGGCTGCGGGTCGCGATCGCCAGAGCCGACAACACGTTGCACCTGCAGCCGATCACGATCGAGCGTGACACGGGTGCGACGCTACAAGTGGCGAGCGGCATCGGCCCCAGCGATCGAATCGTGCAAATTGCCAGCGCAGACCTCAGCGAAGGCCAGAAAATCGAGCCGGTGGCGCTCAAGCCGGCGGCGGCCGCGCGCTAGGGTCGCCGGGTACAGACGCTGACGCCGAAGATCGTCGCCGTGCAGAAGCGAAACGGCGGTTGGCACTCGTCGTCGGTTTGACACAGCTGCCGATCACGCCCGGAGCCTTGGTTATCGCAGCGGGCCTTGCAGCTCGACGCGGCGCTGATGTCACCGGTGAGCGCGATGCAACAGATATCGTTCCCCGGACAATCGGAGTTCAGCGTGCAGCCGAGCACCGCGCCGCCGCACATCTGCCCCTTGCCGATGCACGTGGCACCGGCCAAACCGACGCAGCAACTCTGGGTGCTGGAGTTACACACGCTCTGGCCGCAGGTGATTGGATTACCGGGCTGGCCACCGGCGCCGGTGCCGGCTGAAGGGCTACCGGCAACGCCGCTGCCGCCCTGACCGGAACCCGCCTGGCCGCTGCTACCGCCAACCGTCGATCGACCGCCGCCCGGAGTCGTGCTGCCGCCCGTGCCGACGCTCGTGCCACCGCCCGGGTTGACCCTGGTGCCCCCGGTACCGGAGCCACCGCGCCCATTCGCGCCGCCGGTGGTGTTGCGGGTACCGCCCGTCGTCACCGAGTCGCCACCAGTGTTCGAGCTGGCAGCCACGCTGATTGTGCCGTCCGAGTTGTAGAGGTAATCCCCGGGCTCGGAGCGGCCGCAGGCCTGTACGAGTGGAAACACGCACGTGGCGACGATTAGCGTCCGGAGCAGCCGAGCGGACCGGGTCAGGGAAGCCATGCCGTTAAGGCTAGTACCAGGGCGGCGTGCGAACCAGGCAGCGCGCGCGTATGCTGGGGGGCTCCCGAGTGCGAGGCGCTCGGTTGGCTTGGATTTTGGGGTTCCGACCTCGGTCTCGTGGATTTTGGGGCACAGGCCCATAAAGCAAATTTGTACATGGACGCAGCCGCTACCACCTCCTCCGCCATCGAAATCCAAAGCACCCAGGTCCTGCTAGCCCTCTCGGGACCCCAGTCGAATCTGCTCAGTGAAGTGGCGCGTCAAAGCGGCGCCGACGTCAGCTTGCGCGGCAACACGATCCTGGTCGCCGGTGACGCCGACGATGTTCAGCTCGCCGAGCGCTTCCTGCGCGACGCCGCCGAGCTGGTCGGCAAGGGCTTCGATATCGGCCCCAACGATGTCGCAAGCTCGATGCGCGGCCTGCGCGCCGATCCCGCGCGCTCGTTGGTCGAACTGCTCGACGAGACGATCATCGTCACGTCGCGTAAGCGTCCGATTCTGCCGAAGAGCCACGCGCAGCGTCAGTACGTTGAAGCGATTCGCACCCACGACTTGACGTTCGGGATTGGACCGGCCGGCACCGGCAAGACATTCCTGGCGATGGCGATGGCCGCGTCGTGGCTGATGCAAAAGAAGGTGAAGCGCATCATCATGGCGCGCCCGGCGGTCGAGGCCGGCGAAAAGCTCGGTTTCTTGCCCGGTGATCTGGCCGAGAAGGTCAACCCGTATTTGCGGCCGCTGTACGACGCCCTGCACGAAATGCTCGACTTCGAAAAGGTCGAGCAGCTGCGCGAACGCGGGCAAATCGAGGTCGCGCCGTTGGCCTTCATGCGCGGCCGCACCCTCAACGATTCATTCGTAATTCTGGACGAAGCGCAAAACGCCACCAGCGAGCAAATGCGCATGTTCCTGACGCGCCTCGGCTTCGGCTCCAAAGCCGTCGTTACCGGTGACATCACCCAAACCGACCTGCCGCACGGCGCCCGCAGCGGCCTGCGTGAAGCGCGCGAGCTGTTGTCCGGCACCGAAGGCATCGCCTTCTGCGGCTTCACCGACGAAGACGTCGTGCGCCACCCACTCGTCCAAAAAATCATCGTCGCCTACGAAAAACGCGACCGCGAAAGCGACGCCCGCAAAGCCGCGGCCAAGGCTGCGGCCGCCGCCGAGAAGCCCTAGGCGCAGCGGCGCGGCGCCTCAGGGTGGGCCCGGTCGGATCGAGAGTGCAGCGTCGGCCTCACGGAACAGGTTCGCTAAAGAACGGACGAACGCCGCCAAAATCGGATTCTGGTCGAGCTCCCGATTTAGCGCGTCGCCCGTTACGACCTTGAGCGTGACGTCGCCGGCCGCGACGATCGACTCATTCAAGCACGCCGGGTATCGAACACTTTGGGCGTCCACGAATCCAAGACCTTCCGCGCGGTGCGCTGGCCGACGTCGACGTACTCGTCCCGAACCTTTGCACTGAAGAATCCCGTCGCCAGACTGCCGCGCAACTCGCGCTCCGGGCGAAGCTCGACGAACTTAGACGGCTGCGTTGAGAGCCCCCGAGCCTGCGCCCAACACACTGCGCACGTCGAAGTCCTTGCGACGGGCGAGTACGCTCAGCGCACCGGCGGCATATGGACCCTTCGCGGAGGCGCCGGTGATAATCAACGCCGAGCGCCGCGCCGAGGCTCCAACATCTGACTGCAACTTGTTTGACGCTGTTACCTGTGTCACCGCGACCCAAGCTACTCGGATCCGTGCGTTGGCAAGTAGTCACTTGTTCATCGAGCGAGCGTGCTGCTCGACGCGACTCGATACGGAAAATCCGAGCACGGGTGTTTCGGGACCACGGCTAGAAACATAGCTATGGACGGCCCAGGGGCTTCGGGGTATTCGCCATCGACGCGGCAAGACATCACGTCTCTAGAGCCTCATCATGCCGTCGCAGAAGACTGTCGCTGATCTGTTTTTGGACCGGCTGGAGGCGACCCCCGAGCGCCTCGCTTACGAGTATCCATTAGCGGGCTCCGCGTTCATCCAGCTCACTTGGCGACAAACAGCTGACCGGGTTCGAGCGATTGCCGCGGGCCTTGCGGCGCTGGGCCTCGAAAGCGAACAGTGTTGCGCGCTCGTGTCGGGCACGCGCATCGAGTGGATCTTGGCTGATCTGGGCGTGCTGTGCGCGGGCGGCGCGACGACTACCGTCTATCCCTCGAGCCCAGTCGCCGAGAGCAGCTATATCCTGGCCGACTCGGGGTGTGTGATGGCGTTTGTCGAGAACGCCGAGCAACTCGCGAAGCTGCGAGCGTGCAGGGCCGAGCTTCCGAATCTGCGTCAGGTGATCCTGTTCGAGGGTGAAGTGGGCAACGACGGTTGGGCCATGTCGCTAACGCAGCTGGAGAGCCTGGGGCGCCAGCACGACGCCCGTCACGCGACTGATTTCGAACGCATCGCCCGCGGTGTGAAGCCCGAGCAGCTCGCAACCCTGATCTACACTTCCGGCACGACAGGGCGGGCCAAGGGCGTGCGCTTGACCCACGACTGCTGGGTTTACCAAGCCGATGCGGCGGAGTCCCTCAATCTGTTCACGGAGAACGACCATCAGCTGCTGTGGCTGCCGCTCTCGCACGCGTTCGGAAAGGTGCTGGAGATTTGCGCCATCCGGCTGGGTTTCGCCACGACGGTCGACAGCCGCCTGCCGCTGTTGATGGAGAACCTGGCGCGGGTGCGGCCGACGTTCATGGGCGCCCCGCCGCGCATCTTCGAGAAAATCTACGGCCAACTGATGCTGACTGTCGAAAAAGACGGCATCAAAGGTCGCTTGATCGCCTGGGCGCTCGAGGTTGGACGGCTCGTCTCACGCAGCCGTCAGGCAGGCATCGAGCCACGTGGCCTGTTGTTGCTGAAGCTCAAGCTGGCCGACAAGTTACTGTTCGCCAAGATTCGTGCGCGCTTCGGCGGTCGCATGCGCTTCCTACTTTCCGGCAGCGCACCGCTGTCGGCTGAGCTAGCGGAATTTTTCCATGCCTCCGGACTCTTGATCCTCGAAGGCTACGGGTTGACCGAGACGGCTGGCGGTGCGGTGTTGAATCGCCCGCACGCTTTCGCCTTCGGCACCGTCGGCAAGCCGAACCCCGGCACGGAGCTCAAGCTGGCCGACGACGGTGAGATCTTGCTCAAAGGCCGCGGCGTCATGCAGGGCTATCACAACCGCCCCGACGAGACGCACGCAGCGTTGGTGGGCGACGGTTGGCTGAGAACCGGCGACATCGGCGAGCTCGACGCGCAGGGCTACCTACGCATTACGGATCGCAAGAAAGACCTGATCAAGACCGCTGCGGGTCACTACGTCGCGCCGCAAAAGGTCGAAGCGTTGGTCAAGTCGCATTGCCCTTACGTGGGACACGTCGTCGTGCACGGCGACAAACGCAGCTACTGCAGCGCGTTGATCGCTTTGGATCCGGAAGCGATTCGCCGCTGGGCCCAGAGCGCGGGCCTCGGCACGCTGGCGTACGCCGACCTGGCGCAGCAACCGCGGGTCAGGGCCTTGATCGAACCAGCGATCGACAAGGTGAACGCAACATTGGCCAGCCACGAGGCAATTCGTAAATTCGTGTTGCTCTCCGAAGAGCTGACGATCGAAAACGGTTTGCTCACGCCCAGCATGAAGCTGCGGCGGAAGGCCGCAGAGCTTCGCTACTCGAGCACGCTCGATGGGCTCTACGACGTACGGGGCAACGGCGGGTCTTTGAACGAGGGAGTCTAAGCAATGGCAAGCATCAGCAGTAAAAATCTCAAGGGGTCCACCGAGCTCACGGTGATCGCGAAAATCAAGCCGGGGCTGGTCGAAATCCCGGATCCGATGTCGTATGCGACGCGCCTTGAGCGACTGCTAGACGTGCTGTTCGTTCAGCGAAAGAGCAGCGTCGAGGTCGGTCAATCCGGCTTCGTCGGACCGCTCGAAACGCTCAGGAGCTTGCACTTCGTGCATTGGGCGATCATCGACTCGGGAACGAGATTGCTGCTCACCGTGGCCTTCGATAAGCCGTTCGAGCCGTACATCCGCAGCATCGTCGACGACGCCGGCCCGCTACTCGACGTGATCTTCTTTCACTGTGAAGGCTACGAGACCTCGACGACGCGCCACGGCTACCTGGCATTCGCCGAGTGGGTGCGCGCGCGGCAACAGACCACCAATTTCTTCTTCGCCGATTTCCCGGAGCTCTCGGTCGATGACATTCGCTACCTGCAGAAGCTAAAATCGCTGCACGACGATCCTGCCAAGACCACCCCGGGAGGGTTCGCGCTCGAAGCGCGCGTCACGGCGCCGGTGCCGCGCGACGACATCGCTCGATTGCTCAAGACGGTCGTCGGCCTGTATCGGTTGAAGGCCTTCTATCCAGAGCGAGGCGATGTCCGCCAAGCCAACGGCGGCGACGCCGCCTACTCGGATCGCGCGGTGTTCAATCGTGCCGTGAAGCTGCTGGCACACGGTTTCTCGTCGCATCAGCTGCCGACGGCGAAGCTCCCGCCCGAGATCATGGCCGCCTACAACGATTTCAAGACTTGGTACGAGGCAGTCGTCGCTTCCAATGTCTCCCAGTCGATCAGAGCCGAATTCCCCGCGGATGACGCGATTCAGGGAAACATCCACACCGGCTACGACCGCATGACCGACGGCTGCGTGGTGCTCGCGAAGTTCGCCAACGCAAAGGCGCTCCTAACGCACCTGGCAGACCGCGTGACGACCGAGGCGACGGCCGCGGCGCACGCCGTCAAATGCAACGTCAGCTTCCCTTACAACGGCCTCAAGGCGCTGGGGCTCAACCAGGTGGAGCTCGACTCGCTACCGAATGAGTTCCGTGAAGGCATGGAAGCGCGCGCCGGCTCGATCGGCGATGTCGGGAGCAATCACCCCGGACAGTGGGCGCTCCCGGCGCGCAATTGGCCCGAGGAAAACGGATCTGGCTCGCGCGCCGCGCTCAGTAGCGTCGACGTCGTGGTGATTTTCCAGACCAAGCGCACGGACGTGGATACGGTCGGGACGCTCGAGTTGCTCAAGGTCGAGGTCGACGACCTGGTCAAGAACGGTGCGCAGGTTCTGCACGTGCAGCCGCTGCGGCGCTACGACTCACGCTGGCAAAACGGCCTGTATCGCGAGCACTTCGGCTACCTCGACGGCCTCAGCCAACCCACGCAGGTCGAAGCCCTAGACCTCGGCGGGCTGAGTGAAACGACCAATCTGCGTTACGACAACACGATTTCGGCCGGCGAAGTCTTTGTCGGACTCAGCAACGACCACGGCGACACTCCGCAGGCTGCGAGCCAAAGCGACTTGCTGAAGCACGGCTCGTTTCTAGTCGTGCGCAAGCTCGCGCAAGACGTCGACGGTTTCGAAAATTTCGTCCAAGCGTCGAAGGTGGCTGGCCGCGACGAGACCGAGGTCAAGGGCTTGCTGATGGGGCGGCGTCCTGACGGCCAGCCGTTGGCGGCAGCCGCTACGGACTTCAACACTTTCGACTACTCGGGCCCGAACGACGCGATCGGCAAGGGCGGCTGCCCGTTTCAAGCCCACGTTCGGCTGGCGAATCCGCGCTCCCCGACCAAGGCCACCGTCCACGGCAAGCCCAAGCGGACGCCACGCATCGTCCGGCGCGGTTTCTCGTACGGCCCGCCTCGAGTCCTCGGCCAAGTCGAACCGCCCACCGAGCGCGGCTTGGTGTTCATGGCCTACGTCGCCAACATCGCCGAACAATACGAGGTGATTCAACGCTGGCTCAACGGCGGCAACAGCACCGGTCTGCACAGCTCCCAAAACGATCCAATCACGGGCCCGGGTGCGCCTCCCCCACTCCCGGGTATGCCTGCGGAGGCGGAACGCGCGCCGTTTCGCTTCACCGAAAACGACGCATCGGTGCTGGGGCACGCCAAGAAGTTGCCTCCGCTCAAGACCCCCTTCGTGAAGTTGGAGTGGGGCTTGTACTTGTTTGCCCCGTCAATCGCGGGCCTACGACGGCTCAGCCACGCTGCAGCAAGTCCCGCGTCGCCGTGGGCAAGCACGTTGGCCGCCGGCGGCGCGATCTTGCAGGGGTTGATGGCGAAGGATGATCCACTCGAGTGGAAGAAGATCCTCGAAGGCCAAGGCGAACGCGAGAAAGCCGGCGCAACGTGGGCCGCGATCCGCGAACGCGGCGGAGTGCTCAAAACCAAGTACGGCGTCCTGGTTGGTCGCCAAGACTACGCGCTCGAGGTGCTCAAGGACGAGTCTCGCTTCTCGGCACGCGAGTATTGGCTACGCATGAAAGGTTCGTCGATCCCGATGCACCTTGGCATGGACGCGGCGCCCGTCGCGAAAGCGGTCTGCCCGATGCGCAAGGGCGCGCAGCCCGATCAGACCTACGTGGACGACGTAAACGCCAACGTCGTCAACTACGAACGCGAGTCGATCGCGAATCCGTTTCTGTACGGCGTTAGCCGAGCAGAAGCGTTCCGCGCCGCGTACTGGACGACAGTCGCTGTCATGAGCCACGGAGCTTCGGCCGGACCAGGACGGCAGCTGGCAGACATGTGGGTAGTCGGTGAGCAGGTGATCGCTCGGATCTCGCAGCTGTGGTTCGGCATCCCGGACGGCACGCGCATGCAGATCGGCGGCCAAATGGACCGCGATGGCGATCCGAAAGCCTACTGTCCGTCGGACTTCACGCTCGCGGCTCAATCCATCTTCCGCCCCAACCCCGACACTTGGACGGTCGAGTTGGCAGAGCAGCGCGGCGCCGTGATCACGAAAGCTGCGACGGCCTTCGTCCAGGACCAACTGGCGAAGCCCACGAACGCGTTCTTTAAGTTTCTCTACAACGAGGCCGTCCGGGTCAATGCCGGCGATCGCGACGGACAGATTGTGCGCAGCCTGGTCGGAGCGGTCGACGGCTTCGTGGCGGCCAACTGGGGCAGCTTCATCACGCTGATTGGCCTGTGGGTGAAGAACCAAGACCTTTGGCAGATCCAAACGGTCTTCGAGAAAGAGATTCAGAGTCTTGCCAGCGCCGCCAGAGACTCAAAATCCGACCTCGAGCCGCTGCTAAGTGCTGCGGGTGCCCCGGTGTCGCTCATCCCACGCATCTTCGCCTCGCTAAAGATGCTCCCGGTACCCTCGTGGCTGCATCGAACGGCGATTCAGCGCACCACGCTCGGCTCAGTGCAGGTCGAGCCAGGCGACCGTCTCGTGATCAACCTGGGCTCGACCGCGCTCAGCTCGGCCGCGCCCGACGGCTACCAGCTGCTGTTCGGCGGCGCCTACTCCGAGGACAACAAAGGACCGGGCCCGGGTCAGACACCGCGCCACGCCTGCCCCGCTCAAAACATGGCGATCGGCGTGTTGGCGGGCATGCTGGTGGCCGTGCTCGAGCAGAAGGCGATTCGCGCTGAGGGTGCTGTTGTCCTCTCCTTCGTGCCGATCCCTCCACCGCCCGCAGCAGCGCCCGCGCCGACGCCGCCCACCGCGTCGTGACGACGCGCCGCGCTCAGCTGGGGACTATTTCGAGCGCTTTGCGCTCGTAGTAGGTCATCCCCAGCTCGGCGAAGGTAGCGTAGGCAGCAGCAGCTGCGCGTTCGGCTTCGGAGCGGTCGCCCCAGGCCGCATGAAGCGACGCGATCGCCAAATTGCCCATCGCCGTGTCGCGTGCGGACTGGCGAGAGCGCGCGGCGTCCATCGCTTTCTCCAAATACGCACGGGCACTTCCGCCGTCCGGCTCTTGGATTGCCAGGACGCGCGCGAGGGTACGATATGCCATCGCTTCGCCCAGGCGATCCAGCTGCTCCGAGCGAGCCAACGCGCGCCGGGCATAGAACAGCGCTTGCTCGAGCTCCCCGGCGTCGGTCAAGGCGTCAGCCAAGTAAGCGTAGTTGAACGAAATGAACAGCTGCGCGCCCCTGCTTTCCATCCACTTGGCTGACTGCAGCATGTCGGTCAACGCGTCGGGGCTACGCGCCAGCGCCCAACGCGCGTAGCCACTGATCGCCCGACTCATCGCGAACACGTACGGACCGTTCACGCGCTCGGCAGTAGCCCGAGCCCGCGCCACCGTTGCGACGGCGGCGTCCCATTCGCCCTGGAGCACCTGAACCATCCCCAGCAGGCCGAGACACGAACCTTCGAGGGCGTGTCCTGTGCCCTGTAGTGGAGCGAGCGCCTCGTCGAAACAGGCATAAGCCTGCGGAAATTGCCCGAGATCAGCGTGGACCAACCCTTGGCAAGCGAGCGCATAGGAAAAACCGAGCGGAACGCGGGTCTCGCGCCGACCGGTTTCGGGCCTGCCGCGGAAGGTCTGGCGTTTGACCTGCAACCCCTTGGCAAAGTAAGCGCTCGCCTCCTCGTATTGCCCTGCGGCGGCGAGACTCTGCGCGAGATTCAGGAAGAGTTGCCCAGTCAGGCGCTCGTCTTGGATCGCTTCCGCGCGCTGTAGAGCGCTCCGACTGTACTGGATCGCCACCGGCTGATCGCCGAACGCATAGCAAAACCAGCCGAGCCAATACTCAGCCCGCGTGGCGCTCGCGAAGTCACGCAACCGCAACGAAAGCTCACCCGCGCGGCGGATCAGCTCCAGGTGCTCCTGCGCGGGACTATACAGCGAGGCCGCCGCCCACTTGTCGACCAGAGCGATCCAGCGTCGCTCCAAGTCCGGATTTTGGGGCAGCCGGCTCAGAGCGTCGAGCGCAGCGCGGTATTGCTGGCGAGCATGGTCGAGCGACGACGAAGCCGAGGCTCTGTCACCCGCCAGCTCTGCGAAATACGCCGCACGACCATAGTCGCCGCTGCCGGCCAGGTGGTACGCCAGGTCTTCGTACGGTTCACGACGCTGTGACTCTACCGCGGAGGCCTCGAGCGCTTCCGCAATCGCGGCGTGCAGCCGGCGGCGCTCCGGCAGGCGAACGGACGAGTAAACGACCTCGCGCGTCGTTCCGTGCTTGAAGCGAAACGTGCCCTGCGCGTTGGCTGGGTGAACCAGATCGGCTTCGACCAGAACGTCCAGCGGTGCGCTCAGATCCGCGACCCCTGAAACCCGCGAAAGTAGCCAAAACGGCAATTCGATGCCGATCACGGCCGCGGCGCGCAAGACCCGAGCCGACGACTCCGGTAACCGCTCGGCACGGACCTGGATGATCCCGCGGAGGGTGCTCGGCACCCTGTTACCAACCAGATCTTCCTCACCGCTGGGCGCTTCACTCGGCAACGCTCGACACAACTCCTCCAAGAAAAGCGGGTTGCCGCCGGCGCGCTCGTGAATGGTTTGGGTGAGCCCAAGATTCAAAGAGTACGGCAAGATGGCGGCGATCACTCGCGCGGACTCGGTCGACGTGAACGGGTCGAGGCTGACGACGCCGCCCTCGGTCAGCAGAGGATCGCTCAGATCGCGTGAGGCAATCGCGATCAGCGTCGGAGTCTCGGCTAAGACGCGCAAAAGGCCACCCAGCACCTGGCGCGAGCTATCGTCGGCCCATTGCCAGTCGTCGAGGATCAGCAGCAGCGGGCCACTGCGGCTCAGGGCACTGAACAGCTGCACCAAGCCGCCGACCAGCGACCGCTGAACGAGGTCCGGGATCGGCGAGGGGCTGTGCAAAACCCCCAAACCGAGCAGGTGCAGGAACACGTCCTTTCGCGCGCACAGCTCGGGATCGATTTCTCTCAGCAGCGCCTCGACTCGCTCGAGCGCAGCTGCCGGCGAAGTCGACGCCTCGAGCCGAAAGACCTGGCGCAGAATGGCGAGGAACGGCTGCAATGCCGTCACGTTGGGCTGACTCTCGCAATAGCCCTCTAACACGCGCAACGGCGCTGGAAGCATGCGTTTCAGCTCTTCCAGCGTGCGCGTCTTACCGATACCGGGACTGCCGACCACGCTGACGAGCTGTAGGCGCCCGCGCAGCGCATGCTGCAGGGTTTCAGCCAGACTCTCGAGGGCCCTTTCGCGACCGACCAGCGGCGTCAACCCTCGCCGCTGTGACGCTGCGAAGCGCGTCGAGATATCGGAGCGGCCCAGTACGCGACACGCCAGGACGGGATCCTTTTTGCCCTTGAGCACCAGCGGCTCCAGACCCTCGGTCTCGTACAGCTCCTTGACGCCGTCGATCGTGGCTTGGCTAACTAAAACGGCATCTCGACTGGCTTGCGCACACAAGCGAGCTGCGGTGTTAACGGCATCTCCAATCAGATCATAGCCATCCAACCCGGGCCGTTCGCGCGCAAACACTAGCCCCGAGTCGAGCCCCGAGTGCAGGCAAGCATGAAAGCCCGCGGGCGCTTGCAGCCCCTCTTCGAGGCCGTGCACGGCATCGTGCATCTCAAGGGCGGCTTCAATCGCGTGCTTGGCATCTTCTTCGGTCGCCGACGGAATACCGAAGATGCAGAGCGCACCATCACCCCGCCACTCGTTGACGACGCCGCCATACTTACGCGTGACCCGCTCGACCACCTCTCGCACCCGCCGCAACAGCGGTGCGACTTCTTCGGGGTCACTGGCTTCCGTCAGCGCCGTGTAGTCACACAAGTCCGCAAACAAGAGCGTTGCGTGGCACCTGAATTCGGCAGTGGTCGTTTCGCCCATCGCGGGGGGGGACCCGGCTAAGCCTCGGGTATCTCCGGCCGAAGGTTGCGACACTACCAACCAGCGCGTCAACTTGGCCGCCGCCCTGCGCAAAAGCCGCGGCGCATCCGACCAGGCAGAGGGTCACGAAGCAAGCCGGCCAACACCGGACTCAGCGGCGTAGTCGTCGCGACTCACGCCCGTCATCTTCGAAGCGCGAGGTTTCAGCCGCGGTCGAGCGCACGACTTGCCCGACGCTCTCGACGTTTTCATCCGCGAGCAGCGCCTCGCCTTTGACGATCCAAGCGAAGCCAAAGGCCCATAGCATCAGCCACTCGACGAAGAAATCGAACGACGAAGGCGTCTGGCTCTTGTCACGGAATAGGCCGTGCACGCCAATCCCGATCAGGCCAGCCACGATCACGCTGCCACTGACCTTGTAGATCGAGTCGCGCAACACCTTCCGACGCGTGACCGCTACGCGCGTCGGATTCCGCCTGGTGAAACGGAACAGGCAGAAGAACGCGAACGTCAAAAATAACAGAGCCGCCGCAACCAGATGCAACGTCGCGACCGTTTCATTTTCGCTGGTACATGGACAGACGGCAACCACCGTCGCGAACACCGCGCCGGCGTTGCCGGCCCATTCGTCGGTCCGATCGTAGCCCTTGTACACCACGAAAAAGGCTGCGAACACGCACAGCACCCCGACGAACACGTCACGCGCGCCCGTGCCGTAGTAGGCGCTCAGCGTCGACAGCAACGGCGCAGGACCGTCGACCAAGCGCGCTACGATTGGCGTCGCGAACGGGAGCAGAATACCCAACGCACCGACCAGCGCGCGCAGGTCGTAGTAGGACGCTACGAGTCGGTCGTCGTCGGAAGAGGCCATGTGCCCGTTGCTACTGCAAGGCCGAGCCCAGGCAAATGGCTACTTTTACAGAGCGCGCGACGCCGCCGCACGCGCGAGCTCAATCGTCTGCCAAGCGCGCGAGCCGCCGCACACTTTCCAAGTCCGCGATCACCAGGCGACCGCCCTGCAGCTTCAAGATGCCCTGGCGGGTCCAGTCACTGAGGTGCTTGTTGACGCTTTCGCGCGTGGCTCCGACCAGATCCCCAAGCTCTTGCTGGGAGAGCTTGAGCGAGATGCGGATCTCCTTCGAAGGCGCACGCTCGCGTTCCCCAAACCGCGACGCAAGATCCAACAGGCTGCGCGCGAGCCGACTCGGCACGTCGAGGAACGCCGCGTCCTCGCTGCGTTGACTCAAGCGGCGCAGTCGCCGTGCGAGGACATCGAGCAATTTCACCGCGATCGCCGGCGAAGCCTCCAGCAGCTCCATGAACTGCTCACGCTCGATGACGAGTAGCTCGCACGGCTCGATGGCCGTGCAGGTGGCCGAGCGCATGCCACCGTCGAGCAGCGCGACCTCTCCGAACACTTCGCCCTCGGCCATGATGCCAAGCACGGTGTCGCGCCCGTCGGGACCAGAGGACGCCACCTTTAGACGGCCCCGCACAATCGCGAACAACGCTCGCGCGGGTTCGCCCTGATTCACGACGACCGTCCGGCCTGGATAAGTCCGCACCTCGGCTAGTGCGGCGATCTTGGCGAGCTGCTCAGGGCTCAGCCCCGCGAAGAGCGGAACCGACCCGAGCAGGGCCTGATGCTTCTCGAGCACTTTCGCGGGCATATGAGTCCAGGTGTGAACCAGTTCATACCTGGCGGCGGTCTTTTCGTCCACCCACGGGGGGTCTCGACCCGTCGCCCAATGTCGCAATGTGGGAAAAAAAGCGACTTGCCTGTGGGCCAGTTCATAGGGCCGAGGCTCCCTCCTGGCTTATCAATGTCGAATCATCAAAGTTGAGCCGGTGCCCGAGGGACGGGCCGCGGTGCTCTGTGTGGTGTCGGCTTCAAAGGTTTCAACAACCAACATCGAAGTCCAAAGGGGAGGATTTCAACCAGGAGTTTCGGCAATGATCACTCCCAATGCGGACGTCCATGTTCTCCAACCGTACCGTTCCAGACACGCAACGATTCACGCGGTTACGCCACGCCCGCTCGCTTCGATCGACGCGCAAGCTTCGCTGAGGTCGTTGGCCGTCGCCGCGGATGCCGCCACGAAGACCGACATCAACGTGTCGCTGCTGTGGCGAGAGCTAGTACGCGGCACGAGTCGTGTCATCGACAGTTTTTTCTCCGACGAGCGCTGCTACCTCGTGCTCGCGCTCAAGACCGACACCGCCGCGACCCCGATCGAAGGTCGACGCCTCGAGATCCTGGAAGCTGTGCTTGGCGGGCTTCGGCAGAAGAACATCGCCATCGACTCGGGGCTGGCCCCGTCGACGGTGGCGCTGAACTCCAGGCTGGCGCTCGAAAGCCTGGGCATCGCCTGCAAACCCTCGCGCGCGCACCCGCTGTTGATGCTCGCCGCAAAGGCCGCGCAGTCACCAACGCTGACGCTTGCGCGCTGCTCGACCTTCGTCACGAAGGATGATCGCGAACTGCGCGTGATTGGCATCCCACGACCGGATCAGAGTCTGTCGGCGGTCCTACCGTCCGCCGAGCTAGCGGTGATTCGCAGCTTAATCGAGGGCCTATCGTACCAAGACATCGCCGAGCGGCGCGGCACCTCGACGCGCACGATCGCCAACCAGATCACCGCGGTTTTTCGCCGATTGCGTGTCTCCGGCCGCAATGATCTCGTGCAGCGACTGTTCGGCGACGAAGCGCTAGGCCGGAGCCTGCCCAAAGCCAACGCAGAAACGTTGATGCCTCCGCCAGCAGGGTCGCCCAGCTCAGCCGCACTCGATCCCGCGCGCCGTTCAGCCTAGGCGCGCGGCAGCCTTGATTGGTGATCGGGCCGGGTTCGGGTTGGGGATCGGCTGATCGGCTGCGGGATGGGGATCGGCCGGGGCAGCGGTTTCGGATCTGCACAAATTCGCAGCCGGCAGCGGGGTCAGTGACGGCATCGGCTTCGGTCGGATCGGGCCTGCTTGTCTTGGGGACTCATGCCGAGAGCACGCACCCGGAGCGCCAGCGCTGGGTTGTGCGGAGCCAAACGCCGCGGACGCCGACGCTACGAGCGAAGACTTCGAGCGAGGAAGCAGCATCGTGCGTCGGCTCTTCATTGGCCAAGCGACCGCCGCTCCCGAAGGCTGGCAACACCTGCGCACCGTGCTGCGCATCCAGACTCAAGTCTTCGACGCCAAGACCGGCGAGCT
>JBBSAB010000115.1:0-26451 GCA_038252755.1 Polyangiales bacterium | reverse complement strand
CAAGAAATGCGCTTCCCGCTCGCCCTCCCCGTCTCCCCGCCTCCCTCTGATGATTCATCGCATCTTGCCCGAGCGAGCGGGGACAACAGGAAGGCGGTAAGACGGGAAGGCCGAGATTTGGGGTGGGTGGTACTGGCAACTTGACGCAGCGGGATCGCGATTGGGCCTCAGGCGCCTGTTCGAACAACAGAAATCTTCCCGCCTTCCCGCCTTCCTGTTCGCTCGTGCTCGAATCGCGAAATGAGACCAATGCTCAGCCGCCTTCCTGTTCGCTCGTGCTCGAATCGCGAAATGAGACCAATGCTCAGCCGCCTCCCTGTTCGCTCGCTCTCGCTCTCGCTCTCGCTCTCGCTCTCGCTCACCGGCGATGGGCACGGTACAGAGCATATTTGCCGTCGCGATCGGAGGCGAAATATAGATCGCACATGTCGGCCGAGAAGCTGGGCTCGCTGTCGTTCATTGCGCTGTTGACGTCGTTCATCGGCACCGCGGGCGCGGTCGGGACACCGGTGGCGGGTGGCAGCACCGCGGTGTAGATGTCCTTGAGCTGACCGTTGGGAGTGCAGTTCGCATCCATGCGCGTGTGACTGGTCAGCAGCGTCTTGCCATCGCTGGTGACCCAAGGTGCCACGTCGGCATCCGACGCGACGCAACCAGTCTGGCCAATCTGCAGCTTCACCGGCATGACTGGCGCATTCGGGACCAGCAGCGCTGTGACCAGCTCGCCCTTCATCACGGTGCGAGTGGTCATCCAGAACGCGCGAGCGATGCCGTCAGCGGTGGGTTTCAGTGCGACCGCGACGCTGTAGTCGCTCTTGTCGCCGTTCCAGGGAACCGGCGCCTTCTCCGATTTCAGCAGGCCGTTCATCCACCGGCCGACCTGAATCGATCGCAGCCCATTCTGCGTGCGATCGAACAGGAAATTGAAGCCCATCAAGGTCATCGAGGGAACGCCGGTCACGTCGCCGCTGAGCAAGAGCGGGCCGCTGTCCGATGCGACGGTCGCCATCACGCTGCTACCGGCGCTAGTCGAAGCGTCGGCGGTGTAGCGAAGACCGGTACCGTCGAAGTGGTACAAAAGATCCGTGGTGGTCGAGCCGACGCGTGGAAAATGCGAGCCCTGGCCATTGTCCGACAGCGTCGACATGCGCTCTGGCGTCGTGAAGTGCAGGCGATTGAACTCGGCGCAGTCGAAACAATCCGGCGTGCCATCGCGGCAGTAGTGACCCTCGGGGCAGTCGCAGCCGGCCGAGACGAGACCGCCGCTCCCGCCGCCGCCGCCAACGGCCACCTTGCCACCGGTCGTCGCTTCACCTGCGCTGTCCGAGCCGCCGGTCGCGCCGGTCGCGCTTCCGCCAGCGCTCGTACCAGCCGTACCTGCGCCGCCGCCGCTGGTCGAGCCGCCGCTGGGGTCGCCACTGGCGAACTCTTTACCGCCGCAGCCGCTCAAACACAGCCACGTGGCACCGCAAGCGACGAGCCAGCGCGGTTCCAGCACATTCCGCGATCCAAGCATGCGCCACGAAGAATAGCGCGGGCCGCCCTCATGGTGTCCCAGATTTCTTTCGGCGCAGCTCAGCCAGCTCTTCGAGGTTGGCTTTTACCCGAGGATCTTCGGGATCCAGGGCTTGGGCGCGCTTGAACGCCGCTTCGGCTTGATCCAGCTCGCCACGCTTGGCGTGCGCGGTTCCCAGATTCAACCACGCACTGCCCAGCTTCGGATCCAGCTGGGTTGCACGCTCAGCGGTCGTCACAGCCTTGTCGAGGTTGGCGCTGAGCTGGAAAGCGTACGAAAGGTTGGTCAAGTAGCTGGCGCGCTGCGGGTCGAGATCGACCGCGCGCTGCAGGATCGGCAGCGCGCGATCGATCCGATTTTCTGCCAGATAGGCAGTGCCGAGATCGCTTTGGTAGCGCGCGTTGTTGGGCGCCAGGCGCGCCGCTTTCTCGAACGCGTTGACCGCGTCCGCGGTGCGGCCCTGCAGCAGGTACGCCGCGCCTAGGTTGCCGAGCCGATCCGGATTGTCGCGATCGAGCGAAGCCGCACGTTCGAAGTAGGGCAACGACTCCTTGGCCTGGCCGGCAGCCATCAACGCGACGCCCACGGCGGATTGCGCTTCGGGGTGGCGGGGCAAGAGTTGTGCGGCGCGAGTGAGCGCGAGCGATGCTGGTTCGGCCTTGCCTTGAATGAGCAGCAAGTGTCCGCGTTCGAGCAGCGCGGGTCCGAAATCGGCGTTCAGCTTGAGCGCGACGTCGAGCTGTTTCAGCAACCCTCCGATGCGCGGATCGCGCGGCGCGGCGGCATAATCGAGCGGCAGGTCGGCTTCGGCGACCGCGACCAGCACCAAGCCTACCTTGGGCGCCGGATCCTTCGGCGCCAGCAGCTCGGCTTTGCGAAAGTGAGCGCGCGCCTCTTTGTATTTTTCGGCTTCGTAGGCTGAGTCACCGAGCGCGAGCTCTTTGTCGGCGGGGTCGCTGGTGCCGCGCGCAAGGCCGTCGCCGGTGGCCGGCCCTTCGGCGACGGCTTCAGCTGGTGGCTGCGCGGCGGGAGCACGTTCGGGCGTGCCCGTGGCGGCCGGCGGGGCAGCGGTGGCGCTGGCTTGCGGCAGCGGTGCCGGTGCTGCGACTGCCGTTGCGGCGGCGCGCACGGTCGGAGGCGGAGCTTCGACCAGCACCGGAGCGGCAGCCGAGCAGGCCGCGCTGGCGAGCGCCCAGCTAGATAGCGCGGTCAGCAAGCCGAGGAGCCTCATTGGGCGCGTCCCACGCTACCGTGAACGACGGCGTAAGCGTGAGCCATCACGGTCTTGGCCGCCTCGAGCCAGCGTGCGCTCTCGCTTGGCGGAGTCAGGCGCACCACGCTCGGTTGCTTTTCGAGCGGCACCTCGTTCAGCAGTTTGGCTGCCGCGCGCACCGGGTCTGGTACATCGGCATCGTCGGCGAGCGCCCGCAGGTGGTCGATGTACGTGCGACCCCAGGCTCGCCAATGCACCGAAAGCGCGCCGTTCAGCGCCATGCCAGCCGCGCGGCGTAAGCCAAGCACGCCCGCGGTTCGATCATGCGCCAGGATGCGCCCTTCGGCTCGGCCGAGCTCGGTCAGGCCCTGCCGGATCCAATCCTCGGGCGCGAGCCGCGTCAGCCAAGCCGGCCGCGCGTCGCCAGCACCAACCTCACGGAGCATCGTGCTTCATCGAGTGGTCTTTGCCGTCGTAGCGCAGCAGCACTTTCTTGCTGTCGGTCTGCGTCGCGATGCAGACCGGGCGACGCCACACGCGCACCAGGCTGTTCAGCGTCTCTTTGGCGTAATCCGCGCGCAGGTCGACGCCGCGGTGCTCGTGCGTCAATAACAGCTCGCCGCGGTTCTCGTAGTTGCCGTCTTCGACGTAGATGAACGGGTTGCCGAAGTTTGTCAGCTGCGCCAGTAGCTTCTCTTTCACGGCGCGGAACTCGCGCGTGTCGATCTCGAAACGGTCGTTCCGATTCGACCAATTGAAGGTGAACATCTTGTGCTCGATCGCGAACTCCGGCGTCAGAAACTCGTCGATGAACGTGACGTCGTTGTACAGCGCCCGCACCTCGAACACCTTTTCGCGCCCGAGCCCAAGCCGCAAATCCCAGTTTTTCTTCACGTCGAGATCCGAGCACTCTTCCCACTCGCGCCCGAATTGGCCCTTGTTCCAGCGCTCTTCCACGCTGCGGTACAGCTCGACGCCGAGCTTGTACGGGTTCAGGCGCCCATTCGAAGTCGCCATCACGCCGGCGTTGTTGTCCGCATAGTCGACGATCTCGCTCCAGTCGCACACGTCCTGCGTCATCATTCGCGAGTGCCAGAAGCTGGCCCAGCCCTCGTTCATGATCTTGGTCTGCATCTGCGGGACGAAGTAGTAGCCCTCGTCGCGGATGATGCTGAGGATCGCGCGCTCCCAGCGCTCGAGTGGCGCGTTTTCGAGCAAGAACGCCAGCACGTCCTGCTCACGCTGCGCCGGGAACCGGCCGCGATCCTTGTCGCGCTCGGCCTCGAGCTTTTTCTTCTGCTCTTCCATGTACTCAGAGGGGTTGATGAACTCCTCCATGTAGTCTTTGGCACGCATCCGCGGCACGACGATTGCTGCGGGATCCTCGTCGGTCTGCGAGTCGCGCCGGCGCACCACGAAGCGTGACCACGGATCGATCAGGTTCTCGAGCGACAAGCAGGTGTCGATGAACTCTTCGACTTTCGGCACGCCGTAGCGGTCGACGATCCGGCGCACGGCCGAGCCGTGGTTGGCCATCTTGTCGACCCATTTGCGGTCCGGCGTGTAGGCATCGCCCGACCGCTTCATCGGATCGGTCACGGTTTCGCCGGCGTCGAGATCGGTGGCGCGGAAAGCGAAGTTGTTCTTGAAGAAGTCGACGTGGCCCATCACGTGGCACATCACCAGCTTCTGATCGGTCAGGCTGTTGCCCTCGAGCAGGTACGCGTACGAGGGGTTCGAGTTGATGACCATCTCGTAGATTTTCGAGAGGCCGTACTCGTAGCTCTTGCTGAGCCGCTCGTACTCCATGCCGAAGCGCCAATGCGGGTAGCGGTTCGGGAAGCCGCCGTACGCGGCGACTTCGTTCATCATGTCGTAGCTGAGCATCTCGAACACGATCGGGAAGAAATCCAGCCCGTAGCCGCGGGCGATCTTCTCGATCTTCTCTTGCTCGACCCTCAGGTACCGCGGCAGCGTCGTATTCGTAGCGAACTGCGCCATCTACCAGGAATTGTTGCACACCTGGCGGTCGAGAGGGAATCAACAGGAAGGCGGGAAGGCGGGAAGACAAGAGGAAGGTTTCTTGGGGTGGGCGAGGCCGCTAGCGTCAGCGCTTCGGGCCAAGCCCGGCCCTCAAACACCGCCTGCTCGAACAACCAAAACCTTCCCGCCTTCCCGCCTTCCTGTTGTCTCTTCTCGCTCGCGCAATTCGGCCTGGAGCCGCCACGTGAGCTTCTGCGATTCAGGCTGCGACTTGGCAGCCCCCGGCGCTATTTGCCTTTGCCGAGGAAGTCTTTGATTGAGCCGACGATTGCGTCACGATCGCGGATTTCGGAGACGATCACCGCGTCTTCGGCACTGAAATGCTCGCGCAAATCTTTGATGAATTGGCCGGAACCGTACGGGCTCTCGACTTGGCCGTACGCGAATAGATTCACCTTCGGCAAGATCTCGCGCTTCAACAGCTCGACGCAGGTGAGCGTGTCGTCCATCGACCAGTTGTCGCCATCCGAGAAGTGGAACGGGTAGATGTTCCACTCGTCGGAAGGGTAGTGCTCGTCGATCAGCTGCGCGGCCAGCTTGTAGGCGCTCGAGATCATCGTGCCGCCGGACTCACGCGTCTTGAAGAACGTCTCGCGATCGACCTCGCGCGCGACGGCGTCGTGGATGATGTAGCGGCTTTCGAGGCCTTGGTACTGGCGGCGCAGCCAGGTGTCGATCCAGAAGCTCTCGATGCGGACGATCTCTTTCTGCTCGTCGCCCATCGAACCCGATACGTCCATCATGTAGATGATGACTGCGTTGGCGACCGGCTCGTGATCCTCTTTCCAGCTGCGAAAACGCTTGTCTTCCTTCTGCGGGACGACGATTGGGTTCGCTGGATTGTAGGTGCCGGCGGCGATCGCGCGGCGCAGCGCCTCTTTGTAGGTGCGCTTGAAGTGGCGCAGCGATTCGGGACCGACGCGGCGAATCCCGGTGTAGCGATCCTTGGCGGCGATGATCCGGCTCTTGCCCTTGTTCTCGATCGCCGGCAGCTCCAGCTCTTCGCCCAAGATGTCGGCTAGCTCGTCGAGCGTGACGTCGACTTCGAGCGCATGCTCGCCGGCGTCTTGCCCGGCTTTGCCCGTGCCTTCGCCCTCTTCTTCCGACTCGCCGCCGACCGGATCTCCGGCGTCGCCTTCACCTTGGCCGACGCCGCCCTGTTGCTTGTCACCGAACGTGAAGCGCGGGATCTCGATGTGTGGGATCGGGATGCTGACGAGATCCTTACCCTTCCTACCAAGCATCTCGCCCTGCGAGATGTAGCGCCTCAGATTTTGTCGAATCTTACCCCGGACGATGTTGCGGAAGCGCGAGTGATCCTGGTCAATCTTCAGCGACATTCAATGCCCTACGATCGCTAAGTCTTGCACACCCCACGCGCCCGCGGGAGCGTTTTGGCAGCGCGGCAAAATGCGCGCATTTTCAGGGCAACAAATAAGTGGCGACCAAGGACGTTTGGCCAAGCGCCTGGTTGACGAGCTCGAGATTGTCGGTCGGTCCCGCTGTCGCTGCCGCCGGCAGGTCTAAGCGAAACTGCGAATAGTGGTCAGCGTTCGTCCGGTTCAGGTAGGCCTCGATCAGGAAGGCGCACGCCGGCTCGGGGAGTGGCAACGATCCGGATGTTCCGCTCGGAAACACTCCAATCTGCGCGCCGGGTGCAGCGTCGATCGGCGCCGCTGAAAGCTGCTCAAAGCTGACGCCGTAAACCGGCACGGGTTGGTTCAGACTGTGGGCACCGAGCTCTGCCACTGCATGCTCGAGCTTGACGACGCCGGCGGGGATGACGCCCGCATCGAAGGTGACGAAGCCGAACAGGCGCGTCTGCTGCTCGCCACCGACGGGTACGGCCCGCCGTGCACCGGTGAGAGCGGCGACCGGCGTGAGCGTGTGCGTTACTTCGCGCAGCGTCGAGAATTGGACGCTGGTTTCCGCCAGCGGGTTGCCAGCCAGATCGGTAGCGAAGCGCGTCAGCGTGTAGCCGTAGTTTTTTGCCTGCAGCTCGAGGGGTTCGTCGTCTTCGAGCGTGGCGTGGGCGTAGCTGAGCGGGCGCTTGGGCGTGAGCGTGAGCACGGTGCCGGCTTCGTTCCATGACATGTCCGTTTCCGCGCGCGACAAGGTCTCGGACGCGATGGCGTCGCGAGTCGCTGGCTGGTTCATCGGCTCGCTGAATTCGATGATGATCGGGGCCTCGGCTGGCACGCCGATAGCGCCGTTTTTGGGCCGAACCGCGACGATACGGGGCAGGGTGGTGTCGGCCGGCGATGTCACCGCGTGATCCGGTGCCGCCGGCGCGGATGGCTGTGCTACTTCCGCCGGTGCTGGCGGGTCGCCGGAATCACCGCCCTGACTGGCTGCCGAAGGCTGCATCGGAACCGAGTCGGCGGACCCCCATTTGCGCCCGGAAGCGCGCGCGGCGGCGGCGCCAGCATCGCCGGCAGGAGTCGACTCAGGCGGGCTCGGGTCAGCGGCTTGGCCGCAGGCCGCGCTGCCAAGCCCGAGGAGAATGAGCGAAAACGGGACTGAGAAGGCTGATTGTTGCATAGGCTCCGTTCGGCCGACGACCGGCGGCAGTTGCTAAAAATCGTTCGCCCGAAACGCCGCTGCGTTTCGGCCGCGTTGCGCCGCGCTTTGCTGACGGAACGCGGGGCTTGACGTGTTAGTCAGGCGTCAGCGATGGCGACCGGTGAGCGTTTTTTCAAGTTTCGGTGCACGGGCTGCGGCAACTGCTGCAAGGACCCGCTCTTGCCGCTGACCGATCAAGACGTAGCCCGCATCACCCAGCGAACCGGCGACGACGCCAGCGTGTTCGTGCGCTGGGTCGATCGCAACGGCATCGACATGGATGACGAGCCCGAAGCCTTCGTGCGCCTGCGTCAAGGCAAGCGCGTGATGATTTTGCGGCACAGCGGCGGTGGCTGCCACTACTTGGGCGCCGATGATCGCTGCACGATCTACTCGAGCAGGCCGCTCGGCTGTCGCGTCTTTCCGTTCGACCCGAACTACACCAAGGCCGGCAAGCTGGTACGCTTGAAGCTGATTCAAGCCACGGATTGTCTGTACGAGATGGACGGCGACAATGATCCAGGCGCCGTGAAGCAGCTGCACGAACGTCACGAAGGCGCGACAGCGGCGTACCAAGCGCGCATCGCCGAGTGGAACAGGCAGCAGACGAAGCGCAAGCGCCAAGGCAAGAGCGTGCAAACTGCGCGGGATTTTCTGAGCTTCCTCGGCGTGCTCTGAGCGCGCCAGAAATTCTGGTAGCGTCTGGTTCGTGCCATCAGACTCAAGCGACAAGACGTACCTGGTGCTCACCGCGGTTGGCCCGGACCGGCCCGGCTTAGTGAGCGAAATCGCCTCCGCCATTCATGTGGCCGGCGCCAACTTGGAAGATAGCCGGATGGCGATCTTGGGTGGAGAGTTTGCGCTGCTGTTGCTGCTATCGGGACCAGAAGCGGCCGCGTCGGCGGTTGAAAAGGCGGCAGCACCGCTTGGCGAAAAGCTCGGTCTGCGCGTGCTCAGCAAACGCACCGGCCGCGGTCAGCGCAAAGATTTTTTGCCTTACCGCATTAGCGTCACAGGCTTCGACAGGCCAGGCATTGTGCTTCGAATTAGTGAGATCTTGGCGCGTCGTGGCGTAAACGTTGCTTCGCTTGAATCGCGCCTGGCCTACGCGCCACTGAGTGGCACGCCCATGTTCGTGCTCGAAGCCGAGCTGCAAGTCCCGTCCGAAGTGGTGCTGGCCGAGCTGAGACGTGAGCTATCCGCGCAGTGCGACGAGGAAAATCTGGATTTGTCGCTCGAGAGCGTCCGAAACAGCTGATCGAAAGCTGACAGGACCGAAAGAGCACCGATCTTCGTGCGTTTTCCTTTTCGCCGGGTTACGCCCGAGGCTACCTTTCGAGGCTGATGCTGTCCCGACCGCGACGTAACCGTAAGAGCGCTGGCATGCGTGCCATGACGCGGGAGAGCTTTCTCACGCCCGGCAACCTGGTCTTGCCGTTGTTCCTCCAAGAAGGCCACCAGCAGCGCACGCCGATCGCGTCGATGCCCGGGCAGGCGCGGGTCAGCGTCGATTTCGCGGTTGAGCTTGCGCGCGAGGCTTTTGTGCTCGGCGTGCCAGCCGTGGAGCTCTTCCCGGCGCTCAGCGACGACGTGAAAGATCCGCGCGGCAGCGAAGGCTTGAATCCGCAGGGCTTGATGCAACGCGCGATCCGGGCGCTCAAGCGCGAGCTGCCCGAGCTGCTCGTATGCACCGACGTGGCGCTCGATCCGTACTCGTCAGATGGCCATGACGGCGTGGTGGTCGACGGCCGCATCGATAACGACGTCACGCTGCCGATCCTGGCAGCGATGGCCGTGTCTCACGCCGAGGCCGGCGCGGACGTGGTGGCACCGTCGGACATGATGGACGGTCGTGTCCGCGCGATTCGTGAAGCGCTCGACGCTGCCGGTCATACGCAGGTTTCGATCCTGAGTTACTGCGTGAAGTACGCCTCGGCATTTTATGGACCGTTTCGCGACGCGCTCGACTCAGCACCGAAGAGTGGCGACAAGAAGACGTACCAGATGGATCCGGCGAACCTGCGCGAGGTCGAGCGCGAGGTTCGGCTCGACGAGGCCGAGGGCGCCGACATCCTGATGGTAAAGCCTGGTTTGCCGTACACCGACGTGATTCAGCGCGTGCGTCAGCTCACATCCTTGCCGGTGGCCGTCTATCACGTGAGTGGTGAGTACACGATGCTGAAGGTAGCCGCCGAGCGCGGTTTCCTGGACTACGAGCGCTGCCTGATGGAGAGCCTCTTGTGCCTGCGTCGAGCTGGTGCCGACATCATTTTCACGTACGGCGCGCTCGACGCTGCGCGCCTGCTCGCGGCCCAGAAATGACCGGCGAAAAGCCGAGCTCTCCGGCACACGATGTCGAGCCTTCGCGCTCCGGCACCGAAACGCGCGTACGCCCGCGCACCGAATCCGAGAAGACGTTGCCGCCCAGCAACCCGACCCCGGCCAAGCGCCGCGCGCTGCTCTTGGTCGAAGGCGCCGACGACGATCGCGAGAGCTACGATGCCGTGCTCACCGACGAGGACTTGGAGACCGAGCACGCGACGCTACCGAAGCTGGACTCCCCCGAGCCACCGCCTTCTTCGGTGAGCGAAAAAGAGAATCTGACGGGCCAGTTGATCGATGGTCGGTATCAGATCGACTACGTGCTGGGTGTCGGATCGATGGGCATCGTGTACGGAGCGCGTCACGCTGCTGTCGGCAAGCTGGTGGCGATCAAGGCGTTGCGCGCACACTTGGCTTCGGATGCCGAGGCGATCCAGCGCTTCAACGCCGAAGCGACGGCGGCGACCTCGATCGGCAATCAGCACATCGTGGAGACCTACGACTTTGGGCGGTTGCCGGACGGCACCGCCTACCTGGTCATGGAGTACCTCGAGGGGCGTTCGCTGGCGGAGTTGATCGAAGGCTGGTCGCCGCTGCCGCTCGAGCGCATCACGAAGATTGGCGTGCAAATCGCCGAGGCGCTGAACGCGGCGCACCTAGCCGGTATCGTTCACCGAGATTTGAAGCCGGACAACATCTTCTTGTGCGAGCGCGAGAACGACTCGGACTTCGTAAAGATCCTCGATTTCGGCATCGCCAAGTTCGGCGTCAGCCAGGCGCGCCTGACCCAAGCCGGCGCGGTGTTCGGTACGCCGGCGTACATGTCGCCCGAGCAAGCGCTGGGCAAAGCCACCGACGGCCGCACCGATGTCTACGCGCTCGGTGTCATGTTGTACGAGATGGCCTGCGGTCGCGTGCCGTTCTTTGGTGAGAACGCCATCGCCGTGCTGACGCAGCACGCGAACGAGGAGCCGGAGGCGCTTTCGAAGCGAGAGCCCGACGTCTCGCCCGAGCTCGAGGCGATCGTCGATAAGTGCTTGAGCAAGGAACTGGACGCGCGTTACGGCAGCATGGCGGAGCTTGCGGCGGATTTGTCGCGCCTCGCCACCGGCATGCCAGTACGTGCCGAAGCGCGCGCCGCCGTCGCGTTGCCGCCCGCGACGGCGCAAGAAGACGTCGTGACGCTGCCGGAAATGGGCCCGGCTTCTGCGCCCGCGCCGCTCTCGGTGGGTGAGCGCGGCGTACCGTGGCCGCTCGTGCTCTTGTTGCTCGTGCTCGTCGCCGGCGGCGCCTACTGGTTTTCCAGGCATCGCCCGCTGAGCGCGCTACCCGGCGCCACCCAAGCGCAGCCGCGCCCCCTGCCGCCGCCGCTAGCTTCGGCGGCCGACGCGGATGACGGCGCCCCCGAACGCGAAGTGGCGCTCGTGCTGTTCCCGCTCGACGCACGCGTCATGCTCGGCGACAAAGATTTGGGTCAAATGCCGGTCAGTGTGAAGGTCAAGGACGGCATTCCGCTGAAGGTGCGTATCGTCCGCGACGGCTACTGGACCCGCAAACTCACGCTCGACGGCACCAAAAAGCGCGTCGTTGTCGGGTTGGTCAAACGCGATGAGAGCAAGAACAACCCGAACGGTGACGACGAGGATCCGCCAGGCGCGCTGCCGCGCTCGGTGCCGGCCGCGAAGTAAGGTTCAGAGCGCCGAGGTTCAGCTCGATGCGGGTGCGGGCAGCGGTACGGCAAGCTGTTCGACCTGGATGCCGAGCTGTGACGTCGTGATGATCGCCGCGGCGGCGTGGTCGCCGGAGGGCGCTTCGCCGACCGAGCCGACGTTGACGATGCGCACGTCGGCCACGCTACGGTCGAACGGCACGTGACTGCCGCCGCAAACGATGATGTCGCCCGGCTCGTCGCCCAAGAGCGCGATCATCTCTTCGTCGCTCATGTTCACGTCGAAGGGTTCGGTCGGATCCGCCGGCGAACCGTGCACGACTAGTAGCGTGTGACCCGATTCGATCGGCAGCCGCGCGACCGGCGGTAGCTGACCGAGGCGCGTCACGATAATGTCGCCGAGCTCACGATGGGCCCGACGCAGGCGATCGATGCGCGCGCGTTCCGCCTCACCGGTGGCGCTCAACTTCTCGGGATCGATGGCGGCTAATGCGCGATCGCCGACGCCTTGCACGCAGAGTGCCCGGCGTTGCACCAAGATCTTCCAGACCTCGAGCGGGTCGGGTCCGGGGAAGCAAAGATCGCCGCAGGCGATCAGCTGATCGAAGCCAAAGCCCTCGGCCTCGCGGATCACCGCCCGCAGCGCCGCTGCGTGGCCGTGGATGTCGGAGACGCAAAGGAAGCGCATGCCCTTGTTCCACTAGAGCTTGGTTGAGCTCACGACAAGGGAGGTATGCTGGGCACCCTCACACTTCGGCCCCGTGTCCTGGATGCCCAACGACCTCGAGCGCTTAGCTTTCCACCTCGATCCCGAGCGGGCAGCGGCCATTTCTCGCGATCTTCAGGGCCTTCCGGGGGCTGATCTCGGCTTGGTGCTGGGGGCGGCCTACCCAGTGCTCGTGCCCCAGCGGCCGGCGCTCCTCGAAGCCATCGCCAGCCTTTCTCGGGAGGGGCTGACCACGCGGCGGCTCCGCCTCGATATTTTGGGGCGGCTGAATGACGCTGTCGCCGGGCAACCTCCGGGCGAGGAATGGCAGCGCGCGCTGCAGCGGGCGGTGTGGCTCGAGAAGGTGCGCATTGCGCTGCGCGAGGTGCTGCCGCCCAGGCTCGGCGGGGCGGAGCTGCCCGAGACCGCGCGCGAGCTGTCCGAGCTGGCTGACGCAGTGGTCGAGGTGGCCGTCGATGAGGCGACCGCGCACGTCACGTCGCGCTTCGGCGCGCCCCACCATGAAGACGGCTCGTCCGCCAAGCTGTGCGTGCTCGGGATGGGCAAGCTCGGTGGCCTCGAGCTGAACGCGGGCTCCGATATCGACATCGTGTTCGTGTACGACACCGACGACGCGCAGGGTGACGTCTCGCCGCACGATTTTTTTACGCGCGTCGTGCGCCGCGCGACCTCGCACATCGAGAGCCCCGCGCCGGAAGGCATGATCTTCCGCGTCGATTTGCGGCTGCGTCCGGAAGGCTCGCACGGCGCGCTGGTCAATTCGCTGTCGGCGTTCGAGCGGTATTACGAGACCTGGGGTAGGCTTTGGGAGCGGGCGGCGATGTTGCGCGCGCGACCGATCGCGGGCGACGCCGAGCTGGGTGCGGCGCTGGAGCGCGAGGTGCTGTGGCCGTTCGTGTACCGGCGCGAGGTCGATCCAGGCATCGCCAGCGGCCTGACCGACATGGTGCTGCGCTCACGCGCTGAGCTCTCAGTGCACCCAGCTCGTGATCTGAAGCTTGGCCCCGGCGGCATCCGTGAGGCTGAATTCTTCGTGCAAACCCTGCAATTGATCTGGGGTGGCCAGGAGCCGAGCCTGCGCGTGCGCGGCACGCTCACGGCGCTCGAACGCTTGCGGCTACGCGGCTTTGTCAGCGACAAGGACGCGCGCGACATCGCCCGCGGCTACGTGCTCTTGCGGCGCGCCGAGCACGCGATCCAGTGGGGCACCGGCATTCAGACGCACCTGCTCCCGACCGAGGCGCGCGACGCCGAGCGGTTGGGCCGCACGCTGGGCTATCCGGACGCGAGCGCGTTCATGGCCGAGCTCAGCCACCTACGCGGCCGAGTCGGCGAGGCGTTCGCGTCACTTTCGCCTGGAAAACGCCGCCAGCCGCGGCACGGCAGTCTCGTCGCGCTGTTGAACGAAGGTGGGGAGGCGGCGCCTGACGAGATGAGCCGCGCAGCGCGCGCGTTGTTCGAGAGCAGTGAGGTTCCGGACCACCTGCGCGCCCTGGCGCGGCGCCCCGACGGTCTGCTCGGTTCGTTGACTCAAGAAGGGCACCCGGAGTTGGCCGATCGCGTGCTGTCGGGACTGCTCGAATGCCCGGATCCCGAGCAGGCGGCGCGTTACCTGCGCTCGGTATTTTCTAGGCTTTCGGCCCCTGGCGCGTACGTGGCCGCGTTGGCCGACGATCCGCGCGCGCTGTCGCGATTGCTCACCGTGCTCGGCTCGAGCGGCTTCGTCGGCGAGGCGATCGTGACCCGCCCCGAGCTGCTCGACGTGGTGCTGTTCGGCGAAGGCTCGGTCAGCGACGTCCACGCTGCGGTCGCGCATCAGCTCGATGATCTAGGCCGCCAGCCCGACGACCTCGACCAGCAGGAGCGCGATCAGGCGTTGATCGGCGCCGTCCGACAGGTGAAAAGCCGCGTGCTGGTCGAGGTGGCGATCGCCGACTTGGCCGGCGCTATCGGCACGCGTCAGGCAACCCGGACCTTGTCGGCGCTGGCTGACGAGATCATGCAGACCGTCGTCCAACACTTGCTGGGGGACGCACGCGGCTTGTGCGTGATCGCCGTCGGCAAGTTGGGTGGGCGCGAGATTGGCTACGCCTCCGATCTCGACTTGATGTTCTTGTACGAGCCGAGCGCCGCCCCGAACCCGGACGAATCGGCCGCCTACTACTCGCGCTACGCGCAGCGCATCATTCGCATGCTGTCGGAGCCGCACGCCGGTGGACCCGGCTACGTGATGGATACGCGGCTGCGTCCGTCGGGCTCGCACGGCTTACTCGTAGCGTCGCTGCGCTCGTTCGCGAGCTACCACGGGTTGCAGGAAACGGAGACCGGCACCGAGCGACGGGCGGGCTTCGGCGGCGGCTCGGCTTGGGAGCGCCAGGCGCTGATTCGCGCGCGTTTCTGCGCCGGCGACCCGGTATTGGGCGCGCGCGCCATGACGATCGCGACCTTGGCGGCGTACGAAGGCGGTCCGCCCGCGCCGGAGGAGATGCATCGCTTGCGGCTGCGCATGGAGCGCGAGCTGGGGCGCGAACGCTCGACTCGTAGGGAGCTGAAGGTGGGGCGCGGCGGGCTGCTCGATATCGAATTTTTGGCGCAGTGGCTGCAGATGAAGCACGGCAGCGACGAGCGCGTGCGCACGCCCGACACCGGCGAAGCGCTGGAGGCATTGGCTGCGCGCGGCTACTTGCCGCGACCCGACTACGAGCGCTTCCGCGACGCCTACCGGTTCCTGCGGCGGCTCGAGCAGCGCATCCACGTACACCGCGGCGACGGCACGAATTGGGTCGACGCGCAGGCGCTCGGACTCTCGGGCTTGGGTCGGCAAATGGGCTTCCAGCGCAGCCCTACGAAGAGCGCCGGCGAACAACTGTTCGAGCGCTACGTCACCGTGACCGACACGGTGCGGAGCTGCTACCTGCGCTTGCTCGGCCTCGACGCTTGACGATCGAGAGCGAGATCGAGATCGAGATCGAGATTAACAGGGAGGGGGGAGGTTGGGAGGCGAGAACGAGCACGCATTTTT
This sequence comes from Polyangiales bacterium, assembly GCA_038252755.1. GTDB lineage: Bacteria > Myxococcota_A > Polyangia > Polyangiales > Polyangiaceae > PMG-095. The sequence goes on along the minus strand of JBBSAB010000115.1, from coordinate 11,377 downwards.
CGTGCGTTCCGCACGAAAAACCATTTCTGATCTCCCAACCTCCCCGTCTCGCTGTTGAATTTCATGGGCCCGCACTGCGCACCGCAAGCACGAATGCGGTCATCAGCTCGTCGTCCTTGACCCCGGGCACAAGCTCGACGCCGCTGGCGACGTCGACGCCGAACGGACCGAGCACGCGCACCGCCGCGGCGACGTTGTGCGGCGTGAGCCCGCCAGCCAGGATCAGCTGCCGCGTGCGGGCCAAATCGGTCACGAGCTGCCAGTCGAACACCTTGCCGGTGCCGCCCGATCCGCCTGAAACCTTGGTGTCGACGAGCAACCGCTCACCTGGATAGCTGCCCGCGCGGCGCGCATCCGCCGCGTCTTCGATCGCGACCGCCTTGAACGCGTGCGGCATCAGTCGCGCCACGCGCTCGGCCGGCTCTTCGCCGTGGAGCTGCAGCCAGTCGATGCCGAGCTCTTCACGCAGCTGCTTCACTTCGAGATCGGTCGGGTTGCGGACGACCGCCGTCAGCTCGATGCGGCCCTTGACTGCGTCGACGATGCCGCGCGCTTGGTCGAGCGTCACGCGGCGCTTGGAGCCGTGCACGAAGTTGAGGCCGAGCGCGTCGACGCCGAGCTGCACGACGCGCTCGGCATCCGTCACGTTCGTCACACCGCAGATCTTGATCCAGGTCATGCGTAAAGGCCGCGCCCGGAAGCCTGACAGGCTAATCGATCTTCAGCAATTCCTTGACCGTCGCGATCACCTGCGGCGCCTGAATGGGCTTGGTGATGTACGCGTTGGCTCCCAGCTGCAGCGCACGCTGGCGGTCTTCTTGTGAGCCTTCCGTCGTGATGATGATGATCGGCGTGTCTTTGTGAATCGGATCACTGCGCACGCGCTTGACGAGCTTGAGCCCGTCCATGATCGGCATGTTGATGTCGGTGACGATGATGTCGTATTTGGCCGACGCCAACTTGCGCAGCCCATCCACGCCGTCGTCTGCCTCGGTCACACGAAGGTTTCGGACGCGCGCGAGCGCGAACACGAGAAGCTGCCGCATCATCGGCGAGTCTTCGACAATCAAGCAGGAGTATTCGGCCATGGTCGTGTCAAACGCTGAGGTCGAGGAATGCTTCTAGCCCGGGGAGCTTGCGATCGGAGTGCGCGAACAGGCTGGCGCTCACCAGCGCTGCCGCGGCATGTTGCCCAAGTAGCTTGAATAGCTCGAAATCCACCGTGTCGAAGCGTTTTTTTTGCGCCAGGGTGGAGAAGATGGCGATAACGCCGACGGTCTTCTCGTCGACAGTCAGAGGAATAATGGCGGCTGGCCGCTGAACCGTGCCGGCCGTCGGATCCTGATCGCTGACGGAAGCGGCGCCTTTGAGCAGCGCCTGGCCCAGCTCGGAGTCGGCGATTTTGACCGGCGTGAGCGCGCTGCCAGCCACGCCTTCGTAGGCGATCGGCACCAGCTCGGTGCTCTCGCGGTTGGCGAGGTACATGCAGTAGCGTTCTGCCCCCACCAGCTGTGCCAGCACTTCCTTGATCCGGCGCGTCACCCCGCGAGGTGAGAGGCTGGAGTGCAGCTGATTGCTGGCCACGAACAGGTTGGCCAGGTTGGCGAACTCGCTCTCGACCTCCTGCACTCGCTGGGTAAATTCGCTGTTTACCTCTTCGACGCGGTGATAACGGCTGAGCAGCTCGCGCTTCTCGGTCTCTAGGCGATCGATCTTGGCGAGCAGCTCGCGGATCGCTTCGTCGGCTTCGACCTTGGCGCGCAAGCCTGCGTTCTCGGCCTCCAAATGGCGAAGGCGATCCTGCAAGTGATCGACCTCGCGCAGAAACTCCTCCGAGAGTTTTGCGCCGCCGGAGAATTTCTTCAGGAACTGATCGCGCTCGGTCTTGAGGTCGGGCCCCGGCGCGTCGCTGCCCGTTGGGCCGCTGTTCCTGTCCTTCGTCATGACGAGTCTCCCAGTATAGACGTCAGGAACGGGCGCTCGGGAAGGTCCGTGAGCGTGGGTTCGCTTCTGCAACGAATACTAAGTGGTTACATGTAGTTAAATGCTTATAGATGTAGCGCGCAGCAACCGGAAGAAGGACTAAGATAGTCGGCTCATGACCGCTCAGGATCCGGCCAGCATCCACGGCCTGCTCGATGCAGGGGACCTCGAAGCCGCTCGCGCCGAGCTTTCACAGGTGCCGCGCTCCGAAGAAGCGTACATCGTCGCGCGGGTGAAGCTCGAGTTGTACGACGGCACGTTGCCGCCTCTCGCCGCGATCCAACAGCTGGTCGCGTTGATGCGCAAGAAGCCGGATTTCCCCGGCGCCAAAGAGCTGTACCAGGAAGCATCGAACCTGTCGTACCAGACGCGGCAGTCGTCGCCGGCGCATTCGCATCCGCCACCACCCGTCACGGGCGACGACGATAAGTAGCGCGCAGGGGGCTGCCAACCTGCAGCCCGAATTGCAGAAGCTCTCGTGCCGGCTTCAGGCGAAGCCGAGCGAGATGGAATCAACAGGAAGGCGGGAAGGCGGGAAGAGCGAGCGCTCGAGATTTGGGGTGGGCGGTACCAGTGGCCTCGACGCTTGGTGCAGCCATCACGCTTCAAATGGCTGCTCGAACAAACAAAACCTTCCCGCCTTCCCGCCTTCCTCCGCCTTCCTGTTCTCTCGCTGCTCGAACCGTGAAATGCGATAGCCCGAAGCGTTCGCGCAGAGTGGCCTGGCGACGCTACGTGAGCTTCTGCGAGGAGGGCTGCGGCGGTGGCAGCCCTAGTCGTGAGCGAGCTTCAGCCAGTCGGCAAGCTCACCCGTGACGAGTCGTGGCGCTTTGGCGAGCGCGCGCAAGTTGCGTGACCCGGTCAGCAGCATCGCGGCTCGCAGCTCGGCTTCAATCTGTTCGAAGAACGCGAGCGCTCCGGCCTTGCCGCCCGCTTCGACGGCTTGCAGGGCACGGCGAGCAATGCCGCCAGCGCTGGCGCCGAGTGCGATGGCTTTGGCAATATCCAGCCCGCTCTTGATGCCGCCGGTCGCGAAGATGCCGCGAAAGCCGTGCGGCGCGCACAGCGCCACGCTGGCAGCCGTCGGGATGCCCCACTCCCAGAAGGCTTCGCCGAGCGGGCGGCGCGCGGCCGACGCGCGATGAGTTTCGACCGCCACCCACGATGTGCCGCCTGCGCCCGAGACGTCGACGTACTCGATGCCGAGCGCGCGCACGCGGGCCGCCACGTGGCTCGACAAGCCGCAGCCAGTTTCTTTCACGACCAATGGCACGCCCACCCCGCGTAGTCGCTCAAGCGTCGCGAGGCCGCCGGTGAAATCGCGGTCGCCTTCGTCCTGCACCAGCTCCATCGCCGGGTTCAGGTGCACGCACAGCGCGTCGGCGCCCACGCCATCGACGAGCTTCTTTACGTCGTCATTCGACATCTGCGCGGCTTGCACGATGCCTAGGTTGCCGAGCAGCAACGCGGTCGGGGCGACGTCGCGCACGCTGTACGTGGCGCGCTTGCCCGGATGCTTGTGCATCGCGCGTTGGCTGCCCAGGCCGAACGCGTAGCCGCGCTCTTCGGCCACCGCCGCCAGCTCCTTGTTGATGCGCTCGGCGCGGTCACTGCCGCCGGTCATGGCAGCGATCAGGATCGGCGCCCGCAGGCGCTTACCCATCAGCTCGACGGACGTGTCGAGCTCGTCGACCGACAGCTCGGGCAGCGCGTCGTGGATCAGCCGGACGTGCTCGAACAACGTCGTGGTTTGCTTGAAGCCCACGTCGCCCGACGTGGCCAAATCCAGATGGTCGTCCTTCCGCCGCGAAATGTCCGCCATGAGGGTTTCCCTATTTCGCACGTGCGGCGGCGCGTCGCCACTACTAGGCTCCCCGCCTCCTCAATGGCTTCGCGTCCAGCTACTGCTCGAAAACCCCCAAACGCTCGTCCGGTACGGGCGCCCAAGTCGAGCAAAGCGCCGGCTACTAGCGACAATCCGTTCGTGGTTCTGCTCCGTAGCGTGCAGCCGGACATCGAGCGCAGGCTGGCCGGCTTCTTGGACGCGCGGGTGCAAAGCACGCGCGCGTTCGGGCCCGAGGTCCAGGCCCTGGCGCGCGAGGTCCGGCGGCTGACGCTGCTCGGGGGCAAGCGCTTGAGGCCGGCGTTGGTGGTGGCGGGGCTGCGCACGGTGTCGAGCAGCGCCAACCTCGGACCGGCACTGGACGCTGGCGTGGCGCTCGAGCTCCTGCATACCTATTTTCTGATCCACGACGATTGGATGGATGGCGATCGCGTCCGGCGCGGCGGGCCATCGGTCCACGTCGCGCTGGCCGAGCGTTTTCATTCGGAGCACAAGGGCAACGCGTCGGCAATTTTGGCGGGTGACTACGCCGTCGCGCTAGCTTGCGACGCGCTCTCGCGCGTCGCCACGCGGCCGGAGCGCTTGCGCGGCGTTTTCTCGGCCTTCGCCGAGATGCAGCTCGGGGCGGTCGCAGGTCAGCAGCTCGACATGGTCGGTGAGGGGCGCGACGTCGAGCTGGGTTACGCGCTCAAGACCGGCAGCTACACCGTCGAAGGACCGCTCAAGCTCGGGGCGCTGCTGGCCGGCGCCAAGCCCGCGACGCTCGATGTGCTGTCGCGCTATGCGCGGCCGGCCGGCGTCGCGTTCCAGCTGCGCGATGATCTGCTCAGCTTGTTCGGCGACCCAGCGCAGACCGGTAAGCCACTGGCGAGCGACCTGATCAGCGGCAAGCGCACGCTGCTGTTGCGACTGGCGCTGCGGCGGGGCAAGTCGCGCGAGCTATCGGTGATCCGAAAAGTGCTGGAAAATCCGCGCGCGAAGGCGCCAGCGCTGCGCGCGGCGTTGAGCGCGATCCAGGCCACCGGTGCGCCAGACCTGGTCGAAAAACGTATCGCTCAGCTCTCCGAGCAGGCGCTCGCCCAGCTAGACAAGGGTATCAGCGCCGTCGGTCGGGAGCTCTTGACTGGGGCAACCCAAGCGCTGTCACTGCGTCGGACATGACCGACACGGCAAGCCCCGTCGCTGGAGTTGGTCGCGGCAACGGCAAGACCGTGTTGCTCGGCGAGCACGCGGTGGTCTATGGCATGCCGGCGATTGCCGCTGGTATCAGCCTGGGAGCCTGCGCGCGCGCCACGCCGAGCAGCGAGAGCAGCATCCGCATCGCTGAGCGCACCGCACGCGCTGGCGACGGCTCCGACCTCAGCGTAGCGCTTGAGCAGGTCTGCCAGGCGCTGGGCACGGGTAGGCAGCAGGTCGAGGTCGACGTCACGCTGCCACTCGGATCAGGGCTCGGCGGCTCGGCGGCGATCGGAGTCGCGGTGTCACGCGCGCTGCTTTCGGGGCGTGGAGAAGCCGAGACCCCGGCGCGCGTACTTTTGGGCGCGAACGCCTGGGAGCAGGTTTTTCACGGCAATCCGTCGGGGGTGGACGCGGCCGCGGCGTACGCGGGCGGTTGCATCTGGTTCACCAAGGCTGGCGGTCCGGAGCCGATGTTCGTCGCCGTGCCGCTCAAGTTGGCGATTTGCCTGGCGGGCCCGCCGGCGAGCACGAAAGAGATGGTCGAAAGCGTGGAGCGGCTCGGTGCGCGTCGCCCGGATCTACTGGGCAAGTCGCTAGCCGGTATCGAATCGCTCGTGAAAAATGCCAGGCTCTGCATCGAAGCTGGCGACACCAGCGGGCTTGGCCAACTGATGAACTACAACCAGATGCTCTTGGCCGGCTTGTTCCTGTCGACGCCGGAGATCGAGCGTGCGTGCGCGGTGGCGCGTGAAGCCGGCGCGCTCGGCGCGAAGCTGACCGGGGCCGGCGGCGGCGGCGCCGTGATCGCGCTCGCCAACGAGAGTGCGGAGCCGATCGAAAAGGCGTTTCGCGACGCGGGCTTCACTGCGTTTTCGACCGAGATCGCCGCGTCGCCGCTGCTCGGAGCGCGGCCGTGACCGTCGCGCAATCTGCGACCGTGCGCGCGCACGCCAACATTGCGCTAGCGAAGTATTGGGGGAAAGCCGACGTCGCGCGCAACCTGCCGGCGGTGCCGAGCCTCTCGCTCACGCTGGCCGGCATGCGCACCACGACCGAGGTGACGTTCTCGCCCGACCTCGCGCAAGACGAGCTCACGCTCGGCGGCGCGTCGCAGCAGGGCAAGCCGCTCGCCCGCGCCACCAAGCTGCTGAACGAGGTGAGGGGACTGGCTGGCGTCGGCACGTTCGCGCGCGTTCGCTCGCACAATGACTTTCCGACGGCTTCTGGGCTGGCTTCGAGCGCCTCGGGCTTCGCTGCGTTGGCGCTCGCGGCCGTGAACGCGCTCGGGTTGGAGCTACCCGTCGAGCACGTCAGCGCCCTGGCGCGCGCGGCGTCGGCGTCGGCTGCGCGCTCATTGTTTGGCGGCTACGTCGAGCTTGGCGCGAGCGCGGAGTCCGCTGAGCGCGTCGCTGCAGCCGCGCACTGGCCGCTGACGATGCTCGTCGCCGTCACGAGCGAAGCCGCCAAAGACACTGGCTCGACGGACGGCATGCAGCACACCGCCCGCACCAGCCCGTACTATTCGAGCTGGGTCAGCGACGCGCCGCGGCTTTTCGCCGAGGTGAAAGCGGCGGTGTTGGCCAAAGATTTCGAGCGCCTCGCGCCGGCGGTCGAGCAGAGCGCGCTGGCGATGCACGCCTCGATGCTGGCTGCGAGCCCCGCACTGATCTACTTCCGGCCCGCGACGTTGGCGGTGATCGAAGCCGTTCGTACCGAGCGGCGCCGCGGAACGGCCGCTTGTTTCACGATCGATGCCGGCCCGCACGTGAAGGTGCTGGTCGAGCCCGGCAACGTCAAAGCAATGTCCGCCGCGCTCGCTGGCGTCGAAGGAGTCTTGCGCTTGCTCGAGTCAGCGCCTGGTCCCGACGCCGTGGTGCTCGACGGAGGCGCGCCGGAGCTGTCGTCGTGACGCGTGCACGCGCGCCGGGCAAGATCGTGCTCTCGGGCGCGTACGCGGTTTTGTCCGGGGCGCCGGCGATCGTGTCGGCGGTGTCGCGCTACGTGACCGCGGACACGTCACTCCCCGCAACCTTCATCACCGACGAGGTTCGCGCAGCGCTCGCCGCCGACGAACAGGCTCCGTGGTTCGACGCGTCCGAGCTGCGCGAAGACGACCGCAAGCTCGGACTCGGCTCGAGCGCGGCAATCTTAGTCGCCAGCCTGTGCGCGCTCGAACCGCAACCGACCCCGCTCGACGCGCAGCTCCTCCGCCAGCGCATCTTCGAGCGGGCGCTGGCCGCGCATCGCCTGGCGCAGGGCGGAGGCAGCGGCGTCGACGTGGCTGCCAGCAGCTTCGGCGGCACGCTCGAGTATCGGTTGCTCGCCGACGGCCCCCACTTCGATGTCGTTCGCTTGCCGACCCAGCTCAGCTTCGAGGTCTGGACTTGTCCCACTTCCGCCTCCACGCGCGACCTGATCGCGGCCGTCAACGCATTGGGCGTGCGCTCGGCAGACGAGCACGCGGCGTGGCTTGGGGCTCAAACCTCGGCGGCATGGGCCGCCGCGCACAGCCTCGAACGCTTAGACGCCGGGGGTTTGCTCGGCGCTCTGCGTGACCAGCAGCGAGCTTTGTCCGGCCTCGGGCAGGCAGCCGGAGTGCCGATCGTGACGCCCGAGTTGGCCGTGCTCGCCCCGCAAGCCGAGGCCGAAAACGGCGTATTACTACCAGCCGGCGCGGGTGGCGGCGACATCGCGATCTTCGTCGGCTACCGGCCATCGACGCCCGAGCTGCGCGCGGCGCTGGAAAATCACGCTCATCGGCTACTCGGCGTCGAGCTATCGGCGCCCGGCGTCGCTGTCTTACCTTAGACAACCCCGCGGCGCTGGATTCAGCTCGAATGTTGTGGTCTCTTCAGGCGCTCTATGGCTGGCCGCACGTTTGTGATTGGCGACATTCACGGCGAAACGTCGCACCTGTTCAAGCTGATGGCTTGCTTGCCCAAGCTCGACGCCGAAGACACGCTCGTCTTCGTTGGCGATTACGTCGATCGCGGGCCGCAGTCCGCCGACGTGGTCGAGTACGTCCGCACCCTGCCGACGCGCACGCCGGCCAAGGTCATCGCGTTGCGCGGCAACCACGAGGACGCTTGGATCCGCGTCGTCGAGCGCGGCTGGGACGAGTTCGTCGCGCCGCCTGGCAACGGCTGCCTCGCCGCCATGCGCTCGTACGTCGGTGGCACGTTCCCGCGCGAGGGTGAGCTGCCGAAGAAGAACGAGCAGATGCCGCTCACGACCGGCAGCTTCTTTCCGGACGAGGTCGTCGATTGGTTCAAGTCGCTGCCGTACTGGTACGAGGACGATCACGCCATCTACGTGCACGCTGGGCTGCCGCGGGTGGCGGGCGAGTTCGTTCACCCGCGCTCCGCTCCCGATCCGCAGGTGCTGCTGTGGCTGCGCGACGCAGATTTTTTCCAGAACTACCGCGGCAAGATGGTGGTGTTCGGGCACACCCGCACCGAGTACCTGCCGCCCGAGCTGTCCGGGTACACGCCCGAGGATCCGACCGATCTGTGGGCGGGTGAAAACTGCGTCGGCATCGACACGGGCTGCGGTAACGGCGGCTTTCTCACGGCGCTCGAGCTGCCGGCGATGAACGTCTACGAATCGCGATGAGCGGCTCTCGTCTGCCTGGGTTCTACAAGTTGAGCGTCGCTGAACGTCGCGCCCTCGTGGCCGAGCGCTCCGGCGTCGATCTGGACACGTTGTGCGCCGCGCTCGAAGGCGGTGGCATCGACGTCGCCACGGCCGACAAGCTGGTCGAAAACGTGCTCGGCACTTACGCGCTACCGTTCGGTCTCGCGCTCAATGTTCAGGTCAACGGCGTCGATCGGCTGGTGCCGATGGTCGTGGAGGAGCCGAGCGTGATCGCGGCGGCCTCGAACGCCGCGCGCATGGTGCGGCACGCTGGCGGCTTTACAGCCGAAATGACCGAAGCGCTGATGATCTCCCAGATCGAGCTGCGCGGTCTGGCCGATCCAGAACTGGCGGTGCGACGGCTCGAGACCGAGACCGAGCATTTGCTGGTGGTCGCGCGCGGCGCGGTGCCAAACCTGGTCGATCGCGGCGGTGGGCCGCGCAGCATCGAGCTGCGCAAGTTGGACGCCGGGCGCGTCGTCCTCCACGTGCTGGTCGACTGCAAGGACGCGATGGGCGCTAACCTCGTCAATTCGATCGCCGAAGCGGTCGGACCGGTGGCGGCCGAGATCACCGGTGCCGAGCTCGGCCTGCGCATTCTCTCGAACCTGAGCGATCGCCGCTGCGCCAAGGTCACGTGCCGCGTTCACCCCGATGACCTGAAGTTTTCGCGTCCGTCGGTCGCGCCGGGCACGGCTTACGACAGCGTTCCGCCGTCGGCTGAAGGCGCGCAGCAGCTGAGCGGCGACACCATCGCCGACGGCATCGTCGCTGCGTCGCAGTTTGCAGAGGCCGATCCATACCGGGCCGCCACCCACAACAAGGGCATCATGAACGGCATCGACGCCGTCGTGATCGCCACCGGCAACGATTTTCGCGCGGTCGAGGCGGGGGCGCACGCGTACGCCGCCTTGTCCGGTCGCTATCGACCGCTCTCCCTGTGGCGCCGTGACGGCTCGGACTTGGTCGGTGAGGTCACGCTGCCGCTGGCGCTCGGTATCGTCGGCGGCACCTTGCGGGTGCATCCGGCCGCGCGCATGGCGCTCAGCCTGCTACGCGTCGACTGCGCCGACGACTTGGCGCTGATCGCGGCGTCGGTCGGTCTGGCGTCCAACCTGGCGGCGCTGCGCGCGCTCGCCACCGAGGGCATCCAGCGCGGTCACATGTCGCTCCACGCTCGCTCGGTGGCGGTGGCAGCCGGCGCCCAAGGCCCTGAGGTCGAAGCCGTTGCCGGTCGCATCGCCGAAGACGGCAGCATCACCCTGGAAGCCGCCGCCCGCGCCCTTTCGCTCTTGCGCGGCTCCTGAACGGCGGAGCCAAGCCGGCCCCAGCCTTCCCGACTCGCGGGCCGCTTGAACCGACGGCCGCCCCGCGGCATGTTCCCGTGCGGTGCTGCTTCGTCGCTTGCTTGGTTCCTTCGCCGCCGTGGCGCTTGCGACAGCCGCTCTCGCGAACGCGGCTCCCGCGCAAGCCGGGACGCGCCGCCCAGTCCGCTCCGACTGGGGCCTGTTCGGTCCCGAGCGTGATCTATCCGAGCTCAGCTGGCTCGAGACCGGTATTCACCAGCGCCGTCCGTTTCGGCTCGCGCCCGATCGCTCGCTCTCGCTGCTCGCGCACTACCTCGCGCCGGCTCAGAATCACGTTGCTGAATGGCGCACGTTCTTTCACGGCGACTATGGCTTCTCGAGTTGGAGCCCGCGCTTCTCGCTGACGTGGAGCTTCGAGAGCGAAGCGCCCGAGCCCGAGGCGCTCAGCGTCTCGATGCGCGGGCCGTGTCCAAAATGGCGCGCACCGCGTCCGGTCACGCTGGCGCGTTACGACGGCGCCGAGAAAGTCTCGCTGCCGCTGCTCGATTGTGACGGTGGCGTCGCGCCTGACGCGATCGACGTCGTGAGCGTGCTGTCGCGCGCGGCCGGCGTTGCGCGCCCCGAGTTGCCGTTGCCGTTCGAGCCCTCCGCCGACGCCGGGCCCGGCGAATGGTTGCCCGCCGTAAAGCTCGTCGATCCGCGATTGATTTGGGTGCTCGAGCAAGTCGCCGAAGCCTTCCCGCGCCGCTCGCTCTACATCATGAGCGGCTACCGTCAGAACGGGCACAGCAACCACAGCAAGGGCAAAGCCGTCGACCTCTTTGTTTACGGCGTGCCCAACGAGCAGCTGTTCGGCTTGTGCCGCAGCCTGCGCGACGTCGGCTGCGGCTTTTACCCGAACAACAAATTCGTCCACATCGACGTCCGCCCGTACGGCACCGACCGCGTCCTCTGGGTCGACGACTCGCTTCCCGGCACCCCCTCGCACTACCTCGACGGCTTCGAAGGCGTCCTCGAACCCGGCCGCGCCTGGATCCCGAACTAGCGCGCGGGGGTAGGCCGAGTCACAGCTGACTATTCATCACATTTCTCGCCTCGAGCAGCGAGAAGGCGGGAAGGCGGGAAGATATCTGTTGTTCGAACAGGCGCCTGAGGCCCAATCGCGATCCGCCTGCGTCCAGTTGCCACCACCCTAAATCTCGGCCTTCCCGTCTTCCCCTGAGCATTGGTCTTCTCGGTTGGCTGCCGAAATGCGGCCCGCTTGCAGAAGCCTTTGTGGCGGTCTTTGGTACATTTGGGGGCGCGTGCGTGCAGCGCTCAGCGTTTGCGCGGGCGGCTCGCGGGGGCCGCGTGGCGCGTCCGTGATGCGGAGACGGCGCTCGTCAAGGTAGTGGTCGCTTTGATGAACGCCGGTTGCGGCGCTCGTCAAGGT
>JBBSAB010000114.1:0-26695 GCA_038252755.1 Polyangiales bacterium | reverse complement strand
GGAAGGCCGAGATTTAGGGTGGGTGGTACTGGCAACTGGACGCAGCGGGATCGCGATTGGGCCTCAGGCGCCTGCTCGAACAACAGAAATCTTCCCGCCTTCCCGCCTTCCTCTGATGAATCATCGCATCTTGCCCGAGCGAGCGGGGACAACAGGAAGGCGGGAAGACGGGAAGGCCGAGATTTAGGGTGGGTGGTACTGGCAACTGGACGCAGCGGGATCGCGATGGGGCCTCAGGCGTCTGTTCGAACAACAGAAATCTTCCCGCCTTCCCGCCTTCCTGTTTTCTCGCTGCTCGAATCGCGAAATGAGACCAATACTCAGCCGCCTTCCTGTTCGCTCGTGCTCCAATCGCGAAATGTGATGAATGGGCAGCCGCCTTCCTGTTCTCTCGTGCGAACGCGCCGCACCGTGGCGTACGGACCGTCGGGCACCGGCACGGCGAGCGAGGCTATCTCTTGCAGGGGCCGTCGCGGACAACGCTCATGCCTTCGGCCGCAGCCGTGCAGGCGCTGCCGTACGTTTTGCCGTCGCAGCCGCACACGGGCTTGTAGATTTTCGTGCACATGGTCGGCTTCTTGCTGCAGGTGCCGCCGGCGTCGGTGGCGCCGCAGTCGGGTTTGTAGGCGCAGTACAGGCCCGCTGCACAGTTGCGCGAGGCGCCGCGCGTGCCGCACAGCCCGCCTTCGGGCGTGGTGTCGGGCGTGGCGCAGGCGCCCTTCATCACCACCGAGACGCCGGCTTGCGCCGCGTGGCACGCGTTGCCGTAGGTTTTGTCGTCGCAGCCGCACACCGGATCGACCAGGTGCATGCACACGTCCGGGATCGGCGCGCAGGTGCCGGACATATCGGCGGCGCCGCAGCGCGCTTCGGGGGCGTACGCGCAGTATTGCTTGGCCGGGCACTGGATGCCCGCGATGCCGCCGCACATCTTCTCGTGCGTGTTGTCCGCGCCGCCGACATTCGCGATGCCACCAGTTTCGCGGGTCCCGCCGCTGGCGGTCGCACCGCCGACGTTCGAGCTGCCGGCAGTGCCCGCTGCGATGATGCTGCCCGTCGGCGCGGACACGGGCTCTTGCGCCGGGGGCGTGGTGGGGGTGCACGCGAGCGCCAACCAGCACGACACCGTGATCGTCATCGCCGCCCTGAAACCATGCTCGGTCCGCATGCCTAGGCCTAACTCGCCTTGACGCGTCCGTACAGTTACCAACGCGCCACAAACAAGGCTTGCCGACCGCCCGCGGTTGACTATATTTACAAATATAGTCATGCCGACCAGCGTCCATTTACCGACTGATTTGCTGGCCGCCGTCGACAAGCGGGCTCGCGCCTTGCGCATCAGTCGCAATCAACTGGTCGTGCGCGCGCTCGAACGTGAGGTGCAGGGTGGCAACGATTGGTCGCCCGGCTTCTTCGAGATGCTGTCCGAGGTCACGCCGGAAACGCAGCATGACGTCGACGACCTGCTGAAGCACGTGCGGCGCGCTCGCAGTACCAAGGCGGCTCGTCGGCTGTGAAGTACGTGCTCGACACGAACGCGCTGTCGGCGCTGATGAAAGGTGACAGCCGCGCGCTGGCTCGCCTACGTGCGGCGGGGCGTGCCGACGTCGCCATTCCGCAACCCGTCATCGCCGAGATTGCTTACGGCATCGATCGACTAGCTCGCTCCAAGCGGCGACAAGCCCTTCAGGACCGTTTCGACCTGCTCCGCGCCGAGTTGCCGCGCTGCCAATGGACCGATACCGTCAGTGAACATTTCGGCGCCATCAAAGCGACGCTTGAACGCAGCGGTCAGCGTATCGAGGATTTTGACGCGGCGATCGCGGCCCACGCTTTGGCAGATGGAGCGATCTTGGTCACGGCCAACCTCGAGCACATGGTGCGCGTGCCCGGTCTGGTCGTCGAGGACTGGACGAGCGCTTAGCTTGCGACGATAGTCTGAAAAATGCGCGGCTTTCGGAGTTGGTGGCTGGTTGGTGCGGCGTACGTGGCGGCTTGCGGGGCGCCCAAGCTGGCGACGACGCCAAGCGTCGCCGCGCCGACCACGACCGCAGCTTCAGCGCCGCTCGAGTCGCCGTGGCTCACGCAGCTCGATCGCGATAACGCGTTGGTCGGAAAAGTGTGGGACGTGAAGGCGGGCGCGTTCGCAGAGCCGAGCGTAGTGTTGCCGCGGCTGGCGACCGCAGATTTCGTGTTGTTGGGCGAACGGCACGACAATCCGGATCATCATCGCTTGCAGGGTCAAGCGGTCGAAGCGCTCGTCAAAGCGGGGCGACACCCAGCGGTCGTGCTCGAGATGCTCGACGTCACTCAGCAGGGTGCAGTCGACGAATACGTAGCGCGCAGCGACGCGACTGCGGCCGGCTTCGGTGCGGCGCTCGGCTGGGAGAAGACGAGCTGGCCGCCGTTCAAAGACTACCAACCGATCTTCGACGCGGCGTTCGTGGGCAAGCTCGGGATCGTCGCCGGCAATGTCGCGCAGGCCGACGCTAAGGCGCTGGTGAAACAGGGCGTCGCGGCGTTGTCGCCCGAACGCGTGCAGGAGCTGCGGCTCGATCAGCCGGTTCCGGCGCCGCTCGAGGCGACGTTGGTCGACGAGCTGCGCGCCTCGCACTGCGGTCAATTGCCCGAGAATCTGCTGGGGCCGATGGCGCTCGCCCAGCACGCGCGCGACGCGCAAATGGCGCAGGTGTTGGCCCGAGCCGGAGCGAAGGACGGCGGCGTTTTGATCGCTGGCGGCGGACACGCGCGGCTCGATCGCGGAGTGCCGTACTACTTGGCGCTCGCTGCGCCCGGCAAGCGCATCGCAAGCCTGGTATTCAGCGAAGTGCGGCATAGCGAAGCTGATCCAAAAGCGTACGTGACCGACGAAGGACCGTTCGACTACGTGTGGTTCACGCCGCGCGGTACTGACGAAGATCCGTGCGCGGCTTTCCACCCCAAAACAAAGTAACGAGTCTCGACGTCACGCAGGGCCAAGCGCCGCATCTTTCGGCTCGCACACCGCGAGCTTCGGCCGCACGCCGGGGCTAGGTGCACTGAACAGCTTGCTCAACGACCCGTCGATCGCTCTGTAGTTGGGGAGCAATACCGATTTGCCGTCCGGCGTGCGAAAACCTTGCACGTGCTCCGCGCCGATCACGACGCCGTGCAAATGCGTCGGGTCGAGCGCGAGCGCGCGACGCCCCAGCGACAGCAGCTCGATCCGGCGCATGTCGGTTTCGACCGAAGCTTCGAACGCGCCCCATAAATCGGGCAGTTTGAGCACGCCGAGCCCCGCCAGCGTGTGCTGCACGCCGAGCAGCACGGCTTGTTGGCGGCGCGCGCGGTGGAAATCCGAGCGGCCGTGGCGCGAGCGCACGTACATGGCAGCCGTCGGGCCGTCCATGTGGCGCTGACCCGCGTCGACATCGAGCAGCCGCCGCCCGCCCTCGGTGCGCGAATCCAAAAAATTGTCTCGAATCGGGCACGGCACGTCGATATCCACGCCGCCCACGGCATCGACCGCGCGCTCGAAGACGCCCAGGTCGAGCGCCAGCGCGTGTTCGATCGGCAACTTCAACGTGTCTTGGACGACACGGCTCAACAGCTCGAGCGGATCGCGTTTGGTGCGCTTGGCAACCTGGTAAACGGTGTTGATTCGATCCGTTCCGCTGTCGGGAATATCGACGTAAAGATCGCGCGGAATGCTGACCAAGCCGATGTGCTGACTTTGGTCGTCGAGCACGACGACGAGCAGCGTGTCGGCGAGCGCCGGCCCGCTGCCGTCAGGTCGGCGATCGAGGCCGATCACCAGGAAATTGCGCGTATTCGCCAGCGGCGGCGTGCGGGTTTTTACGGCCACAATCGGTACCGCGGCGGGCGCCTCGACTGGGTTTTCTGCGCTCGGCGACGGCGTGGCAACCGGCGCGATGGCGTGCGCCGCGAGACTCGACAGCGCCTTCGTCGCAACGTGCCTAGCTCCTGTCTGATGCTCGCGGTACGGCGCCGCCCACAGCCACGCGCAGCTCGCGTAGCTTATTCCGGCCATCGTCAACGCCGCCGTCCACACCAATTTTTTGCGCCAGCCTTGCAGCATGCGAGGCTTGGATTGCAAACGCTAGACCAGCCCGAGCTGGTCGGTGTTGCGTCGCTCAGTTCCGAACGACGATGCCGAGGTTCAGGAGCGCTTGCTGCAACTTGAGGTCGATGTCGGGCAAGTTGTTGTCTTGGCTGTGAGCCATCCGATGCTGCTGCCAGCCCACTTCGGCAAACAGGCCAAACTTGGGCACGAAGTGCACGGCGCCGCCAAACAGCACGCCGATGTTCCAGCCGAGGCCGAGCGCTGCGTTGTCGTCGGCCAATTTGTCGAGCGACAAGCCAATTGGCATACCGACCCACAGTTGGTAGTTGAGCTTGGACGTGGTGATCGGTGCGCGGAAGCGCAGCACGAAATCGAGGTCGACGTAGTAGTTGTGGCTCGCCGCCGGTGACACGTCGGGGCGCCAGGAGCCGAATTGGAGCATTGGTCCGAGCAGCACGTACTTTGCGACGGGGCTGTCCGCACGCACGTTGAAACCGAGCGTGGTGTCCAAATCTAGAGCGCGGCCGTCCGCGTTCAGGTTGCCGGGCAGGCCCAAATGAAAGCCGAGCAGCGCGTGGCTGCGGTCGGCGAACTCCTTCACCGGGGGTGGCGGTGGCTCGTACGGTCGGCCTGCCGCGCTTTGCGGTAGCGGCGGCTCGCAGCGATGACCCTCGACGCATTCGAGCCCGGCCGGGCACGGCGGATTGCACAGCGAAACGCACTGCCCCTGGGAACACGTGAAGCCGTCGCGGCATGCCGGAAAACAAGCGGTCCCGGCAGCGGGCGCCGTTGCAGCGGACGCGGGGGTGCTGGCGGTGGCTGGTGTGGGTGGCGCGGGCGCTGCTTCCTGCGCCGAAAGGCGGCCGGAAACCAGCAAGGTCAGAAGTCCCAGCGCTCGGGCGAGCCGGAGCGGCATCACGGCGGAACCATAGCAGGGCGGTGCTAGGATCCCAGCCTGATGAGCGGCTCTTCCCAGCGGCACGCGCCTTTCGCGAGCCGCATCTCACTGGTCGTGCTTGGGATTTTTGCAGTCAGTGCGTGCAACGGACGACGTGACGAGCATGCCGCCGCTGCCAAGGTCACGGCGCCCGCGGCCGCCAAGAGCCACGCCAAACCGCTGATGGCGCATCGCTCGCAACCGCAGGCGCCGCTCGAGCAGTTCGTGCAGCAGCACGTCGAAGAAGCCGACGCTAGCGGCATGCGCGTGCTGGTGTACGTGGGCGCGACCTGGTGCGAGCCGTGTCAGCGCTTTCACAAGGCGCTCGAATCGGGCCAGCTCGACGAAGCGCTCGCAGGCACCAAATTCGTCGAATTCGACGCCGACAAAGATCGCGCGGAGCTGCGCGCTGCTGGCTACGCTTCCAAATTCATTCCGCTGTTCTCCGTCCCGGACCAAAGCGGCCACGCCAGCGGTCGCGCGATCGAAGGCTCGATCAAAGGTGACAGCGGCGTGCGCGAAAACCTCGTGCCGCGCCTGCTCGCCCTGCTCGACGGTAAACCCACGGAGTAGGCCCGCCCTTGGTTGGGGCTGCCGAGATGCGGCCTGCTTGCAGAAGCTCGCGTACCGTCGTTGGGCCACCCTGTGCGGGCCATCGTCGAAATCAGGCGACTGGTTCGCCTGAGCCTGCGGAGTTGCGGTCGCACGGTTTGACCTGGAGACGACACGGGAGTTTCTGCGATTCGGGCTGCAGGTTGGCAGCCCAGGACGGGACCGGAGGCAAAGCATCCGCGTGTCGATTTGAGCAACTGATTGCGAGGCGGGGCGGCGCTAAGGACTCATGCCTTGGCTGAACAGATCGCGTCGTTTCGGGAGTTTGCTGGCTGCGGGGCTGGGTTTGGCCCCGGGATTTGCCGTGGCGCAGAGCGTCGTATCTGTAAATTTCTCCGAGGCCGCTGACTACCCGCTGCTGAAGGACAAATTCAATTTGTACGACACGTCGCTGCCCAGCACCGCGGAGCTGGAGCGCGACCTGCCACTGCTCGAGATGTTGAACATCGAGTCGATGCGGCTCGAGCAGGCCTGGGGCTACGGGCAGACGCTGTCGAACACGATCAGCGGTACGAAGGACAACCTGACCTTCGATTTCACCGCCGCCGATCGCTGGCAACAGCTGATCACCAGCAAGGACGTGCTGATTCACTGGAGCTACGACTACACGCCCAAGGTGCTGAGCGGAAAATCCGGCGATGTGCCGGCCGAACCGTGGTGGACGCAATGCGTGCAAAAGACCTGGCAGCACTTGCGCGATGTGGGTGACCCCGTGCTGTTGCACGAAGTGTGGAACGAACCTGACTTTCCAGCGCTCGGTTTTTTTACCGGCAACGAGCAAGACTATTATGCGCTGTACGCCCGCACGGCAAAGAAGCTGCGCGAGCTGGATAAAGACGCGAAGATCGCCGGGCCGACGACGGCCTATCCGTTTTGGTTGTCGGCGTTCACCGACTACGTGAAGACTCAGCAGCTACCGCTCGACGCGCTCACGTTTCATCAATACACGCGGCTCGGCGACAACGATCACATCGCGCAAGCTGCTGCCGCGCTCTCGCGCTACCCGGAATTCGATACCGTCGAGATGGTGATGGACGAGTACCATCCGTACAATCCGTGGCCGAAAGACGGCTGGCAGCAGACGTTTCAAGGTGCGACTGATCTGCTGTACGAGACGATCCGTCTCGGCAAACGCACCGAGCTCACGTCGCTGAATTGGGCGCAATTCCAGGAGCCCGGGCACAACACCGACCAATACTTGGGGCTGATCACTGCTGATGGGCACCCGAAGGCTTCGTTCAACGCGCTGCGGCTGTACGGCATGTTGCCGGTCGATAGCGTGGCGCGCAGCGTGACGGGTGCCGCGCTCGACGTGATGGCGTCGGCTGACCAGCACCGTGCCGGTATCGTGATTTTGAACCGCACCGACGCCGAGCAAGCCGTCAAGGTGACACTCGCGGCGGCGCCGTTCACGCAAGGCAAAGTGCAGACGTATCGGATCGACGCCGAGCACAACAGCTACTTGAACGGCAAGGGTGAGCAGCTCACGACGTCGGACCAGCAAAGCGACGTGAGGCTCGCGACCTGGGAGTTTGCGGGCAAGGTGCCGAGCATGGGCACGCTGGCGTTCCTGTTCGACGACGGCTCCGGCTATGTGCCGAAAAAGTCGCTGGCGCTTGGCAAAATCATCCGCGTGAATCGCTACTACCCATCGCGCAAGACCAGCGCCTACGCTGACTTCGACCGCCGCACCTGGGTCGCGCGGCTCGGCATGGGCACCGAGACGCAAGCCGACAAAGAAGTCGGCGTCACGGTCGCCGACCTACCAGCTACGTTGCGCTTTCAAAGCAAGCTCAGCGGCTCGCCCAAGAAGCTCGACAAAAACACCGTGCTCGGAGTGCGTTTCGACTTTCAGGTCGGCGACGCCTACACGAAGTCGACGTTGTTTTACGGCTCCGCGAACGGCGAAGCCTTGTACGACGCCGCGCGCGACCAACGCATGCCATTCGGCACCGCGCGCCAGGCGGATGAAGTCGTCAAGGTCACCGATTTTGCCGACTTCTCGGTCAAGCTCGCTGACCACGCTCCGCCGGGCGCGACCGGGCGCGTGCAGCTCACGTACCTGCTGCAAAACACTGGCCCCGGCTCGCGCGTCGTAGTCACGACGACCAGCGCAGACGCCCCGACAGATCCCAGCGGTGGCAGCGGTGGCACTGGTGCGGGCGGTGCGACTGGCGGCACCGTAAACGGTGGCGCTTCCGGCATCGCTGGCGCGACGGGCAGCGCTTCCGGCTCCGTCAACAGCTTGGGTGGCGCGGCGACTGGTGGTCTCCTGGGAACCGGTGGCAGCGCGAGCGGAGCCAGCCCGGCCAATGCTGCCGGCGGCGCGGCCGGTTCCTGCGCTTGTGCCGTGCGGAGCCGCCCACTCACGACGAGCACGGCGTGGTGGTTGGTGCCAGTCGCTGCATTGATGAGCCGGCGCAGGCGGCGCGCTGTTCGCTAGTTGGGCGTGGTGGGCTGCGCAATCTCGGTGCTTCGTGTAGCTGGCTTTTTTTGCGCAATGGGCGGGAGTCGCGGGTTGTGTGTGGGAAGCCATCATGACCAACCGACACCACGCGTTTCCTCGTTATCTGACGCTCGGTCTCGTTTCGCTGCTCCCGCTCGGTTGTGGGTCGGACACTGGGAGCGCCGATAAAGAGGCTGATGTCGCGGAGCTCGCGCAAGCGGTGACGCTGGCGCCGCCGGTGATGACCGAGTTTCGGGTTGGTGTGGTCGGGCCGACGCTGACGTTACCCAAGGATCCGGTGGCGATTTTGGCGCAGGGCGCCGAGCCGCAAATCGCGCTCAAAGCGCTGGCTCCGAAAACCGGAGGCTCGCCGCTTTACGTGTATCGCAAAGAGCGCGGTCTGCTTGGGGAGCTGCTCACGCGCGTGCGCGTGGCTGGACCGAGTGCGGCGACGAAGCCGGCGTCGAGCGGCTTCATGGTGCGCGAAAGCGAGCACCCGAAAGCCGGCTATTCGATGGCGGGCGTGACCAGCAACGGAAAAGTGTTCGTCGAGATAGGCCTGCCTGATCGGCCCAAGCAACGCTGGGAAGCGCCGCTGCACGCGCAGCAGACCGAGGTCGCGCTGCGGCTCCGTTCCGATGGTCGCAGCCTCCAATATTTTGCCAGCACGGTCGACGGCGCCAAACGCGATGTGTGGATCCCGATCGGTGCGCCGTTCTTCGCGGCCGCCGACGCCACGATTGGCATGTACCTCGATCCCGGAGCGTCCGCGGCGTTCACGCCGCCGACGGCTTCGGCCACGTTCACGTCGTTCTCGGTCCGCGAGCTGCGCAGCGGCTCGTCGACGATTCGCCCGGCGTTGGCCAAAACTAGCGCCGCGGCTGCGATTCCTGGCGTCCCCTTCGATCTCTTCCGCGGCCCGCTGCCTGGCCCGAACTACTCTTGGCCGATCCGCTCCGGTCCGACGGTGCCGTTTCCGGTCCCGCCGATCGCGCCGCAAGTGCCATTCGGCACGCTGCGCCCGGCACCGCAAGATATCCCGTTGCCGGTCCTGGACACCTGCCAGGCCTTCCCGTTCATCAGCCAAGCCTGCGCCCGCACGGCGGCCCAACCGGATCTGCCGGAAGGCACGCCGTCGCGGATCATCGACCGTCTGAAGGCCAGCTACCCCGTCGGCTCGCACGGTCGCAACTTCAATGGCGACCCGATCGTCAACGAGCTGTACGGACGCGTTGGCGAGCTCAAGCGTCGGCCGCTACTGTCGCTGCCGGCAAACATTTCGCCTGCCGAGGAGCTGCGCATCTCGAGCTACAACGCCGAGACGTACCTGGCGGACGTGGTGCGCTCCAAGGTGAGCGCCGACCCGCTCACCAACGACCCGACCAAGGTTTGGGTGCCACTGACGAGCAACTTCCCGTTCATGGCACCCGTGCGCCAGTTGCGACGAACGATCGAATTCTGCAACGACGCCGTGGACATCAGCTGGTACGAACTGCTCTCCTTCACGTTCGTCGCCGACGCGATCGATTGCGTCGACGAAGTAAAGAAGGCGACCAAGGCCATCGACGCGGTGTCGAAGGACTTGCCGGACGCCGACAAAGCGACGCTCAATGCGGCCGAGTACCTGCAGACTCTCGGACTGCTATCGCTCATCGATCCCAATTTTCTTGGCTACACCGAGAGCTACACGTTCCAGATCAAAAATCAGATCACCGGTAAGGTCGAAGATGTCACGGTGACGTCCAAGCCCAATCTTGCGCTCGTGCGCAGGCTCGCGGGCGAGGTCGACGACTGGGTTGACGTGATCCACCAGGTGATGAACGACGGCAACATTCCGCTCAAAGCCCAAGCCGGCTTGGCGACGGTCGGTCTGGCGTTCCGCGACGGTCGCGGACTGCGCGCGTTGCAGCCGATGATCGCCAAAGATTTCACGAGCAATGGCGGGTTTGGTGAGGGCACCGGCTACCTGCGTTACGTCAATCAACAGCTGCTGCCGCTGTACACGGCGGCCAAGCTTTCCGGGCGTTTGCCGGATGGTGTGATGCCGGACAGCTTCGTGCGTTCGGGGCAGTGGTTGCTGAATCTCAGCGACCCGTCGGGGTTCATTCCGGCGATCGACGACTCGCGCGTACCGCTGATCCAGGACACCGACGCCGGGCGTGACGGCTACCTGGCGCCGTTTACGGTGTTGACCGGCGACCCGCGGTTCAAGGCTTTCGTCCAAGGCGGACGCTTTCACACGACTGGGCTGGTGTGCCTGACGCCAGACGGCAGCAACCCCGCCGTTTGTCCGGATAAGGTAATTCCGACGCCGAGCAACGGCACGAACGGTTCGGTCGCCAGCCTACTCAGCTACCCGATCGACGTGTCGAGCGATCAGGTCGCCTTCAACGAACGCGTCGTGACCGACGGCGCTGCCAAGCTGACAACCCTCCAGGGTGACACGACGACCAGCTTGACGTTGCTCGCGGAAAACGGCCAGCTTTTGAGCGCGGGTAGCGCACACGATCAGCAGGACGGCCTGAACGTCACGCTGAACCGCGCGCGCGCCGGGCAGGGAAAAATCGCAGTCGATCAGTTGATTGCCGACGGCGGCTACGGCGGCTTTTCGGTCCGGGCCAAGACCGCTGGCTTTCTGACCCACAACGTTCCCTACCTGCTCGACGACGGCGGCGTGGCGCCGAACGCGGTGTTCACCGGCGACGAGCTGATGACCCAAGTGTTGTCGGTGTTTCCAGAGGCGTACGGGGCCGGTCGCGACTCGAACTGGTGGCACGCGAACTTTGGCCAAGGCGTCTTCGCATTGGCCACCTACCTACTGCCCAAGTTTTACGATCTGTCTGGTAAGCAGATCACCAAGGGCGCGGGCGGCGGCAGCTCGAGCGTCGTGGGCCATTCTGCGAACAGCGCCACCGCGCGGCTCGACTACGACACGGGTGCCGGCGAGTACGCGTTGCGCACGACGTTCTGGGACGGCGGCGATCACGTCATCGTCGATAGCATCCACTCGTCGCGCGGCACCTACGGCGTACGCTACGCGCTGCCGTCGCAGGCACAGCCGGTCGACAAGGGCTTCGGCGTCAAATTGCCAGGCGACGGCGTGGCCGGCGGCAGCTCGCGTTTGATGATGCACGTGCGCAGCCAAACCCCGGACACCGACAACAAGCAGCTGCGCGCGACCAGCTTCTCGACCGATCTCAAAGAGCTGGTCGTCGAAAACCGCAGCGCCGGCAAAAACCACTCGTTTTTTAGCTTCTTGACCGTGGCGCAGGCGCTCGACGGTGGCGAGGAGCCGCGTGGCTACGAGCCGTGCACGGAAGCCAACGCGGCCATTTGCCTCAAGACCAAAGTACCCGGTGGTACACGGCTGGTATTCGTCAACCTGCGTGACGACAGCCGCACGTGGACGATGCGTCTGCCTTCACCCGCCGGCGCGTCTTCCGATCTTTTTACCGATGCGAGCTACGGCACGGTGACTTTCGACGAGCAGGGCGCGGTGAGTCGCGCTCGGTTGTTCAACGTGACGAAGGCGTACATCACCAACGGCACGTCGTCCGTAGCGTATCCCTCGCTTCAATCCGAGGTGAGTTTGGGCGCACTGTTGACGGACGAGGCGGTGCTGCGAAGCGCGCCTTTTTTCGATGCCGCCGCGTACGCGAGTTACTACCCGAAGCTGGCCTCTGCGCTCGGCGGCAACGCGAACACCGCTGCCCGGGACTGGGTCGAGAGCGGCATCGACGACGGTCGCACCAGCTCACCGGTTTTCGACGCTCGCTTCTACTTGGCTCAAAATGCCGATCTACGCACGGCCTTCGGTGCGCGTAACTTCCGCGCCGCCGCTTACCATTGGCTGAGGTCAGGACGAGCCGAAGGCCGTGCGGCATCGGCGGTATTCGACGCGCGTTTCTACGTGCAAAAGTACTCCGATCTGGCTGCGGCCTTTGGCACCGACTACGCCGCCGCCGCCAATCACTTCCTCCAGTTCGGCATCGCGGAGGGGCGCCAGGCATCGGCGACGTTCTCGTCGGTCCGCTACCTGGCGCTCAATCCCGACGTTGCGACCTTCTGCGGCAACAACTACGGCTGCGCGGTGCAGCACTACCTCACCTTCGGTCGCTACGAAGGGCGAGAGGCGAACGATCGCCAAGCCCTCGACGGCGGCGGCAGCTACAATGCTTGCCGCGGCCAGGGTAACTACGTTTGCACCGAGCTCGTGCAGGCGTTTCCGAACTACTACGTCAACCGCCCGAGCTGCCTGCGCAATCCGGGCTGCGACGGGCAGTACTATTCGTGCAGCCCGCTGTGCTCAGAGCCGAATGACGCCGACCGCTAGCGGCAAGGCTAGCCGTTGGCGACCCGCTCCAGCTCGGCGATGTCGAGCTTGATCATGCCCATCATGGCCTGCACGGCGCGTCCGGCGCGCGCAGGATCGGGATCGCCCATCAGCTTGCCGAGCACGGTCGGGATGACCTGCCACGAGAGGCCAAAGCGATCGACGAGCCAGCCGCAGCGCGTCGGCTTGCCGCCGTCTGCCAACAGCGCGCCCCAGATCCGGTCGAGCTCGGCCTGCGACTCCACCGAGACGAACAGCGAGAACGCTGGCGTCAGCTGGTAGTGCGGCCCGCCATTCAGCGCCATGATGCGCTGGCCTGCGAGCTCGAACGTGACCGACATCACCTTGTCGCCGGCGCGCGAAATATCCGTAATGCGTGAGTTTTCGAAGATCGACGTGTACAGCTTGGCGGCGGGTTCGGCGTCGCTGTTGAACCAGAGGAACGGCGTGATTTGGGGGGCGTTGACGTTGGCCATCGAGGGATCCTAACTAGCAGGGTTGTGCCGCTTGGAGCGGGTTTGACCTGAGTCGGAGCCGACCTGAGGTTCTCGACATCCCCCGCGGGACCTCAGTGACGATTTCTTGAGCGGGTTAGCGCAACCAGAGCGGGCGCAGGCTGCCCAAGGTGGGTGCCACCGGCGTGCCGCCGACCACCATCTTGAGCGCGCACGGATTCTGGCCGCTCCAGTTGGTGGTGTCGTTGCGATGAAAGAGGATCCAGCCGGTGGCCATGCCGCAGGTGTGTTTGCCGAAGCCGAGCGGCTCGCAGCTGATTTCCTTGGTCACAACCGTTGCCATCTTGCCGGCGGCAACGTCGGCGTAGCTCGTCCCGCATAGCAGGGCGTTGGCCTTACTGCGCCACAGAAACGCTTGCGGCGAGTTGCTGCCAGCGGGGTCGCTCAGCTTTTCGACCAGGGCGCCTTCGTCCTTCATATACAGGCGTTGGTCGCCGTCGCCGGCGCGGAACACGTGCTCGGAGACATGCAGCAACGCCGTTAGCTCTGCCCACGGCAAGACCGAGTCCGCCGCCAGTTGAATGTCGTTCTTCTGCCAGTACTCGCCGACGCCGATTTTGGTCCAGCCACCGCCGTCGGAGGTCATGTCGCAGTGCGCGGCAAACGGCAGCACCGGGCCGCTACCATCGGGATCGATCGTGACGTCGCCGTCGGGCAGCTTGGGGTTGCCGGCTAGCGCCTTCTGACACGATGTGGGCAGGACTGTCGGGGCGCCACCGATTGGCGGCAAGCCGCCGGTTGTCGGCAGGCCACCTGTCGTCGACACGCCACCCGTCGTTGGATCGACGCCGGTTTCGCCGCCTGCGTTCGAGGTCGCCGTGCCACCCTCGCTGAGCTTTCCGGCTTGCCCGGTGATGACGCCCGAATCACCGGCCGCCGCGCCACCAGCCGCGCTCACCGACCCGGAGCTGACGTCACAATCGCCGCCATCCGCCTTGCACTCGGGAGCCGCGCTGAACGGCGTGCCGCAGCTGGCCAGCGCCGCAAACGCGAGCAAGCTGGCGAGAGCGCCCAACTGGTAGTGCGACCGAAGGGTTCGAAAGGGCGAGGTGACCATGCGTTCTCGAAGGAGCCAGGCTCCTGGCCTCAGAACGGCGCAGATCGCGGGTGGTTTAGACGAGTGAGCGGGATTGTGGAGCTGCCGCAGGGATTGCGCGGACTTCCTGGCTATTTTCGTGGCGCGTGGGGGCCTCGGCCCCAGGCCCCGAGGCTGCGCGGGTGCTTGGGCCAGTGGTAGAGCTGGCGGATGGCTGCCGGTCTGCGTTTGGTCGTTTACGACGCGACACAGCGCAAGCGTGCGCCGAAGCTGCTCGGGTTGAGCTGGCAGTACGGCACGCATTTGTACCGCGCGCTCGGGCGGGTCGACGCTGCCCATGGCGCGCGCGGCTTTGCCAGCGCGCTCGAATGGCTCAAGAAGCACGAGCCGACGCGACCGATTGAAGAGCTCCAATTCTGGGGCCACGGCAAGTGGGGCCGCATCTTCATCGACCAGGAGCCGCTCGATCGCAGCGTGCTTTCGCCGGCTCACCGGCACCACGCCGCGTTTCAAGCCGTGAAGGAAAGGCTAACGCCGAATGCGCTGCTCTGGTTTCGCACCTGCGAGACGCTGGGTGCTCGAGCTGGGCAGGACTTTGCCGCCGCGCTCGGCGACGCCACGGGTGCGCGCGTCGCCGGTCACACGTTCGTGATCGGCTTCTTTCAAAGTGGGCTGCACTGCCTGCGCCCCGGCGAGCAACCCGAGTGGTCAGCCACCGAAGGTTTGGCCAGCGGCTCCGCCGAGCAACCCGAAAGCGCTCTGACCTCGACGCCCGACGCGCCCAATACAATTACGTGTTTGGACGGACAAATCCCCCACGGCTTCTGACCGCTAACTCCTAACTCCCAACTCCCAACTCCCAACTCCCAACTCCCAACTCCCAACTCCTAACTCCTAACTGCCAACTCCAGCTACGGCAGCGTCGCGGTGCCGTCCGGCAGGCGCGCTTGCGTCCACTCTTCCAAATAGTCTTGTGCCGGGTACTTCGCGGCCAGCGCTTCGTTGAAGTCGATGCCCAAGCCGGGCGCGTCGTTCGGATACAGGTAGCCGTCACGCGCGCGCGGCATGCCGGGGAACAGCTCGTACACGTGATCGGGAAAGCGACACCACTCGTGAATGCCGAAGTTGGGCGCCGCAAGCTCGAGGTGCAGGTTCGCCATGTGGCCGACCGGTGACGTGTCGGCCGGGCCATGCCAAGCGGTACGGACCCCGTAGGCGGCCGCCATCGCCGCGACGTTGCGCGCCGGGCTGATGCCGCCCATCTGGCTCACGTGCATACGGATGAAGTCAACCAGTCGCCCTTCGATCACGCGCTGCCACTCGAACGGATGATTGAACAGCTCGCCCAGCGCGAGCGGCGTGCTGCACACGGCGCGCAAGCGCGGCAGCCAATCGAGTTGCTCGGGCGGCAGCACGTCTTCCAAGAAGAATAGCCGAAATTGCTCGACGTCTTTGGCGAACTGCACGGCGTCGCTCGGTTGCAAGCGTTCGTGCACGTCGTGCAGCAGCTCGACACTCTCCGGCAAGCGTTTGCGCGCCGCCTCCAATAGCTTCAGCGTCTCGCGCGTGTATTTGCGCGGGTCGTAGTAGGCGCCCGGCAGCGAGCCGTCGGGGCGCGGCTGATCGGGAGTGCCGCCGCCGTAGTTGCGCAGTTGCATGCGCACATGGCGGTAACCTTGCGCCAAGATCGCTTCGGCGTTGTCGAGCACTTCCTCGATCGTCGCGCCGTCGGCGTGCGTGTACGTGGCTACCGCTTCACGGCACTTGCCGCCGAGCAGCATGTACAATGGCATTCCGGCGCGCTTACCCAAAATGTCCCACAGCGCCTGATCGACGCCCGAGAGCGCGTTGTTCAAGATCGGGCCGTTGCGCCAGTAGCCATTGGCGCGCGCGGTTTGCCAGATGTCCTCGATGCGCGAGACATCACGCCCGAGCAACAGCGGCTTCAGGTGTCGTTCGAGCATCGCCTGCACCGCGAACGCGCGTTGGGTGAAGGTCGCGCAACCGAGCCCGAAAAGCCCCGGCTCCGACGTGTCGACCTTGACCACGACTAGTCGCTCGCGGGTCGGCTGAACGACGAAAGTCTGGAGGTTCGTGATCGTGATCGCGGTCGGCATCCGCGTGGGATGATGACATAGGATCTAGGCTTCCTGCGCCAGCTCGGGCGGACGAAGGTGAGCCTGCTGTTAAGCGGCAGAGGGTGGCCAGTCAGGCCGCCTGGCTCAGCCCGGAGCGAACATCACGGGATACACCACCGTGACGATGCCGTTGGCGGGCGGCGGAAACTCAAAGGTGGTGAATACCTGCAGCACGCAGCTCACCACCTGAGGATCGGGAATGTCGGAACCGCCGTCCGTCACATGGCTCACTTTGCCGTCACGGCCAATCACGAACCTGACGCTGACGCGGCCGGTGAGCGCCGCGTTGATTCCCAGGGCGGGTTCGTAGCAGCCGCGGAGGTTGCCGAAGTGCTTGCGCACCACAAGCTGGATGACCGCGGGCGGCAGACGACCGCTCACGGTCGTGGCTCCGTACTGCACCTTGGGATCGCCTCCCCTTGGCGGTGGAGGATGAGTATCCACCGCCAAAACCTGAGACGAGAAGGCCGGGAGTGCGCTGACCGCGCGTTGCCAGCTGCGCAGCGCTTGCCACATTCCTCCGGGCGCTTGTCCGGGCAGGAGGTCGAGCTCCGCGCTGCACGGTTGCCCTTTACAGGCCGCCACGACCTGGTCGCGGAGTGCCGCAACGGCAGCCTCGTCCGTGAGCTGAAATGGACCGAGCATACCTCGGTCCACCGCTGACTCTTGCAGATCGTAGCCAACGAGCCGGCCGTCGTGCGCCCAGGCCATCAAGCGTACCTTGCTGTGAGCATCGCGCGTCGACACGGTCAGCGTCTCAGAAGCCTGCGCCAACCGAACTTGCTTGAACCCTGCTTCGGGTGCGGCGGCCAGCAACCGGGCCAGCGAGACTTCGGTGTAACCAGCCGAAAGCCGCACGCTGAGCAACTCAGCCGCCCCGCGTGCCTGCCGCAGGGGCCCCGACAAATCGTCGCCCTCGACCCGAGCGTCGTTCACCCAAATCGCATCGCCATCGATCCGCCCCTCCGCCGAACTGCTTGCAGTCGGCGTGGCGGACACGCTCGGTCGTGCTGCAGTCACCGTAGGCTCAGCGACCGCAGCGTGCGAAGCCGAAGCACCGCCACACGCACCGATCAGTACAGCCGCCACCGCTACCGCTACTTCCCTGAACCCCATGACCGACGCCATGGGGCGAACTCTAACTCAGCAATGTCGGAGGCGCCGAGAATTGAGCTACACAAGAAGTCCCTACGAACCGTCGGGCTCGGGCACGTTTACGAGGAGACCGAGAATTCAGGGACACGCCTACTCGTTTGCCGTCGCGGTGCCGAACAGCTCACGCATCGCGCTCTCGAACGCGACGGGCAGGATCGCCTCGTGAGGATTCGGGCCCATCGGAGGCAGCTCGCGCAAGCGATCGACCCGCTCTTCGGGTTTGTCGCGGGCGAGGGCTGCCTCGAACTTGGCGGGCTGGCGCACCCAAATCGCTGGCTGCCACCACAGCAGCAGCGGTACTTCAGTCGGGCGCCGCGCAAACGCGCCGCCCATCTTGCGATCCAGGCACGGATCGATCGACACCAGCGCGAGTGGCAGGGGCACACCAGCGCTCCAGAAATCAGCCGCCAGCCCGCCGCTCGGGTTGCAGCCGGCGCCGCTGTGACCAGCTAGCACGACGCGCGTGCGGTCGATGTTCACGCGACCGTCAGTCGCCTTCACCACGTCGTCGACGAAGCCGTTCAGATCGAAGCCCTTCCAGACCGTGGCCGCGAGCCCAGCGTTCTTGGTTTGGCTCGGCGCCGCGAGCACGAACGGTTTGACCTGACCGCTGTCGATCAACCGTTTGACCAGCGGGCGTAAGTCTTTGCCGCCGCCGCCCAGCCACATGTGCGGCTCTGACGTGGGGTTAGTGCCGTGTAGGAAGACGACGAGCGGCAACGGCGCGTCGGGGCTGGTGCTCTCGGGCAGCACAACGGCGCCGCCGTTGCGCTGAAAGCGATACAGAAAATGCCCGTCTTGGTGCGGGAAATAGAGTGTTTTGGCAGTTACGGGTGGCGACCAAGCCAGGCTCAGCGCTCCCGTCAGCAGACCGACGGCGCGCCGCAAGCGCCGCAGCGGTGACGAGAAAAAGCCCTCCGACATCACATCAAACATACGGGTAACGGCTACGGCGGGCAACTATCGACGCGATAGGTATCGGCTCGCTCCTTTTCGCTCTCTATGTGCTAGCCGTGTGACCGGATGGTGCGTAGGTGGCCGGCGTCGATTGGCGCGCTTTTCCTGGTGTGGAGCGCCACCGGGCACGTCTTTGCCCAGTCGCTTTCCATCGAGGAAGAAAAGCCGTCACCAGCGCCTGCACCTACACCAGCACCGCCACCAAAAGTCGCCGTGGCTCCGCCCGTGCTCGTGATGCCGACGGCTGTCTCGACGCCGCTCGAGTATCCGGCGGGAGCTCAGGGCGAAGCCAGCGTGGCGCTCGAGCTCACGCTTTCGGCCGAGGGCGCGGTCACGAAGGCGGACGCGATCGAAGGCGACGAACCGTTCGCGTCAGCCGCCGTCGAAGCCGCGAAGAGTTGGAAGTTCCAGCCGGCGACCCGCGACGGCAAAGCGCTGGCCGCAAAGATTCGCTTCCTGGTGCGCTTCGTGCCGCCGCGCGAAATCAGCGAACCGGAGCCGGAGCCAGCGGCGGCCTTGCCCGAGACCGCCAAACCGGGCGCGGCGAAAGTCCCGAAAAATCCTGAGCCTGCGCCGTTCGAAATCGTGGTTGTCGGTGAGCGCGCGCCGATTCGGCACGAGCTGGCGCGCACCGAAATCAGTCGCATCCCCGGCGCGTTCGGCGACGCGTTTCGAGCGATCGAGGCGTTGCCGGGCGTCGTGCCAATCGTCAGCGGCTTGCCGTATTTTTACGTGCGCGGTGCGCCGCCCGGCAACGTCGGTTACTTTTTCGACGGCATCCCGGTGCCGTTTCTGTATCACTTTGCGGCGGGGCCGAGCGTCTTTCATCCCGCGTTCATCGAGCGCGTCGACTTGTATCCCGGCGCGTTCCCGGTGCGTTACGGCCGCTTCGCCGGCGCAATCGTCGCGGGCGAGATGGCGCCGCCCGGCTTTCGTCCGCGCGCCGAGTGGAACGTTCGGCTGATCGACAGCGGTGCGATGGTCGAGGCGCCGTTCGCGGGCGGGCGCGGCACGGCGATGGTCGGCGGTCGCTTCTCGTACACCGGCCTCGTCATCTCGCTGATCGCGCCAGAGGTTTCGGTCGGCTACTGGGACTACCAGGCGCGTGTTCGTTACGATTTGTCGCCGCAGGACAGCGTCGAAGTCTTCGGATTCGGCTCCAGCGACTACGTATCGATCATCGACGAATCCAACGTCCCCACCGGATCCGGCATGTATCGCGCCGAGAAGCGCAAGGTAGCGGTCGTCGACGTCAACTTTCACCGCTTGGATTTGCGCTGGGATCACCACCTCGACCAGGGCAATTGGCGTAACGCGCTGATGGTCGGGCGTGATCGGACTGGCTTCGTCAACGGTCAGATCAACGTGTACGACTACATGGTTGGCGTGCGCTCTGAGTATTGGCGGCAACTCGACAAGCGAGTTAGGTTGCGCGCTGGCGCCGACTTGTTGTTCGAGTCGTTGAAGCAAGAATTCAAAGACGACACGAGCAACGACTCGATTGGGTCGACGAACGACCCGGGCGCGCTGCCGCCCGACACCAGCATGATGCCGCCCGGCACGGTCATCCCGCCCGACCCGAGCATGATGCCGCCGATGGTCATGCAGCCGGTCGACGACAGCAGCTCGCAGGACGACGCCGCGCGGCTTGGTTTCAACGCCGGTCGCAGAGACTTCTCGCTCGGCCTGTACGCCGACTTGGTGTGGGACGTCGCGCCGCGACTGCAGATCACGCCAGGCCTACGTGGCGATCTGTTCGTCTCGGGCAGCCGCGCCAAGCTGGCGCTCGATCCGCGCATCACCGCCGAATACACGCTGAGCAAGAAGCTGAAGGTCGTGCACGGGTTGGCGCTCGTGCACCAAGCGCCCAGCTTTATCGGACCGGTGCCGGGCTTCAAACCGTCGTTGGCGGGCGGGCTGCAGCGGGCCATACAGTACAGCGCTGGCGTGAACTACGAGCTGCCAGCCGGCTTCTCCAGCTCGGTCGCGCTGTTTCAAAGCGCGTTCTTCAACATGACCGATCTGATCAGCTTGCTGCAGCTCGAGCGAACAGCCGACGTCGGTGGCAATCAGCGGAGTGGCAGTGACTTCAACAGCTTTCGCACCGACGGCCACGCCTACGGCTTGGAGCTGATGGTGCGGCGCAGCCTTTCGCGCAAGCTTGGCGGCTTCGTCTCGTACACGTTGTCACGCTCGGAGCGTTTCGCCCGGCGCGTCAGCGGCCCCGCCACCACCGATCGCACGCACGTGCTCAACGTGGCGACCTCCTACGACTTGGGCAAGAACTGGCGCCTCGGTGGCCGCGTGCTGTTCTACACTGGCATTCCGGCCGAGGTCGCGTACATCGAAGCTGCACGCCATCCACCGCGCACGCCCGCGTTCTGGCGGCTCGATTTCAAAATCGAGAAACGCTGGTACATCAAGCGCCCGAATCGCTGGTGGGGCGTGAACCTCGAAGTACTCAACACGACGTTGAACAAGGAGCAGCTGACCGGCAGCTGTAACGCTTACAGCTGCAAGTACGAAGAGATTGGCCCGGTGACAGTGCCGAGCATCGCGTTCGAAGGCGCGTTCTGAGTCGAAGTCGTGGCTAACCGCCAAAGCCACCGAAGTACGTCGCACCCACGCAGATGCCCATCGCGTCGCGCTGCTGTTGGCAGAGATTTGCCCGGCCGTCGTAGACGCACAGCTGCTCGAGTACGCCCGGTGTGGTCCGAAAACACTTCAGCAAGGCCTGCAAGGGTTCGTCGCACGCTTCGCTCGCGAGGTGGCCTTGCTCGCAAAGCGAGACGCAGTTCGCAGGCTGGTAGCCGTCCTCACACTGCATACCGTGGGTCGCTTCGCAGTAGTCGTCGCAGCGCGTAGGTGGCAGTGGGTAGCCGCCCGAGCACGCGCCCGCGCCGAGCCCGAGCGCGGACGCGAGCAAAGCCAACCACGCTCCCGAACGCATACCCAGACTGTAACCCGAACCGCGCCGCGTCGGCGGCGTTGACACGCCGGCCGCGCCGGATGACCCTGCCCGGCTCTTGCAAACGCCGCTGAATTCTCCGCGAAGACCCCAGATCTGGGCGCGTCGTCGGCTCTCTAGCGCGTTGATCGGTGCCGGGCTGGTCGCTGTCTCGTGCCTGGTGCCCGACGTCGAGCTCGTCGATTCACTCGGCGATATCGGCGACGGCGGTGCTGGCGCCGGAGCGGGCGTTTCGGGCGCGGCGGGCCGCGCCACGACTGCGGGCAACGCAAACGTCGGCACGGCAGGCACGCACACTGGCGGAGCGCCGCCCGGCCAAGCCGGAACAGCCGGCACGGCTCAGCAACCCCAAGCGGGCGAAACGGCTGTGGGTGGCGAGGGCAATTTCGTACCCGACGACACCGCGCGTTCGTGCGCAGGTCTGAGCAAGACTGCGTGCCTGGGTGAGAGTTGCTGCACCAGCTTGCCCGTTCCGGGTTGCAGCGGTTGCGCGTTCCCGCCGGGTGAGACGTCGACTGTCTCGCCGTTTCAGCTCGACAAGTATGAGGTGACGGTTGGGCGCTTCCGAGCGTTCGTCAACGCTTACACAGGACCGCCTGCCGATGGCAGCGGTGCGCACCCGCACGTCGCGGGCAGCGGCTGGCAGCACAATTGGGGCGGGAACATCGCGGTCGACGCCGTCGATCTCGAGAGCGCGCTGGAGTTCCGGCCTTGCAAGCTGCTGAGCGTTCGCACTTGGACCAAGGCGCCGGCCGCCAACGAACAGAAGCCGGCCAATTGCCTCAGCTGGTACGAGGCGTTCGCGTTCTGCGCGTGGGATGGCGGCTACCTGCCGAGTGAGCTCGACTGGCAATTCGCAGCCACCGCTGGCCCCGAGAATCGGATGTATCCGTGGGTCGGGCAGAACCTCGACATCGACCACGCGCTGTATGGCGCGTGTGGCAACGGGGTGTCCGAAGCCTGCGACTTATCGAGCATTTTGGAGGTGGGCTCGAAGCCGGCAGGCGCCGGCAAGTGGGGACATCTCGACCTGACGGGCTCGGTCTGGGAGTGGATTCTGGACAGCCCGAGCGGCGAATTTCCTGCCGCCAAGCCATGTACGGATTGCGCGAGCCTCGGTGTCTCCGACTACCGCTCGATCCGCGGCGGCAGCTGGCCTGAAGAAACCAACTACATGCTCGCTGCTCGGCGCACCGAAGATCCAGCCGACAGTATTTGGTACAACGTCGGCATTCGATGCGCGCGCAAGCCGTAGCGCTTTCGGCGCGTCAGCTAGCCCACGCGGCTTTGTTGGCGCGCAAGAAGTCGGCCGCTTCGCCAGCCTACTTGGCGCACCGCGCTGCGCCGCGTTCGCCGACCGAGGTGAGCGAACATGAGAGGGTCACCTACGATACGCTACCGTTGACCCTGCTTGAGCTGTTGCGGCGGCGCCCCATTTCGCCGCTCGTGCGCTAGCCTTCGGACAGCGCCGCGTCGGGCGCGGTCCCCGCATGAGCAGTCAGTTTCCGTCGGAGTCGCCGCTGCGCGATCGCTGTGGCGAGATCGTGGGCGAGCGTTACCGGCTGGTGAACGTGCTCGATCGCGGCGGGCAAGCTGCTGTGTACCGGGGCGTCGACCTGCGGATGGGCGACGAGGTGGCGGTCAAGGTGCTAGTGCCGCCCAAAAAAGCCGACGCCGCTTGGCGCGAGCGCATGTTGCGTGAAGTTCACGCGCTGACCGTGCTGGCCGGCACCGCCGCGGTGCGCGTCTTTCACCAGGTGTGGGGCGAAGACGGCACGTTGTTCCTGATCATGGAGCTGCTGCGCGGTGCCAATTTGGAGACGTGCTTGGACGCGGCCAAAGAACACGGCAAATTGTTGAACTTTGCCGACTTGCGGCCGATCATTGAGCCCGTCGTGAGCACGCTCGAGACGGCGCACGCCGCCGGCATTCTGCATCGCGACTTGAAGCCCGGGAACATCTTCGTCCAGAACGACGGCAGCGTGCGGCTGTTGGATTTTGGCTTCGCCAAGTTCTTGCGCATGCGCACGGTCACGCTGGCTGGCCACGTCGCGGGCTCGCCCAGCTACATCGCGCCCGAGTGCTGGAAGGAAACGACTGAGAATCTCGACCAGCGGATCGACGTGTACGGGTTGAGCGCGGTGGTGTTCCGCGCGTTGGCGGGGCGGCCGCCATTCGTCGGTGACGGCGTGATTCAAATCATGCGTCAGTGCATCAGCGCACCGCGCCCCAGCCTGCACGCGCTGCGACCGGACCTGCCACCCGGCGTCGATGATTGGCTAAACTCCGCGCTGGCGATCGAGCGCGACGAGCGCTTTTCCACCGTGCGCGCGTCGTGGCGCGCGCTGAGCGCCGTGCTCTCGTCCGCGCAGGGCTAGAACGCGTAGCCGAACGCGACGGACACGATCCAGCCGCTGCCGAGCGCGCCTTTCTGTTGGTCGAACGCGTCGCGCGAGCCGTCGACGAAGCCGGTGTTGTGGTCCCGGAGCAACAACGAGTAGCCGGTGGTGGCCATGAACACGAAGCCTTCCGTGCCCGTGTAGTTCACGCCGGCCGCCAGCTGGAGGAACGGCGACTTGTAGACCGTGATGTTCGCTTTCTCGTTCTTGCCCTGGATCTCGACCGCCTGCCCGTTCGAGCCGCTCGCGTACGAGACGCCTGCACCCACGAACGGCGTCCACTCGCCGGTGAGGAAGTTGGCTCGTGCGCGCGCACCGACGCGCAAACCAGTCAGCGAAAGGCCAGCGCCGGTATCGATCGCGAAGTACGGGATCGGGTGATAGCTGAAGTTGACGCCCAACCCCGCCAGGCCGTTCCAGCCAAGCTCACCACCCAAGAAGAACGGGCGGCGCGCGCGGATCGGTCGAAAATCGGTTTCGCGAGGCGGAGGCGGAGGCGGCTCGATGAGCGGCGCGACCTGCGTCGGTGCTGGCACGGCCGCCGGAGGCGGCGCAGCTACCGGAGGCGGCGGCGCGATGACAGGATTGGCTTCAGGCGCCGGCGCAGCTTCAGGCGCCGGCGCAGCTTCAGGTGCGGGTGTCGGCGCGGGCGTGGGCGTGGGTGTCGGCGCGGGTGCAGCGACTGGCGGCACCTGAGCAAACGCCGGAGCCGCCAAACAGCAGCCCCATGCAACAGTGACTAACCCAACCGACCAACGCATCATCGCTCTCCCGCCGGGAGCCTCCATCACTTGCGCTTTTTCGTAAAGCTATTCTTTCCAGCGACGTGAAACTCGGCGCAGCTAAGCGCGAGCGATTGGTTCGAGCAGGACCTGATCGCTGAGCGGTCGCGGGATCGAGCGCACGACGCTCCAACCGGCTTGGGCGATCAAGGCGGAGAAGGTTGGCAAACCGCGCGGCTTGGTCGCGGCGGTGCTGGTCAGCTTCAGGGTTTGGATGATCTCGTCGTCGCGCGTGACCGAACCAACCACGTAGAGGCTCGCGTCGCCGGTCGTCGCAAGCGCGCGCAAATTGGCGACGATGTCGGCGTCCGAGCCGTATTCGAAGAGCCCGCCTTCCGAGGAAACGATCACGTGCGCGCGATCGCCCTTGGCAGCGTCGAGCGTGGAGGAAAGTCCCGAGGTTTGAGTCCAATCGTAAGCTAGGTGCTCGAACGTGATGTCGAGCCCGTTCAACGGCGCGTTCGCGCCCAGCAGTGCAGCCAAGGCACGCGCGCCGAACGCCGGACCATTCGCATCGCGGTCGAGCACCCGCACCACGATGCGTCGCCCGCGCAGCCGGGCGGGCGCTTCTTTCTGCAGCAGGATCAACGCGTTCAGGCTGTCGATGGCGGGGCCGCCGGCGATGTTCACGAAGTGCAGCGGGCGTTGAGCATCGCCAGAAAGGCGCGACAAGAGGCCGTCGGCCAGTAGCCGCGCCATGTCAGTCAGGCGCAAACGCACCGACAGCGCGGGCAGCGACGTCACGATTCGGCGATCGACCGGCACCGCGTACGAGCCCAGGTTCTTGTGCCCGATCTTGAAAAAGTACGTGGTCATGCCGTCGAGGAACGTGCCTTCAGCGCGGCGCAGGCCTTTCCCGAGTCGCGAGCCACGCATGAAGAAGCGCATCAGCCCGCTGCGCAGCCAGCTCGGCAAGCGCGCAAAGCGCCGCTGTTCGTACAAGAAACGCGTGAGCAGCGCTTGCTGTTTGGCTTCAGTCAGCGTGAGCGCGAACGCGGAGTGGGTGATGTCGACGACCGGTAGCTCGAGCCCGTCGTTCGTCACTGCGTAACAAACGCCAGGCCGCTTGTTGTGCTCCGCACGCCGAATCTCGGCCATCCGGAAGCTCCCATACCACAGCCGCTAGATCAGCTTGGGGCAGAGTGAATCAGACGATGCCGAGCGACATCCGATCCAGCGCTTGCGGGCCCGAATAGCCATAGCGCGTGCTCTTGAGCGGCAGGGATGTTGCTGGCGATGATCGTCAGCGAACCCGCGCTGCCACTCTTGCCGCCGCTCGGATTCGTGTCGCCGTGGCGGGTCGAGCCGCTACACGCAACCGCGCTCAGCAGAGCCAGCCCAGCAAAGCCGCGAAGCTTCCTGGCACTGCGAATGTCCGTGGATGCGTGGCGGTTCAATAGTCGGTGCTTACGGGGTCGCTGGTCGGCTCCACCTTGGTGACCGTGAGGTGCCCGAGTTGGGAGTGCCAGGGTTGGGAGAGGTCCTTGTTCGTCGGGCTGAGTGCCAGAGTGGACTTGATCAAGCCGTCACTCGGGTCCTGGTACTGAGCGGGCAGCAGAACATCGGGCTCTTTGAACAAGCGGCGCGGCGCAGTGCAAGCATCGGGGGGGGGAGGGACGTTGCCGGCGCCGCAGTTGTCCACGCTCATGCAATCCGAATCTTCAACCAAGTGGGTGATCTTTCCGCCGCCGACGATCACGATCGATTTGGTGAAGCCGATTCTAAAAAGACGATGCGACTCCCAGCCCCCGCCATTGGGAAATGAGTTCATGTAGTAGTGCCGGGCGAGCTGCCCCTTCTCGTCGTACACGCTGAGCTGCCACACGTTGTAACCGGAGGCGACCGGCGCGCCGTCGCGGTAGAACGTGTCCAAAATCGGGTCTTCTTGCTGCACAGGCACGTTTGTGCCGGCGTCACGCTTTCCGCCCTCGTACGTCTTGGCCTCGACTAGCGCATTGAAGTTGAATGTGACCTTGTAGTGTTGGCCCGGTAGGCCGCCGATCCGGAATGTCTCGAGTGTGCGCGCGCCACCGTCCGGACACGT
The DNA here is from genome assembly GCA_038252755.1 of Polyangiales bacterium. Classification (GTDB taxonomy): domain Bacteria; phylum Myxococcota_A; class Polyangia; order Polyangiales; family Polyangiaceae; genus PMG-095. The sequence goes on along the minus strand of JBBSAB010000114.1, from coordinate 310 downwards.
GCCGACGATCGTTCTGCAAAACGCGTCGGATCTTTCCTTGCAGCCCGTTAAGAACCACGAGCTCTCCCAAGACCCAACGCCAAAGTCGCTGAGCTTCGAAGTCACTGGGTCGACGCAGCGACCGCAGTCAGCGCCGCCGCTCCCGCCTGCGCCAGACATTCCCCCACCACCACCTTGCCCGCCGCCACCAGCTCCTGCACCGGCCGAGCCCGCCACGCCGCTCGTACCGGCACCACCAACGTCGATAGCCGAGCCCGCCACGCCACCGGTGCCACCCGCGCCGCTCGTCTCGCCGCCGCCCCTCGTCCCT
>JBBSAB010000113.1:0-27079 GCA_038252755.1 Polyangiales bacterium | reverse complement strand
TCTGGCTTCGTTTTCGCTCCGGTCCGGTGCTCACGTACCCACGTACGTTCCGCTCCGGTCCTCGCGAAAGCCTCGCCAGAAGCCAGGCTGAGCGGGCGGGCAGCTGATAAATGAGACCAATGGTCAGAGGAAGGCGGGAAGGCGGGAAGATCTTGTTTGCTCGAGCGCGAGAGGGAAGACCCGTCCCGGCTGAGGGCGTCGAGCTTCTTGGTCGGCCCACCAAGAAAATCTCGTCTTCCCGTCTTCCCGCCTTCTTGTTGTCTGCTGCTCGTCCGGCGTCTTACCCAACGGGTAGCGTCAGCGTGAAGCTCGTGCCTTGGCCGGCGGCGCTCGAGACTTGAATCGTGCCGCCGTGGGCATCGAGGATGCCGCGCACGATCGATAGGCCGAGGCCGGTGCCGCGTCCGTCGGTCTTGGTCGTGAAGAACGGCTCGAAGATCTGCGGCATCGCTTCGGCGGGGATGCCGTTGCCTGTGTCGCTGACGTCGATGCGCAAGCTGGTGCCCGCGTCGGCGGTGCGCACGCTGATCCGCAGCACGCCGCTGCGCTCGCCGATCGCGTGCGCCGCGTTCGTGAAAAGGTTGACGAAGACTTGCGTCAATTGGCCCGGAATACCGGCGATGATCGGCAGTGGCGAGGCAAACTCGCGCTCGACCTCGACGCGGCCATCGGAGAACTCGTGCTCGCAGAACACCAGTGCCCGCTCAATCACCTCTTCGAGTTGCACCGGTCCGCGCGAGTCGCCAGTCGGGCGTGCGTAGGCGACCAGATCACGAGTGAACTTGAGGATGCGCTCGGCGGCCTCGCCGATCCGGCGCACGCGCTCGGCGTCTTCGGTCAGGTTGGCGCTGGCGTCTTGACCCAGCTTCTTCGTCAAATAGTCGGAGTACGCGATGATCGACGTCAGCGGATTGTTCAGCTCGTGCACCACGCCGGCCACGATTTGGCCGAGCGAGGCGAGCTTTTCGGTTTGGATCACCTGCGCTTGCAGGCGGTGGAAATTGCGCACCGACTCCTCAGCGCGGGCGTAAGTGTGCAGCCGGCTGAGCGCGGCGCCCAGCACGGTGGCGGCTTGCTCGGCCATCTCCCGCCGCAGCGGCGTGAGCGGCTCACTCGCGCCGTCGCGTGCGACGTGGAACGTTGAGCCAGACGTGCCGCTGCCGTCGTCGAGCTCGTAAATGCGCTCTTCGGAGAAGGTGGGGAATAGCCGTGACGGATCCCGCTCGGGGCCACGGCGCATGCCGGGGCCGAGCCGGTAGAGTACGACCGGCTCCGCGCGTCCGGCTTGCACCATGCAGATGCCGAGCGCCGCGCCCGGAAACAGCAGCGCGACTCCGTCCAAGAACATGCGCCCCAAATCTTCGCAGGCGATGTCGATCGGCAGTGTGGTCGAGAGCCGCAACAGCACGTCACGCCAGGGTTCGGCGATCGGCGCCTCGGACGAGCGACGCGTCCCCGACGGTGCGGGGCGTGTATCACGCCCGTCAGGCAGGTCGACGCTGGCTGGCGGCGGCGTTGCGGTGTCGGGATTGCGCGTCATGTCAGTCTTTGGCCCCCGAGTCCGGGCCACTGGCTTTCTCCAGATCCAGAATCTTTGCGCCCCCGACGTAGCTCTTGGTCTCGTACTTGGTGATCTTGCCGACCTTGCGCACGATTTCGGCCATTCGCTCGGATTCGCGGATGATCACGGCGGCGGCGCTCGACAGTTGCGGCTCGTCTTCGAGCTTGCGACGTAACAGCTCGGCGTAGCCGATCACGCTCGTCAGCGGCTGGTTCAGCTCGTGGGCGGCGGCGCCTGCCAGCTCGGCGACGATCGCCATCCGTTCCCGGCCACGCAGCTCTTCTTGCGCGCGCTCCAGGCGCTCCTGCATCCGTAGCCGCTCGCGGATGTCGGTGAAGATGCCGACGCTGCCGATCGGGCGGCCGTTGTCGAGCACCAGCGATGCCGACAACGTCACCGGGATCTGCCCGCCGTCGGAGCTGAGCATGTCGACGCGGTAGTCTTCGAGGCGACCGTAGCCGCTCATCTCCGGATCACGGATACGGCGCATGATGTCGCGCGCGATGCCGGGCGGATACAGCCGTTCGACGCGCATTTTGCCGACCACGTCACTCGGCGAGTAGCCGAAGATACGCGCGGCAGCGCGATTGAACAGCAGCACCGTGCCCTTCAGATTCGCTGACACGATGCCGTCGACGGAGCTGTCGATCACGCGCTCCAAAAATTCTTTGGTCTGCTTGAGCTCGATCGCGGTTTGTCGCTCGAGCGTGACGTCGCGGAACGTGCACAATACCGCGTCGTCTTCGTGCAATACCGAGCTGAAGCTGACGTTGATGATAATCGGCGCGCCGCCTTTGTCGCTGATCGTGAGATCAACGCCGCGCGGGTAGATGCCGTCGGAGAAGCCGCGCAGCATGCGGTCGCCGCGGTCTCGATCGACGTTGGTGACCAGATCGGTGATGCGGAGCGCGGTCAGCTCGGTCTCGGTGTAGCTGATGATCTCTCTCGCGCGCGGGTTGGCGAACAAGATTTGCCCGGTGCGATCGATGACGATCATCCCGTCGGCGGCGCTCTCGAAGAAGTCGGCGTAGCGCCGGAACAGCTGCACGCGCCGCTCGGCTTCTTGGCGCGCGGTGGTGATTTTCTCAGTTTCGGCGCGCAACGACTGCAAGATGCGCGCGTTTCTGAGCGCGATCGCCATCGCGTTGGCAACGGTGGTGACCAGCGACAAGTCGTAGGCGTGAAACGCCGCGCGACCCTTGGAACGCAAGAACAGCACGCCCATTGGGCCGTGATCATGCAGGATGGGCAACAGCGCGAGCGAGTTGAAGCCGGGCGCCGACTCGCGCTGTCGCACCACCTCGAACAACGGGTGGCGGGCCGCATCGCGGATGACCAACGCGCGGCCGGTGCGGAACACCTCGCCGATTTCGGGGTACTTGCCGAGGTCGATCGGCAAATCTCGCAGCTGCTCGTCGTCGCTCGTCGCCAGCACATAGCCGAGGTCGCCAGATTCGGCGAACAGCACGATGCTGCAGCGATCGACGTGCGCGACTTGCGCGACGCGCTGCACCACGGTGTACAGAATGTCCCTTATGTCGAGGGTGGAAGCGAGCTTCTGCGTGAGCTCCAGGACGGTCTGCTGGTGGCGCTCGCGCTGGCTAATACGCTCGACGTATTCGCGGACCCGCATCTGACCGCGGAGCCGGGCGATCAGCTCGGCCGGACGGAAGGGTTTGTGGACGTAGTCGTCGGCGCCCGAAGCGAAAACTCGTTCGATCTCGTCGTCCGACTCGAGCGCGGTCAGCACCACGACTGGTACTTCGGCTAGTCGCGGCGTTTGGCGAATGTGGTGAAGGATCGCGTAGCCGTCTGGCTCCGGCATCACCAAATCCAGCAACACTACCTGAGGCACGTGCTCTGCCAGGTAGGTGAGTGCCTCGGTCCCCGACTCGCAGGCCACGTTGCTGAGGCCCGTATCAGTCAGTGTCTGGCAAAGCACGTGCCGACTGACAGCGTCGTCATCGACGACCAGGATCGTCTCCTCGAAGGCCACGAAGCTACGGAGGGTAACATGACGCGGGCCGGGCGGTGGTCCCTGCTTTGCCTTCTGGGGGGCTTCTCGGTATATGTGGCCGCGTGAGTCGGGTCCCGCCGCACGCCGCAGGTGGTCATGACCAGCCTCGGGCCGAAGAGCTCGAGCAGCTGGAGGAGCTTGGCGACGACGCGATCATCGCTCAGCAGCAGGGCGCCCACGCGCCCAAGCCACGCGCACAAGTGACCGAAGAAGCGCGCTCAATCGTGATCTCGGATCATCCGGCGCCGGGCTCGAATCCCCCAGATGCGCCGGCGATGCCGGCCGCTCCGGCGGTCAAGAAGCGCTCCGAGCGTACCGAAAAAACGGTCGTCATCCGCGATCGCCGACAGCTTGACGAGCTGCGTCGCGAGATCGAGAAGCGCAAGCCCAAGGCAGGGGCGGCCGGTCTGCCAACTCAAGGACTACTGCTGTGGGTGATTGTGGGTGTGGTCGCGTTCTTGACCGGAGGGCTAGTCGCGCTGTTCGCCACTCGTGATGACAGCACTGCCGCGGCGGTTGCCAAGCCTGTCGTTTCTGCCGAGCCGGCATTGCCGTCGGCGGCGCCGGTCGTTACGGTCGAGCCGCCGTCGGTCAGCATCGACCAGCTGCCAATCGAAGGCAGCAAGAAGTAGCGCGCCGCTACTCGGTGAGCGCCGCTGGCACGAGCACGACTTGGTAGCCGAGCGCTTTGAGCGGCGCTTCGATCACCGCGCGATCACCGACCACGACTACGACCAGGTGATCGATGTCGAGGCTGCTCGCCAGCTTGCTCAAGGTGTCAGGCGTTTCGGACGCCAGCAGTCCCGGATAGCGTTGGTAGTAGTCGAGCGGCAGCCCGTGCAGCCAGAGCTCAGCCAAGCTGCTGCCAATGCGCGCGCCGTATTCGAGCCGCGCGCCCACCGACTGCACCAGATCCGCCCGAGCGCGCGCGACCTCTTGGTTGGAAATCGGCTTGCCCAGCTTCGGATCTTTCAGGAGGTTGAGCTCCTTTAGTGCCTCTTTCAAAGCTTCGGCCGTCACGTCAGTGCGCACGCTGGTGCCAATGTAGAAAGCGCCCCAGTGCTCGGTCGCGAAGTTCTGCGCGTGCGCGCCGTAGGTGTAGGCGTGCTCTTCGCGCAAGTTCAGGTTCAGTCGCGAGGTGAACAAGCCGCCGAACAGCGTGGTCAACAGCTCGCGTTGCTCGTAGCCAGGCTGACTGCGTTTGGGTAGCGGCGCGGCCAACGTGAGCGCCGACTGCACGGCACCGGGCCGGTCGACGAGTAGCAGCTGCTTGGCGGGCGGCGTCGCGGGTGGCGTGAAGGCTTGCTCGAGCCCGCTCTGGCCTTTGCCGAGCTTCTTGAAGGCGCGCTCGGCGCTCTTTTGCACGCTGGCGAGCTCGACGTCGCCGACGACGATCAGCGTCGCGTCGCCGGCGCCATAGGCCTTCTTGTGGAAATCGACGATGTCTTTGACGGTCAGCTTCTGTACGTCGACCAAGCTGCCGCTGACCGGGCTGCCGTGCGGCTTGCCCAACAGCGTGCCCAACGTGGCGAGCGACGCGAGGCGCTCGGGCGCTTGCCGTTCGGCGCGCAAGCCATCGAGCGACTCTTTCTGTACGCGCTCGAAGTCGGCGGGCAGAAATGCCGGCTCGGTCACGACTTCGCCGAGCAGCTCGAGCGCGCGGTCGAGATCCGCGGTCAACGCCGAGAGCGACAACGACGACGAGTCGCGCCCAGCTACCTCGTCGAGCGTGGTGCCAAGCTGCTCGATTTCTTCGGCCAGCTTCACGCCGGGATGGGCGCGTGTGCCCTCGGTGAGCATGCGCGCGGTGAGCGCGGCTAGGCCACTCTTGCCGGGCGGGCAAGCCGCACCGCCGTGGCGGAAAACCAGCGACAGCGACGCCGCCGGCACCGCCTTGTGAACGACCATTAACGCAAGCCCGTTGCTCAGCTTGGCTTGCGCGGGCATCGGGAAGTGCAGCTCGGAAGCGGCGCCTGCCGGCGGGCGCTGCATGCGCCACGGCTCCGGATCAGGCGTTTGCTTGGCTGCGCTGGGTTTGGGGGCGGGGAGTGCTTCGGCCTTGGGCGCCGGGGCGCTGCCACAACCGAGCGCGAACAGACCGCAGAGTAGCAGACGCTTCATGGCTTCTTCTCCGGTACGGCGGCGGCAGCTGGCACTGTGGGCGCCGGCGCCTTGGGTCGCGGCTGGGTCACGACCGTGACGCGTTTGGCTGGGCTCAGGTGCTCGCGCAGCACGCGCTGCACGTCAGCCGAGCTCACCTTCTCGATCTGTTCGACCCATTTGGGCAGGTAGCCCGGATCACCGGTGTAGTGCTGGAAGCGCTGCAAGAGGCCGGCGCGCCCGGTCTCGCCGCCTGGCCCGTTGAGCAGCTCCAGGCTCTTCAACGTCGACAGCAGAATGCCGCGCTTAGCGCGCTCCAGCTCGACCGGTGTCGGACCGCTCGTTTCAAGCTTCGCCAGCGCTTCGGTGAGCGCGGTTTCGAGCTCGGCCACGGTCTTACCGGTGGCCGCGGTCGCGCCGACGGTCACGATGCCGGACAGCTGATTCGAGTCTTGGCTAGCGCTCACTTCCGACGCCAGCTTCTTCTCGACCACCAGCGTCTGGTAGAGGCGCGTTGCTTTACCGCCAGCCAGAATCGCCATCGCGACGTCGACGACCGGATCATCGGTCGTGTACGCGGGCGGCGTGCGGTAGCCGAACGTCACCTCGGCCAGTTCGACCGGCTCCTCCACCACGTAGCGCCCGTAGCGCGGCGCGGGCGGCTTGAGCTCGGGCGTGGGCTTTTTCGCGCGGTCTTGCAACGTGCCGAAATACTTTTGGATCGACGCCTTGACTGCGACCGGGTCGAAGTCGCCAGCGACGGCCAGTGTGGCGTTGCTCGGCGTGTAGTAGTCGCGGAAAAAGCCCTTCACGTCGTCGAGGGTTGCGGCCGTAAGATCCGCCATCGAGCCGATGATCGCGCCGTTGTAGGGGTGTCCAGGCGGAAACAGTGCGTCGAGTAGCGCCAGATAGCTGGGGCCATACGGGGCGTTGTCGTAGCTCTGGCGGCGCTCGTTCTTCACAACATCGCGCTGAACGTCGAGCAGGCCCTGGTCGAGTACGTCGAGCAGGTAACCCATGCGATCGCTCTCGATCCACAGCACCATGTCGAGTTGATCGCGCGGGACGGTTTCGAAATAGTTGGTGCGGTCGTAGCTGGTCGTGCCGTTGACGTTGGTGGCGCCAACGCTCTCGAGCAGCACGTCGAAGTCGCGACCGACGTGGCGCGAGCCCGAGAACATCAAGTGCTCGAACAGGTGCGCGAAACCGGAGCGGCCCGGCGCTTCGTTGCGCGGTCCGACGTGGTACCAGATGTTGACTGCCACGAGCGGTAACGAGGGGTCGCGCTGCAAGATCACGCCGAGGCCGTTGGGCAGCGTGAGCTTTTCGAACGCGATTTCAGGGCGCTTCGCGACCTTGGCCGGCGGTGGCTCGGCGAGCGGCGCGTCGGCTTGCAGCTTCTTCGGCAAGACGCGCGGCTGCTGGGGCTGCGCCCGGGGCGGCGACGCGGGGTTTGGGGCTTTCACCTTCGCTTGGAGCGGCAGCGTGAAAAGCCCGATGGCGGCCAAGAGCAGAGCTTGTCGCATGGCGGCACTTTCGTACGTGAGTTCAGAGCGGAGTGCGAGCAGTTCCGCCGCGGCCGAGGCGGTGGTACGAGTACGTCACATGTCGCAGCACGGCTCCGGATACGGCGGCTACGGTGGTCCTCCTGGAGGCGGTCAGCCGCCGGGTGGCGCGCCTCCCGGCTACCCGCCAGGCGGTGGTGGCTATCCGCCGGGTGGCGGTGGTCCTCCTGGTTACCCGCCCGGTGGCGGCGCGCCTCCGGGCTATCCGCCTGGTGGCGGCGCGCCTCCCGGTTATCCGCCCGGTGGCGGTGGCTATCCGCCGCAAGGTGGCCCGCCCGGTGGCGGCGGCTATCCGCCGCAAGGTGGCCCGCCCGGTGGTGGTTACCCGCCGCAGGGCGGCCCGCCCGGCTATCCGCCGCAAGGTGGTCCGGGTTATCCGCCCGGAGCCTACCCAACGCCTGGGCCGGCCAAGAAATCGAACGCGCTGATGTGGGTTGGCATTGGCTGCGGCGGCTTGTTCTTCTTGTCGTTGGCGGGCGCTGGCGTCGCGTTCTACATGGCGAAGAAGGCGACTGAGAACGCCTTCGCTGCGGTCAGCGCAGCGGCCGCGCCGCTCAGCCCGCCCGGATCGCCCGGATCGCCCGGATCGCCCGCCGCGGATGGCGCGACCGATTCGTCGGGTGCACCGGTCAACGGTGCTTGCGCGAAGGCTACCGAGTGTTGCCGCAAGATCGTGCGCAAGAGCAACGCGGGTGCACAAGCCGAGGCCGGTTGCTTGGCGATGAAGCAACTCGACGAAGCGACCTGCCAGCAGCCGCTGCAAACCTACCAGCAGTCGGCGAAGCTGCTGGGCGTCAACTGCGACTGAGGCGCGTCGCTGCCGCGACGATCTCGGCTTCCGACACCAGCACCAGCTCGGCGGCGTCGCCGAGCGGAATGAAGCAATCTGCCCCAGTAACGCGCGCGGTTTTTACGTTCGGCGCGCGTTCGACCAGCCCCGCCAGCAAGGCTTCGCTCACGTTGCCACTGTGCCGGGCTTCGTCGACGATCAAGGCTTTGCCCGCGCGTTCGGCTTCGCGCACGAGATCCTCCCACGGCAGCGGCACCAGCCAGCGCAGATCGAGCACGCGCGCGGCGATGCCGCTTTTCGCGAGCTGCTCACGGGCGCGCAAGCTCATCGCGACGCCATTGCCGTAAGTCACGAGCAGCAGCTGCGCATCGTCGCTCGGGTACACACGCGCGCGGCCGTATTCTGCACCAGCGGCGGGCGGCGCTGCCAACCACTGCCCATCGCCTTCGCGTAACGAGTCGCGCCGATGGTACAGCGCGATCGGCTCGACCGCGACCACGACTTGGCCGTGCAAGCGCCCGAGCGCGTGGGCGGTGCGATAAAGCGCGATCGCGTCGTCGGCGCGCGCCGGAACGCACACCGAAATGCCCGGAATATCGCGCAGCACTCCGAGCGAATTGTCGTTGTGGAAGTGCCCGCCAAAGCCCTTCTGGTAACCGAGCCCAGCGATTCGAATCAGCATCGGATTCTCGAGCGCACCATTCGAGAAGAAGCTGAACGTCGCCGCCTCACCGCGTAGCTGATCTTCGGCGTTGTGCAGGTACGCCAGGTATTGGATCTCGGGCACCGGATACAGGCCGAGCGCCGCCGCACCGAGCGCGAGCCCCAGGATCGTCTGTTCGTCGAGCAAGGTGTTGAAGACGCGCGCGTGACCGAGTCGCTCGAACAAACCTTTGGTCGCGCCGTACACGCCGCCCTTCTTGGCGACGTCTTCGCCGAACAGCAGCGAGCCGGGATCAGCCGTTAAGAGCTCGCCGAGCGCGAAGCTCACGCCTTGGGCCAACGTCATGGGTTCGAGCTGCGAGCTGCGAGCTGCGAGTTGCGAGTGAGCAGAGAGAGCGCTAGTTCTGGCCGCGAACCCAGGTGGAATCGGCCGGCTCAAGCTGGTCTGGACTTGGGCGCGCGAGGTGAGGCGGGGTTGGCCGATGGCGTGCTCTGCCTCGCGGCGCACGCGCGCTTCGGCGTCTTGATCGAGCTGCAACACCTGCTCGGCGTCCAGCACGCCGGCCTGGATCAGCGAACGAGCGGCACACCATAGCGGGTCTTTCTCGGCGGCCAGCTCAAGCTCCAGGCGTGACCGGTACGTGGTGTCGACGTCGCTGCCGGCGTGACCCAAGAGCCGCACACAGGCGAGGTGCAGTACCGCCGGGCGGCGCACGCTGCGGCAGTACTCGACAGCCGCCCGAGCTTGCTCGTAGCAGCTCGTCAAGTCGCTGCCGTCGGCGCTGAAGTAGCGCACGTGCGGTAGCGCGCGTAGCCGCGCCTCGGTCCAGCCCGGCGGCGAACGCACGCTCACGCCCAGACCGTTGTCTTCACACACGAACAAAAGCGGCAGCGGCTGGTTTTGATGCGTCACCCAGCCGGCGGCGTTGAACGCGCCCAGCGCCGTGCTGTGGTTGACGCTGGCATCGCCAAAACTGCACAAAACCAGCGAATCGGCCGGTTCCTGGCTCAGCTCCTGCCGGCGCTTCCAACCCAGCGCGTACGCTAGCCCGACCGCGCGCGGCAAGTGCGATGCGATCGTGCTGGTCTGCGGGATGATGCCGAGCGGCTTGCCGCCGAACAGCTTGTGTCGCCCGCCGCTGACCGGCTCGTCACTCGACGCCACCAGCGACAGCGCGATGTCGCGCACGTTGTCGATGCCGGGGACTTGCCGCGCGCGCTCGAGCTGCAGCGCGGCGCTGCGGTAGTGGACGAGCGACGGATCGGTGACGCGCGTGAGCCGTCCCAGCACCACATTCGATTCATGGCCCGAGCTACCAATCGTGTAGTGGCCTACGCCGCGTGTGCGCAGCTCGAGCGCAGCCGCGTCGAGGTGCCGCGCGAGCAGCATCGACTCGACCAAATCGCGCGCGAGCGCTGGGTCGAGACGCTGCGCGGACGTTTCCTCGCGCGCGCTGAGCGTGGCCACGTCGCGGCGGAAGCGCGCCATGAGAAGTGTCAACCGCTCGATAGACATGGCCCTTTACTTTCTTACTCGGTGCCCTGAATGGACTCCAGTTGGAAAAATCCGCAAACATTCCGGGTTTTCTGGCGTGCCGGCCTGCTCGACCGGTGGCTCGGCCACGCAAGTTGGGTTACTCCGAAGGTTCCTCTCGGCATGCCTTTCCCCAAAGGTTTCCTCTTTTCGTAACCGCATGCGCCTCGCTATCGTTGCCGCCTCTTCTTATGAAGAGAATGGCCAAGTCGCCCCGATCCCGAACGCAGAGCTCGACGTCGAACTCTTTGGACGGCGGCTTGCCGAGCCGGACGCCGGGTTCACGGTGCACGCCTTCGACGCCGAACGCGGCTTGCCGGAAGGCATCGAAGAGCTAACCAAGAGCCTCGGTGGCCGAGCGCGCTCGCTCGTCTTCTATTTTTGGGGTTACGCGCTGTTGTCGGCAGAGCGCGGTCCAACCCTGCTGCTCGACGGTCCCAAGCTGGCGTCGTTCACGTTGGCGCGCCTGCGCCGGCTGCTGGCCGAGGTAACGGACGAGGCGCTGGTCGTGCTCGACGCGACGCTGGCCGAAGGCTCGGCGGGTGCCCCGCTAGACGTCGTGCGGGCGATGGGCAGCGCGCTCACCAGTCGTGATTCGCGCGTTTCGAGTCTGATCGCCGTGCGGCCGCCGGGACGCCGTGCACCGCAGGGGCCGCCGCCGTTCACCGGCCTCGTGCAGATGATCCTCGACGCGCAAAGCGGCAGCCCGAGCGCGCTCACGCCCGAATCGCTGTTTCGCGCGATGCAGGCCGAAGAGGTGATGTTCGCCGACATCCCGGCCGCCGGCTGCTTTCTGGCGCGAAACGACTTCGTGGTCGTACCCGGCGCGGCCCCACAAAGCGTCGCGCCCGCCCAGCAGCGCTACGAAGCGACCGAGGAGATCACCGCCAAGCGCGCAATTCGCCACGCGCCCGCGCCGCCGCCACCACCGCCGTTGCCACCACCCGTCGCGTTGGTGCCGCCGCTACCGTCGGATCCAATCACGGTACCGCAAGCGAGTCTGGCGCCGCTCGCGCCGCGTCTACCGGAGCCGCGCGCGGTAACCGCCCCCGGGCCGCTTGCGGTCGCGCCGCCGCCGCCAGTTCGGGCGCCGCAAGCCAAGACGCACGCGCCGGAAGATCCGGAGGGCTATCGCTTCCTCTTGCGCCATTTCGAGCGCAAGGGCGACGCCGATGGCGCGTACCGCGCGGCGCTGTGCCTCGACGCGCTCGGCGACGCCGACATCAACGAATCGATGCTCGTCACGGCGCACCGCCCCGACGGCCTACAAGCCGTGCGCGGCACGTTGTCCTACGCCGATTGGAACGAACGCTTGTGCAGTGGCCTCGAACAAGCCGAAACTACCGCACTTTTGCGCGCGCTAGCGTCGGCGCTGCCGCGCGTCGGGTTTCAACACGTGCGACGCCTGCGCCGCGATAGCGAGCTACCCGAAGACGCGCGCCAAGACCTGGAAAAGAGCACGACCACACTGGCCAAGACGCTGCATTGGGTATCGCGCTTGCTGTGCGTGCCGGTCTCCGAGCTGTACGTCTTGCCCGAGCTGTACGGCTCGCTCGGCCTCACGCCGGGTGGCGAGCGGCCACACGTCACCTGCGCGCGTTCGCTGGGTAGCGGTTTCAGCCTGCCCGAGCTGGTGTTCTTGTGGGCGCGCGAGCTGTCGTTCGCACGGCCCGAGGAAGCCGCCCTCTGCTACTTCTCGAGCGCGAGCGAGCTGTCACAGTTGTTGCTCGCAGCGCTGGCGGTCGGCGGGGCGACCAGTATGCGAGCCATCGACGGCGACGCCAAACGCATCGCCAGCGGGCTCAAGCGCGAGGTGCGCGGCGCGTCGTTGGCGGCACTGCAAGCCGCGGTAGCCGGTATGAGCGCGCACGACGTGGACCGCAAAGCGGCCGCCTTCATGCGCCGCGCGGAGCTGACCGCCGGGCGCGTCGGGCTGGTGGCCTCGGGCAACCTCGAGCTCGGATTGGCACTTTCCGAGCGCTTTCCGCGGGGTCAGGTCACGACCGCCCCCGAGCGCCGCGCCGACCTACTGCGCTTCACCGTAAGCTCCGAGCTGGGCCAAATTCGCGCCGCTCTGGGCGTGGCGCTCGGCTAGTGCAGCGCGTGGTGGTCGGCTAGAGTCGCCAATCACCCAATGAAGTTTTCGGTCGCGCCCAAGGTGCGCAGCGTCGAGGCGCTCAGGCTGCGTGAAGGTGACGGCGTTTACAATTCCCCGTGGCGTCGGTTCGGGCCGTATTTGTCGGAGCGCCAGTGGGGCACGGTGCGCGAGGACTACAGCGCGGGTGGGAGTGCCTGGGAGTACTTTCCGCACGACCACGCGCGCAGTCGCGCTTACCGCTGGGGCGAAGACGGCTTGGCTGGCTTCAGCGACCACCGGCAGCGCGTGTGCGTGAGCTTGGCGCTGTGGAACGAGCGCGACCCGATCCTCAAGGAGCGCTTGTTCGGCCTCACCAACAGCGAGGGCAACCACGGCGAGGACGTGAAGGAGCAGTACTTCTACCTCGACGCCACGCCCACGCACTCGTACTTGAAGATGCTTTATAAGTATCCGCAGCGCGAGTTCCCGTACGCGCGGCTGGTCGAAGAAAACGGCCGGCGTGGCCCGCACCAACCCGAGCTCGAGCTGGTCGACTTGGGCGCGTTCGACGAAGGTCGCTACTTCGACGTGTTCGTCGAATATGCCAAAGCCGGGCCGAACGACATCCTGTGTCAGATCACCCTCGAAAATCGCGGCCCCGAAACGGCGCGTTTGCGGGTGTTGCCGCAGGTTTGGTTTCGCAACACGTGGTCGTTCGAGCCCGAGCTGGGCAGGCCCGCGATGGCCGAGGTAGGGCCGGGCCGGGTGAAGCTCGACCACCCGCAGCTCAAGGTTTTCGAGCTGTATTTCGACGGTGCCACCGAACTCTTGTTCACCGAGAACGAGACCAATGGCCAGCGTCTTTGGGGCATCGGCGGCCAGGGTCCGTTCAAGGACGCTTTCCACGACTACGTAGTCGGCGGTCACTCCGACGCGGTGGCGGCGTCGCGACGCGGCACGAAGGTCGCCGCCCACCATCGCCTCGAGCTGCCGCCCGGTGGCAAGCAGGTGGTTCGGCTACGGCTCAGTCAGGCCGAGCTCGGTCAGCCGTTCGCCGACTTCGACAGCATCTTCGCTGCACGCCGCTCCGAGGCCGACGAATTTTACGCCGAGCTGCAGGCCGACATCAACGAACCTGACGCGCGCCTGGTGCAGCGCCAAGCCTTTGCCGGCATGATTTGGTCGAAGCAGTACTTCGGCTACGACGTGCGTCGCTGGCTAATCGGCGATCCGAACCAGCCGGCGCCACCGGACGGGCGCAAACACGGTCGCAACGCCGAGTGGGACCACCTCGTGAACGACGAGGTGATCTCGATGCCTGACAAGTGGGAATACCCTTGGTACGCGGCGTGGGATCTGGCCTTCCACTGCATCCCGCTGGCGCTGATCGACGCCGAGTTCGCCAAGCAGCAGCTCGTGCTGCTCACGCGCGAGTGGTACATGCATCCGAACGGACAATTGCCGGCCTACGAATGGGCGTTTGGCGACGTGAACCCGCCCGTGCATGCGTGGGCCGCTTGGCGCGTCTACCAGATCGACCGCAAGCAGGCCGGTCGCGGCGACGTGAAGTTTCTGGAGCGCATCTTCCACAAGCTGATGCTGAACTTCACGTGGTGGGTGAATCGCAAAGACGCCGAGGGCCGCAACGTGTTTCAGGGTGGCTTTTTGGGGTTGGACAACATTGGCGTGTTCGACCGCAGCCGGCCGCTACCGACTGGTGGCTTCATCAATCAGTCGGACGGCACGGCCTGGGTCGCGATGTACTCGCTGAACTTGATGCGCATCGCGCTCGAACTCGCGCAGCACAACGACGTCTACGAAGACATCGCCAGCAAATTCTTCGAGCACTTCTTGCACATCGCCGAGGCGATGACGAAAATTGGTGGCGAAGAGCAGGGGCTGTGGGACGAAGACGACAAGTTTTACTACGACGTCTTGTGCGTGCCGGGCACCGCGCCGCGGCCGATGCGCATCCGCTCGATGGTCGGCTTGATTCCGCTGTTCGCCGTCGAGGTGCTCGAGCCTGAGCTGCTCGAAACGTTGCACGGATTCGACGCCCGGTTGCGCTGGTTCTTGGAACACCGGCCCGATTTGGCTGCGCTCGTCTCACGTTGGCAGGAGACGGCCAAGGACGAACGGCACCTGCTCTCCCTGCTGCGCGGGCACCGGATGAAAAAACTGCTCGTGCGCATGCTCGACGAGACCGAGTTCTTGTCGGACTATGGCATCCGAGCTCTCTCTCGCTACCACCAAGACCATCCGTTCCACCTGGACGTGAACGGTGAGGAATTCCGCGTCGGCTATCAGCCGGCGGAATCGGAATCTGGGCTATTTGGCGGCAATTCGAACTGGCGCGGCCCGATCTGGATGCCGGTCAACTACCTCTTGATCGAGAGCCTGCAGAAGTTTCACCACTACTACGGCGACGACTTCAAGGTCGAATGCCCGACCGGCTCGGGTCGGTTTCTCACGCTGCTCGAAATCGCCGATGAGCTATCGCGGCGCTTGTGTCGGTTGTTCTTGCGCGACGAGCACGGGCGGCGGCCGGTGCTGGGTGACAACGCGCTGCTGCAGAATGATCCGCACTTCCGCGACTACGTGCCGTTCTACGAATACTTCCACGGCGATAGCGGTCGGGGTGTCGGCGCGTCGCATCAAACGGGGTGGACAGGCCTGGTCGCCAAGCTGC
Source organism: Polyangiales bacterium (assembly GCA_038252755.1). Taxonomy (GTDB): domain Bacteria; phylum Myxococcota_A; class Polyangia; order Polyangiales; family Polyangiaceae; genus PMG-095. The sequence goes on along the minus strand of JBBSAB010000113.1, from coordinate 12,083 downwards.
TGATGCCGCGCCGCTCGAGCGAGCAGCTAGTGGAGCTTCGAGAACCACGCGTAGGCGGGTAGCACGGTGGCCAGGAACGCCACCGTGCTCACCACGAACACCGAGCTCGTCAAGTCGGTGTCGAGCTCGAACAACACCGCGAGGTAGTTGGCCAACAGCGCGCTCGGCACCAACCCGTACAAAATCAAGATCCGCGCATCGAGCGGGTCGAGCCCGAATAGCAACGCCAGCCCCGCGTAAAACAACGGAAACAACGTGGAGCGGTAGGCGAACGACACCACATTCTCGCGCCAATAGCGGCTGAGTTGCGCGCCCCGGTAGAGCAACCCGACCGCGCAGCCCGAGGTCGCGGTGCCGACGTAGATCAGTCGCCGCACCACGCTGCCGACCACTGCGGGCCGCGCCACGCCCAGCAGGTTCAGCGCCAGTCCGCTGCTGATGGTGATCAGCGGCAGAAACACCCGCGCATCCAGCACGTTGTCGAGCAACACGCGCTTGAAGGATTTGCCAGAGGCGCTGCCAGCGCTCGAAAAGGAGCGCGCGACCGGGAAGCTAAACAGCAGCAGGAACGGCGCGCTGAATGCCTGCGAGTACGTCGCCTGGGCGAGCCCCGCCTCGCCAAACAGCACCAGCGCCACGAAGCCCAGCAACGTAAAGCCGTTGTTGCTCTGGCTCATCGTGGCAATGAACGCGCCGCGCCGCTCGCGCGGATGCTTCAGCCAGACGCTGACCAGCCACGCAAAGCCGGCTGTGACCAGCCAACCGGAGGTCGACAAGATCGGCATCATCACGCTGGTGCGGTCGATGCGCGCGATCCACAGCGAACACAGCGTGATGAAGGTCTGGGCGCCGTAAAACGAGAAGTTGAACAGCCGTCGCGACGCCGATGCAGGCGCGCCATGGCGGCTCCAAATCGCCCCGACCGCGACCGGCCCCAGCACCCAGCCGACCACGGTCAGGTAGGGCAGGAACAGCTCGGTCATTGGGCGGAGCGCTCATAGCATGCGAGTGGCGCCGTCGCGGCCAGGATCCGCTAGGCTTTGCCAGAGATGCTCGCCAAAGACGCGGTCCGGTTCACCCTGATCGGCCTTAGCGCCGTGGCCACGCTCGGGGTGCTGTTTTACCCGACGGACGAGAAGCGCGTGAAGCAAGCCGCGGACGCGATCGCAGCGGCCGCCAACGGCGATGTGGCGGAGCTGTCACGCGCGCTGGAAACCTACGCCAGCCCCGACGTCAGCATCACGGTCGCGGAGCTGCCGAATCCCGTGGTCGGCCGGGCCGCCCTGATCGACTTGGTCGGTCGAGCCAAGGCGCTCGGACCGAAGATGCACTTTCAGTTCGACGCGGTCGAGGTGTCGATCGAAGGCAAGCACGCCCGGATCAACGCCGATCTCATCACGTCGCTGCGCCCCGAAGTGCCCGAGCTGCGCCGCCCGCGCCACAGCGTTGCGACGTTCGAAAAGTCCGGCGATCACTTCCGCCTGGTCTCGGCCGAAATCGGCGCTGAGAGCCGCGAACAACCCGAAGCGCGGCCTTGAAGAGGTTTAGAAACCCTCAACCCCTCACCCCTCACCCCTTCGGATGTGCCAGGCCTTGGGCTGTAAAAACGCCTGGATGCCCAACGTCGAGAGCGTGGACCCGATGCCGGAGTGCTTGCGGCCGGTCCACGGCAGGCGCGGGCTGACTCGGTCGCAGCAGTTGACGTAAGCGCTGCCGACCGGCAGCTCCGACAGCAGCTTCGCAGCGCGCGCTTCGTCCTTTGTGTAGACCGCAGCGGTCAGGCCGTATTCGGTGTCGGCCATCGCCGCGAGCGCGGCTTCGTCGCTGGGCACGCTGGCGATGCCGATGATCGGGCCGAAGCTCTCGTCCTTCATGACGCGCATGCTCGGCTTGGCGTCTGCGATTACGGTTGGCTCGAAGAACGAGCCCGGGCGTGCGGCTCGCTTGCCGCCGACCAGCACGCGACCGCCTTGCTGCTCGGCGTCGGCCACCTGCTCGGAAAGCTCGCGTAGCGCGACCTCGCCACGGCAAAGCGCACCGATGTACGTGCCTTCGTCGGTGGGCTCGCCAAGCTGAAACTTCTTCACCTCGGCCACGAATGCCTCGACGAACGCGGAGTAGATGCGCTCGTGAACGTAGATGCGCTCGACCGCGCAGCAGCTCTGCCCAGTGTTGTAGAAGGCGCCGTCCGCCACGGCTGCCGCGACGCTCGCGACGTCCACGTCGTCGCTGACGTACGCTGGGTCTTTGCCGCCCAGCTCGAGCTGCAGCCGAATCATCCGCGGCGCCACAACTTCGGCGATCTTGCGGCCCGTCGCGTACGAGCCGGTGAAGAACACGCCGTCGACCGGCAGCGCCACCAACGCGGCTCCGAGCTCACGACCGCCGATCAACGTCTGAAACACGCCTTCTGGCACGCCGGCCTCGCGCAGCAGCTTCTGAATCAAAAGGCCAGTCAGGCTGCACAGCTCACTCGGCTTGTAGAGCACGGCATTACCAGTCAACAGCGCCGGTACGAACACGTTCGACCCAACGAAGTAGGGGTAATTCCAGGCCGAAACGTTGGCGACGACGCCCAACGGCTCGAACACGATTCGCTCCTCGAGCGCCTCACTGGCGGTGCCGAGCACGGTGCGTGGCGCAAGCTCGGCTTCGAAATGCTCGAGGAAAAAATCGATCCGGGGTAGGAGGCCGTTCAGCTCGTTCCTGGCTTGGGCGAGCGGCTTGCCGACCTCCAGCGTCAGCGTGCGCGCGAGCTCTTCCTTCTGCTCGCTGACCAACTGGCGAAAACGCGCCACGACCGCCTTGCGCGCGCTCGGCGCTTGGGCGGCCCAGCGGCGTTGTGCCAGGCGCGCAGTCTTCAATAGCGCAGGCAGTTGGCTGACGTCGGTCTCGGGCACGCTTTGTACGACCGCACCGCTGGCGGGGTTCACGACGTTCATCACGACGCCTCGTTCTTTCTCGCTCGCAGATCCCAAAGCATTGCTGCCAGCACGACCACGCTCGTCCACAGCAGGCAAGCCATCAGCAAGTGGACGACCTGCACGTAGCCTGGCGCGCCCAGCCAAATGTTCGACGCGCCGATCGCGAGCGCAAGCCCACCGGCGCCGTAAAGTGCCCCGCCCAGGCGCTGGACCGCCGCGGCCGGGGTCGCTTCACGCGCCCGACTCGCCGCGATCCACAAACCAGCAACGCCAAGCAGTGCGAGCAACGGGTGCACGACGCGCAGCTTGCCCAGCAGGTGGGCGCCGACAGCCTGGTCGTTTTGCAAGTGCTGGAGCGTGCCTTGGCCTTGAACCGGGTAAACCGTGTCGCCGAGCGCGGTGATGGCGCCGCTGATCGAGACCACCAGCAGTAGCAGGCCCGCCCCGACCGCCCAATACAGCGCGCCCTGCAAGCGAGCGCTGGCGAGCGACGACAGCTCGACCGAGCGCCGCAGCCGCGACTCATCGCTAAAGTAGCTAGCCGCTGCCAAAGAGCCGAGCAAGAGCGACGTCGTCACGAGGTGTGCCGGCATTACCACCAGTCGATCGTGCGAGGTGTTGGAGCCGACCAGCTTCAGCAGTACGAGTCCAGCGCCGATCGCCACCTCAACCAACATCAACGCCATCGCTGCGAAGGTCGCGAGGCGCGCGGGGTGGCGTGGCGCGAGCCCGAAGGCCAGCACGGTCAGGCCCAGCACGCCGATGAAGTCGAGGCCCGAGGTCAGCCGATGTGTGAGCTCGATCCAGGTCTCGAGCTGCTTGGGCAGGTGAGCGACCTCGCCGTTGCACGTCGGCCAGTGCTGACCGCATCCCGCGCCCGAACCGGTGATGCGGACGACCGCGCCCATCAGCACCACTAGGATTGTTGCCACCGTCACCACGCGGGCGACGACCGCGAAAGGCGGCTTGGAGAGCCACGCGGCCGACTGGGGGCTCGATGCCGACAACGCCATCGCGCGGTTTTCTGCCACGCCCGCTCGGCGCTGACCACCTGCCGCTCTGCGTTATAGTTAATAAACTTAATAAAAACGACGCAGGGCATGCGGTCATGTAGGTGCTCTAAAATGCTTTTAAGTTCATGGTGTTATTGCCAGGATGCTGGCGCGGTGCGCGCCGCCGCCTGACCAGGAATTTCGCAAATGGGAGACGCGGGCCTGTTCGCAGAAATCGGTATAAATGCTCGTACTGAAAGAGAATTTTTCGTTTGTTGAATACATGGAACTGGTTCCATGTCGGTCGTTGCGTGGCCTGACCTTTTGAGTTAGGGTGGTTTACCAGCTCGGCGCTAACCAGTCGCCGCGATCTACCGAGCAATCCACGAGTTGAGGAGAGGACTTCAGCCATGAGTCAGGCGTTCTTCCCGGGCATTGAAACCATTCGCTACGAGGGGCCGAACAGCGAGAACCCGCTCGCGTTCCGCTACTACGACAAGGACCGCACCGTCCTCGGCAAGAGCATCGCCGAGCACCTGCGCGTCGCCGTTTGCTACTGGCACACGTTTGCCTGGCCGGGTTCGGACGTTTTCGGCGGCGGCACCTTCGACCGTCCTTGGTTCAAGGTCCAGAACCCCGTCGAAGCGGCTGAGCTGAAGCTGAAGGTAGCGTTCGAGTTCTTCGAGAAGCTCGGCACGCCCTACTTCACCTTTCACGATCGCGACATCGCACCCGAAGGCGCGACGCTCAAAGAGAGCCACGCCAACCTCGACAAGATCATCGCTGGCGCCGAAAAGGAGATGGCGCGCACGGGCGTGAAGCTGCTCTGGGGCACCGCCAACCTCTTCAGTCATCCGCGCTACATGAGCGGTGCCGCCACCAATCCCGATCCCGAGGTGTTCGCGTTCGCGGCCGCCCAGGTGCGGAAGATCTTGGACATCACCCACGGGCTGAAGGGCGAAAACTACGTCCTGTGGGGCGGTCGTGAAGGTTACGAGACCCTGCTCAACACCGACATGAAGCGCGAGGTCGATCAGCTCGGCCGGTTCTTGGCGTTGGTCGCTGAGCACAAGCACAAGATCGGCTTCAAGGGCACGCTGTTGATCGAGCCCAAGCCCAAAGAGCCGACCAAGCACCAGTACGACTACGACACCGCGACGGTGTACGCGTTCCTACAGCGCTACGGTTTGGACAAGGAATACAAGGTCAACATCGAGGCGAACCACGCCATCTTGTCGGGCCATTCCTTCCAGCATGAGGTCGCTTACGCGTACGCCAACGGCGTATTCGGCAGCCTCGACATGAACCGCGGCGATGATCTGCTCGGCTGGGATACCGATCAATTCCCGAACGACGTGCCGCAGCTGTCATTGGTGATGGCGACCTTCCTCAAGAACGGCGGCTTCACGACCGGCGGCATGAACTTCGACGCCAAGCTGCGTCGCCAGAGCATCGATCCGAACGATCTATTCCACGCTCACATCGGTGGCATGGATGTGTTGGCGCGCTCGCTGTTGGTGGCGGAGAAGATCGTCAGCGATGGCAAGCTCGAGCAAGCCGTCCAAGAACGCTACGCCGGCTGGCGTACCGACTTGGGCGAGCGCATCGCCGGCGGCAAGCTCAGCTTGGCCGACCTCAGCGACCTGGTGCTGAACAAGGGCATCGATCCGAAGCCGCGCTCGGGCCGTCAAGAAGAGCTCGAGAACCTCGCCAACCGTTACGTCTGAGCTCGCGGCTCAGTCGTCTTTCGGCGCCGCCGCGGCTTCGCTCTCGTTTTCGGGAGCGATGGCCGCGGCTTGCGCCGCCGTGAGCGGCGTCAGTACGATGCCGAGCTCGCGGCGACGGGCGCGGGCGCGTGACGCGCGGATGAACGTCGACGCCAGCACGCCGAAGAAGAGGGCGTCCATCGCCATGGCCGGCAGCACCAGTGCGCGTGGCGCGGCGGGCGCATTCATCGGGTGGCGGGCCATGTACAACGACCAGCCCTGGTGAAACACTACGCGAAGGAAGCACAGGCTGCTGCCCCAGCGGTAGATCGATACCGTCCAGTCCTGCCAGCGCTCGAAATCGGCTGCAACGACGTGCGGGAAGTTCGTCGCCTTCCGGCTCTGCGCGTCCAGCTTGGCAACCGTGAAGCTGATTCCGAGCAGGATCGCGACGATATCCAGGAAATCGAGGTGGTCCACGCGCCGGGTCTAGCACGTCCTCGGGGAAAGCTCGGATTGCTCGCGCGCCAAGTTCGGCGTTTGGGCGAGGCTTTCGCGAGGACGGAAGCGGAGCGTACTCCTGTACGTGAGCATTCGGACCGCAGCGAAAACGAAGCCCAAACCCGAAATCGGCGCGCGAGCCCTCCAGGGAAGGCCGACTCCACCGAGGGCGTACTACCTGGGGCGATGAGACGCTTGCTGCCGCCGGACCCCTACGTCGAAGCCAAATTGCTGGGCATTCTGCTGTCAGGAGTTTTCGCGCAAACGCGCACCGATTGCTCGCCTGAATCCCGACTGCGCCTCGAGCTGCGCCCGAGCGGCGTGCATCGCATCACGCTACCCGAGCCCAACCCGACCAAGCCAAAGGCCTAAGGGTTAAGGCCTTAGCATAAGGCCTCAGCGTAAGGCCTCAGGCCTCAGGCCAAAGCTTAGGGCTTGGCAGATTTGCGCGCCGCGGCGCGAGCCGCGATCTGCGTGGCGCGATTCGCGGCGGCCGATGGATTGGCAGCCGCTGTGGCGGCGGCTGCGCTAGCGGCGGCTGCTGCACTGGCCGCTGCAGCAGTTGCTGCAGCAGCACTGGCTGCGGCCGCTGTTGTGCTCGCCGGTGTAGCGGCGCTGGCAACGGCGCCAGTGCTGGCCTTTGGCGCAGCCGTCTTGACGACGGCTACCTTGGCCTGCGTGGCGACCGCGGCGCGATCGACCCTGGCGTCAGTCTTCACGTCGACGAACTTCGCCAGCACCCAGCCCGGCGACACCTTGCCCACGCCGGACGGAAACTCGACCAGCTCCCAGCTGGGAATGCTGGCGAGTCGGAACACGAGCAGATCCTTGTCGAGCGTGGCGACCTCTGCCGTCTTGTCGTCGGCTTCGTCGAAGACCTTGATGCCGTTCTCGAGGATGCGTGCCGTCCCGGTCTGCGCTGTCTCTTTGTCGGTGTAGCGTTTGACCTCGCCGAGCTTGGCGCCGCCGTCGCCGATCGCGACTGCGCTCGCGGCGGGTGTTGGCGTTGCGGGCACGGCAGAGGCGGCTGGCGCTGCGGGCGCGACTGCGGCTTCTGCGCTCGGGGCGGTGGTGTCAGGCGCCTTCTTCTTGCACGCCAACAGTGCGCCCACGATCAAGAGTGCAGACAGCGCGGTCGTCCAGCGGTCGAGTTTTTGCGGCATCACGTCCTCCTCAGCGGCTGCCTGAACGGCTACCCGCGACGAAAGTCCGCCTCGACCTATATCACTGGCGCATGGTGCCGTGCGAGCGGCTCGGATCCGGCTCGGGCGTGACCATTTGGTCCGCGGGCGGGCGCGCCTTCAAACAGCGGTCGATACCCGCCAAGATGTGCGCCGGCGCACCGACGGGCAGCTTGGGCGTGCCCAGGACGTGGCTGAAGAGCCGGTCGGTGTCGGGCCAACCGTTCTTCTTGAAGTTGAGCCAGATGAACATCGCCCGGCCCTTGATGTTGGCGTCCGGTACGCCGCCGCCGCGATTGCCGTTCCACGCGCGCGAGTCGCTGCTGTTGTTGCGGTTGTCGCCCATCACCCAGGTCTCGCCGGGTTTGACGAAGTACGGGCCCTGCATGCCGTCGTCGCGCTTGTCTTCGTAGATCGTCAGGTACGAGTACTCGCCCAGGTACTCCATGTAGAGCTTGCCGGTGGCTTCCGAGGTCTCCGAGCCCTCGTCGAACGAGTACGGGCCGACCTCACAGCTCGGGACGAGCCAGCCGTTGATCCGCGGGTGTCCGTGCTCCACTTCGAGCTTGTCACCTGCGATGGCGATCACACGCTTGATGTAGTCGGGGTGCTCGGCGTTCGGGTTGGGCTCGGGGTATTCGAATACCATCACGTCGCCGCGCTTCGGCGGCAGGCGCGAGAACAGCCGCATGTTCGTGAACGGAATCGGCGGGCCGTAAGCCAGCTTGTTCACGAAGATGTGGTCTTGGATCTGCAGCGTGGGCAGCATCGACCCGCTGGGGATCTTGAACGCTTCCACCACGCCTGCGCGCAGCATAAAGGCGACGCCGACCGCGACGCCGATCGACTCCAAGTACTCGCGCAGCTCGCCCTTTTGCCAGGCGCCCAGGTGCTTGCCGACCAGCCGCGACGCGCGGTCGTAGCACTCCAGGAACACGCGCTCGTCGAACGCAGTCTCGTTCATCGCGTCGCGCAGGTCTTCGAGCGATTCTCCGAGTTCACTCCGCGAATCACTGGTCAGCGCGCGCTCGACCGCACTGCGGTTCTTGCGCTGGATGCGCTCAGCCTCGTCGAGTAAATGCGTGGCTTGCTCGAATTCACGCCGCACCTTCTTCGGCACGTCATTGCGCTCGGTCGTGCCCAGGTACTGCGCGCCCGGCAGGGTGTGGCGGTAGCTGTACAGCACCATCTCGAAGATCGTGAACAGGACGATCAGCGTTGGTACGGGCTGGTCTTTGACCCAGTACTGGATGGTTTCCCAGAGCGAGCCTTGCAGGACCTGTCCGCTCGGCGCTACCAGGTTGTAAGTCAGGGCAGACAATGCCGCAGGGACAACCACGAACCAGAGCGGCCAAAGCAGGTAGCGATAGGTCTTGGGGTTCACGAACTCCTGACCCTCATTAGCACTAGAGCCCGCCGAACAATTCCCTAAATTGTCCGGTCGGCCCGTGGCTACGGACTAGGCAACGGCCGGCTTTTTCAGCGCGGGCCGAGCATTAGGGCGTAGTCGACGCGCGCGGCGTTGTCGCCAGCCGCGCCGGGCGGGGGCTGCGAATGTCCCAACGCCGCTGAGTTATCGAGCACGAGGAAGTATTGGCCGACCGGCAGCGGGACCGGCTGCTGGGTCCGTGCGCTGCGGCTGGCCGTCGCGTCGAACGCGGGCGGCGCGAGCAGCGGGCAGGGGCCAGGCGCACGGATGTAGCGCTCGAGCATGGCGTCGCCCGTGGCCTTGGGCACGATCTGGTAGTCGACGTTGTCGGCACCGTCGAGCTCCAGCGTGACGAATAGCGACGTGTCTTCATCGGTGACGTTGAGCGGCCCGATGTAATCCTGGCCTTGCACGTGCACCTCGGTGCGCTCGTTCGACAGCACGCGCTTCTCGGTCTTGATGTCGAATGGCTTGTACGGCTTCTGACCTTTGGGGATGAAGCCGAGCCCGAAATCAGTGCGGCCGTCGTTGCCGTAGCGGATGACCGTGAAGCCGCGCTTCAGCTGTGAGTCGAGCACGTGGCGTCCGATCTCGTCCGGGCTCAGTGTGCCGGCGGCGGCGGCGATGCCGGCTTGCGCAGTGGCCGAGTCGATCGACACCAGCTGAAAGGCTGCCGCGTCGACGGCCTTGGGGCGGAAATACACGTACAGCGCGCCGTCGCTCAACTGAAAATCGGGCGCATATTCGACCAAGCCGCGTGAGGTGAAGCCGAGCTTGCCGGTGACGTTCGTCCACGCGTAGCCCTTGCCCGTGTACTGCAAGACGAACGATTTGCGAGCTTCGTCGTCGATCACCTGCGACTGGCAGCTTTCGGCGAAAAAACGCCCGAGCACGGGCTCCTCGTCGGTCAGCTTGAGCGCCGCGCCGGCGTTCTTCATCTCTTCGCAAAAGCGGTCGAGCCCGAACTTGAGCATGTCGAAGCGCAACGACTTGTTGGCGGGGTCGTTGACTACGCCGGCGCCCAGCACGCGCAGCGAGCCATCGCCCATGCTTTCGCGCGAGCCGCAAGCGGTCAGGTTCAGCCCCAGGCACAGCGAGAGCAGGAGCTGCTTTGAGCGGAGGCGTCGCATTGCCGGCAGCATAGCTTGACAGCGCTTCCGACCCCGCGAAAAAGTGTCGGCGCTCCGCATGGACAAGATCGCAGTTTTAGGCGCCGGGGCCTGGGGCACCGCCCTCGCACGGCTTTTGGCCGAGCGGAGCCGCGTGGCGCTTTGGACGTGGCAGGCCGAACACGCCAGCGCTTTGGTCTACGACCGCGAGAATCGCGCGTTCCTACCGGGCTACGCGTTGGGCGAGCAGATCGCGCCGACCGCCGATATGGTCGAAGCCGTAACCGATGCGGCGCTGGTGGTCGTTGCGGTGCCGAGCGAAGCCGTGCGCGCTACGATGGCGGCGGCGGCTGGCGCGCTCGCGGCCGACGCGACGTTGGTCGTGGTTGCCAAGGGCATCGAGCCCGGGACGTTAATGTTGCTGTCTGAGGTGACGCGTGACGTGCTCGGTCCCGCTGGCGAAGCACGTGCGGTGTTCTTGTCCGGGCCTAGCTTCGCGCTCGAAGTGGCGCGCGGGTTGCCGACCAACCTGGTCGCAGCCGGCCAGGATCCCGAGCGTTCGCTGCTCGTGCAGCAACGCTTTGCGAGCGACCGGCTGCGCGTCTACTCCAGCGATGATCCGGCGGGGGTTCAAGTCGGCGGCGCGCTCAAGAACGTGATCGCGATCGCGGCGGGCGCCTCCGATGGCCTTGGGTTCGGCCACAACACCCGCGCGGCGCTGATCACGCGCGGGCTGGCCGAAATGGCGCGGCTGGCGGTCGCCAAGGGCGGCAGCGTGCTGACGCTTTCGGGCCTCGCCGGTCTCGGTGATCTGGTGCTCACTTGTTCGGCCGAGCTGTCGCGCAATCGCACAGTTGGCTTCGAGCTGGGGCGTGGTCGGGTTTTGGCCGAGGTACTGTCGGGGCTGGGTCACGTCGCCGAGGGGGTGACGACCGCAGACAGCGCGTATCACTTGGCGGAGCGTCTGGGTGTCGACCTGCCGATCACGAGCGAAGTTTACGCTGTCTTGTACTCGGGCAAGCCGGTTGCCCAGGCCGTGCGAGATCTGCTGGCCAGGCCGTTGAAGAAAGAGTGAGAGCACATGAAACGTTCGGTTGTACTCGCGGCCTCGCTGGTGTGTGCGAAGTTGCTGTCGGTCTCTGCAGCTGACGCGCAGCAGCAGTTCCCGCAACAGCAGCAGCAGTTCCCGCAACAGCAATTCCCGCAGCAGACGTCGCGCGAGCGGACGCCGTTGGAGATTGGCGCACTGTACGGCGTTTCTGGCGCCTACGGCGTAGGCATGGGTATCTGGCTGTCGACCGAGCTTGGCATCAAAGACCCGGCGCTTTGGCTGATTCCGCCAGCGATCTTGGGTGTGGGTGGACCAGTTGGCGTCTACATCTTCGATCGCACGGGACCCAAGCGCGGCGTCCCGGCGGCGATCGCCACCGGCGCGCTGATCGGCGCCGGCGAAGGGCTCGGCGTCTGGAGCTACCAACACGTGTCGTCCTCGAAGGAGAACGAATGGGGCTTTCGCGGCCTCGCGCGCTCAGAGGCGATCGGCTCTACGCTCGGCGCTGCCGGTGGCGCGGCGCTCGGCTACTTGCAGGGGCCTTCGCCCAAGAGCAGCCTGTTGATGTCCAGCTCGGTGCTGTGGGGCACCGCGGTTGGCTCGATGTTCGGCTACGGCGCCACCGCAGCCAATCAGGGCTACGCGCTTTCGAATGACGGTGCGGCGCTGGGCGGCCTGGTCGGCTTCAATATCGGCCTCGCAGCGGCCGCGGGCCTTTCGACCGTGTACATCCCCAGCTACAAATCGCTCGCTGCGATGTGGCTCGGCTCCGGCATCGGCTTCGCCGTGTCGTTACCCGTCTACCTGCTGTACGCGCGCGATGGTGGCCCACCGGCCAAGCGCGGCCTGATCTTCAGCGGTGTCGCGACGACGCTCGGCATCGGCGCTGGCGCGCTGTTCACCTTCAGCTCCGAGGACTCGGCCAGCACCGAAACCAAGCCCGCCTTCGCGCGCGTGTACGGCTTTTCGCCGTTCTCGGTCGAAAAGGGCGCGGGCGTCGCCGTTTCAGGCGAGTTGCAATAGCCGAGAAGCACAAGCAAACAGCTTGTCATTGGTCTCATTTCGCGATTCGAGCACGAGCGAACAGGAAGGCGGCTGAGCATTGGTCTCATTTCGCGATTCGAGCAGCGAGAAAACAGGAAGGCGGGAAGGCGGGAAGATTTCTGTTGTTCGAGCAGGCGCCTGAGGCC
>JBBSAB010000112.1:0-27116 GCA_038252755.1 Polyangiales bacterium | reverse complement strand
CGCCCGCTCAGCCTGGCTTCTGGCGAGGCTTTCGTGAGGACCAAGCGACCTTTCCGGTCGCCTCTCGTTGAGCGTACGTGGGTACGTGAGCACCGGACCGGAGCGAAAACGAAGCCAGAAGCCAGGATCAGCGGGCGTGGCCGCCAGCTGAAATGAGACCAATGATGAGACGCCTTCGCACCGCTCGGACCCATCCAGGGCAGCGCGCTCGACAAGCGCGAGGTGCAGGCCGTCACTGAGCTAGCTGGGTTCGGGATCGACGCGCGCGCGGCGGCGATTCGACGCAACTCAGCGTGCGCGCGACCGACCAACCAACGTGAAGCCCACACGATCGCTGTTCACAGTGCGCGTCGGCGACGCCCGGCCGAGCGCCGCCGCCAGGAAGCGTTGGCGCGACGCCCGAACGTTTCAAGCCGATGTGCAAACCGTGCTGGCAGGTGCCCGCATGCAATTCACGGAGTGGCTGCTGCTGGAGACCCTGAAGGAGCTCTTCGAAGAAACGGGTGACGCTGTCAGTCAAACCGCGATTGCAGAGCGGGCGGGAATCACGCCAAAAGTTGCCTCCTATTGGCTGATCATGATGAGCGAGAATGCCCTCGTCGATCGCGGGCCCACGTCTGAAGGCACCGCGTGGCGCGTGGTTCTGACGAGCTTGGGCGAGCGGACGCTGCAGGCGTGCAACGAGCGGCTGGAAGACGCGGGGCTTACTGGGTAAGGTGCGCCGATGATGCAGCGTGCGCTGGTGCTTGGGGGAATTTGGCTGGTGGCTTGTGGGCCGAAGACTGAGCCGGCAAAATCGGTTGAGCCGATGCCGAGTGTGTTAGCGCCCGCGGCTAGCGCCGAGCCACCGCCGCCGCTGGAAGCGCCGCCGGCTGAGCCGCTCGCGTCGAGCGCACCCGCGCCGAGCGCGCCGTCGATTCACGAGGTGTGCTTCGCAATGTGCGACAAAGTGAAGGCGAAGTGTCCGAAAAACTCGTTCGATGCTTGCCGCGTGAACTGTTCGAAGTACGAGTCGCCGGCCGACGGCTGTGAAGGGGTCGTGCGCGACGCGCTGATGTGCGCGCGTGACGCCGCCGATCTGGTGTGCGCCAACGTGGCGCCGGAGAGCTGTGCCAAGCCGTTTCGCCAGATCACGGCCTGCGCGTCGGGTCAGAAGCCCGAGACGGTGGCGGCACCCAGCGCAGCTGGGCTTCCGAGCGGATTTTCGCTGTACGAGAACGCGCAGGAAGGCATCCATGCTCCGATGCCACAAGGCGTCGCAGCCGGTGAAGGCAACGCGATCGCCGCGGTGAAGAGCAGCGACGGCGCGCTGTATTCAATCCGTAAGTTGCCGCGCCCGGAAGGCAAGCTGAACGAGAAGGTGTTCCTCAAGATCGGCTTGAACCTGTTCGGGCGCTGCAGCGACAAGATGAAGATGCAGGGCATGGTCGACAAGCCCGGCCGCACCTCGATCAACTACACAACCAAGTGCCCCGACGGCAGCGAAGAACAAGGCTTGTTCTGGGCCACCGACAAGGCTCTGTTCGTCGCCAGCGTGAAGGGCCAAGCCGGCAAGCTTGGCCCCACCGAAGCATTTTTGTACGGCTTCGAGGCGAAGTAGCGGCGCCTACGGCGCGTCTTTGCAGCAGCGGAAGCCGAGGCTTGGCAGCACCGCGTTGGTGCTGATCACGTCGAGGTCGAACTTGCAGGTCAGGCCGTTGAAGGGCGTCAGGAACGACCCGCCCTGCAAAGCCATGATGTCGTAGGGCGGAACGCCGGTCGTGACGCCCTCCTTCTTGTCGCTCCACTCGGAAACGTTGCCCGAGAGGTCGTAGACACCATCGCTCGACACGCAGTTCGGGAAGGAGCCAGTCGGAGCAGCGGCGCTGCCCGGCGCGTCGATGCCGTTACAGTTCCCGGCGACGTAGACGTTGCCATACGGATACGTCCGATTGGTCAAGCCAACGCAGGATTCTTGCAGCTCCGTGATGTGACACAGGCGTTTGCCGCCGGCTTCGCAAGCGCCTTTGGCTTCGTCGAACGTCGCGCCAGTCCAAGGCAAGCGATTCGGAATCCCGCACAGGTGCGATTCGTCGGTGCCTACACTGCTGGCCGTGGCATCGGGACGTGAGGCTTCGTACTTGTCGATGTAGAAGTCGAGCGAGTTGCGCGTGACCCGCACCATCTGATCGGTGCCTTCGTCGATGTCACCGTCGCAGTTGTCGTCGAGGCCGTTACACACCTCGGCCGAGGGCAGCGGAGGAGCGGGAACCACCGCGGCGGTGTCGCAGTACGTCTTGGTCGGATCGACGAGACTACACGCAATTTTACCGTAATCGAGGCAGACGCCGAGCGCGCCGTCGTTGCAGCTCTTGCGCAGGTCGAGGAAGGCTTCGTCTTTCTGCCCGTCGCAGTTGCCGTCGATGCCGTCGCACAAGGCCTCGGTGATCACGACCTTTCCGGCCACCGTCTTTTCGACGCCTGCCGGGTAGTCGCAGCGCCAACCGCCCGCGGCGGAGTCGCAGTGCAATGGAACGTTGTTGCACAGCGTACCGGCCTTTTGCTTGCAAAAGCTGTTGACCCCAGCACCGGCGCCGCTAGCAGGCTTATTCGCTAACACCGTGACTGGGTCGTCGATCACGCCATTGCAGTCGTCGTCTTTGCCATTGCAAGACTCGGCACGCACAGGTGTTACTGGACACAGCTCACAGCCGGGCGAATTTGCGTCCAGCTCGCCGTAGTCGGTGTCGCAGACGTCGAGCTTGCACTGCTTGTTCTCGCACTTGGCCAACGCGTGCGGCAGCGTTCCGACGCAAGAAGTGCCGCAATCGCCGCAGTGCTGCGGATCGTTGTCGAAGTCGAAGTCTTCGTCGGGCGTACCGTCACAGTTGTTGTCGAGCCCGTCGCAAATGTCGAGCGTCGGCGTCACGCCCGGCACGCACACCAGGATGCTGCCGATGCACTGCGTCTTGCCAAACGTGCAGATGCCGAGACAATCCTTGGTTGGGCAGAAATCACTACACGGCGCGTTGGCGTCAGCGCTGACCTCGTTGATTTGGCCGTTACAGTTTTGGTCGATGTCGTCGCAAATTTCCACGCCACAACCGTCCGCGGCCGGCGCGGTCGCCGGGTCGCATTCGTTGCCGAGCTTGTCCTTGACGTGACACGGGTATTCGCAACCGGTCGAATCGAGTCCGTCGACGGAGTACCAGCCGTCTTCACACTTGTCGATCTTGCACACCTTGCTGTCGCACTTGGCGGTGGCGTGCAGCAAATCGCAGGCGTTGTCGCAGACGCCGCAATTGTCGACGTCGGTCATCAGGTCGAAGCTTTCGTCCTTCTTACCGTCGCAGTTGTCGTCCTCGCCGTTGCAGACCTCGTCTGCCATCGGATCGCCGTCACAAACCAACTCGCAACCGTCGACGGGGTCACCGTTCTGGTCGTAGCGGTTGTCCTGACATTTTTCGATCTCGCACTTGCCTTTGATGCAAGTCGAGTCGGCGCCGGTGATGACGCAGTGCGTACCGCATTGGCCGCAGTTGTTGACGTCGGTCTGAAAATCCGCGGTATCGCATTCAGTGCCGGCATCCTCGAGCGCGGCACTGCCACCAGTGTTGCGTTTTCCTGACGTACCAGTGTCGTCGCCACCGAAGCCGATCACTAGCGTTCCAGCGTTGCCGCCGTTGCCCGTGCCGGCGCTACCACCATGGGTGATCGGCGCTTGGTCTTTGCAGTCTTGGAAGCAGGCCGCCTCCGTGGTGCAACCGGACGTAGCGGCTGCCACGCCAGCGAACAACAAACCGGGACCGACCAAGCCGGTCCAGAAGCGAGCGCTACGCATCAAGCGGCCCTCCCTTCACGACCGCGGCGCCTTCTGCTGACGATCGCGCCCAGCAGCAACAGCGACGCAGCCAAGGCGGCGTGACCACCGCGCGACGGGGTAGTGCGACAAGCACAACCACCGCCACCAGTCACGAGACCGAAGACACCGTGGCTCGTGCCCGCTTCATTGGCGCTCGCGCCGCTTCCGGTCTTGCCACCCGAGGAAGAAGCGCCCGTGCCGTCCTCACCGCCGCTCGACTCGTTGCCGGTACCGTTGCCGGCCAGGCCGCTACCTTCGCCGCCCTCGGCGCCGGTCGCGCCGGCTTGGCTGGTTTCACCGCCGGTGCTTGCTCCGGCCGTGTTGCCGTCGCCGCCCGCGCCCTGAGTGTCGGGCGTGCACTTGTTGTTACGGCAGTGCGAGTCTTCCGGGCACTTCGCGTCATCGCAGCTCTGCGGCACGCAATACTTCTTGCCGTCGTACGACCGACAATCGAAGCCGCCGGGGCACGGGAACTCACCGCCGTGACACGGCTCATCGCATTGACCGTCGATGCAAGCGTTGCCGCCGGGACAGGCCGACAACGTGTCGGCAACGCCGTCGCAGTCGGTGTCTTTGAGGTCACAGACCTCCTTCACGGGGTGGACGGCGCCAACGCAGTCAATCGTGCCCTGCGCCGTGCAGACCGTCTTTCCCGGCTTGCACGGCAGCTGGTCATTCGGCGCGACCGGAGCGTCGCAGGCCTGGCCTACACGAGGGTCGTTCTTCACGACGTCGTCGTTCTCGTCAATGCTGCCGTCGCAATCGTTGTCCTTGCCGTCGCAAATCTCGAGTTCTTGCGCGCCGTTCGGCACGCACACCACAGCCTTCTTGTCGGCGTCGCAGGCTAGCGACCCGGGGCAGCCGCCCAGCGTCGTGCACGCGCTACCCAGCGTCGTGATGTCGTCGGTGCTGCCGTTACAGTCATTGTCGATGCCGTCGCAGGCTTCTTCGCCGGGCACGCCAGCGTTGACGCAGGTCACGATGCCGCCAGCACAAGCATACGCACCTTTGTTGCACTGCCCGGTACCGCACAGCGCGGGCAGCTTGACCTTCGCGTCGCAGCATTCCGCCCCCACAACCTTGCCGCCATCGTGGACGTTGTCGACCACGCCGTCGCAGTCATTGTCCTTACCGTCGCACACCTCAATCGTCGGCACCTTTTGCCCGGCGCAGTTGGCCGCCTTCATGCCGTTGCCCCAGTCGGCCGCGCCGCTGTTCGCCGCCGCCGTACACTTCCAGACGCCCTTTCGACATTCCCCGTTTTGGAAACTGTTCGGATCAGCGTTGAAGGTGTTTCCAGTCACGACATAACAAGACTGGGTCTGACCGTCGACCAAGTTATCGCAGTCGTTGTCGAAGCCATCGCACACCTCAGCGAACGGCCCCATCGCACCTTGGCATTCGAGGTCACCGTTGACGCAAACCGTCAAGCCCGGCTTGCACTGTCCGACGTCCGAGCCGCATGGCTGGTCATCGTCTACCAAGTCGGCAACCTCGTCGATTTCGGTATCGCAGTCGTTGTCGAGGCCGTCGCAAATCTCGGGCTGGGCCACGCACGGCTGGCAATTCAGCGGATTTTGCGGCGTGCTCTCGTCGACCAAGCCGTTGCAGTTGTCGTCGATGCCGTTGCAGACCTCTTTGCCGCTCACACCACCCGGCATGTCGATGTTGCAGAAGCTGCCGGAACCGTCGGCTTTGCAGATGTAGTGGCCCGTGCCTTTGCAGGCGCCGAGCTTGCCATCGTCGCAGGTCAAACCAGGGCCGGTCGGCGGCTGCGTCTCCGGGAAGTCTTCGTCGATCAACCCGTCGCAGTCGTCATCCTTGCCGTTACACTTCTCGAACACGAAGCTACCGGAGATGATCGTCGCCATGGCGTTGGCGAGCTCGGCACGGCTGCTCACGAAGTAGGCGGTGCCGGTACCGCCCGAAGCGGCGATCGAGTTGAGCTGCGCCGTTTCCGTCGGCAGGGTCGAGAAACCGATCACGTAAGTTTTGACCGAGACCGGCGTCATCACGCCGCCGATGTTCTTGAGCACGCCGGCATTCAGCGCAGCAGCCGCGGCCGCGGGGTCACCCTGGCAGCTCTCGGCACCGTCGGTGAGCAGGATGACGTTGTACTTGCGGCAGGGCACCGCGTTGTCGCAGGCGATGCGCGGCGACAAGAAGTCCTTGGTCGCTTCCAGCGCGCTGGCCAACGGCGTCGGGCCGGTGGCGCGCAGCTCGCAATCGCCGCCGGTGCAGGCCGTGCCAGCCACGAAGTTGGTCTCTTTGTTGTCGAGCCAGCTCAGGTAGCTGCTGAGCGGCTGCGAAAAGTCGACCAGGTACTGCGCGCCGCGCTTGGGCGGGCCGCAGCTACCTGAGTAGTTGATGCAGTCGGCAGTCGGTGTCTGCCAGCCAATATTGATGTTGGTGTTCAGCGCGCTCAGCGAGTCGTCGACGCTGGCGCCTGCGCCGTACAGCTTGCTCGGAACGCACTCGGCATCGGGATAGTAGTAAGGATAGGCCGGAGCGACGTTGTCTTCCGGCTTCAGCGTCATGTTGGTGCGCGGGTCGTCGTAGCTGCAACAGCTCTTCGCGCACTCGAACCAGTTTGCGGTCTGGCAGCTGCGGTTTGCGCCGGAGTCTTGGTAGTAGCGAGCCAGCGCGTAGTCGCTCTCGGGGAAAGCGGCCAGCACGTCGGTCAGCGCGCCCTTGGCGTTGTACAGGCGCGTCTCGGTGCCGTTCACGCCCGGGTAGTCGACCGAACCGTCGCCGAAGCGCGGCTCGCCGTCGTTGTCGAGCAGCATCGAGCCGGAGGTGTCGACCACCACCGCGAAGCGCGGGCGGGTGTCGGTGACGGCGGCGTTGCAGGCCGCTACCGTCGGGCAATTGCCCGGTTTGCCGGCAGTGCAGGCATCGATCATCGTGCCGTCGGGGCAGGTGATCTTGCCCAGGCCTTCGTCGGTCTGGCCGTCGAAGTTATTATCCTTGCCGTCGCAAATCTCGCCGACATACGCCGCGTCGATTTGCAGCTCACCGGCGCCAGCGCCCGCTTCACCGGCGCAGATCGGGCAAATGCCGCCGTTGCCGCCGCGGACGTCGAAGATCGAGCGCGGGTCGATGTTGTTGACGCGCGATTGAACGTTGATGATGCCGCCGCCGCCGCCGCCCGCGCAGTCGTCGCAAACGCCGTTGTTCTGCGTGCCGCTGCACTCGGTCTCGTTCTCGCCGAAGTCCAAGTAGTCGCAGATTGGCTGATTCTTCGGCACGCAGCGCTCGCCGACGGTGCCGCTGAATTTCATGCAATCGCAGCCCTGGGCCGCCGTGCATTCGCCGGCGTCCAGACAGTCGTCGTCGCCGTTGCAGCTCGAATAGCCGAGCAACACCGGGTCGGAGGCGTTCGGGATGCAGACTTCACCAAAGTCGCCGCCGAGATCGCGCGCGGTGTAGCCCGCGTCGCACTTGGCGATCGTGCCGTCGTTGTTCGGCGAGCGGCGCGCGGGCACGCAATTGGCCGGGTCACAACGCGCATAGACATTGCCCGAGGCGGGCTCAGTCAACTGGCGGCAGAGCTGTCCGTTGCCGCAAGTGCCCTTTTGTGGGTAGGTCCAAGCACCGTAGGTGCAGGCCAAACCTTTCGGCTGCGAATCGCCGCCGCGGCCACCACGCGCGGTGATGCGGGCCGTGTCGTAGATGTTGACGGTGTCGCCGATGACCAGCACGGTTCCGCCAGCGCCGCCGCCAGCCGAGTCATTCCCGGACGCGCAGCCGCGGTTACCGTCGGTGTTGATCCGGCCGCGAATGTTGACGGAGCTACCCGCACCACCCGCAAACAGCACGATCCGCCCGCCACCGTTGCCGCCGCGGGTATTGTTGTCGTAGCCGTCGCGGCAACCCTTGTCGCCGCCGGCAGCGCCGAACTCGGGGTCGAGAATATTGTGCCAATACGACTGGCCAGCGACATCGGGCAGCGCGTCACCCAAGTAGTCAGTCGAGCTCAGCGTCGAGCCGTAGCACTGCAGTCCACCCGTTACCGGATCCTGGTCGGCGTCGTTGCCACAACTGCTCGCCCCGGTGCGACCGCTGCAGTCCTCTTCCCACTCCATCGGGAACGAGCACGTAACGTCGACGTTGCCGCCACCACCCGGATAGATGAAGCAGTCTTTCGTGCCTTTGCCGCCCTTGCCGAAGTGCGCGCCACCGCCGCCGGAATCGAACACTGAGCAACCGCCGCGACCGCCGGCCGTAGCGTTGGGCCCCGCGCCGTCGTCGCACGCAGTCGCTACGTAGCCGCGACCGCGCGCCGTGATGCGCGACGTGGCGTCGATCGAGATGTTCCCGGTCGCTTTGAGCACCAAGTTGCCGAGCGTCGCTTTGTTCGCGCCGCTGTTGTCGAACGCCGTCACCTCGATCACCGCGCCGTTGATCAGCGTGATGTTGGTGTAAGCGTGCGTGCCGGCGAGGCTACAGCCACGACCACCGTTGATTGCGGTGCCGCCCGCGCCAACGCAGTCGTTGGTGGTCTTGCTGCCGTCGATACTCAGGTCGGCCGCGAACGCCTTCGCCGAGCCCAAAGCCATGCCGAGCCCGCAGAGGCACGACAAACCCAATCGAACCCAAGGTGAAGTCATGTCGAACCTACAAGGATAGAACTATCGCCCTCGAACTGTCCACGTCTCGGTCGCGCACGCTCGGACCGACTCCGTCGGTGTCGCTTTCCAAGCGGCCCTACGGCGCAGAGTGAGCGCGCATTAGTGCGGGCAGCCGCGGTTTGGCTTCCGCGGCTTCTCGCGAGCGTGTTTGCGCTGCTTTGCGCTGCTTTTTAACCGCCCGCTACTGCCGCGTTAGCATCACGTCTTGCGGATAGAGGTAGCCGTCCACGTTGCCCGATTCATTCGCCGTCGTGTACGGCAGGAACTGCGAAAGCTGCTGGAAAAGCTGACCAAATTGGCTGTTTTGCCAGGTCGGTACCCCGGGCTCCGCGTAGGCCGTCGGCAGGTAGTTGATCGAGATACCCTGCTGTATGTAGGCGTTGAGCGTCATATCGAAGTCTTTCGCCGAGATGGCTAGGTCATTCACAGCCGGGAACTTGCACGTAGTCCCCTCAACACTGGTCAAGGTCTGCTCAGAGAAGGCGACCGAGACGCCGCCGTACCCTTGCCGGAGGCTCACCTCGTAAGTGCCACTGAAGGTCAAGCTCAAGGTACAGCCGTCATAGGGCGCGTCCTTCTTGCTGCTGAGCGGGACCGTCAGCACCTCGGTTAGTTCGCCCTTCTTACCGAAGTCCACCTCTAGTGTGACGCTGCCCAGGGTCAGCCGAGACGGCGGCAGGGCCATGTCGTTGGGAATCGCGGTGCGCTGGACGTTGAGCTGACCCGTGAATCCGGTCCCCGGAATTTCTGCCTTCCACTGCGTGCCAACCAGCGGGTCACCAGCCGTGAAGGCGGTCGTTTCGGTCCAGTCAGCGTCAGGGCACCCGGACTGAGTCGGGCGGACGCGAAGCTTGAGCTCCTTATCCTTGTTCACGTCGGAGAAGTAAGGAGTGACGGCGATGACGTAGCTGCCGTCGTCGCGTTGCCCCACCGTCTGGGTGTTCAGGTAGTTGTTGGTCCACGCCGCCAGCGACGGATCGAACGCCTGAATGTCGAACGAATCGACCTTGGCGCCTTCGACCGTGAAATCGAGCACCACCAGGCCGCCCCAAACCGCGGCGCCTGCCGGTTGCGTGAGCTTGATCTTGGACGTGACAGTCGCGCAATCCTCGGGACCCAAGGCGGGCGGGTAGGTCACCGCGACAGCCGGCGCACCGCCCGCGTTGTCGTCCTCTGTCTCGGCCTTGTTATTGTCGCTACCGCAGGCGCAAGCCGCCAACGCGAGGAACGCAGTCAATGAGCGAACGTGGAATGGACGAAGCATGTTGGCCATCGTTGAATCCTCCGAAGTCCCGCGAAACCCTCATCACTAGCACGGGTCCAAGTGCCGATGCTAGCTTTGGCCCGCGTGCGCGATCTCGTCCTTCCGAGCCTCATCATTCCCGAGCGCGAGCTCGAGTGGGTGGCGGTGCGCTCTTCGGGACCTGGTGGGCAAAACGTCAACAAGGTGTCGACCAAGGTGGAGCTGCGCTTCGACTTCGAAGCGTCCGAAGCTTTGTCAGCCTCCGCCAAAGCGCGGCTACGCGCATTGGCGCGCCACCGTTTGGACGCTGACGGTCGCATCCTCATTACCAGCCAAGTCACACGCACGCAGCCCCAAAACCTAGCTGACGCGCGCGCACGATTGGCGGAGTTGGTGGCCAAGGCGTTGGTCGTGCCAAAGAAACGCCGTCCAACCAAGCCGTCACGGGCCGCCAAACGCGCTCGCGTCAACGACAAGCGTGTTCACGCGAAGAAGAAGCAGAGCCGTGCGCGAAAAACCAACGATGACTAACTTCTGCCTGCGGCTCTTGACCGCGCCCGTCGCGCTAGCCGCGGCCTCTGCGCTTTCCGGCTGCAGTGCGCTCGACAATTGCCCCGACGCGCTGGACGACATCACGATCGACCGACCCGAAGCGACCCACCTGGACGAACTGGTCTACGAATCTTCGGCGGGTTGGGAAAACTTCGACGCCTATCCCGCCAAGACCCAACTCAGGTTCAAGCACGGCTTGGGCGTGACGCCCTACACGGTCCAAACCTTTCTGTCGTTCTCGAAGAAGGGAACGAACGGCAAAGACGGCGGCAGCTTCACCGAAGGGGCCGGCAACGAAGCCGCCTTCGAGTGCATCGACTCGCACGAGATCGTGCTCAAGAACGACACCTGCGAACGCAGCTTCTTCGTCAAGATCATCGCGCCGGCATTCCCCGACGGCCCGGTCGACGACGATAGCTGCGCCGAAAAGTAACGCGCCTCAAACCCCCGACGTCGCAGGCCCCTTCACCTCGAAGCTGACGCGACCGAGCTCCGTACCGCTCTCGCTCCACAGCACCGCTTCCCAAACGCCCGCAGCGCGTATGAAATGGGTGAACGCCCAGGTCCGGTGTCGCGTGACGTTGCCGGGCACCGGCAACATCACGTCGCCCACGCGCTCGGCGCCGCCCTTGCGCTCGAACGTGATGCGCACGTTCTCGCTCTGGCCGAGCGGATTGGCCAGCTCCGCGAAGGCATAGATCGCCGAGCCATCGGCGGGCAGCGCGTCGGTGCTGGTGAGCGGCTCGCGATCTTTCACGCCGCTAGCAACGACGAAGCGCTTCACGGTCACCGCAGACTCCGCAGCCGGCTGCGAAGCGTGCTTCGGCGCCACCGTTACCGGCGCCAACTTGAGCGTCGAGATGGCGATCGCCGCCACAACCGGCGGAGCTGCAACGGGAACGGAAACCGGAGCCGCGACGACAACCGCCGTCTCCGCCTTGGAACCAGTCGTCGACGACTCGCGCGGTTCTAACGCGTTGCATCCCGTACAGAACACGAGAAGCGTAGCCAAACCAACACGGAGCTTTAACCATTTCATGCGAGGGGCGATCATGGGGAGCCTCTTAAGCAACCGCCGCGCCAACGCCACGCGAGCGGAGTTGGCCAGTCTTTTCATCGGTTTGCTGATGCAGCGCACGAGCACGACGTGTCCAATCGCCCCGCGCCACGCGGCTCCGCAGACACACCCCGAGAGTGAGCGCCCGTGCCACCTTGTGACTGGACATGACTGTTCTCATTCGGTTTCTCGTTCTATCGATCGCTCGGCTTTTCGCGGGCTGGCGTCTTGATCGAGACGGTGCGGGTTCGGGTCCCAGCCTAGTCAGTTAGGCAAATAACCTTATAGTTAGACAAATAAATGGCCGTCTGAGGCGCCGCTGGAGTCGGGGCCGAAGCCTCATCCTGAGGGGGCGACGAAGCCGTCCTGCGCCTGGACGCCTGCAGCAGCCTCGAAGAGCTGACCAGCGAGCTGAAGCGCACGATCAATCGACTGGCTGCGCTAGCCACCAACAACGACGCACCAAGCTACCTGCGCATCGACGAGCTGCTCGACTACCTGCGCCAAAATCTGACCGAGCCCGTCAGATTGCCGCATTTGGCGCGGCGGACGGGTTTCAGCGTGCCGTCGTTCTGTCGCGTTTTCAAGCGCGCCACCGGCCACTCGCTGCTTAGCTACGTGCGCGGCCTACGCATCGACCGCGCCAAGCATTTGCTGGCCACCACCGAGCTTCCGAACAACAGCGTCGCGGAGCTGTTCGGCTTTCACTCGCAGCATCACTTCATCCGCAGCTTCAAGAAGGTGATGCGCAGCACACCCGGCGAATACCGACGCGCGCTCAGCGCAGGCGCGGAGCTCGGCGCGTGACCGCACGGCGCAGAGCGCTCACAGTGCGGGAGCCCGCGTTGGCGATGCTAGCGGTCGCGTTGCACCTGGCTTGCGCCAGCGAGGAAAGCGAATTTCCGGACGAGCACGCGACGTCAAGCGGTGGGCTAAAGGGACATGCGGGACCTCTCAACACCGCCGGCCGCGCCGCAGCGGTCAGCGGCGGCGTAAGCAACGTGGCGGGCGGTCCCGCGACGGGCTCAGCGGGCGCGGGCGGCAGCGGCTCTGGCAGCCATGCGGGCGGCGACGCCGGTCGCGGCGGCGACGCCGGTCGCGGCGGCGGCGCAGGCAGCAGCGGTACGGGCGGCAAGTCGACGGGCGGAGACGCCGGAAATGGCGGCACGAGCGGTAGCTCGGGAACTGGCAGCGGCGCGGGCGCGAGCGGCAACCTGAATCAACCCACGCAATGCGACGAAGCCATGGCCGTCGTGCTCGGTGCGATGAGCAGCAACGTCAAGGTCAACAGCAACGTGTGCCTCAAGATGACGCTGCCGACCGATCAAACCTGGATCAAGAAGATCACGATGCAGCCCGACAGCGGCATGTACCCGCTGCCGTTCACCTGGTCCAACTGCGGCACCAACAGCAGCGGCGCCTTCACCGCCAACTACGCCAACGTGATCCTGGATCCGGTCTCGGCGCAGGGCCCCATCTTGGTAAAGCTGGGCGGCAACGGCGCGCCGATCAACGTGCAATGGTGGGGCGGTTGACGATGGCGCCGTCGCTCGCGGCGGTGTCAGCCGCTTGACCCACAGCCCACCTGCGACCGACAGCTTTGTGGCATCGCAGCTGAGAAAAGCGAGGATCTGCGGCGTTTTGGCTGGCCCGCGGCTTGCTTTGGCGTGCCTACCTCCATGAAGCCAGCCGTCGTCAATTCTCGCGCAAAAAATCCGTCGCGGCTCCGTCGCGGCGCCGTCCCGCTGCATCATGTGGACGAGGACGCGAACCTCGGTCAGTTCATCCCGCTGCACTATCACGGGCAAATGCTCGGCAACGAGCAGCGGATGGCGCCGTTCCACGAAGCGATCGAGAAGCTGGTGCCGGTCGGTTCACACGTGGTCGAGCTGGGCGGCGGCACCGGAGTGATGAGCTTCCTGGCGTCGAAGCGCGCGCGCAGCGTCACCCTGGTCGAGCGGCTGCCGCACGTCGCGGCGGCAGCGCGCCGACTGCTGCTCGCCAACGGCGCTTCCGAGCGCGTGACCGTCGTCGAAGCCGACGCGCGTGACTTCGTCCCCGATCGACCGGTCGACGTCGTGATTTGCGAGATGTTGCACGCCGGGCTCCTGCGCGAAAAGCAGGTCGAGGTGCTGAAGACCTTCAAGGCACGGCATGTCGAGCACTTCGGCACTTCGGTGCCGCGAATCCTGCCGGAAGCGACGTTTCTGGGGGCCCAGCTGGTGAACCAGCCCTACGACTTTCACGGCTACTACGCGCCGGTGCCGCTCTTTTTCGAGGCTGGCGCGGCCGGCGTCCGCACCGTCGAAATGAGCACGCCGCACCTTTACGCCGCCGTCGAATACACGGCTCCGATGGCCGAGCTGTACGTCGTCGATGAATGGCTCAAAGCCGAACAGAGCGGCACTGTCAACGCGCTGCGCTTCATCACCAAGAACGTGGTCGGTGTGTTCGCTGCCGAGGGTCGGTCGGCAGATTGGCACATGCCGTACATGTCTTTGCCGCTGCCAAACCCACTGACGGTGCGCGTGGGCGACGCGGTGCGCGTACGCTTCCAATACGATCCGGGCGCCAGCATCGAATCGTTGCAGTCTTCGGTCCAAGCCAGCCTTTGAGCTAGAACGTGTCCATCAAGAACGGTCGCGGACCCGCGAACACCGCGCCGAGCAGCTCGGCCGCGTGGGGCTCGGCCTTGAGCAAGCCGGCGGCCTGCATTTCACGCGGATGACAGAAGCCGCTGAATACGGCCGAAAGCGCGCGCACGTCGAGCTGAATGCGCCCTTCACCGCCTGGCGTCACGCACGGCTTGCCGGCGCTCAGCTCGAGCACGTAGCGACCGGCGTTTTCTGGCATTGCCTGGTCCGCAACGTCCAGATGAATCACGGCGTCGAGCGGCGGGTAACCGCGCAGCTCCAACGCCGCTCGCACGTCGGTCAATCGCAGCAACCATTCTTGGCAGTTGGGCTCAGCGCGCGCGCGGTTGTTGGGGATGAGCTTGCGCAGGGTGCCCTGGGGGCCATCTGGGAAGACGACCCAGTCCGCCACCGATTTGTGGTGTGACATCAGCGCTAATGCCGCACGCGCAGCTCGCGGCGTGGTCGCGATCACGTCTTGCACGATCAGCGAATTTTGGGGGCGGGCGTGTTGGAGCGAAACGTAGCCTTCAAGCGCGCCCGAAAATTCGATGCGGTACGCGTAGCGCTTCGAGCCATCGTACGGGGAGAAATGCGCGCGCCAGAAGTGTTCACTGCGGTCCAAGAGCCCGCAGCGCTCGCTCGCAAAGCGCTGGTACAGCTCGCGTACGGCGCCTTGCTCGTCGGGGTTGAACGGCACGTAACGAGCGCCTTCAGTCGAGGTCGGCAGATCCTGGCTCGGCGCACGGAAGAACATCTGCTCCCCGGCAGGCTCGTAGCCCAAGCCACGGTAGAAGTTCGGGGCGGACGCGAACAGCACGCTCAACGGCACGTTGGCGGCTCGCGCTTCGCGCAGGCCATGCAGCATCAGCGTGTTGCCGACCCCGCGCCGGCGGAACTGCGGCGCCGCAACCACAGCCGAAATCGCGTGACTTGCCAGTCGCCGTCCACCAAACCACTGCCCGGTTTCGTGGATCACCAGCCCACCCGCGACGTCCTGGTCGTCGGTGAGCGTGCGCATGTTCTCCCAACCGTGATCACCGAGCGAGCTCAGCCACTGCGCCGGATCGAACGTGAAGGCCTGCCCCGCCATCACGATGAACGTCTCCGCCTGCGCGCGCGTCGGCTTACCGTACCGAAGTTCCTCCACGGAGCTCATGGCTCGCAGCTTACATCTTCAACACTACCGACGCCGCCGAGCGTTGCGCCGGGCCGTGCCATACCGCCTCGACATTGTTGCCATCCGGATCGAGCAAAAACGCGGCTAATATCCAGGGTGATAAGGCCCGGTGAAGCTCCCTGACGTCCATGCTTCCCGTCTAGTCTCGTGGCCGCGTTTCGACCAGTGTGGCACGGCGCTACGTGCGCATTCACCCCACATGCTAGCGCTCCAACCAAGATGGGCAGCCACCGAGCACCGCTGCCGGCCGCGTTGCGGCTCACGGTAGCCGAGTGCTGAAGGTCGTCGTCAGAGCATACTGACATTCAGCAAAGCTCGCCGAGCTCCGTGCTCGAACCAGCACGAATGCATTCGTGCCCGAGGTCGCGCCGAGCCGCTGCGGACCTGCGGTGCCGAACGTCCCGGTGGCGATTGGTGCTTCGGATTCATCCAATATCGCGACCTCGAACGAAACAGCGCTCGGGCACGCCGCGTCGACCGCGACGGCTACCTCGACCTGCTTGCTACCCGCCGGGACGGGAACTCTGAAGACGTCGTCGTCAATTTGGTCAGCCGTTCCCGAGTAGCCACCGCGTACGCGGGCGCGCGGCAGCAGCAACTGCGCGTTGGGGGCGGTGTCGTTCGGCTCTTTGTCGAACATGTCGGCCGTGGTTCCCAAGACCAAGCGGTAACGCTGGCGCGGTTCCACCGTACTGGCAGAGCTCGTGACGGCCACGAAGTAGCTGGCGACAGCCTCCACGCCCACCTCGAGCACGACGATATCTTCGCTCACC
This sequence comes from Polyangiales bacterium, assembly GCA_038252755.1. Classification (GTDB taxonomy): domain Bacteria; phylum Myxococcota_A; class Polyangia; order Polyangiales; family Polyangiaceae; genus PMG-095. The sequence goes on along the minus strand of JBBSAB010000112.1, from coordinate 11,206 downwards.
GGGCGTTCAGGAGCGAGCGGTCGCCCCAACGCGTCCAGCACCGCCACCGTCACGGTGGCGTCGATGTTGATCGGCTCGATCCGGCTGGCCGTCACCGCGAGCGAGCCGTCGACGCCACTGCTCTTCAACTCGAAAAAATCGACGTCCGACTTCGTCGAATCGATACCATTGTGATCGCCAGTGATCTGCGCACGGAGCGTGAGCAATGTGGCAGCTTCCATGGAATCATTTGGCTCGACCTCGACCAGATCGGTGCCGCCAGCTGCTTCCAGCCGGTACGTCGCTTTGTCGACCGACTCGCTGTGCACGCGAATGAAGTAGGTACCGCTGCCAGTCACGCCGACCAAGTGGCTATGCACCGAGTCATCCGCGCCCACCGTAAACGCGGCGACGGCTTCGCGACGGGAGCTCAGTACTTGTACGCTGAGCACACCGGGCTTGCCCTGCTCGTCTTTCGTCGGTGCCGGCGTGGCCGCGATCGACAGCGAGCGACACCCCAAGCAAGTATCGATCGAGAAGAAACGATCTTGCAGCTCAGGCTTGCTGGGGTCGAGCGCGAACTCGACGACCTGGCCGTCCAGCAGCTCGCACGCGGAGCCGATGTCGCGTGCCTCTTGTCCGCACTCGGGAACTTTGGGATCGGCAGCGGAGCACGAAGGCGCTGTCGACGCCTTCACGCAGCACTGCGCCTGTTTGTCTCCGGAAAGTCCCGCACACTCGTCGCACGCGTTCAGAGCCAGCAGACCCACGAGCGCTACCCAGCGTCCAAGCACGTACCGATCGAGCATGTTGCTATTCACAGGTCTTGGTGAGTGAGGTCTGGATGATCGGCACGATGTTGTCCGTGAACCACTTGTTTGCGTCACCGGGTTTGAACCAGGTTTGATCCGCCGGCCGCGTCAATTGCAGCGCGCCCATTACGAACTTGAGCAGCTCGGCCTCACTGGCGTCCTTGACGCCGTAGCCGCCACTGCTGGCCAACGTGTCCCAGTTGGCCGTCGAAGCTTCGATGTCGCTGGCGTCTTTGGCGCACTGGCCATACGTCGACGACTCGCCATAGAGCTTCAGTACCTGCTTCGTCCAGCTTTCCGCTCGCCCGAGATTCTTGCTGTCGAGATCGGGATTCGCCTTGCGCAACAGGTAGGCGTGCTCATCGTTCGTCATGCCCGAATGCGTCGCCAGATCCTGGACGGCGTGCATCAGGTAGCCGAGCTGATAGGCCGCGAGTGGCTTGTTGTTGACGCAGCAGGCCTTGGCGGCTTTGGTCGTGATCTCAGTCACGTACTTCTTGAACACCTTGATCGCCTCGAGCTTGCTCTGATCCGCACCGTTCGGCGTTTGCGCGTGAGCCGCCGGGTTCAGCCATTCGTAGTTGTCCGCCTGCTCGGAGGCGAGCTCGAGCAGCTTGGTCGGCTTGGTGCTACCGAAGCGAAAACCGGCCGCATTCTGCACGCCGCGTCGGGTAAGGTCCCGGTGAGCAGGCGGTACGGCTTGGCCGGCGCCGATCGGCTGCAAGCAAGCGCGCGCGAACGAGAGATTGGCGCTCAGCGCTTTGGGTCCGGTGTTCACGCGAGTGTAGCCCTCCGGAACGACAATGACCTTGACGAGGTGTTTGGTCTCGGACTTCGCGGACAGTGCCTTCACCAGGCATTCGCCGCCAACGGAGAGCTTGTCGCCGTTCCGCTCGAGGACGCGTGATATCGAGATCGCACTTGCCTTGTCGGTTGCGCCGCAAAGATCGTACTCCAGACTCAGCGCGACGCGCGCTTCGAGATCCTTGCAGTCGAGCTTGCAAGCGGTGGCATCTTGCGCGGCGACAGGCTGCGCTCCGGCGCCAATGAACGCGACAACGGCTAGCCACTGGCGCTTCTTGAACATTTTGGTCATTCCGTATTCCCCTGTCACTTCTAGTCGATGATTTCGGCAGACATCGAAAAGTAAAAGCCCCAAACGCGAGGGTTGACGACGAACACGCCAGCCGAGATCGGAGCGATGCCCACGCCGGCGCCTGCCGTTAGGCCACCGAGGTCGCCACCACCGACACCGTGTTGCGACAGCTGAAAGGTGTAGCCCAAGAAGGCTTCGAAATGTGGGGCGTAGATGCCGCTGCGCGTCTCGGTCACCACGCTCATTGCCTTGCGCATCGTTTCGCCCGCCGCCGAGTCCGTCGCCAGCAAGAATTTCAGATCCGCCTGCGCGGCCGCCAACCGTTGCCGCAAGTCGAGCTCGACCTCTTGCAGAAAGACCTTCCTACGCTCCTTGGCTTCCTGATTGGCAGGCAGCGGTTGCTCCAAAGCCCGAGCTGCTCCGGCCGCGTCCGCTGCAGGTGTCGCGGTGGCCGGCGGTGGGTTGGCGGCAGGCGGGCTCGAGCTCTTGGCCACCGGGGGCTTCGTGCAGGCCGTGGCGAACGGTTTGGGGGCACCTCCGGCGAGAGTAACCGCGGGCGTCGCCTCCGCTTCGTACATCGGCTCAGGCGTGGGCCTACGGACAACGCCCAGCCGTTCAAGGTCGTGTTGCGTCTGGGCCAAGCGCGCGTCGTATTCCTTCACGGCTTCGCGAGCGCGCAAACATTCCTGTCCAAGTACCAGCTTCAGCCGCTCGGCGTGTTCCTTCTCGAGCAGGTCATAGCGGCGCGCGAGTACTCGCGGTTGCTTGGCGACTCGGCCCCACCAGCTCACGCGAATCGACATGGCAACACCGAGCAGCTGGTGCCACGCAATGTCCCTACTGTGTCCGACGCCGTAGACGGCGTTCAGGGCAGCGGCGCGGCGTGGAATCCAGCCATCAGCCTTGCGAGTTTGATCTTCCAAGTCCCACAGCCGCTCCGAAAGCTCTTCGAGCATCGGCGGCGAAGCCAACTGGTCGGCTCGGCCATAGCGCGGTACGGACTCGGCATCGCCAGGTGTGCTGGTCGGCTCGGAAGCGTCCTGGGCGTGCGCGCTGCGTGCCACAACGCACAGCAAGATTGCTAGCAAGCTCCCGTAGGTCGTGCGGCGCGTGAGTAGTCGCGTTTTCATTGTGGGAATGGTGAGTAGTCGACGAGGCCCTTCAAGAACGAATCGCAGTCCAAGGGGCGCTTGCGCTCAGTATCCAGACACAGCGCCTCGTAGATGTTCCAAACGCGAACCCCCACATTCACGCAGCTGGCTTGTGTGAGGGACAGCTGTGCCACACGGTCACTCACCGCTTTGGGCAAAGCGGGGGTGCCTTGGCTGCGAATGTCCGTGCATTCGCTGAACGAGTTGGTGTGCAGCGCTACCGGCCTGGGTTTGAGTTGATTTTGTACCCAAACCAGCGCACCAGACGATCCCCCTGCGCTGAAGCAGCGGTGAATCGCAAAGGCGTCGGCACCCACGCCCAAGTCTATGCTGCAATCGCTGTAGAACAGCGGAGCGCCGGCGGGGTGCGACAGCAGGCCCAGTCCTTGATCGATCGGAGCGTTCAAGGTCGCCTGAGCACGCGCTTCGCCTTGGGGGCGCGCGGCCGACAAATCGACTCGCCCAATGTGCTCCTTCAGATAGATCAGACCGAAGTCCAAATCGCGATCGACGTAGGCGTCGTGCACCGGCAGCGAACTCGTGGGCCGAGCTCCGTTTCGGTAGTCCACTTCCACGCGGTAGGTCGAACAATCGTTGGTTGGACCCGCGCACATCGGCCCGGTGGTGCCCCCTATCGGCATCAAGCAATGCTTGGCCGTCAGCACCACGTTGCTGTCCAGCAGATAGCCCGTACAGTTCTTGGCGCAGCCTTCGCTGTCTCTAAAGCTGACCCGAACCGTCCGCGACGCCAGCTTGTACTCGAGTGGCGCCACGCCGGCCGCCCGCGCCGCCCAGTGTCCGTACTCTCGCTTGAATGCTGGAAAAACTTCGCGATCTTTCCGTACAAATGTGACGTTGCAGGTGCTCGTTAGCGAGCGTGCAATCAGCAAGCGCCGCATGACCGTTGGCACCGCGTTGGACCAAAACGTCAAGGCGGCATCGTTGGCGGCCGGCTCGGGGCCAACAGCCGTCCATAGCTGGTTGACCAACGCGTCGAGCTTGGGTTGGGGCCTGTGGGCCGAACGCAGCCAGGCAGCCAACGCGGTGACGAGCTGGGGGGAGTTCTCCAACTTGAGCGTTGGTTCGACGTCGACGCCCGCTGAGGTGCCGACCATGATCGACGGCGCCTGTAGGCCTTCGTTGACCACTAACTGCTCGTCGCTGCACTCGGCGCCTTCGGCCGCACACTGAGGCTCCGGCACCGTCACGAGCATCCAGGCGGCTGCACCGCCCACTACGTACTGCGCCCGTTCGCCGTCCTCATGCTCGTCGATGTCGACGACGCAGAAGGCCGCGGCGGGTTGACCTGCGCTGCTGACGATCGGCAGCGTCGAAAATCCCGTCTCCGCTCGCGAGTCCTCCGCGATTGGCCAAACGCTCTCGGCGTCTTCCCGACACTGCGCCCGCGCAGATTGCGACCAGCACCCGACCAGAACGAAGAGCAGCACCGGTAAAGCTCGAAAAAAAACCACTTTACAGCCTATTTGACCGAGCCGGGCGGCGCCGGCTCGTGCGAATGCGCTGAGTCACCGGCGCCCGGAACGTTGTCGAGCCAAGTGTGCTCGGCTCTGCCCATTAGCCAGCGCGAGCGACTGAGGATGCACGCCTTGTACATTTCGTAATCGTCGGCGCCGGCCAAGCTTGCGGTGGCTTCAGCTCCGAGGGTGGTGGCGGCATCGGAGCGCTGGACCCAACCCCAGCCCACGGCCAGACCGACGGCTCCTACCAACGCGAGGATGGCGTTTCGATTCTCCAGCAAGCGCGCCCGCGCCGAATCACCCCCCGCCGAACCCGGGCCAATCATGGCGCCGATGCCAGTGCAGAGCGCCGCCGTTCCGATGATGAGAACACCCGCCCACATCCACTGTGACGAGCGGTGTTGGGCGACGATCGCGAGATCGAGACAAAAGCCTTGACCCACAGTCGCCTTGGACGCCGGTGGCATCTTGTACGCCGGTGGCATCGGCATCGCTGCAAAGTAACCAGCCCTCGCACCCGCGGCCACGAGCGCTAGAAGGACGCCGGTCACCACGATCGCTGCTAACTTGGCGCGCGCCGTTCCCGTGTCCGATGCCATCGTCGCGTGATTAGTCCCCGGAACTACGGTGAGTCTATGGTCAAATCTGCGTGATCCAAACGGGTCCTGAAAGGGCCCGGCAAACGCGACGTGCGTCAGCGGGCCTCCGAAACAGCGTTTAGCGGAGCAGATCGTACACCACGAAAGCGGTGGGGCGCCGGAACCGTGTTGGTGAATAGACCGCGCGAAGTGACGAAGAAGTTCCGAACCGCAATAGCTGACACCGGAAGCACAACGCTCCCATGCAAAGCTGGAGCTGGACTCACACCGAAGTCGCGCTTGGCCGGCGGCAGTGCGAAAAAGATGATGGTGCCGGGCACTTGCAAGGCTGCGGGGTTGGGCCTGGCCAACTCGCCGACAAAGCCATGCATCTGCAACAGGCCGCGGAAACCCGCACGGAGAAGCGCGGGCTCTAGCCAGACTATCGGGATCGGCGAATAGCCCCCAATCTCGTCCCTTGGTTTATCGAATAAACCAAAACTCACGCGCGCCCTCCCGAGCCCTCGACCCCCGAGGTTCCCCAACCTTTTGATTCGATTCTCTTTCTGGCGGAGGAGGAGGGATTCGAACCCACGGTACCCTTGCGAGTACGCCGGTTTTCAAAACCGGTGCCTTCAACCGCTCGGCCACTCCTCCGTGGAGTGGCGGCTACGTAGCACGATTTTCGTGGTCGGCGGGGGCACCGCGATGGCTTAGTTGGGGAAATGGGGCGTTTTTTGAGGTGTTTGGGCGCTGGTTTGACGGTGGCGTGTTCGGCTGCGGCGCCGGTCGTGGTGCCGGCTAGGCCCAGCGTTGGAACGCCGGCAGCGACGGCCGTCTTCGGGCCGCGCTGAGCGTGACCCGGTCATGGGCATTCTAGCGTACCAGGAGCGCCAGGAGCTTGCGCCCGCGCCGCAACTCGCGACGCTACCCGGCGTGAAGCGCAAGCGGCAACGCCGGCTACTTTACGAAGCGCAGCTCATCGATCCACAGATCGAAATCTTTGCCGCCTTCGAGGGCGCCCAACGTCACGTGCGTCACGTCCTCGAAGGTCGCCGGCACCTTCTTCGCCCAGTCGGGTTGCATGAATTGCGACAGCGGTAGCTTGAGCTTGGTCCAAGCGTTGGGCGCGGTGATGGTCACGTTGAAGTGACCCCAATCGGTAACGGTCGATTTCGACAGTTGCATTCGGTACTGGTGACCGTCGCCCTTGATCCAAACTTCGAGCGCGCTGAAGCCACGCAAGTCCGTCGGTTTGGCGGGCGGCGTCAGATCGATCGACAGGACCGCGTACGGCCATGGCGCCTTGCTCGGCCCCAAATGTCCGCTGATATGCGCCGAATGTGCGGGAGATCCGGGGGCGCCGCCAGCCGCAACCGCGAACGGCTTGGGCGAAATCTGCGTGCCCATGTTGTGCGGGTCCATCTCCGACGACCAGGTGCCATTGTTCTTGGCGGCGCCGGCAGTTTCCAAGTCGTCGACTAGCCACGTGTTGCCGGTGAAAGTCGGAGCCGCGCCGGCCTGATTCGGAATCGCTAGCGCGGCGACGCTTTCGCCAGCGAGCTGCGCCAACGGCGTGAAGCGCACCCATTCGTACTCGGCCTTGACCGGCTTGTCGTACTCCAACACGCCGAGCCACTGGTCGACCGTGTTGCCCGGCCACACGTTCAGGATGAACGCGCCCGCCGCTTGCGGCAACGGTCCGCGCGAACCGTCCTCGCGATGCACAGGCTTACCGTCGACGAACCAGGTGATCGAATGCGGGCGCCACTCGAACGCATAGTCGTGGAACGACTCGGTCGCGTCGTAGCCGAGCTGAATGTCGCTGCCATGGTGACCGACGCCGTTGGTGAAGTAATTACTCTGAAAAATCGTCGAATCTTTGCCGATAAACTCGATGTCGATCTCGTCTTGCGGCTGGTCGTTGTAGGTGAAAATCGACCCGGTCATCGCGCCCTTCAGCTTGGCTGGCTTCATGCGCGCTTCGTAGCGACCGTAGCCGTACTTGTTCTTCGACTGCAGCTCGCCCGACGCGTAGGGGCGCCCGGAGCATTTCTCGGGGCAACCCAGGTTGTCGACCTGCAGCGCCAACTTGCCCTCCTTGAAGATCGAGTTGTCGTTGCGCCAGCCACACTTGAACAGCGCGCCGTTGGCGTAGTTGTCGGAAGGGCGCCAGATGGCTTCGTCCAATTTGTCGAGTTCGTCGAACAGCGGTTCGAGCGTCGCGCCGGCTTGGGGCGGCGCAGGGCCAACGTCGGCTGCGGCTGCGGCCGGTCCCGCCGATTGCGTCTCGACCTTGCCAGGCATGATGCAGCCAGCTGCGATCAAGACGCTCAGCGTCGAGAGCGTGGCGAGCACAGCAGCAGAGTGGGCCCGTTTCCGGTGCGTCATCGTGAAGCCATGTTGCTGCATTCTGCCCGGCGCCGGTTGCGTCGCATTGGCCCCTTTTCTTTTCTAATTGTTCGAATATGTATCCAATTGCAATCTGCCGGCATGGCGGCGCGGCGCGAGCGACCAGCTTCGACCACGGTCAGCGTGCGGCTTGGCGTTCCCGGGCTCGACGAGCTTTGGGGCGGTGGGCTCACGCCGGGCGCGAGCGTGGCGCTCTCGGGACCGGCGCAGAGCGGCAAGACTTGGTTCGCGGTGCAGTTCCTGCTTGCCGGCGCCGAGCGCGGCGACGTTGTCCTCTACGCGAAGGTCAGCCAGCGCAAGGAAGCGCGCGAGACCCTGCCGCTCGCCGGACGCCTCGCTGATCTCGAGAAGAGCGGACGCGTCACGCTACACAACGAGCGCCCAATCGACCGCTCACGGCGTGGCTCGGCGCGTGGCTCGAGCGTAACGGTCCCGAGGTGCGGATCGCGATCGAAATAGCGTCGAGCGTCGACGAGCTGTCGCCGCGCGAAGCTGCGTGGATCGCCGACGCCCAGCGTGAGCTCTCAACGCGCCGCATTACCGCGCTCTTCACGCTGCGCGCGGCCGGCGCGGATCCGGCTGTAATTGCGCAGGTTTCTAAGTTGCTGGGCGAGGCGACGGCCATGTTGGCGCTCGAGCTGCGCAGGTCGGAGTGGGGGCTCGAACGCCAGCTGCTGGTGGCGGGCGTGCGCGGCGCGAAGGTGCCGAGTCGCTTCCACGTACTGGAGCTGGCGGAGGACGGACTGCGACTTTCGCCCGACGCCGGCGTGCCGGCAGATGCCGACGCCGACGCCGAAACACCGCTGTACATCGGTGCGCCACCATACCTGCAAGGCGCCGAAAAACGCCTGTACGTGCAGCGCCTGCGCCGACACCTCGAGACCGCCGGCGGCCCAGGTGTGAAGCCGGCCCACGGTCGTCCGTTCTTTTCGCAGTTACTCGGTGAGCTGTACGCGCCCCGCACTGACTTTGGTGCGGTGTTGGTGAGCGAGCCGGGCGTCGTCAGGCATTTGGCCGAAAAGGGCCTGCTGATGGCGCTCGAGAACGTCTTTCCCGAGCACAGCGCGCTGTTCATCGACAAGGCGCTCAAGCAAGCCACGTTCTTTGGACACTTGTTCGCGGTGCCGCAGCACGTGTCGGTCCGCGTGCTCTACTACCGCGTTGATCTGCTGCGCAAGCATGGCTTGTCGCCGCCGCACACCTGGGACGAAGTCGAGAGCCAAACCAGCTACGTGCTGCGGCACGAGCGCGATCCGGAACTCTCCGGATTAACGTTCGAGTATCGACCCTCGGTCAGGCTCGGTTTGCTGTTGGACCACGTGTGGGCGTCGGGTGAAGATTTGTACGCGGGCGACGTCGGCGGTTTCTCGTTCAATCAAGCGCGCGTAGTCGAAGCGCTCAAGCGCTTGCGACGGTTCGTCGATGAAACCCAGCACACGCGGCTGTCCGTCACGCCGTCTGAGCATTGGGATTCATTGCAGCGGTTTTTCAACGGAAAATCGCTATTTTTGCACCATTGGAGCGATGGCCTGCGCCTGATTCACGAGCGTGGCCAAGACGCGCACAAGCGTTTCGGTTGGTGCCCTTTGCCGACCACCGGGCGCGGCGTGCAAGGTCATGCGCTCGCAGCCGGCGTGAGCTATGTGGTGCCGAAGAACACGCGCCAACCGGGGGCCGAGCGTCTCGCGATTCGGCGCCTAGCAGATCCGGAATTTCTGGCGCGCATGGAGCCGCAGTTCGGCTGGCCCTTCCCGGCATCCGCACTGTTGTACGACGACGCGCGCGTGCTCGAAGCGCATCCGTTCTATGCCGAGGCACATGAGCTGCTGCTACACAGCCGCCTGCTCGAGGAAGCTCCGTACCTGGCGGGTGATCCGTTCGAGTGGACGCGCGTCGCTGGTGAAGCGCTCGGCCGCGCCTTCCGCGCGTTGCGAACCGACGCGCTCGAGCCCGAGCAAATCGCCCACGAGCTCAACGAAGGCCTGACGCGGCTCGTGCCAAAACCAGCCTACTCAGGGCTTTCCGCCCGCGCCGCCGATCTGATCGAGCGCGAGCTGCACCAACCGCTCACCGGTGAAATTCTGGCCCAACGGCTTGGTGTTTCGCGACCGCACTTGGCCGCGACGTTTCGCCGCGCCACCGGTCACACGCTCCACGACTACCTGACCGACCGCCGCATCGGGCGCGCCCGCGAGCTGCTCCACCACTCCGAGCTCAACGTCGGCGAGATCGCCGCTCGCCTCGGCTACAAAACTATCCACCACTTCAGCCGCGTCTTCAAAGAAGAAACCGGCCAGTCGCCGCGGCAGTTTCGCAACTCGAGGTAGGTGACCGTGTGCGTTCTTGCGGTGTGGGCCCAAGCGGGTGCCGCCACCAACGCGCCGGTCGGCATTTGGGGTCGAGCTTACCAAGCCGCCAAACGTTGGGGCACGCCATTCGCGATTCACTCAGCGAGCGCGACTCACTTGAACGGTTCCGGCGTGCAACCCGCGCCGCGGCAGCCTTCGACGTCGATGCCGCGGATCTTTTGGTCGGGCGTGGCCCAGCAGCTGTCGGCGGTAGTGTCGAGGACGAAGTTGTAGCCGCGCGTGCCGGGCGCCGAGTTGCTGAAGATGCGCGTCACGACGCTGTGCTCGCTATCGAGCTTCAGGCGTGCGTGGAAGCGATAGAAGTTCTTGGCCGGGAATTCGTTTTTGTAAGCCGCTTCAGGGGCCGTGAACAGCACGCGCATTTTTAGCTCGCAGCCAGTCGTCTCCACGGTGACTCGGTAAAATTCGTGGCCGTGAATGTGCGTCTCGAAGTTGGCTTGCTGGTTCCAAGCCAGCGCCGCAGCGGGCACGAATAAAAGCGCTGCGGTCGCTGCGGCGCTACGGACCTTCGAGATCTTCGGCATCCGCGTAACAGTCATGCGCCCCATTGTAGCCCGGTCGGGGCCTGTCGAGTCCGCTCAGACTGGCGTATTCCGTTCGCGTCGCCGCCCAAATCGTTGATTGGAATTCGCGCTTGAGGCGAAGTCCACGCGCCAGCTCATTGAGAGCCTCGCGACGAGTCGACTTCGGCACCTGACGACCGCCGGCGTGTTGCTGCTGCTCGGCGCGTGCGCGGAGGCCGGCCCCGAGCTCGGCGTGTCGCGCGCTCCGCTCGACGAAGACGTCTGGCTGACGACCAGCTCCGAACACGCCGCGCTGATCGAGCTGCAGACCGGAACCGTCCCCCGCTTGGCGCTCGAGACGTCACCGGCGGCCGAGCATGGTTTGGTCGCGCTGCAAGTGCCGCGTTCGCGGCTGGACGTCATCGCCGGCGCGATGCACAACGAGCTGAAGCGTTGCGGCGGCTTCAAGCTTCACGACTCGCTCGAGGCCGCCGAGAGCGCCGCGCAGCTGCCAGCGTTTTCAGCGCCCAGCCCAGCCCGTGCGCTCGCGATCCAATACGTGCTCGACAACAGCGCCACGGTTACGCCGTTAACGGCCGTATTCAGCGTGTTATCAAGCAGGGTAGAGTTCACGGCAGCGTGCTTATCGCTGTCAGGGCCGGGAAACAATGAATCACCAAAGCTCTGCAGTCTTGATCCGTTGTCTGGACCCCGCGCGAGCGCGGCCCCGGGAAGGGGCTCGGCCGTGGGATCGGGATCGGTCTCGGCAGGGGCTTCGGGCAAGCCAGAGGCTGGGCCGCGCTCGCGCGGGGCCTTTCTCGGACTCGG
>JBBSAB010000111.1:0-27309 GCA_038252755.1 Polyangiales bacterium | reverse complement strand
TGCGACAGCGTCATGCCATCCGAGGCCGCCCGCAGAATCATTGAGGAATGTGTGTCGCACTTGCGACACGCCAAGCGCGTGCCGAGAGCCCTCGCCTTGAAAGGGGCGCGGTTCGCAACCCGCGTTCATCAAAGCGACCACTACCTTGACGAGCGCCGGATCCGCCCGCGCAAACGCTGAGCGCTGCACGCACGCGCCCCCAAATCTACCGACCACCACTACAAAAGCTTCTGCAAGCGGGCCGCATTTCGGCAGCCAACCGAGAAGACCAATGCTCAGGGGAAGACGGGAAGGCCGAGATTTAGGGTGGGTAGTATTGGCAACTGGACCCAGGCGGATCGCAATTGGGCCTCAGGCGCCGGTTCGAACAACAGAAATCTTCCCGCCTTCCTGTTCGCTCGTGCTCAAGGCGAGAAATGTGACGAATGGTCAGACGTTTACGGGCACGTGGGCGGAGAGCTAGTCGAGGAAGCGCGACAGTTTCGCGCTGTGCGGAGACTTGGGATACGCCTTCACAAACGCCTTGGCGCGACGCTTCGCGCCTTCGACGTTGCCGCGGGCGTCCAGGACCTCGATGCTGAGCACCTCACGCTCCTGCGTCAGCATGCCCTTCGGAAACTGCGCTTGCAGGCGGTCGAGCGACGCTTGCGCGACGGCCGGATTGCCCGAGCGCAGTTGCGCGCGCGCTTCGGTCAAGAGCGCGCTTTCGGCCCGCAGGGCATCGAGCCGCAGCGGCTCGAGCTTGTGGCTGGGCGCGACTTCAGCCGGAGCTTCTTCAGCCGGTTCCGCCACGACTTCTGGCGCTTTTGGTGTCACCGCCAACGCAGGCGCAGCATGCGTGACCGGCGGCACGACTGCGCGCGGCGCGCTGCTGAGCGACGCTGTCGGCTGCGCGTTGTGCACCGCCAGGTAGCCGCCGCCGAGCGCGAACCCGCCCACCACGACGACCGCTGCAATCTTCGTCGAGAGTGCCCAGGTCGCCATCGTGCCGAGGCCGACTTTGCTGGCTGCTGCCGCCGTGGAGCTGCTGACCGCGCCGACCGCTGCGACAACCGCGATTTGCCCAGCGATACTGCGCCAAGCTTGATCCTTTGCGCCGTCGGGCGGGCCGACGTAGCGCACGCTGCCGAGCAGCTCACGCTCGAGCGGATCGGCATTGGTGGTGCTGAGCAGCCGTTCGGGATCGCCGGTCATACGGCCTCCTTCCTGCCGTTGCCTTGGGCGAGCGCGAGGCGCTTGACCTCACGCGAGAAGGCTTCACGCGCCAGCCGCAGCCGCGAGCGCACGGTGCCGACCGAGATACCGAGCAACTGAGCGATGTCTTGACCGCTCACTTCTTCGAGTTCGAAGAGCACGAACACCAACCGCTGCGCTTCAGGCAGCTTGTTGAGGATGGCCTCGGCGACTTGCGCGCGCTGACGAGATTCAGCGCCTTGCGAGAGATCTTCGTGCGAGCCACCGTACAAATCCATTTCCGCGGCGTCGGTCGTGACTTCACGCCGAAACAGCGCGGAGCGACGATAATCGCTGGCGACGCGCTGGCAAATCCCAAACAACCAGGTGGTGATTTGTGATCGGCCTTCGAACTCGGCCAGCTTGAAATGCGCGGTCAGAAACACCTTTTGCGCCTGATCGAGCACGTCAGCCTCACGCACGCCGAGGCGCCGAAGCGAGCACCAAACGAAGTTGAAGTGCGCCTCATAGATGGCTCGAAATTCGGTATGTGGCGTGCTCATGCCCTGGAGAAGTCCCCTGATTTTGCGGCCCGCATCGGGGAGGCGTGGCGGCAATTCGGGAGGGGTGCCTTTGCATTGACGATACCACTGCCCCCGGTAGTGGGGAGGCACGTGCGCGGGGATCACAAAAATATGCGCCGGACGTCGCGCGACGCTGAGAGCGCAGGTAGTCTCAGCCGCCCGAATGCGTTGGGTTTTCGCGCTCCTCTGTTCCACCGTCCTGATGCTGGCGCTCGCCGCCGCAGCGCAGGCGCAATCGGCGTCCGACGCCGCGCGCGGGTATGACGAGCACGCGGCCGAGTTCTTAAGCGTCACGCGCGAAGCCGGCGCCGAGAGTTGTCCCGATACCGCAGCGCTCGGGGCGCACGTCGAGCGCCTGCGAGGACATCAGGCGACAGGTGAGCCGTCCACCTACCGTGTCAGCTTCAGCTACCGCGGGGGCGTATTTCGCGCCGACATTCGCGTCGGGCAAGACAGCGGTGTGCGCGTGCTGCGCGATCGCCGCGCGACCTGCGCGTCGCTCGAGCAAGCGACGGCGCTCACACTCGCGCTGCTGCTCGACTCGGACGCGCGTGACTTGCCGCCCGAAAAAGACGAGCCGGAGCCGCGGCCGTTGGTCGAGCAGCCGAAACCGAGCCCGCCCGCGCCGCGCAAGTCGCGCGACAATGCAGCGAACCTCAGCTTGTCGCTCGGCGGCGCGGGGCTATTCGGCGTCGTGCAACCGGTCACGCCAGCGGTGCTCGGCGACGTCGGCATCGGCGTGAATCGCTTTCGCACCAGCGTTGGCGTCTTGTGGATGCCGGCGCAAGCTGTCGATTTCGGCCCGGGTCAACTGCACGAAACGCTACTGAGCGGGGTCGCGCGGACCTGCCTGGCGGCGGTGCGCGGCAGCGAGGTGCGGCTCGATCTGTGCTCCGGCATCTATGCCGGCTTGCTCAAGGTGCGCGCCGTCAACTACACGCGCAACGACTCCGTCGACAAAGCCTGGTTGGCAGTGCCGCTGGAGCTGGCGGTGTCCACGACCTCGTCGCCGCTCGGCGTGCAGGTCGGCGCCAGCGCGCTTTTCCCGTTGCGGCGCAACGATTTTGCGATCGACAAGCTGGGCGTCGCCTATTTTTCGTGGCCGGTCGGGATGCTGCTGTCGCTGCGCGCGGTCGGCACCTGGCTGCTGTAGCGAGCGCGAGTCAGCGCAAGAGCTCGAGCGCGCGCGGCAGCGCCTGAGTCAGCTGTTTGTAGCGCAAGAGCTCGGGCGGCATCGCGGCCAGTGCTTGCGCCAACGTCGCGCGGTGCTGGTCGGATAGCTCGTCGAAGCCGTAAAGGTACGTGCGGATCAAGAAGATGCAGGCGGATTTTTCCGGCAACGGCACGGTCACTTGGCGCTCGACGCGCAGAAACCCGCGCGGAGTCGTCGCCGACCAAGCGGCTCTTTGCCCTTGCTCCGGGTGGTGATCGAGCCCGTCGTCGGCCGAGATCGTCCACACGAAGCGCACGTAGGGGCCACGCGTCACCATCGCTTCGACCAAGCTCGCGGTCTTGCGCGCCACGGCGTCGAAGCTGGGGATCCGCGCGTGGATGCGCGCAAAGCTTTGACCCAGCACGTGCTCGGGTCGCCAGCCGCTCGGAAAGCAGGCATGCAGCCACAGCACGCGGTCGACACCGTCTGCGTCGAGCCGCAGCACCGCGAAGTCCTCGACCAGCTCACGCCCGAGCGCGGCGCGCGAAGGCTGGGTAGGAACAGCCAGGCCCTCAACGCCAATCGTGGCGGTTAGCCAAGCCTGTGCAGCGAGGACGCTCTGCTGATCGAGCTCGTCTTCAATCGCAACGCCGTCGCGTTCGGGGTGGGCCGCGAGCACGCGCGCTTTCTCGGTCAGGTAATGTGGCGACGTGGCGTCACGCGGGAAGAACAGGCGATCAGCGTCGGCGTTGCCGAAGTCGGTGCCGAAACGGAACAGGCCGGCTTGCATGCGCAGCGGCTCCGCTTTGACCGGAAAGTACAGCGGACGCGCCGGGTTCACGTTCGAAGCTTAGCGCCGCCACGCCCCAGCTTCGATAGGCACGGTCAAAACTTGGCCCGAAGTCGGCCTGGCGGGCATCCGGAAGTGTGGCCGACGAACGTGACGACTTTGAAGTGCCGTCCAACCCCGACGCGCTCGGCTCTGGCGAGGCCGAGACACCCAGCGGCGTTCGCGCGCGCCCACCGCGCAAGCAGGCCGGCGGCTGGGCCGATCCGAAGCAGCTGCCGCAGGGGCCGAACGGGCGACCGCTGTGCCGAAAGTGCAGCGGGGAAATCCCGAAGGGCAGCGGGCGGCGCACGTTTTGCTCGGAGGCGTGCGTGGTACAGTGGAAGGTCCGCACGCAGCCGGAGTTCGCGGCCGAACAGGTGCACGCGCGTGACCAAGGCGTTTGCGTCACCTGTCAGCGTGACTGCGACGCGCTGTTTCGCAAGATCCGCGTCACCAAGCGGGCGCGCCGCAAGCACCGCATGGAGCAGCTCGGGGTGCCAAGCTACCTGCTGCGACGGCGGCGCTACTGGGAGGTCGATCACATTCAGCCGGTCGTCGAAGGCGGCGGCTCGTGCGGGCTCGAGAACCTGCGCACCTTGTGTTGGGAATGCCATCGCAAAGAGACGCGTGAGCTCGCGGTGCGCCGCGGCAAGATTCGTGCGGCGTGACTCAGGCCGCGTTGTGGGGCCGCGTCACGTCACCGGCAACGGGATAAACTCGAGCTCGTCGCCGGGGACTTTTCCGAAGCGTCCCTCGCGCCAGTCAGCCTTCGCCTGTTCGAGTCGCTCGAGCGAGCTCGACACGAAGTTCCAGTAGATATGCCGTTCGCCCGCGAGCGGCGCGCCGCCGAGCAGCATCGCGTCGGCGCCTGCGCGGCTCACCAATTCAACGCGCTGATTGGCCGGCAAGACCAGCAAGGTGCCCTCGCAGTACTCGTCCCCCCCCGCGGCGAGCGACAGCGTGCCCGAGGCTACGTAGACGGCGCGCTCGGCGTGCTCGGCGTCGACCGGCAGCGTGGCGCCGGCGCTCAAGCGCGCGTGCACGTACAAGGTCGGCGACAACACCTTGACCGGTGATTTCGCTCCGTAGGCGGTGCCGGCGATCACCGCCAGCTCGGCACCAGGCCGAGTCAGGCGTGGGATGCTGGCAGCCGGGTGGTGCGTGAAGCTCGGCTCGATCTCTTCATGTTCGATCGGCAGCGCCACCCAGCATTGAATGCCATGGAGTGGCCCGCCGGTTTCGCGTAGCTCAGGCGGCGTCCGCTCCGAGTGCGCGATGCCGCGACCCGAGATCATCCAATTCACATCGCCGGGCTGGATCAGCTGCGCGTAGCCGAGGCTGTCGCGATGCAAGAACGCGCCTTCGAACAAGTACGTGACGGTCGCCAGCCCAATGTGCGGGTGCGGTCGCACGACCAAGCCCTCACCCGCCGCGAAATCGACCCGACACAAGTGATCGTAGAAAATGAACGGGCCGACCAACTTTTGGTGCGCTGAAGGCAGCACGCGCCGCACGAAGAAGCCGCCCACGTCGCGCTGTCGAGCTTCAATCACCAGCTGCGGTTCCATGGCCGGGTTCTAGCGTAGCGGAGGCAAGGCCGCGAGCGCGTGCGAGAATTCACAGGGAGTTCGGGAGTTCGGGAGTTCGGGAGTCCTGCGCGGGAACGCATTTTTTGTTTTGGAGGACCAAAACAAAAAATATTTCCTTGGAGGTGTGCACGCGGCCACCAGCCGGCGTGCCTAGCTGTTTCGCGGGCGGCAGCGCGAACCCTAAAATTCACGCTCGCACGGCTCCCGATCTCCCCGTCTCCCTGTGAAGATTCAGGAGCCACGACCACACAGACCGCGCCTGACGCGAGGTCGTACCGGCCTGCACCCGTAGGGCGTTGCCTGGAGACGCCACGAAAGTTTCTGCAATTCGAGCTGCGGCGCGGCAGCCAAAGCTGTGATGAATCCGCAGCCCAGCTGGGCGGGCCGCAACGAACCAAACTGGGCCTACTCGACCGGGCCATTCGCCTTTCAATGGCCTAGCAGCAGGTATTTCAAGCGTCCGACCAAGACGTCGAGCGCTTGGGCATTTTCGCCGCCTTCGGGCACCACCAGATGCGCGTGGCGCTTGCTGGGCGCGACGTGCAGCACGTGCATCGGCCGCACACTGCCGTAGTACTGATGCTGAATCGACGCGATGTCGCGCTTGCGTTCGACGATGTCGCGCGCGATGCGGCGCATCAGTCGGATGTCGTCGTCGGTGTCGACGAAGATTCGCAGATCGAACGCCGAGCACAGCTCCGGGATCGCGAATAGCAAGATGCCTTCGACCGCGACGATCCGCGCCGGCGCGACCGGACGCGTGACGGCCTTGCGCGTGTGGGTCGAAAACTCGTACTGCGGACACTCGACGGCGCGCCCCGCGCGTAGCTCGGCCAAGTGCTGCGCCAAAAGGGCGTTATCGAGCGCGGCCGGCTCGTCGTAGTTGATGTTCTCGCGTTCACTCTCGGTCAGGCCCGAGCGATCCCGGTAGTACCAGTCGTGCTCCAGCACCGCGACGTCGCCCGCTAGCTGGCTGACCAGGCTTTTTGCCAGCGTCGTCTTGCCGCTGCCAGTCCCGCCCGCAATCCCAATCACGAGTGGCGCGCGTTCCATTGCCCGAGCTTAGTGCGCTGGCCAGTGTCAGTTCAATGCGTTGTCTTTGGCGACGGTACGCGGCGAAAACGCGTCGGCCAGCTCTTGGACGCGCGCGATCAACAGCCGCAAGCGTTCGGACGGATCTGGCTCTTCCAGCAGCTGTTGGCTGGCCTCGGGATCGGCGACCAGCGCCGCCGCGAGCCGATCCGCGTAGGCCGAAGCGTCGTCGGCACCGCGCGTAAGCGCTTTCAGGTCCCTGACCGGCTGCGGCAGGTGCGGCGCGAGCTGTACCCACAGCGCGCCGAGCTTGGTCTGCCAGGCGGCGACCAGCGCCGGCGCTGGCACGGCTTCGCGCATCAGCTGAGCCTGCACCTGCCGAAACGCGCGTCGCGGCGGCAACTCCTTCACGATCCGCACGCGCGACAGTCCGCGCAGCGCGAGATCGAAACGCCCGTCGTTGCGCTCGGTGTGGCTCTCGATCACGCCCGCGCCACACACCTCGAAGACGGGTGGTCGACCTTCGTAGTCCCGCTCGAAGCCAGGTTTCAGGCGCGCGACCGCCAGCACTTTGCGGCTGTCGAGCGCTTCGCGAATCATCTCGCGGTAGCGCGGCTCGAAGACGTGCAGTGGCAGCACCGCGCCCGGAAAGAGCGCCACGTTCGGCAGCGGAAAGATCGAAAGCTCGGCGAGGTCTCGCTCCTCGAGCGCGGGCAGCGACATCGCGCACGACTATAGCGGCAGCAGACGTCGCCCGTCGGTTTTGGTCCGTTGGCCGGCGCGCAAGTGCGAGGCCGGCCCTGGTCTACCCACTTATTTTGACCCAGGGGGACGGGTTTTTCACGACCCATTGGGTCAACCCCTCAACTTGCTGGTGCTGCAGCCGTTGTCTCGGGTGAGGCCAATGGCCAACGTCACTTCAGAATCACTTCACTTGTTGTCGATCGATCTCGGCTCTGCGCCGAGCAGCTTGCGCGCCGTGCTCGAGCTTGGACGCGACGACGTCGAACATTGGCTCAAGCGAGCTCGTGCTGCGGGCGCGCCGCTCGCCATCGTCTGCGGGCCCGACCGGGTCGACCTGTACTCCAGCGAAGCCGGCCGGCGCGCAGCCTTCAAACCGCTGCTCGAAAGCCTGTGGTCGCTCGGTCGAAACCACGAGGGCTTCGAGCACATTCGCACCCGCGAAGCTTACGGTCACGCGGTGGTCCGCCACCTGTTGCGCCAAGCCGCGGGGCTTGAGTCGACTGAGCATGGTCTCTCGTACACCGGCTGTATCGCCGAAGCCTGCGCCCGCGCTGCCCGCTACGACACGCTGAGCCAAGCCTTGCGCGATTTGTTTCAGCTCGCCAGCTCGACTGCGGACCGCAGCCAAGCCGAGACCCAGCTTTCGGCACCGTACTCGACGCGCGCGTCGCGACAGATCGAAGCGCTGAGCGCCGAACGGATTTTGGAAGAAGAAGTGACGGCATTTCGCGTCGCTGCTGCGAACGACGAAGCCGCGCGCTCTTCCGTACCGGCACCGCGCACGTCGGTCGCGCCGAACGACCAGCCTGGTGGCTTGCCGCTGTACACGTCGAACGAACCGGGCAGCTGCGTGCGCATGCGCGTCGCGCCGTTCAGCCTCGTGCCGGTTTCCACGCGTCGCTCCAGCTAAACGCGACTACTCCGTCTTCGCTGGCGGTGGTTCGCCGTTTGCGCTCGAGCCACCCTGAAGGAAGATGATTGTCACCTCCGGGTCGGCGATCCGTTGGCGACTCTTGCGAATCGCCGGGGCTGGCCGGCGTGGGCTCGACCGCCAACGCCGCGGGTTTCGGGGCCATCGCCCGAGCGTGCTTGGCCGGGGCCGCCTGGTTGGCGCAACCAATTCCGCACAGAAAACCCAGCAGCATCATCGATTTGGCGCGCATCAGGGCTTCTTCTTACAGCTTTGAGACGCCCGGCGCGGGGCTCGGCTTGTTAGGTCGGGACGAGGAAGTTTCTTTGGTAGACTAACGTAAGAGATTACGCCATGCGCTTACCCTTACTTGCCGCCAGCCTGCTCACGACCCTCGCGCTCGCCGGCGCGGTCCAAGCCGACAAGCCCGCAGCAGCCGCCAAGTGGGAGCTGTTCGACGAGGAGGACGGGATCAAGATGTTCCGCCACGACGTGGCCGGCAGCTCGATCGTCGCGCTCCGCGGCGAGGGCTTCGTCGCGGCGCCAATCAGCCGCGTCGCCAGCGTGATTACCGATCGCAAGCGTTCGACTGAGTGGGTCGATCGGTTGGTGAAGACCAAGCTGTTGCGCCAGGTCAGCGAGACCGAATCGATCGAATGGGATCACATCAAGACGCCCTCGCCGCTCAAAGATCGCGATTTCGTCTTCAAGAGCACGATCACGACCGACCCAGCGAAGAAAAAGGTCGTCGTCAGCTACAACTCGGTGACTGATCCGCTCGCGCCCGAGACTGACGACTACGTGCGCGGCTCGTTCAAAGGCGGCAAGTTCGAGCTGACGATGGCCACGCGCACCAACAAAGATGGCACCAAGACCCGGGGCACGATCGTCAACGCCGAGGTCGAGGTCGATCCGCGCGGCTCCGTGCCCAAGTTCATCGTCAACATGGTGCAGAAGAGCTGGCCGCACCAAACGCTGATGGCGCTGCGCAAGCAGGTCGCGAAGCCGGATATCAAGGACGACCCGCGCGTGGTCGAGCGGCTGACTCGCGAAGGTTTCCTGCAGTAGTTTCGCCGCCGCCGCCGTGTTACCAAGGCCACATGACCTTGGATGATCTGTCGCAACCGGAACAGGTCGTGCTGCTGGCTCTGGTCGGCCTGATGGCGCGGATGGACGGCAGCGTATCGCAAGAGGAACTGGAGCTGCTTGAGCAGATCGCCGACGAGATCGGCGAGAAGCGCTTCGAAGCGGCGCGTGACGCGGCCGCCGCGCTCGACGACAGCAAGGCGATCCTGCAGGCCGCAACCGGCGTCGAGCGACCGGAAGCGCGCGAAGTGATCTTCGAGCTGGTCTACGGAGTCGCGGTGCGCGACACGATCGCCGTAAGCGAAGCGGCGATGTTGAACGAGCTGGCCGCTTTGTGGGGCCTACCGCAGCGCGTCGGCGAGTCAGGCTGAGTCGAATTGGCAAAGATCGCCATCGCCGTCGAAGGGGTCACGGTCCGCTTTGGCGAGAGCGTGGCACTACGTTCGGTGAGCTTGGCGATCGAGCCGGGTGAGCTGCTTTTGCTGCTCGGTCCAAGCGGCTGCGGCAAGAGTACCCTGCTGCGCACGATCGCCGGGTTCGTGACGCCCGATGCTGGGCGCGTGCTGTTCGACGGCACGGACGTCACGCGCGTGCCGCCGCACGAGCGCCAAATCGGCATGGTGTTCCAGAGCTTTGCGCTGTTCCCGCATCTCTCGGTCGGCGAAAACGTTGCATTCGGCCTACGCGAGCAGCGTCGGCCGGGCAGCGAGATCAACGAACGAGTCGAGCGCGCCCTGTCGGACGTCAAGATGGGCGGCTTTGCGGCGCGCCGCGTCGATCAACTCTCGGGCGGTGAGCAACAGCGCGTGGCGCTCGCGCGTGCGCTGGTGACACGACCGCGTTGCCTGCTGCTGGACGAGCCGCTTTCGAACTTGGACGCCGGCTTGCGCCACAGCATGCGCGAGGAAATCCGCCGCGTTTGCAAGGAACACGGCCTGACGACGCTGTACGTGACCCACGACCAGAAAGAAGCCCTGGCGATCGCCGATCGGCTCGTGGTCATGAAGGCTGGCCAGCTCTTACAAATGGGCTCGCCGTGGGACGTGTACCGCGCGCCGCGCTCGCGCAGCGTGGCGACATTTCTGGGCGAAACCAATGTGCTAGAGGCGCGCGTCATCGCGCGCGACGGCGACAACCTGCGCGTACGCGTCGACACCAACAACGGCGCCGCCGCTGCGAGTGACCCGCTCGAGCTGCTGGCGGCCGCGCGCTCCGGCTTCGACGTCGGTAGCAACGTGCTGTTGTCGATCCGACCCGAATGCGTGCGACTGAGCAGCACGCGCGACGGCGCGAGCTGGTTCAAGGTCACGGCGGTGCAGAGCAGCTATTTGGGTGAGCTGTGCGAGCATGGGCTGGCGCACCAAGGCATCACGCTACGCGCTTACGAGCTGAATCCGCAGAGCTTGCGGGCGCACAGCGCCGGCAGCGAGCTATGGGCCGACGTCAGCCCCAGCGACGTGGTGCTACTGGAGCCGGAGACGGCTGCGTGAAGACCGCGCTGCCAGGGCTAGCGTTGCTGGCAGCGCTCCTGATTGTGCCCTTCGCGCTGCGGCCAGCGCGTGAGGCGGATAGCCCGGGTACGCGGCGGCTGGTGATCCTGACGTCGCACACCGAAGCGATTCGCTACGAAATGACGCGCGGTTTTCAGCGCTATCGGCGCGCGCGCGGCGAGCCGGCCGTGACGCTCGACTGGCGTAGCCCCGGCGGCACGAGCGAGATCTCGCGCTACCTCGCGTCCGAGTACCGCTCGGCCTTCGACCAGTATTTTTCGGCCAAGACCGGCCACGCACTCTCCGAGCGTGGTGCCCAGGCGTTCGCCAACGCCAAGCAAAGCGCCGTCGGAGATGATGAGCCGGCGCTCGCTCGCCGGCTGTTCCTCGGCTCAAACGTCGGGATCCGCATCGACCTGTTGTTCGGCGGCGGCAGCTACGACTTCGTCCAGCACGCCGCAGCGGGACGGCTCGTCGACTCAGGCACCGTCGCACACCACCCGGAGTTGTTTGGCCCCCACGCGATTCCAGAGACCGTCGGCGGCGAACCCTATTGGGACAAGCACGGGCGTTGGGTTGGCGTGTGCGTGTCGGCGTTCGGCATTTGCTACAACCGTGAGGCGCTCGGGCGGCTCGGCATCACGCGCGCCCTCGAGCGCTGGAGTGATCTCACCGATCCGCGGCTGGCTGGCCACATCGCGCTCGCAGATCCGAGCAAGGCTGGCTCCGCCGGTAAGGCGTTCGAGATGGTCGTGCAGCAAGCGATGAACCAAGCGTTGACCAGCGCCGGCACGCCCGCGTCGGGCAGCGCCGACGAAGCGCGCGCGTTGGCCGCGGGTTTCGACGACGGTTTGCGCCTAATCCGCAAAATTGGCGGCAACTCCCGGTATTTCGCCGATCAAGCCGGCAAGGTCATGCAGGACGTCAGAAGCGGCAACGCGGCGGCCGGCACCTGCATCGATTTTTACGGTCGCTTCGACAGCGATCCGCCCGGACCGCAGCAGCGGCTCGGTTTCGCGTTGCCGGCGGGCGGCAGTGCCGTCGACAGTGATCCGATCGCGCTCTTGCGCGGGGCACCGGCAGCCGACGTCGCGCAGAGCTTCATCGAGTTCGTGCTCAGCCCTGCCGGGCAAAGCGTCTGGGCCTACAAGGTGGGCGCGCCTGGCGGTCCGGAGCGGTACGCGTTGCGGCGCACGCCGATCCTGCCGGTGATGTTCGAGCCCGCGCGGCGCGCGTTGCTCGCCGATCCGGACAGCAATCCCTACGTGACCGCACGCCAGTTCACCTACCACGCGGGCTGGACGGGACCGCTGTTTCGCGCGCTGTCGTTCGTGATTCGGGTGATGTGCGTCGACACCGAAGAGGAGTTGCACGAAGCGGCGACCGAGCTCGAGCGTAACCAACATCCGCCGCGGGCCCGCGCGCTGTTCGACGATATGGCGCTCGTCTCGTACTCGGTCGTCAAAGACGAGATTGCGCCGACGCTGGCCAAGGGCGATCCGCTCGCCGAGGTGGCGCTGCAGAATCGGTTGGTCACGACGCTGTCGCAGCAATACACGCGCGTCGCCGAGCTCGCCCGGAGCCGGCAATGACCAAGCGCGGCCCGAGCGCGCTGCTACTGCCGGTTTTGGCGCTGATTTTCGGGATATTTTTCCTGTGGCCGCTGGTCGAGAGCATGCGCGGCGCATTCGTCGATCGCGAGGGGCACTTCACACTGGCGTACGTCGCCGCGGTGTTTAGAAATCCGGTCTACTTGCTCGGGTTCCGCAATTCGCTGGCGATCGCGCTCGGCACGACGCTGTTGTCGGCGCTGGTCGGCATTCCGTTGGCGCTGTTGTTCCAGCGCTGGGAATTTCCGGGACGGCGCTGGCTGGCGGCGCTGATCCCGCTACCGCTGTTCGTTCCGCCGTTCGTCGGCGCCCTGGGCATCCAAGCCCTGCTCGGACCGAACGGCGCGCTGAACGCCGCGCTCCGTGCCGTCGGGCTGTCGAATCCGTCAGCGCCGATCGACTGGCTGCGCGACGGGCGCTTCCTGGCGGTGATTTCCTTGACCGCGCTGCACCTGTACCCGGTGCTGTACTTCAACTTGTCGGCCTCGCTGGCCAGTCAGAACCCAGAGCTTGAGCGCGCCGCCGAAACCCTGGGTGCGCACGGGCTACGCAAGCTCTGGCGCGTCACGCTGCCGCTGACTGCGCCCAGCCTGTTCGCGTCCTTGACGATCATCTTCATCTGGTCGCTGACCGAGCTGGGCGTGCCGCTCTTGTGCGACTACGACCGTGTCACTGCAGTCCAAATCTTCGTCGGGCTGAAAGACATCGGCCAAAATCCGTTCGTTTACGGGCTGGTTACAGTGGCGCTGGTCGCGACAGTCAGCCTGTACGGGCTGAGTCGTCTTTTGCTGCGCAAGCGGGACGTGACGGCGGGCGTGAAGGGTGCGGCGCGGCGCGAGCGGAAGAAGCCGAGTAAATTTCTAGGTTGGGGCTTCACCGGCTTCTCGCTACTGGTGCTGACCGCCGCTGCGCTGCCGAACATCTCGGTGCTGCTCCTGGCGTCGTCGCGCGATTGGTACGGCACGGTGTTACCGAGCGGCTTCACGCTCGAACATTTTCGCTCGGCGCTCGGGCACGCGCTGGTGGTGCCGTCGATCGCCCAGAGCCTGCGCTACGTGACGCTGTCGACGGCGCTCGACCTGGTGCTCGGTTGCGCGATCGCTTGGGTGGTGGTGCGCAGCAACGCACCTGGCCGGAAACTACTCGACGCGCTGGCTATGTTGCCGCTCTCGGTACCAGGCTTGGTGCTGGCTTTTGGCTACCTCGCGATCTCGCGGCCGGGGCGGCCGCTGGCCATGTTCGACCCAGTGCATGATCCGACCGTGCTGTTGGTGGTCGCTTACGCGATGCGGCGCTTGCCGTTCGTGCTGCGCTCGGCCGAAGCAGGACTCCTCCAGCTGAGCAAGAGCGTCGAAGACGCCGCGCAGAGCCTGGGCGCCCCACCACGGCGAATTTTGCTGCGCGTGACCTTGCCGCTGGTCTTGCCGCACCTGCTTGCCGGCGGGCTGTTCGCGTTCGCTTTGTCGATGCTCGAGGTGTCGGACTCGCTGATCCTGGCCCAGCAACAAGCGCACTTTCCGATCACCAAGGCGATTTACGAGCTCTCGCAGCTGATCGGCGAAGGACGGCTGTTGGCCGCAGCGCTCGGCGTTTGGGCGATGCTGCTCTTGGCGACCACGGTCTGGGTGGCGCGGCGACTGGTCAGCGACCGCGCGGGCGGCTTGGGCGAGCTGTGAGCGCTGAGCTGCGAGCTGCGAGCTGCGAGCTGCGAGCTGCGGGACGAGACGGGACGAGACGGGACGGGATGGGACGGGACGAGACGAGACGAGACGAGACGAGACGAGGTTAGCTGCGGGCGGCGTCGAGCAGGGCGCGGGTTACAGCCACGGCGGCTGACAAGCGCTCACCCGCGCGTCCGTGTGCCCATGGTTCGGGCACGACAGCGCCCAGCTCGGCCGCGCATGCCGCGACCTCACCCGTCCTCTTGCGCAGCTGCCGACGCGCCAGTCCGCGTAGATCCAAACGTTCGGGCAAGCTCACGCCCTCGGCGACCAGCCGCTCGGAGGCGTAGAACCCCCAACCCGCGAGCAGGTCGGTCGGCCGCGAGAAAGCTTGCCAACGCTGCAAGAAAGCCGGGAAAGACTCGCCCGAAAGCACGAGCTCGGATGCCACGCGCGCGTGCACCTCGAACGATGGCGAAAGCGGTCGCCGCGGCACCAACAAGGCTTCGAAGCGCTCCCCGGTCTGGACGCGCTCCGCCACCCACTGCACCACCTCGGCGTCACCGCCCACGGCGCTGCCACGAGTCCAAGCGTTGGCCTCACCGTACGCGACCACCAGATCCGCTTCGCGCTCCAAGAGCAGCTTGGGCAAGCGGGGCTTCCTGACGTGCTCGCGACTGGCCAGGTGTCGACGCGCGTTGTGCGAGCGAGCGAAGTGCAATTGATGCTCGACCATCGCGTCGAACGGCAGCAACCACGCCTCGCGATCGAAGCCGGGCGGCTCGAGCAGCGTCAGCGCTTCACCGATCGCCTCGATCGTAGAGATGCAATGCAGTGCTGGCTCGCGGCGAATGCGGTAACGGCTCGGCGCGCTCGGCGACAACGAGTAGCGCGGCAGCTGCGCCAGCTCGGGATTTTGCTGAAACAGCTTCTTCGCCTGCCACCAGGTGCCGTCGAGCACGACCAGCGTCACCGGCCCGTCTGGCGGCGCCTCGGCCAGATCGCGCGCTTCGGGGCCCGGATAGAGCAGGATCGGCGGCGCGTCGGGGTCGTTGAGCCGCGCCGTGAAGGCTGGTACCTCGGCGAGCTTGACCGCCACGTGGCGCTCAGCCCGCTCGAGCTGGAGCTCGACCAGCCGCGCGGTGTTGATCCGCACGTCGCTCTCGCGCGGGTGCTGCAAAATGACGACGCGGGTGCGGGTCGACACGCGGCGAATCGACGCACACAGGCACACCACACTCGGCCGCGAGCAGCCTGAACACACCCTACGGGGAAGGACTTCGAGCATGGGACAACGCGACGGACGGGATAGCGCGCCCCACGCGAGAGCGCGACCCCAC
This sequence comes from Polyangiales bacterium, assembly GCA_038252755.1. GTDB lineage: Bacteria > Myxococcota_A > Polyangia > Polyangiales > Polyangiaceae > PMG-095. Next base: position 12,108 of record JBBSAB010000111.1, on the reverse strand, counting down.
GCTGCCCGAGACCCCTTGACTCAGGGGCATCGAACCTGGTCGGATACGGTCCCATCTTGGGTCATGTCGGCTTAAGTGTCGCGATTGGCGGCCGTAGCCAGCTGCGTCTTAGGGCTGTATTCAGGGCTTCTATGCGCCTCCTCCCCCTTTCCGCGATGTTGCTGCTCTCGCTGGGCGGCTCTGCGCGCGCGCTAGCACAGGGGGCGGCCGCGGGGCCAGTGGAGCCAGTCGTTGCGCCTGAAGCTCCTGCTGCCGCGGCGCCAGTCACTTCGCCCGCCGCCCCCTCGGCTGCTGCCGGCACGGCCTCGGCCGTCGACATCGCTGAACTCAAACAGCGCATCGATGCGCTCGAGGCGCAGCAGGCCGAGTCAACGGCCAGCGCCGAAGAAGACGATCAGCGCTTCAAGATTTACGGCTTCGTCGACTTCGGTTTGAAGAAATCGTTCTTCTCCAAGGATTCATTCTTCGCCGCGCTGATCGAGCGCAAGCTGACGTTCGTCCTCGGCAACATCAACCTGTACTTCGACGCGCAGCCAACACCCGGCTGGCGCGCGCTCGTCGAAGCGCGGCTCACTACCTACCCGCACGGAACCGAAACGGTCGATCCGGTAACCGGACAGTTCCACAGCACCGACAACCGCGTCTTCGACACCAACAGCCCGTCCGGGCGAAACCACGTTATTTGGGGCGGTGTCGTCCTCGAGCGCGCGCAGATCGAGCACACGATTACCGATCTGTTCAGCCTGCGCGTCGGCTACTTCCTGACGCCCTACGGCATCTGGAACGTCGACCACGGCACTCCGACACTCATCTCTCTGGTGCTACCAGCGTCTCAAGTCGAAGAAGCCATGCCGAACCGCCAGCTCGGTGTGCAGGCCTACGGCTCGACGAACGTCGGCGATACCGAGCTCGGCTATGCCGCCTACGTCACCAACGGTCGCGCGCCGTTTCTCGAAGACCCGACGGACGGCAAGGCCGCTGGCGCCCGCGCCTACGCCACGTTCTCCGGCACGAACCACACGTTGAAGCTCGGGCTATCCGGCTATGCCGGTGATTCGCTCGAAAAGAGTAAAGTCCTGACGATCTCGACGACGGGCCCGAGCGTCGCGATCTCGAACAAGTACCGCTACAAGGAGTACTCCGTGGGCGGCGACCTCTCGCTCGACTGGAAGGCTTTGCGGATCCGTACCGAAGGCCTCGTGCACCGCATCGATCACGGCGAGAGCCCGCACGAGCCGGTGTGGTTCGCCGCGCCCGGCACGACGCATCCGAACCGCTACGAATATTACTGGTACTCGATCTTCGCCTATCGAATCGGCATGTTCGAACCCTACACGTACACGGAGCTCAAGTACCTGTCGCCGCGTGACGGCAGCTTCGACATGACGTACCTGCCTGGCCTCGGTCTCAACCTTTATTTCTCGCCGTACGCGCAACTCAAGACGCAGTACGTCGCCGCCAAGTTTTATCGCGTCGCCGACGGTGGCGACGCGAGTGACAACAACTTCCGCCTGCTCGATTCTCGCTTCGTCCTGTCGTTTTAGCTCGAGGGCATCATGCTGCACCGCGCCCTGTTTTTCACCGCTCTCTCCTTCACGGTCTGTGCGGCGGCTTGTACGCAAAGCGAAGCGGATGCCTGCGGCGAGGGCACGGTGTACCGCGACGGCGACTGCCACCCGGCACCGGCCGCGAGCGCAGGCACGTCGTCAATGAGCGAAGGCGGAGCCGGCGGCGCTGGCGCGGCAGTCGATCCCAACTTTGGCCTGGCTTGCGCCGCCAGCGACGAATGCACAGGAGCCACGGATTACTGCGTTCCGATGTCGCCGTTCGATACGGCCTATTGCAGCGCCAGCGGCTGTGATCTCGACGCCAGCATTTGCCCCAGCGGCTGGAAGTGTACCGATTTGAAGCAATTCCTGCCCGATGACCCCGATGCACCGTCGGTCTGCGCACGCCCGTTCCCCACGAAGTAGACTGTCACCTGCTCCGTCCAACCGACATGACCCGCCAACGTTCACCCAGCTCTAATAGCCGCTCGCGCTGGCTCAGCCGCGCGCTCGCGATGCTGGGGCTCGGTGTGGTGCTGTGGGCGCCGATTACGGAGGCTGGCTCGAGTGAGCTGTTGGTGATCGTCAACAGCCAGAACCCTACCGGACGCCTCAACGCCTCCGAGCTTCGCCCAATCTTTCAGACCAGCAAGCGCAAGTGGGACAACGGCGCGCTCGTCGAACCGGTAAACTTGCCGGAAAAGTCGGTCCAGCGACAGGTCTTCGACAAGGCCGTCCTAGGCTTCGATCCTGATACGGCGCTGCGCTACTGGATCGATCGCAAAGTGCGCGGTGAAGCGCGTCCGCCCAAGAAGCTAACGACGGCAGCGGCCGTGGTCGCGCACGTTGCCAGCACTCCGGGCGGTATCGGCTACATTCCGGCGGAAGGCGCGCTGGGCGCAGGCGTGAAGGTCATCGCACGAGTGAGCGGCAACCAGGTCAAGAACCCCTAGCGAGCGCGCTAGCGGTCCCCCACGACGACGTCACGCAGCCAGCACTCAACCTTCGCAGACGGTCGAGATCGCGACGCAGTCGCCATCGAGCTCGAGCTGGAGTTCGAGCGCGCTCTCGTGAGTGACACGCACGATGCCAAGCATCGGCGGCGGCTGGCTGCCCCCGGCGAAGCGATTCATCTCGCCCATGAAAGCCGCGTTCGGGTCCTCTTGCACGCGCGCGAGGTGAGCCCGCAGCTGCTCGAGTCGGGCCGGGTCGGCGCGGTTCACGACCAGCAGCTTGGCGCCGCTCGCGGTGCGCTCGATCTCGAGCCGCACCTCACCGGCGGTGGAGCCGTAGCGAAGCGCGTTGGCGTACAGCTCGTAGATGGCGACGTTGAGCCGCTGGGCGACCCGCGGCTCGAGGCAGGTACCGGTGTACGACGAAAGGTATGCGTACGTGGGCTCGAGTAGCGCCGGATCGGCCGGCGAGCCAATCGAGATCAGCGGGCGCTCTGCCAGCCGAGCTTCGATCGCAGGCGGCGTCGACCGGGCACTGCGATCGGCGCGCGCCTGAACACCGCTCGCTCGGCGACTGGGATCGCTCTCAGTCTTAGCGTCTAGAGACTCGTCACTAGTGATGTCGCGTGCCCTGTTCTTCAAGCGCTTCCCCGGCGGTTATGTGGGCACTGCGGGCGCCCAGCTCAGCCTCACGAATCCCGAACGGACACTACAGCGTAGCCTTGAGGGACCCCCCGCTCAAGGCGATGAGAAAACTACTAGGCTGGACGTCGGTTTAGCCCGCGCTAGCCGCGCCGCACGCCGGCTTCGCGGACCTTTTGTTCCAAATCGCGAAAGCGCTGAGCCAAGGCGCGCACCAACGCCCCCGTCCAGCCGTCTGCCCCGAGGCCCGCGCTCAGCGTGCGCTGATCCAAAACCAACACTGTCACGTTGTCTTCCGCTTCGATCGTGGCGGCGCGCGGCTCCTCCAGCAACAGCGCCATCTCGCCGAAAACGTCGCCCGCCGTCATCGTACCCAGCGGCTCCTGCTGGCTGCCGACTCGACGCGAGATCTTGCAGCGACCGCTCACGATCATGTACGCGGCGTCACCTACATCACCCTCACGGATGATAACGCTACCCGGCGGAAACACTCGGCGCGGCAGATGCAAACCGCCACGCAGGAAATTCCTCACATCTGCCTGCAGCTCCACCACCGACGCGTAGCGATCTTCGGGCTTCGGCGCGACCGCACGCTCGACGATCGAGCGAATGCGCTTGGAGACGCCAATACCCATACAAGCGACGTCGATCGGCACGACTTGCCCGGCTTCGGCTCGCTTGAGCACGGTGTCAACGTCGCGCGCGTCCCCGTACGGCAGTTTGCCGCTGACAATCTCGTACAAGATCGCACCCAGGCCGAACACGTCGCTGCGCTCGTCCATCTCTTGCGGGTTGCCGCGGGCTTGCTCGGGCGCCATGTGCGTTGGCGTTCCGACCGGGCCCGGCGCCTCCATTTGCGAGCGTGAGCCAGACGCTGGCTTGGTTCGCGTCAGTCGTGCCAAGCCCCAGTCCATCAAGTAGGTCTGGCCGAAGTCCGCGACCATCACGTTCTCCGGCTTGAGGTCGCGATGAATGACGCCGCGATGGTGCGCGTAGGCGACCGCGTCGCACACTTTCAAGAACACCTCGAGCCCGTCTTCGAGCCGCGCGGTGCTGCCGGGCGAACGAAACGGATCGCGCAGCCAGTCGTCGAAGTTAACGCCTTGCACGAGCTTCATCGTGAAGTACGGCACACCGACGTCGGACACGTTCAGCTCGTGCACCGGCACGATGTTGGGGTGCTCCAGCTGCCCGGTCATCTGCGCCTCGGCGATGAAGCCGTCCTTGTACATGGGGACTTTGGCCAGCTCGCGATCGAGCCGCTTCAGTGCCACGTGACGTAGAAGGTTGCGATCGGTCGCCGGGTGAATCCGCCCCATGCCGCCGCGGCCAATCTCGCGGAATAGCCGCAAGTGCTCAGGGATTGGGATGGCTTCGCGCTCGATCTCGCCGGGACTGACGCCGTGCTCCCCTCCGACCGGGATGCTCTCGATCACGTAGACCGGCTCGGCTGCCTCTTTGGTGTCGTTGTTGTCGCTCACGCGTTTACTCCCATGGCGGCATTTCCGAAGCTACCACAGGGCCGCAAGGCCCGCGTATCTAGAAACCGAGCCCAACCATCGTGCGAATCCACACCTTGCCATAAGGGTCTTCGGGCTTGGCACCTTCACCGAAATGGTCGAGTCGCGCGTAAACACCGGTGGACCACCAGGCTTCGCCCGACTGCAGCATGAATGTCGGGCCTACATAGTGACGCCCGCTAGTTAGGCTCTGGCTGTCGTCCTGCCCTGGCGGCGACTTGCCGGACTCGGGTTTGTCGAAGCGCCCCTGCGACCAGTACTCCAACCCGAGCATGAAATTGGGTGAAAGCTCGTAAACTCCAGCAACAGTCGGGTGGTAGATCAGCTTCCACTGCTGCTCTTGGAAGTAATACTCTTGCTCGACCCACAAGTTGCAAACGGCAGTCAGGTAGCCAAAGCGGCGTGAGAGCAGCAGTTTCTCTTCAATCTCCACCTCGTCGAAATATTCCGCGAGCTCGAAATAGACGCCCATGTCTACCGGTAGATCGCCTTCCTCGGCGAAGCGGTAGCGCAAGCGCTGCTTGACGCCACCAAAGCGCATCGCCGGCGTGTCGGCGCTCGCGCCTTGCTTGAAGTCGAAATACAAGCCGAGCTCCAAGCGATCGGTCACGCCGATCTCGAGCTCGGTTTGTAACTCGGAGCGGACAGCCGTGACGGCGTCCCGCGTGCCGTCGAGCTTCTCGCGCGACACTCGCATCGGGATCAGATCCGCGATCTCTTCAACCTCGATCTTGCCCTTGGGCAAGGTTTGATACGGGTACGAGAAAGGTAGCGGGTGCGGATTGCCAACCGCAATGCCGGGGAGCAGCCAGCACGCCGCAAAGGCCGCCAACCCAAGCTTGTGGCGCACCTGCTTCATTCGAAGCTCCGGCTCAGCGAGGCGACTTGCGTATCTTGGCGGGTTTTCATCGGTAAGATCCAGGTCTTGTTGGAGAGTCCGTCGACCTCGCGTGCGAGATCGACCCGAGGGTCAATCAGGCGCTCAAGCGGGCGCCCATTCAGTGAAGCAAACGCATCGGCGTAAACGGCCGGATCGACCACGCCGCGCGCACGGAAATCAGCGGCGACGATCCGAGCAGCTTCGAGCACCATGTCGGGCTGCGGCGACATCGTCGCGGTTTGATAGGCAGTGAAGTAGGCGCGCGGAGAAACGTGAAACGTGCGACCGGTGCTGGGCTCGACCACCCGAAAATCCACCGAGCCATCCTTCTCCATCAGCATGACGTTCCACGAAAAGCGAAACCCCTGCTCGCTCCAGCACATCTGCCCCGGATACAGCCAATGTCTGAGCGGCAGCAGTAACTGTACGGCGAAGTAAATCGCGAACACCGGTACCGCCCCATCACCCGTGCCTGTGCCTGTGCCTGTGCCCGTGCCCACTCTCGCTCCGACCCAACCGAGCGCTCGGCGCGGCCATTCTGCTGGCAAAAACAGCAGCGAGCCGCAGATCATGAAATACGGAAACATGCCGAGGTGGAAGAGCTGGGCGGTCAGCAGGTGGAACGCCACGACGACGACGTAGGCGAATGGGCGCGTGCGACGCGTCAATAGCAGCGGCACGATCGACAAGTCGAACAGCGCACCTGACCAACTCATCGCGTACGCCGCGGCCGGCGTGCCGAGCAGCCTTCCAACCACCGGCAAATCGCCGCTTCGCGCCAGCCAGATCGACAGCGGTTGCGCGTGCAACAGCCAATCGGCGTTCAGCTTGGCGATGCCGCCGAACACGTAGACGAAGCCGAACTGCGCGCGCAGCGCCCACAGCATCCACGCCGGCACTTCGCCGAGTCGCACCCGCGCGTCACGCCGCGCGTCCATCGACCACATGCCGGCCAGCGGCAGGCACGCCATCAAGCCGCACACGCAAATTACCAAGTAGTAGTGATTGAGGTAGTTGGTCTTGTCGATCAGGTGCGCGTACGCAAACAACACGCAGTACCCAACGACACTCGCGCGATACCGGTAGCCGAAGATCACCCCTAGCGCGCACGCCGCCATCAACCCGAAGTGGGCGTACATGCCGACGCCAGGCCACGGCTCTACCCAACCAAATCCCCAGTATTTGAAGAAATGCGCTGGCTGCAGGAAATATTCGGCGATCCAACCGTGCGTGAAGTAGCGCAGCGCCGCCACCAGCAAGAGCACGCCAAAGCCGATCCGGAAAGCCGCCAGGCTCGCCAAGTCGATCGGTCGTTGGAGGCGCGCGTTAGTCGCCATCGTTGTTGCTGAACTTCAGGCTTGCCCCCAAGGTGCTCAAAACCTCGGTCGCCAAGACCTGCTTCAGGACCTTGACCGACTCGTATGCCGCCGCGACCGTCTGAGGAGATTCAGCAAGGGCGTCGGTGAGCGGCTCGGGGATCGCGAGCAACGCGGCCTCGGCGTTGGCCAGCGCCGTGCGTGCGTGCAAGTCGGCGCTCGGGCTCTTGCTGTGCACCAAGCCGGACAGGCTCACGCCGATGCTGCCGTCACGCGAGCCGAGGTAGATGTTGCGTACGCCACGCAGGTTGCTCAGCATGTCGGTGACCGACGCCCCAGCGCGCTCCGACTCCTGTGCCCCGGCATCGATCAGGCCGCCGGTGGCGACGCCGAGCGGGCTACCGAGCTTGACGCTGTAGACCAGCTCACTGAGGAAGACCGTCTCGTTGAGCAGGGTATCGAGCCCTTCTTGTACACCTTTCGAAACACTCGCCGGCCCGCCGGGCTTCGAGAATTGGCCGGCATAGTCGCCATTTTCCGGGTCCCAAGCAGCGCCCAGCGCAGCCGCATTGGTCGCTACGACCGAAGCTGAGAAGCTGGCGAATTGCCGGCGGCGCTGGCCCGATGCGTCGTCCGCCAACAGCGCCGCCTCGAGCTCCACGTCGTCTTGCGGAAAGAGCAAGTACTCGATGGCGTGAAGGCCGCGCTTGTTGGCGCCCAGGGCACGCACGTGCGCGAGAGTGAGCTCAGCGTCGGAGGCCAGCTCCGCATCGAGCTTCGCGACGTCGATCGGCGCCTGGTCGATGCCGGCCGCCGAATGCAAATCGTTGGCTGGACCGAAGCCAAAGGCTTGAGCTTCTTCGAACGGCGTGCGTGCGTCCAAGTAGGCCTGACGAATGGCGCTCAGGTCGGCCTCGTCCGGCGCGCTCGCTAGGCCGTCAAGCAGCGACGCCAGCTCGCCGGTGCGCGCGCTCAGCTCGGCGTAGGTCGGAAGGATGACCTGCTCGGTTGCGGTGCCGAGCGCGACACGACGCTCACCATCAGGCAGCGCTACCGGCGCGCAGCTGACGACCAAGCCGACCACCAGCCAGCCCGCGCGTCGCACCTGAACTTGAAAACGCTTCTCAAATTCAAAATGGGAGTCCGAATTTGCTGGCAAATTTGGCATACGCGGCTGACCGGCAGGGCGTTCCGGGTCGCGCCAGGCGTAGCCCCCAGCCCTGAACGCGTCAAGCGCCGGGCAATCACAGCGGATTTGAGGGCCCAGTACCGTGGCCGCTGTGCGAGGCTCGGGCCATGACCGAGATGCTTGCCATCGTGCAGCAGTCCAGTGAGCTCATGATCGTGCAGAAGCGCGAGCTTGCCGAGCTCTTCGGGATCGAGACGCGCAACAAGTACTCGATCGAGGTCAACGGCGCGCCGTTCGCGTTCGCCGCCGAGCAGGGCAAGGGCGGCCTGGCCTTCCTGGCCCGCATGTTCGTCGGCCACTGGCGCACGTTCGAGATTCACTTTTTCGACAACTCGCGGCAGTTGGTGCTGCGTGTCGTGCATCCGTTTCGCTGGATCTTTCAGCGCTTGGAGGTGAGCACCGCTGCTGGCCGAGTGGTCGGCGCCATTCAGCAACGCTTCGCGGTGTTCTCCAAGCGATTCGACGTTACTGACCCGTCGGGGCGACTCTTGCTCAGCGTCCGCTCACCGCTGTGGCGGCCGTGGACATTCGCGTTCCAGCGTGACGGTCGCGAGCTGGCGCGCGTCGAGAAGAAATGGTCCGGCATGCTGCAAGAAGCGTTCACCGACGCCGACCGCTTCCGCGTCGCCTTCGAATCGGCCGAGCTCGGCCTCGATGAGCGCTCGTTGATTCTGGCTGCTGCCATCTTCATCGATCTGCAATATTTCGAGCGCAAAGCCCAGTAACCGCGCGAATCAAACAGGGAGACGGGGAGGTCGAGAGGAAACCAATCCGAGGTTTCTTTGGATGGTCTCCGGTCCCTCGCCGCTACAAACCCGCGCTGCGCATCTGGACCTTTCGAACAGACCACGAATCGATCACGTTGAGCGCATGCGTCGCCCCGAGTTCACGATGACCCCTGCGCAAGCGCTCGTCTTTTTGAAGGAAGCCGCAGCTATCCACCTGGCCTTCACCCGCGCCGACGGTGCGCCCGTGCTGCGCACGCTCAACGCCGCCGTCACCGACGAGTGGCTGCTGTTTCACGGCGCTCCGAGCGGCGAGAAGGCGCAGTGCATGGGGCCGCGCCGCCGTGGCGCAAGCCGAACAGATGTTGGTGACGATCCCCAGCTACTTCACCGATCCGGAGAAGGCTTGCCCGGCGACGACATTTTTCCGCAGCGTACAGGTGCACGGCACTTTGGAGCGTATCGACGATCCGTACGTCAAAGCCGACGCTCTGCAGCGCATCATGCAGCGTTACCAACCCGAGGGTGGTCACGTGCCGATTCACTTCGACACGCCGCTGTATCAAAACGCCGTGCGTGGTGTGCTGGTGATGGGCATCCGCCTCGAAAACCTGACCGGCAAAGCCAAGCTCGGCCAAAACAAGCAACCTGCGGAAGTGCAGAACATCATGGACCGGTTGTGGCAACGCGGCGGCCGGGGCGACCCCGAGACGATCGCGCTGATGTTCCAACATCACGCAGCAACCTCGCGCCCGGCGCGTTTTCGCGGCCCCGCCGACACGTGGCTTTGGCCCACACTCGCGCCCAGTGACGCGGCGGCCGCCGTCGACCTGTATTGGACGCGCGGGGTGACGCGCGAGGTGCTCACCCGAGCCCAGCTCGGCGCCAGCGCCTGGCTCGGCGCTCGCGACGCGAGCGGACGCCTGGTGGCAACCGCGCGCGCCAACAGCGACGGCGCTCGTCACGCCTACGTCGCCGACGTCGCGGTCGCGCCCGAATACCGCGGCCACGGCTTGGGCGAGGCCGTGATGCGGCTACTTCTCGACCATCCCACCGTGCGCGGCGCCGGCTTGGTACGACTCGCGACGGCCGATGCCCAGCCGTTCTACGAGCGCTTCGGCTTCGAGCCGGAGCAGCAGATCCAGTTTCCGTTCCCAATGGCGCGCCTGCTCTTGCGGCGAACCATCACGCCAGTCGGCTTCGGCGACGCCGCTCACGGCAGTCCACAACCCGCGCTTGGCGGCATATAGCCAAAGCTGATGAAGTTGATCGGGTGGCTGCCGGTGAAAGCTGTCGCCGGCAGCACCTCCCAGTGCACGCCGTCCGTCGACCGGAAGAAATGCTGCTTTTCGTACCAGACCTGCCAGCCATCGTTGGCCGCGACCAGCGTGCCGCCTGGGCTGCGCGCGAGCGGGCCAATCGCGATGTTGGCGGGCGCGATGTCCTGATTGGTCCAGGCTTGGCCGTCCGCGCTCTTGTACAGTTTGGCGCCGGAATAGACCCAAAATTCCGTTCCGGTCCAGAGCGGCGGACTGGTGAAGCGATCGCTAACTGCAGCGTAGGTCCAGGCGTTGCCGTCGACTGACCGGCAGACACCGCCCTGCGCGCTGACCACGAGCATCACCGAGTCAGAGCCGGCGATGCCGCGCAGCTCTTGACCGCACAAGTCGGGGCGGTCGCTCGCCACCGTCCAGGTCTTCCCGTCGTGGCTGTAGGAGATCGCGCGTTGGGCCCCTGACTCGCCGGTGACCAGGAACGTACCGCCCGCTGTCGGCACGAACTCGATGCCGCGGTAGTTGAAATCGAAGCTCAGTTTGCCGCCCATGTCCCACGTCTTGCCGTCGGTCGAGACGCGCGTCGGATTGCCGCAAGCGACGAACAGCGAGTTGCCATAGGCGACATCGGCGAACGTTGGCGTTTCGGTCATCACGTCGCCGAACGCCTTGCCGTCGGTCGAGAGTTGCAACTTACCGGGGTGTCCCCAACCCCAAGTCGCCACGAAGCTCCCTGCTCCAAACGCTAAACCGCGCCCGGCATTCACCGAGTGGTCGCAGTCGTGATCGGCATCAACGAAGCACCGGAACGCGTCATCCGCCGACGAGTTGTAGGGAAACGTCTGACCATCATCGCAAGAGCGCGTGATCCGCCGCTCATGCCCCTGCGCCACAAACACCCCCACCAACGTCGCTCCGCCAGCCCCACCCATTCCCATTCCCATTCCCATTCCCATTCCCATTCCCCCGCCGCCGCCCATTCCCCCGACCCCGACCCCGACCCCGCCCTCGGCCCCGCCCCCACTCACTCCCGCTCCGGAACCGCCCGGCGCCGTCCCGCTACCCGCCAAGTTCGCAGAACCGCCAGGAGTTACCGTCGCAGCACCGCCCGCCTCCGTCTCGCCTCGCGCAGCCTCACCACTGCAACCCTCCAGGATGAGCGCCAGCCCGAGCACCACGGACAATCGACAGGAAACTGGGGCCACACCGGCATGTACCCCCACCCTCCCCGGTCAGTTCACCAATTCGTCCGGCCAAGTCTCTCCGCACCCGTACCCGCCGGACCATTCATCACATTTCTCGCCTCGAGCACGAGCGAACAGGAAGGCGGGAAGATTTCTGTTGTTCGAACAGGCGCCTGAGGCCCAATCGCGATCCCGCTGCGTCCAGTTGCCAGTACCACCCACCTTAAATCTCGGCCTTCCCGTCTTCCCGCCTTCCTCTGAGCATTGGTCTGATCTCGGTTGGGCTGCCGAAATGCGGCCTGTTTGCAGAAGCTTTTGTAGCGGTCCCCGGTGGATGCGGGGGTGCGGGCGTGCAGCGCTCAGCGTTTGCGCGGGCGGGGCGCGCGGTGCGGCGCCACACTCGTCAAGCTCGTCGGCAGCTAGCCGGCCGCACCCCGCACCGTCACGGGTCACTGACGTTGTCGCAAATGCGACAGCGTCAGCTTCAACAATATTCGACCCGAAATCATTGCGTAAATCGTGTCGCACTTGCGACACCGAAACGCGCCGCGCAAACCCTATCCAGCTCAACAAACCCAGTGAGTCGCCGAGCGAACGTCCGAATGCGATGAATGCCCAGAGGAAGGCGGGAAAAGAGCGAGAGATCTCTTGGTGGGTGGTGCGGGCAGCGCCGACGCAACCGGCTAGCTACGTTGCCTCAGCCGCGTGCTCGAACAGACAAAACCTTCCCGCCTTCCCGCCTTCCTCTGAGCATTGGTCTCATTTATCAGCTGCCCGCCCGCTCAGCCTGGCTTCTGGCGAGGCTTTCGCGAGGACCAAGCGACCTTTCCGGTCGCCTCTCGTTGAACGTACGTGGGTACGTGAGCACCGGACCGGAG